>DAMDKL010000001.1:0-542147 GCA_032099885.1 Sporosarcina sp.
GGGCTTTTTCTTGTGCAACCCCTTCAATAGTTCAAAACAGGAATGCTCATAAAACGCGAAAACCGCTCATAAAACGCAGAAATCGCTCATAAAACGCGAGAACCGCTCATAAATCCCACAAACCGCTCATAAACCCCAGCCACCCCACCCCAACCAGCGCACAAAAAAACAGGCGAGGAAAAATCATCGATTTTTCCTTGCCTGTTCCATTTTCAGTATCATCGTTTCCGCCACAGCACATTGTCATGAAAGACAGCGCGTTCCACCTCTTGCTTCAGCAGCAGTTTTTTCAGTTCCCGCTCGCTGTCCTTTTCCGTCACGCCGTAGATGTCTGCGATTTCGGAAGTCGACAGCATCTCGAAGCGGGTGAAGAGATCGGCGAGGGGAGGGGCGCATTCCCGGTTGATCGTCGTGCCGGTCAATTCTTCAAGAATCTGTTCATAGATTTCATAGCGGTACGAGCCGTCGACCATCAGCCCTTCGTCCTCGATGTTTTCATTGAAAAACACGAAGGTCGGTGACTTCTCGACAGCCATTTCCTTGGCCAGGTGAAGATCCACCTGAAGCGACTGGAGGACGTTGCGGGAAAAGAAATCGCTGATGAACTCGTCTTTGTCCAGCTGCAGTTTTTCGGCGATCTCCAGCAGGACCGAGAAGGATTTCACGTTGCGTGATTTCAAGAAGGAGTACTCGAATAACTTTGTCAGAAACCGGAATCCAGCGCGTTTCCCTTGGAATTCCGCTGCTTTGATAGCGATGCTTGGGAACGCAGGGTGTGACTTCGAGAAAGCGTCGTGCCCATCGGCGGCTTCCTCCTCCTCGATTGCCGTCACATGGAAGTTCATCTTTGGCAGGGAGGTGAGCAATCCGATCCGCAAGGTGAAATAGCGGTCGTATTCAACCTGAAGACGGCGCAGTATCGGCTGGAGCGCCCAGCAGTCGCGGCAGAGCGGATCCAGGAAAACGTATAATTCGATAGGTCTCGGGTGGGATACCGGTTCACGGTCAGCTTCTGCAAGCGTTCTGTAATTCACTGATCTCCCTCCTCGCTACGATTTACCATATGATTGGCTGTCATGACGAGGCGCTGGTAATAGACGTCGCGAAGAGGTCCTTCGAGTCCGACATCGTCCATCGCTTCCTTCATGCAGGACAGCCATGCCTGTGCACGTACCGGTGTGATCGGAAATGGCATGTGCCTGGCTTTCATCATTGGGTGTCCGTGTTCTTCTGTATATAGGTTCGGTCCGCCCAAGTATTGGGTCTGGAACTGTTTCTGTTTACGGGCTGTTTCAGTTAAGTCGTCCGGGAAGATAGGTGCCAAGTCAGGATGGACCGCGACTTTAGCGTAGAACCGGTCGATGAGTTCCGACAAACGTGCTTCGCCGATTTCCTCGAAAGGTATCAAAGGCTTTCGTGTCATGAATGTCATTCTCCTTTGTTGTCACTCTGTACTTCATTTTAGCAACCCTATATGCCATTCACAAATAAATCGCTCTTACGGCCGAGGCATCCTGTCATGCGTTATACGTATTATAGTTGTTCATCACTTTCGTAACATAGTTCTGCGTCTCGCGGAATGGAGGCACGCCGCCGTATTTCCGGACGTTCCCGGGGCCGGCATTGTAGGCTGCGAGGGACAGTTTCATGTCGCCGCCGAACTGGTCGAGCATCTGCCGCAAATACTTCGCGCCGCCCATGATATTCTGTTCGGGGTCGGAAGCGTCCTGCACGCCGAGGAACCTGGCTGTGCCCGGCATGAGCTGCATGAGTCCGCGGGCGCCGGCATAACTGACGGAGTCGTTGTTGAAATTCGATTCTTGTTTGATGACTGCGGCGATCAGAGCCGACGGGACGTTAAATTGCTTGGCCGCCTTGTCGATGAGCGGAGCGTAAGCTGTTTGGACGCTTCCTCCATTGTAGCTGAGGGGGGGCCGGCTCGCGGTCGTCCGGTCGATCACCTGCATGGCGTCGGCCGCGGTGTTCACTTGCGGAGTCGGCTGGAAGGTGAACGGAAGCGTCCCCTGGGAAGCCTGTAAACTGCCGAGTGCAGACGCAGAAAAGCCGGACAGCGCATCCGTTACCGAAGGTTCCCCCGTCAATTCTGTCATCAGCGTCTGAAAAAAATCGGTATTAGCAGCGCCGGGTTCTGCAGCCGAACGGACTGCGCCGAGTGTCTGGAGGGAATTTAGTTCAAAAAGTGTACGAATCATTTGCGTATCCATACCGATCGGTCCTTTCGATGTCCATAATTATCCGTGGCCTATCCTGTTCTTCTTTCAGTATATCAATTTGCAGTTCGAAAGCATAATCCCAACTGCAACGAGGGGCACTCTATGGTAAACTATTTGTACTGAACGTAAGGGAAGGGACGAAAAACTTGTGCGTATAGAATATCGGATTACAAATGGATATGTGAAGGACGGAACCGTCACTTTCACCTATGAAGGTCCCGCAGAACAGCTCGGCCAGCTGCCTGCTGGCAAAATGATCACGGATTCCGACGAAGGGACGTTTGTCTATTTGTTCGAAGACGGGGAAGACTATAAGTATCTTCACTTTACGCAGGCTGTCTGGCCGCTCATGCAGCCGCTGACGACAGGCAGTCAGGATCCTGTACTCGCCTGCAGCGGCGCGGAGATCGTGCTGACCGGATTCACGGAGGAGCTGACGATGCTCGTCTTCAATATCGAAGGCAACGGGAATTATGGGGAGACGTTCATGCTTGCGGTCGAGGAGGCATTTGCGGATACCTTGCAGACGATGGGGTGACGAGGAAAGGGAGGCGGCTCGAATGAGAATGTGGAATGATTTTCTAGCTCCCTATAAGCAGGCCGTAGTAGAGCTGAAAGTGAAATTGAAAGGACTCCGGCACCAGTACAAACTGGAGGACCGGCATGCTCCTGTCGAGTTTGTGACAGGTCGGCTGAAACCGCTCGCGAGCATCTATGACAAGACCCTCGAAAAGGGGATCCCGTTCGAGCCTTCCCAGGAACTCGCAAAGGAAGTGCCGGACATCGCCGGGCTGCGGATCATGTGCCAGTTCGTCGATGATATCGGGAGTGTCGTCAACATGCTGCGGGAGCGCAAAGATATGAGAATTGTCGAAGAGCGTGACTACATATCCCACAAAAAGAAGAGCGGATACCGTTCGTATCATATCATCATCGAATATCCGGTACAGACGATACACGGGGAAAAGTCCGTGCTGGCGGAAATCCAGATCCGGACGCTCGCCATGAATTTCTGGGCGTCAATCGAGCATTCGCTGAATTACAAATACCAGGGGGAGCTGCCGGACGTCATACGGCAGCGGCTCGAAGGGGCGGCGGAAGCGGCGTTCCGGCTCGATGAGGAAATGTCGCTCATCCGCGATGAGATCCACGAAGCCCAGACGTACTTCAGCTCCTTCAAAGAAACGGAAAAGCGGGATATCCAGGACACTACGTGGAAAGGGGAGACGGACTTATGAAATTCGCAATTGAATCACGCGGTGATGATTTGTCGAACCGG
The DNA here is from genome assembly GCA_032099885.1 of Sporosarcina sp. Lineage (GTDB taxonomy): Bacteria > Bacillota > Bacilli > Bacillales_A > Planococcaceae > Sporosarcina. Next base: position 3,514 of record DAMDKL010000001.1, read on the forward strand.
CTGATGTCGGAAGCGAAGGAATACTTGACGGAATTCGGGCTGATCTATGACGATCTGGAACCGGACATTGTGCTGTCGATCGGCGGGGACGGCACGCTGCTCCATGGTTTCCATAAATACGTCCACCGCGTCAAAGAGACGGCATTCGTCGGAATCCATACGGGACATCTCGGATTCTATGCCGATTGGAAGCCAGAAGAAATCGAGAAACTTGTCATCATGATCGCCCGCAAAGATTATCATGTCGTCCAATATCCGCTGCTTGAGGTCGAAATTACGTACACTCATTCCGAGGAGACGTCGACGTATCTCGCACTCAACGAATCGACGATCAAGTCGCCCGAAGTGACACTCGTCATGGATGTCGAATTGAACGGCGCTCATTTCGAGCGGTTCCGGGGGGATGGCCTCTGCATGTCGACGCCTTCAGGTTCGACTGCGTACAGTAAATCGCTGAACGGGGCGATTCTCCACCCGTCGTTATCGTGTATGCAGCTGACGGAAATGGCCTCCATCAACAACAGGGTGTTCCGGACAGTCGGATCACCGCTTGTATTGCCTGCCCATCACGCGTGTTTGCTGAAACCCGTCAAAGGGCCGGACTTCATGGTGACGGTCGATCATCTGCAGCTTCTGCAGAAAGATGTAAAGTCCATTCAATACAAAGTATCGAAAGAAAAGATCTCGTTCGCACGCTTCCGTCCGTTCCCGTTCTGGAAACGTGTATCCGAGTCATTCGTCGCAAGCGATGAAGAAAAGTGAAGGAACTCCGCTCCGTCTGACGTTTACCGCGGCTGAACCGATCCTGCTTCGTGACCTGCTCGGATCTCATGCTCTGTCGAAACGGGCCTTGACGGCCGTTAAGTACAGCGGCGGCCGGATCGCGGTGAACGGCCAGGAACGGACAGTGCGCTGGATGCTCAGTGCCGGCGATGAAGTCACAGTCGAGTTCCCGCCAGAACAATTGGCGGACGGACTGAGTGCAGAACCGGGCGAGCTCACTGTCCTTTACGAGGATGATGCCCTGCTCATCGCAGATAAACCTGCCGGCCAGGGAACAATCCCTTCGCGCAATCAGCCATCCGGGACACTTGCAAACCGGGTGGCGGGAAAATATCTCCTTGAAGGGCATCAGGCGACCGTCCATGTCGTGACCCGTCTCGACACGGATACGTCGGGTGTCGTCTGTATCGCAAAAAACCGCCATATCCATCACCTGCTCAGCAGCCAGATGCAGCAGACAGGGATCGACAGGCGGTATACCGCGCTCGTGAGCGGAATCTTGGAAAACGATGAGTTTCGTATTGAAGAGCCGATCGGCAGGAAAGACGGCAGCATCATCGAGCGGACAGTCCGTTCTGACGGCCAGTATGCCAGGACAGACGTCCGGGTCACCGGCCGTTATTCATTGGAAGGCGAGTTGTTCACCGCCGTTGAACTGCAGCTGCATACAGGCCGCACCCATCAGATCCGAGTGCATATGACCCATATCGGCCATCCGCTTCTTGGGGATGATTTGTACGGCGGGCCATGTGACCTGCTGTCCCGCCAGGCGCTCCACTGTGCATGTATCTCGTTCAACCACCCGACGGGGCAGCACAGGGTCACGTTCACAAGCAGCATGCCGGACGATCTCGCGGATCTGCTGGCTGCTGCTGAAGTGCATCATGAGGGATAATCTGTGAACTTTTCAGGCTGAAACGGCTGGCGGGAAGGGATGGAGACAATTTCCTTCTCCGGCCAGCGGAAAGCAGTTAAGTCCCCTCCGAATACACAGCCTGTATCGATGTTGACGGTGTTTCCGACGAATCGGGGTTCCCTGACTGGTGTGTGTCCGTAGACGATCCATGGACTTCCTTTATAGGACGCTGCCCAGTCCCGCCTTACCGGACGGCCGTCTGGCAGTGTCTCACCGGTAATGTCGCCGTACAGGACGAATGTTTTCATCGAACCGGAAGGCTTGGCACCGATCATCCGTTCGGGAAGTCCGGCATGCGCGACGATGAGCCTGCCGCCGTCCAAAGATAGATAGAGGGGCAGTTCCTCATAGAACCGTTTGTAGCGGGAGAGCACAGCCCGACGCTCGCCCGGAGGCATGGCATCGAGTTCTGCGACCGTCGTTTCAAGTCCATGGGTTTGCTGGACCTTATTGCCTTTTGCATACCGGTACAGTTTGTTGCAATGATTTCCCGGGGAATAATTGAGCTTGCCGCTGTCCTGAAGATCAAACAGCAGCTGCAGGACGCGCAGGGAATGAGGGCCGCGGTCCATGCCGTCTCCTACGAATACAAGGGACCGGCCATCCGGATGAACTGGGATTTCGCTTTCCAAAGAGTACCCGAGGGCAGACAGCACTTCAATCAGCTCGTCATAACACCCATGTATATCACCGATAATATCAAACATACAGATCCACTCCTTTTTGAGGCAGTATTCACAACCTACTGCAGAGTATACAGGAGAATGGATGAGCAGCGAAGAGGAAGGAAGGTGCAGCTATGGAAACAACAGAAGACCGTAAAGAAGAAGTAGATTTCGACGAGACGAAACTCATTGAAGATCTGAAGCAGCAGGATATCAAAGCCTTCCGGGACGAATATTTACTGCTGCATCCATACGACCGAGCTGTCTTTTACGAAAAAGCGGGTCCGGACTTGCGGAAGATCATGTATTATTTCCTGTCACCGAAAGAGATGGCGGAAATTTTCGAGACGAGTGAAATCGAGGAAGAAGAATACGAAGAGTTCCTTCAGGAGATGGAGGCGACGTATGCCGCAGAGATGATTTCCTACATGTTTGTGGATAACGCGGTCGATGTCCTGAAAGAACTCGACAAAGCCCAGACCGTCAGTTATCTGACGCTCATGGACAAAGAGGCAGCTGCGCAGATCAGAGAGCTGCTCCATTACGAAGAATATACAGCGGGTTCCATCATGACGACGGAGTACGTCACCGTGCCGCAGAACTCGACGGTCCGCTCCGCCATGAATATTTTACGGATCCAGGCACCGAGCGCGGAAACGATCTACTATGTATTCGTCGTGGATGATGACAACGTACTGACAGGTGTCGTCTCGCTGCGTGATCTGATCATCTCGGAGGAGGATGTCCTGATCCGTTCGATCATGAACGAACGGGTCGTCAGCGTCCTCGTATCGGACGATCAGGAAGACGTCGCGCGCACGACGCAGGATTACAATCTCCTTGCAGTACCGGTCGTCGACTTCCAGCAGCACATACTCGGAATTGTCACCGTCGATGACGTGCTCGATGTCCTGGAAGAAGAAGCATCGGATGACTACTCAAAACTCGCCGGTGTATCCAATATGGATACTTTTGACAAAAACTCATTTTCCGCTGCGAAAAAGCGGGTGCCGTGGCTTATTATCCTGCTCATCCTCGGCATGATCACCGCTAATCTGATCGATATGTTCACTGACACGATTTCACAAGTGGCCCTGCTTGCGGCATTCATCCCGCTCATTGCGGGGACTGCCGGAAACAGCGGCACTCAGGCACTGGCGGTCGCCGTGCGCGGAATTGCAACACGGGACATCGAAGAAGAAAGTAAGTTCAAGCTGCTGCTGAGGGAAGCTGGCACCGGCATCATCACCGGGCTGATCTGCGGACTGTTCGTCATTGCGCTGATCTTTTTCTGGAAAGGCGAACTGGTCATCGGCATGCTGGTCGGAGCAGCGATTTTCGTCTCGATCTTTGCAGCGACAATATCCGGTTCCTTCATACCCTTGTTCATGCATAAAATGAAGATCGACCCAGCCGTCGCATCGGGTCCGTTCATCACGACGCTGAACGACCTGATCAGTATTCTGATCTACCTCGGCCTGGCAACGGCGTTCATCAGCAAACTGTGAAATTTTCGTCACCTCTGGGCGTATTGCGCATAGTATACGGGTAGAGGAGGTGGCGCTGATTTCACTCCAAGCTCCGCTGCTGTTCATTGACGGGCCGCCATTGGTAGTGGTCGTACAGGTTGAAAAAGATGAAAGTACTGCAATTTACGAATCTGCAGATCACGCTGTCGAAGAATCGGCTGCTGATCCTGCGGTGACGCATGGGGAGTCTGTCCGGCTGCCTCAGGAAAGTGAAGTTGTCCGGAAGCTCCGCTATCTTGCTGAGCCATTCCCGCAGAAAGCGTATCGGCCTTTGCAGTTCTCGGTCGCCGGGCAGCTGCTGACAGGTGATCTCCTGTCGATTACCGATACGGAAGTTGCCGTCAAAGTGACGGAAGAGAGCCAGTCACTGGAAGAAATCCGGACGCTCGGTCTTGACTCAATTGAAGAAGTCTATTGGAAAGGCCAGCCTTTCCGATGACGCAGGAACAGCCCCGTCTGATAACAGGCGGGGCTGTTTCTGCACGAAAAAAAGACTGCCGCGTCGGCAGTCTTTTTCAGCATCCGCGGGAGCGTGATGGTTAGGTGGTTGTCGGACACTGTGTGACGTATGTGTCCGTGATGCATTGGATCGCACAGAAGCAATTCAGGTCGACAGTGATGCAGGACTTTGTGGCCCGGAAGCCTACGACCGTGCAGAGTTTTTCCAAGCAGATTTTACCGCAATCGACCAGATTGACCGGGTTGCCGCTCGCATCGAGTGGCTCGAGGACCATCAGCGTCGCACAGCAGTCGTCAAAGATATTCTGGACTCGGAAAAAGACGGAGAAGCAGTTGCCGATTGCCGGTGAAGTGCCGGGCTTCGGCCGGTGGTGTGAATCATTTGAACTGACCGGACGGTACATCGACTTGAAAAAGTCCCCGTCTTCCGTTAGCAGCGAGAACACCCGCGTATTGAACCGTTCGTTCGCAGGGCTGACCAGACTGCCGAGCGGCCGCATGAAACAGTCCGTGTCACAATCGAAGCAGTCGTCATCGCGATGCGTATCCTGAAGCCGTTTAATGAAGCGAACCGCCTCACATACACAATGACCGTGTGTCGGCGACACCTTTTCCCCCTGGTTTTCGTTTCTTCCACATCCACAACTCATGAATCATTTCCTCCTTTCGTTTGATCTCTATACCTTATGGCAGCCTCGGACGTCCTGACAGGGCGTCTGTACACTTGTGAATAAATCGAAGGGATTCCAGGCATACTGGAGGGAAAAGGAGGGGATGGGCATTCGTAACTGGCTTATTCTCGGCATCATCATCTGCCTGCTGTCAGGTTGTTCGTCGAAGGTCGGTTTTAAAACGGTCAACACGACGGATGCGGACGGAAAACAGGCAGAAGCGATCCTAAAAGAGGACCCGCGTATTAAAAACGCCGTCCTGCTGATCCATGATGACCGTCTCATCGCAGGTTTGCGAGTCAACACATTCGACCGGTTCCGGAAACGGACCATAGCAAAAGAAGTGGGCGATCAGTTCAAGGAGCTGTACCCGGAGATGGACATCACCGTCTCCGCTGACAGTAAAGTATTCCTCGAGACGAATAAGATGATCGAACAGCGGAACACAAAGAAATATACAAAACAGATGAAAAAATTGAGCAAACTTGTAAAGGAAGAGACCTGATGGAGGAGAAAAAGTACCAGCAGCTGGAACAGCAGCTCACGCCGAAACCCGCTTATTTGAAAAATTGCATTGCCGCATTCATCACCGGGGGCTTCGTCTGCCTGATCGGCCAGTTCGTCGCGCTTTTCTATATTACCTTCTTCGACTTCACGGAACGGACTGCCAGCAATCCGACTGTCGCGACGATGATTTTCTTCGCTATGCTGCTGACGGGGTTCGGCCTGTATAAGAAATTTGCCCAGATTGCCGGAGCCGGAAGTGCGGTGCCGATCACTGGATTCGGGAACGCGGTCGTCTCCTCAGCAATCGAACACCGCTCCGAAGGATATGTACTTGGCGTAGGGGGCAATATGTTCAAACTGGCAGGGTCCGTCATCCTGTACGGTGTCTTCTCTGCATTTGCCGTTGCGCTTATCAAATCGATATTGGTCGCGTTAGGAGTGATTTCATGGTGAACGGAAGAGGACTCCTCACATTCGCTTCCCAGCCCGTCATCGTATCGACAGGTGTAACCATCGGGCCGCTGGAAGAGAAGAAAAGTCCATTTTCGAAGTATGCCGATAAGCAATACGAAGACGAACGGTGCGGCTTGAAGACGAATGAACAGGCACATGCCAGAATGATGGAAGAAGCCGTCAAAATCGCTTTATCCAAAGTGGACAAAACCCCTTCTGACGCCCAGTTCCTGCTCATCGGGGACTTGGTGAATGAAATGACGCCTTCCAATTTCGCAGCCGGCACTGTCGGAATTCCTTACATGGGAATGTTTTCAGCATGTGCCACTTCCGTCTCCACATTGCTGACAGCGGCACTTCTGACAGAAGCCGGCATGGCGGACCTGGTGATCGCAGGCTCAGCCAGCCAGCACAATGCCATCGAACGGCAATTTCGATACCCGTTGCAGTATGGGAGTCAAAAGGGTGCCACAGCACAATGGACCGCCACGGCTGCTGGTGCAGCGGCCGTCGTCCCGTATATTGCAGGGGCGCCCGTCATCACCTGCGGTACAGTCGGCGTCGTAACGGACTTGGGGTTGACAGATCCCCTTAATATGGGAGCTGCCATGGCACCGGCTGCGGCGGATACATTCAAGCGCCATCTCGATGGCCACGGGCGGACATTGGAAGAGTACGATCTTGTCATGACCGGTGACTTGGGAAAGATCGGTTTTGAACTGTTCAAAACGCTGCTTGACCGGTGGGAATATAACGTCTCGCATACGTTCCGCGACGCCGGGGCGGAGTATTACGGAAAACACCCGGAATTCCTGGCAGGTGCAAGCGGTTCGGGCTGCTCGGCTTCCGTCTACTTTTCGGAAGTGTATGACAAACTGCTCGCCGGCCAGTACAAGCGTGTTCTCCTGATCGCGACGGGCTCGCTCATGTCACCGTTATCATACCAGCAGGGAGAATCGATCCCATGCATTGCACATGCAGTGGAAATTGAGATGAAATGAGGGAGCGCGTATGCTATCCATCTATATAACAAGCTTTATCGTCGGCGGATTGATCTGTGTGATTGGCCAACTGCTGATGGATGTCGGTAAACTGACGCCTGCCCATACGCTCTGTACGCTCGTTGTGGCGGGGTCCATATTGGACGGTTTCGGATTGTACGAACCGCTGATCGACTTTGCGGGTACAGGCGCCACGGTCCCGATTACGTCGTTCGGGAATTCGCTGACACACGGTGCCCTCGCTGAAGCCGAGAAACACGGAATTATCGGCGTCCTGACGGGAATGTTTGAGGTGACGAGTTCTGGTATCAGTGCGGCTATCGTATTCGGCTTCATCGCCTCCTTCCTGTTTAAAGGGAAAGGCACCATCTGAAAACGTAAAGAAAACTGGAAATATACAAATGTCCCGCCCGCTTCTGCCTTCTGCTGCATACGATAGGGAGAAGAGAGGGGGGATTTTCTTATGTCCGGAAGTTATGGCTATGGCGGATCTTGTTATGGAGGGAACCAAGAGTGTGGTAATAATCAAGGCGGCTCGACGTTCATCCTGATTGTCGTGCTATTCATCCTGCTGATCATTGTCGGGAGTACGTTTTGCTAAACGAGAGGAGGAACAAGGAGTATGAATGACTCCTTTTTCAAGAGGATCGAATCGAAGACCGGAGTTCCGATGGAGGAAGTTTTCGCACTTGCGAACGCTATCCAGCATGCGGATTTCCAAGATGAACGCCAAGTACGGAAAATCATCCGGAACGTCGGCCAGCTCGCCAACAAGAATGTGCCGCCCCACTTGGAAGATGAGCTTGTCAATTCCCTGATGGCAAGCGGCCAGTCGGTCAATTTGGCTGACATTCAACGAATGCTAGGAAAATAATCAACTTCCATGTTTACAAGAGAAGCAAAGCGGGTATCGAAGTAAAACTACTAGTAACTTTATTTCTAAGGGAGGGTGCAGGATATGGGATACCAGCTGCCGATACAGCCGATTCAATCACAAATTTACGCAAACCGGATGGAGAATGCCACTCCGAACTTTGCCTACATTGACCGGGTGCAATCAGTGAAACTGCAAACAGAATACGAGGAGTGGCAGAAAGTCTATCGTCGGGAAGAGCGTGTGAATCAAGCTGTATCCCGGGAGGCTGATATCCAGCCTGCCCCCCGGCAGCCGCTGCCGCATGCGAAAAACGGATTCATCCGCCCGAATCCGGCGGGCTTGTCGAAAGAAGTGGCAGTCGTCGTCGGAAAAGGGCTGGCAGTCAACCAATATGCATAAGACCCACTGCACAGGAAAACCCCCGTTCCATACCCGGAACGGGGGTTTTCCTGTTGGTTACATTGCTGTGCCGATCGTTTTTTCCATAGCGCGATGCGGAATGTCTGCGTCCATGAATTCGGGGGAAGTGACCGTATAGCCGAGTTTTTCGTAGAAGGGGACAGCGTACGACTGGGCGTTCAGCAAAATTTTGCTGAGCCCGGTCTTTGCAGCCTGTTCTTCGAGCGCATGCATGATCAAGTTCCCGAGGTGTTTGCCGCGGTACTCCTTCAACACGCAGACGCGCTCCACTTTGCCGACATCATCTGACGTGCTGCGGATACGGCCAGCAGCAATCGCTTTCCCGCCATCATAGACGACGAAATGGGACGCCGTCTGATCGAAGTCGTCAAGTTCCAGCGTAAGCGGGACACCCTGTTCCTCGACGAACACTTTTTTACGGACGGTGAACGCGTCTTCCCGTTCGTTCTGTGACACAGCAATCTTTACCTCGTACAAATCAGTTCTCCTCTTGCAGATGGAAAGTTTCGTAAACTGTCCATGACCCATCGTCAAGCTGGTAGAGCAAGTGGAACCGGTCGATTGTCTCTGAGTGATCCACCCCAATCATTTTCAGCTGGCCGATAATGTCATCGTGCTCTCCTGAAGTGAGGTCTTGCGCAATTGTAACGTGAGGAACGAATGAATATTTTGGAAGTCCTCCGAAGAAATCATCGTTATTCAGGGCGTCGTGCAAGGCTGACAGTTCCTCGTTCGGATTCACTTTAAAGTATATCGTGTTCGTGATCGGTGCGAATGTGCTCACTTTCGACACACTCAATTCGAAAGGTTTGTGGTTTCTTGCCACTTTGCGGATCGCTTCCGCCACTTGACGGATTTCACGCTCATCTGCTTCGAACACTTCTTTGAGTGTCATATGAGGTGTTATTTTGGAATAGCGAGGGTCATAGCGCTTACGGTACCCGTTGGCTAAGTCTTGCAATTGTTTCGAAGGAAATGCGACAACTCCATACTTCATGTGAACAACCTCCTTAGGAAAGTAAATACACTTCTGCCATCAAGTATAGCAGAACTGTTGCAAATTGTCCGATTGATTATTGAGCGAATACCATCTGGACGGCGCGACGCACATCGGGCTGCCAGTATTTCCACGTGTGGTCCCCTTTAAATTCTTCATAGAAGTACGGAAACCCTTTATTCTCAAATAATTGTTTTGCCCGGCGGTTCGGTGCCAGGAAATCCTGCTTGCCATCCGCCGTCGTGACGACTTCGGTTTCTTCGCTGCCGATGACATGATAGATCGACAATTGTTCAGGAGATTTGGCGGATGTAATGGCATCCATCACAGTCTCGTCGACATAAGGCGATTGGAGAATGACGCGGCTGAAACAATTCGGGTATTGCAGAGCTGTCTGCAGCGATACGGTCGCAGCCAGTGAATCGCCGATCAACGCCCGGCCGCCGCCGACTTGGTAGGTCGGGTACTCGCTGTCGATGAACGGCACAAGTTCATGGGCGAGGAAGCGGATGTAGTCTTTCTGCCGGTCGCCATCCGGATGATACATTCGGCGCCGTTCCGACACCGACTTATACGGGATGCCGATGACAATCACGTTTTCGATTTCTTCTTTCGACATATACTCATCGACGACTTTGCCGATCCGTCCATATTGAAAGTAGTCTTTACCGTCCGATGCGAACAGCACTGCGTATTTGAGGAGCGGGGTGAAATTAGCCGGCAGGTAGATGAGCAGCTCCATCTCCTCCTGAAGGGCCTCGCTGTAGAACTGGATATCATGGATCTTGCCTTGGGTCATGGGACAGCCTCCTTTTTCGGTTCTGCTACTGAAGATTGTAACATACGATACAGAGAGGGTATAATGTGCAGAACCGCCTTACACTGGCGAATCGAATCACAAGAAGGGGATGGATGATCATGTTTGACGGAGAGAGTAAAGTACGGTCGGAAGTGATTGCAAAAGCGACCCGGGAAGCATTGGAACGGCGCGGTGTCCAACTTGAAGATATCGCGAAAATCGTCTACGAAATGCAAGCGCCTTATCATCAGGAGCTGCAGTTTGAACAGTGTGTCGATTCGGTCGAAAACGTCTTAAGGAAGCGGGAATTGCAGCATGCCATCCTCGTCGGCATTGAATTGGACGAGCTGTGCGAACAGAAAAAGCTCTCTTCACCTCTTCAGGAAATTGTTGAATCGGATGAAGGCCTGTTCGGAGTGGACGAAACAATAGCTCTTGGCGCTGTTTTCACGTATGGGTCGATTGCAGTGACGACGTTCGGCCACTTGGATAAAAACAAAATCGGCATTATCAACGCCCTGGATACGAAAAAAGGGGATCACTGCCATACATTCCTGGACGACCTCGTCGCCAGTGTCGCTTCGTGCGCGGCTGCCCGGATTGCGCACCGGTCGCGGGATCTCGAGGAAGCGGGTCTTACGTTCGAAGACGTCCGAGACGCTGCAAAGTAACAAATACCCATTCAGATATATGAAAAAACTTGAAATTATATTTCATCGTTAATTGACAGGAAAGCCATTCCCTAACAGGCAGAGGAATGGCTTTTTGCTATATTTGTAATGAAACCGATTTCAGTAATTATTGTATTCTGAAAAGGATTGACAATTGAACCCGCTTACATGCTATTATGGACTCTACCAGTGAAATAGATACCTAGGGGGTAATTGGATGAATAAGAAAATTTTTGGCCTCATCTCGATGCTGCTCATCGCAGTGTTAGCGCTTGCAGCATGCGGCTCGGATGACGGCACGAAAACAGACGGGGATGCAAAAGGGGATGGAGCTGACAGCGGCAAGGACTACAAGTTCCTCAGCCTGCTGACGGGCGGTACTCAAGGGACGTACTACGCCCTCGGCGGCGCTATCGCTGAAAACATCCAGAAAGATACAGGCGTCAAAACATCCGCTGAAGTGTCTCAGGCATCTGCAGCGAACATGACCGCCTTGAAGGACGGCGATGCGGAAATCGCATTCGTGCAGACGGACATCGCTTACTATGCGACGGAAGGCACGATGATGTTCGAAAACGACAAAGTCGACAACGTCTCGGCACTCGGGGCACTGTACCCTGAAACGGTCCAGCTCGTCACACTCGAAAAAACAGGCATCAAGACATTCGATGATCTGAAAGGCAAGAAAGTATCCGTCGGCGCACCGGGATCCGGTACGTACGCGAACGCGGAACAGCTCCTTGAAATCCACGGACTGTCCATGAAAGATATTAAGCCGCAGAACTTGGACTTCGGGGAATCCCAGGAAAGCCTGCAGGCAGGTCAGATCGATGCAGCGTTCATCACTGCAGGAACTCCGACCGGTGCAGTTGAAGGCTTGAATGCTGTTGCGAAAGTATTCGTTGTCCCTGTTGAAGACGACAAAGCCGACGAACTGATCAGCAAATACGAGTACTACGCGAAAGAAGTCATCCCAGCCGGAACATACGGCCTGGAGAAAGACACACCGACTGTTTCCGTCGGCGCCATGCTTGCGATCAAGAACGACGTGCCGGAAGACTTGGTTTACGAAATCACGAAAGCCATTTACGACAACGCACCGAAACTGCAGCATGCAAAAGGGAAGCTCATCAAACCGGAAACAGGTCTTGACGGAATCGGCATCCCTGTCCACCCGGGTGCACAAAAGTATTTCGATGAAGTGAGCAAATAATCGTTGTAGAATGTCGGATCGGGACGGTGAGGCGATGGCTGCTTCTGCCGTCCCCTTCGTCATTCCGGAAACTGATTTCAAAGGGGTGAGCGGGTGAAACGTCTGCTGATTCCGCTGGGTCTCCTTCTGATCGCACTGCTGACCGCCGCCTGGACTATTCCGGTCAAGCAGGCATTCACATTCACCGAAACACGTACGGCATATCCGAAGACCGCCTACCAGCTAGTGTCGGAAGACGACGAGTTCCAGATCCGCTACGTACACTCCATCTTTTTGACGGACGTCATCGAAACGTATCGGTTGCTGCCCGATCGGTCGATCAAGTTCCTTTCGATGCGCTACGAGGATGTCGGAATCGGACTGCCGGCGTACGCGGAAGAGGGTGAATCGCTGACAGTGACGGAAGAGGGCATTTACACCCTTACATATGAAGATAAAGTCATCGACTCGTTCGTATTGTATGTCGGTGATGTGGATGCACAATTGGCGTTCCGCTACTCAGGTAAGGAAACAGACTTGAAGAACATCCTTGAACGCGGGCACTCCTACGAGTTCCGTGTGAAGAAATTGACCTTAGTTGAACTACTGAAAGGAGCCAGACTGAATGGCAAAGCGTACTGAAAAACAGAAAACGGATCCGGTCATCGATCCGAACGACGAGCGGTTCGACACGCTGTCGGAAGCGGAGCAGCTCGAACTGCTCCAAAAATACGATCCTGAATCCAATACGAGGAACTTGGCCGGCATACTCGGCAAGATCGTCTTCTTCGGCTTGCTGGCGTTCTCGATCTTCCAGCTGTATACATCGATCGGAACACCGTTCACCGCCTACGTCCAGCGTTCCATCCACTTAGGATTCGCGCTGTCTCTCATCTTCCTGCTGTTCCCGGCGCGCAAAAAACCGGGTGTCAAACGGAACAAGGTACCATTCTACGACATGATCCTGTCGATACTAGCAATCGGTGTCGGCTTGTACTGGCCGCTCAACATGGACGAATTGGTCCTGCGTGTCGGCCGTGTCACGGATCTTGACCTGATTGTCGGCATCCTGGCCGTCCTGCTGACGATGGAAGCGGCACGCCGCGCCGTCGGCCTGCCGATTACGATCATTTCGGGGGTATTCCTCGTCTACGCATTCTTCGGGCCGTATTTCCCGGGATTCCTCGCGCACAGAGGGCAGAACCTGGATAATCTCGTGCAGCTCATGTTCTTCACGACAGACGGGATCCTCGGAACGCCGATCAGCGTTTCCGCGACATTCATCTTCGTCTTCCTGCTGTTCGGAGCGTTCCTCGTGAAAACCGGCGTCGGGAACTACTTCAATGACCTCGCTGTCGTGCTTGCAGGGAAGCTGACAGGAGGACCGGCGAAAGTCGCGATCTTCTCAAGCGCCCTGCAAGGGACGATTTCCGGAAGCTCCGTCGCGAACGTCGTCGGATCCGGTTCTTATACGATTCCGATGATGAAGAAACTCGGCTACCGGAAGGAGTTCGCGGGCGGCGTGGAAGCGGCCGCATCGACAGGCGGACAGATCATGCCGCCGATCATGGGGGCTGCCGCGTTCCTGATGGTGGAATTCATCGGGGGCGTCACGTATTGGGACATTGCGAAAGCGGCTACGATCCCAGCACTCCTCTATTTCACTGGTATCTGGATCATGACGCATTTCGAAGCGAAGCGTGTCGGTCTTGAAGGGATGCGTCCGGAAGAGATCCCGAACCGCAAAGAGACACTGAAAAAGATCTACCTGCTGCTGCCGATCATCGGAATCATCGTCTTCCTGCTGTTAGGGATCCCGACGATGAAAGCCGCGCTGCTCGGGATCGTGCTGACACTCGTCGTCAGTGCGTTCAACAAAGAGACACGGCTCGGCTTCAAGGACATCGTCCAGGCGCTCGTCGACGGCGCACGCACGGCCCTTGCAGTAGCAGCGGCAACTGCCTGTGCCGGTATCATCGTCGGCGTCGTCGTGAAGACAGGACTCGGACTGAGCCTTGCAAACGGCCTCGTATCAGCGGCAGGCGGAAACATCCTGCTGACGCTCATCTTCACGATGTTTGCTGCAATTGTGCTCGGCATGGGTTCGCCGACGACGGCCAACTACGTCATCACGTCGACGATCGCTGCACCGGCGATCATCACGCTGCTCATGCTTGACACGCCGAACGCGCCAGTGCCTGTCGTCATCGCGATTTCTGCGCACTTGTTCGTGTTCTACTTCGGCATCATCGCGGACATCACGCCGCCTGTTGCCCTTGCGGCATTCGCGGCATCCGGCATTTCCGGCGGAGACCCGATCAAAACCGGGGTCACGTCAGCGAAACTTGCGATCGCCGCATTCATCATCCCGTATATGTTCGTCTTCAATCCGGCGATGCTGATGATCGATGCGAGTGTGTGGGAGATCATCTGGGTGACCGCCACCGCCATCGTCGGGATGATCGCCATCGGGGCGGGACTGATCGGCTATTGGTACCGGAAACTGAACTGGATCGAGCGGATCATCACTGTTGCGACCGGAATGATGCTCATCTATCCGGAAACGAATACGGACTTCATCGGATTGGCGCTGTTTGCCATCCTGTTCGCCATCCAGCTGATCTCGAAAAACAAGGAAAAAGCAGTCACTGCATAAAAAGAGCCCGTCTGATCCAGTTATCAGACGGGCTTGTTTTTTGAAACTTTTTTCGGACTAGGAACGTCTATTGGGAAAGGAAACGAAGGGGGAAGGACCTGTGAAGTGGATCAAACGACTTGTTGCCGTCATCATTGTATTCGCGGTCGTCATCGCGGCCGCCTACTATTTCGGGACGAACTGGCTCGCGGACAAGGCGATGAATGAAGTGACCAGCCAGCTGGAGTCGTCAGGACAGCTCGATGAAGTCAAAAGGGAACTGAACAGCAACGCGGACGTCCAGGCCTATTTGCAGGACGCGAAGACCGCGGACCGCAGCAAACTGCCCATCAAGACGAAAGAGCAGGCAACCCGCGCGGTCCTGAAGAAATTCAGCGTCAGCGAACTCGCAGACATGCAGCAGAAGGCGCAGTCCGGTATGACGGAAGCTGAAAAGCAGGAGCTGCTCCAGAAAGTCGAAAGCCGGCTGACACCGGAAGAACTGCTGTCCTTGAAAGTGCTCGCACTCGACGAATTGTCGAAGTGACTATAGAAGAAAGGACCCTTCATCCGTTGACATGGTCACGGAAGGAAGGGTCCTTTTGTTCGTTCTGCTGGGCTTTCTTGAGCTCCCGGGTCAGCTCAGACATCTGTTTCTTCAGTTCGTTCAATTCATCCATCACATCGCTCGTATCGGGTGCGTTCTGCTGCTCCTCCACCGCCAGGGCGGCAGCATACGTCACGATCGCATCCCCGATCAGCGACACGACACTCCCGAACACAGCGATCTTCGCCGCCTGACCGGACGTCTCCAGACCGAATGTCTCGAAATCCTCTACACTGACAATGATGGTTCACCTCCGGGCCTGATGTAGTCGCCACAGTATATGCGGCAGGCGGGAGGGAGGGACAAAAATATCGCCGGCAGAAAAATTATTTTTGAAAAAGGTATTGCACGTTCTTTGATATCGTGATATTATCATACATGTGCTTAGGACAGCGAGTTCACCTCAAACAGCTGCTCCACAAGCCCACTGCATAATCCCGATTCCGTAGCTCAGCTGGGAGAGCGCTACCTTGACAGGGTAGAGGTCGCTGGTTCGAGCCCAGTCGGAATCATTGGGTGCCAAACCCTCGGAAGTATTGTCGGAACACGATACTTCTCCAAAACAGACCTATTAGGCCGGATGCCTAGGGTCTGTTTTTTTTGTGCTTTCGGAACCTAGCCGGTTGGTCGTCCTCTTCATCTCCCCTCGAGAAACCGCAGAAGATCAGCACAAGCACTCCCTCCAATCTTAAAAGAATCTTCATTTTTATCCGAAGGGATTCTTCATTTTCCGCCAGTAGACTAAGGAGAGTCAGACAACGCGAAACAACTGGAGGAATTTGCATGAAACCGATCGTACACGCTACAAATATTTCGAAGACATACGGCAAGAAAGGGGCTGCCGCCTATACGGCAGTTCGCGACTTATCTTTTTCGATGAACGAAGGTGAATTCATCGGCATCATGGGTCCCTCGGGTTCTGGGAAAACGACGCTGTTGAATATGGTCGCGACGCTGGATCCGGTGACGGAAGGGGATATCACGATTGACGGGGTTTCCGTTTCGGCGATGACCGAAGACCAGCTATCGGATTTCCGTGCTGAGCGCCTTGGATTCATCTTCCAGGATTTCAATCTGTTGGAAAGCATGACGGTGTTTGAGAATATTGCACTGCCTCTGTCGCTCCGGAATGCAGAAGTAGAGGAAATCCAGGATCGTGTTCTTCAGGTCTCCGGCATTCTAGGAATCGGGGAACTGTTGGAGAACTACCCTGCTGAATTATCGGGCGGACAAAAGCAGCGGGCCGCCATCGCCCGGGCCCTCATCCACGAACCGGCGCTGCTGTTGGCGGACGAACCGACCGGTGCACTCGATTCCCGGAACGCCGAGACGTTGCTCGACACCTTGGCTGAGCTGAACGCTGTCCGGAACGTTTCCATCCTGATGGTGACCCATGATCCGCGCAGCGCCAGCTATTGCAGCCGTGTGCTGTTCATAAAAGACGGTAAACTGGATCGTGAACTCGTCCCGTCCGGCACACGGGAAGCATTCCATCAGGAGATCCTCACGGTACTCGGCGACTTGGATCGCCGGTCAGGGGCGGGTGGCCGCGCATGATCCTGAAACTGGCCCTGACTGGTATGAGGAAGAAACGGCGGGATTACCTCATTCTTTTTACAGGACTCATCATATCCGTTGCTGTCTTCTATATGTTCCTGACTATGTCACTGAACAAAGACTTCATCACCCAGAATTCTGTCATCAACCATATCCAGCCGGTCTTTCTCGTCGGCACGGTGCTGCTCTCCGTTACGACGTTCTACTATTTGTTCTATACGAATTCGTTCCTGCTGTCTCTGCGGAAAAAGGAATTCGGCCTGTATGGGCTGATTGGTGTGAAGAAGCAGCAGATCGGACGTGTATTCCGTCTGGAGACGCTGGTCGTTACGGTAGGAGTGCTTGTCAGCGGTCTTGCGCTCGGCGTTCTGTTATCCCGCGTCGTGTCATGGCTGCTGATGAGCGGATTGGATGTCGGGTTCGCCGAATTCAAAGTCATCTATGTACCGGCGGTTATGTGGACAGCGGTCTATTTTCTGATCGCTTCTTTCATCACTTCGTCCGTCCATGCAGCGCGGCTCGCAAAAACATCGATCATTGAATTGCTTCGCTCCGACGTGCAGAGCGAGCGGGTCGTGAAGAAACCGACACTCACGGCACTGCAGACAATGCTCGGTGTCCTGTTCCTCGGCATCGGCTATTTGTCCCTCTATTTCATGGAGCAGCTGCGGTTAATAGGGCTTTTCACCGCGCCGGTGACTACGACAGCCGGCACCTACCTTCTGTTCACAGCACTGCTGCCGGTCATCGTCCGGAAATGGAAACGGAACACAAAAGCGAACTTGAGAGGGATCAACGCGTTCACTTCCGGTCAGCTGAATTTCCGGCTGTCTTCGCTGAAATGGGTGCTCGCCACCATCGCCATGCTCATCGCCCTGTCAGCCGGTGCTATCGCCGGAGGGTTCGCTTTTAAAAACGATGCCTTCCTATCCATCGATAGGTCGTGGCAGTATGACGCCGCGCTGTACAATCCCGGATCTGCAGAAATAGATCTGTTAGCGACAATCCCGCTTCAGGAACAGAACAGCTTCCATGTGAAACAGGATGATACCTATATGTACTATGTCCGCGAAGAACTGAATGCTGCACCGCCGCTCGTAACAGATTGGGAAACCTATCGGGTTGTGCGTCCCGATCCGCTTCCGGAGAATTTGAAAATCGAAGATGACTACCAGATCATCCCTGACAATTGGGTCGTTGCACTCGAAACGATCAATCCCGCCCTTGCCGGTACGAAATCGTTCCGCATCGTGCCGCTCGAACAATATGAGCGCATCGCGGGGGAAGAAGTTTCGATCCTGCTCGCAAGGACTGCTGATTTCTCTGCTTATCTTCAGAAATGGCAGGAGTTAGACGAGCTTCAGAATGACGTATACAGCACGATGATGTCCGGTTTCGATCCCCAAACAGATGCCGTCGTCAGCAAGTATTCCCAGTTCAAATCGCAATACGCTTTAGCAAGCGGTACGTTTTTCATGGGCTTCTTCCTCGGCCTGGCGTTCCTGACGATGATGGCCAGCATCCTGATGTTCAAGATCCTGTCCGGTGCAGCGAATGACATCCGCCGGTACGACAGTCTGCGGAAACTCGGCGTACGCCGCAAACTTCTGGAGAAGTCCATCAGCCGTGAAATTTTGATTGTCTTCTTGTTCCCGGGCGTACTGGGCCTGCTGCACGTTTTAGTCGGCATGCGGTTATTTTCCTTCATCCTGCAAGATCCCTACTATCACCTCTGGGTGTCCATCCTGATCTTCCTGGCGATCTACGGAGGCTATTATTTCTTCACTGTGCGCCTTTACCGTAAGATTGTTTTGCCGCGTAAATGATAATCAGTAAAGCTTGTTTGGAGCCAAGTCTCTAAACAGGCTTTTTTTGTCGTTCATATTCCTTTACTTACGAACGTATATTCGGTATGATGAAAGAAAGGAAGGGGAACGTACGTGCGCAATCAATTGGAGAGGGCGAAAACAGATGGTACACCGATGATCATGATCTACCGGGCGAAAGACGGGCAGTGCACGAAACGGGCGGTCACTGTGCTGCAAACAGGGGATTTCTCGTTCCGTGCATACTGCCATATGCGCCATGCGAAGCGGACGTTCCTGATCGACCGGGTGCTTGCGCTGTTCCCTGTCATTGAACGGGAAAAAGCGGTATTGTAATCTCTATAGAAGCTTTTGCTTAGGAGTGATGTGAGATGACTGTGGAAATCGACTTGCCGTTCCCTTATGACTTTGACCGGGCGCTGGCCCGGCTGGCGGGGAATCCGGTGCATGCCGTGGATAGTAAGCAGCGCCTGGTGCATGTTCCGATGGACGAAGGGAACCTTGTCACAGTGCAGGGGACAGGAACTGTCCGGGAGCCTGCCTTCCGGATCAGCGGCCTGCTGGACGGAAAACAGCTGGCGCGCGTCCGGTGGATCTTCCATTTTGACGAGCCGCTCGACGGCATCGCTGCCCATTTCGCAAATACGGACCTGGCTCCGATTTTTGCGGAACACGCAGGGACCCCGCTCGTCCGCAGTTTTTCGCTGTACGGGGAACTTGTGAAAAGCATCATTCATCAGCAGCTCAATCTGTCGTTCGCCAATGTGCTGCTCATGCGCTTCATGGAACTGTACGGCATGCAGCAGGACGGGGTGTGGCGCTTTCCGCCGCCTGAACAGGTGGCGCGGCTGACCGTTGCGGAACTGCGCGAACTGCAGTTCAGCACCCGTAAGGCGGAATATGTGATCGGCCTGTCGCAGGCAGTTGCAGAGAACCGGCTCCATCTCGAATCGATGCGACACAAAACGGATGACGAGGTGACCGCTGAACTGACGGCCCTCCGGGGGATCGGCCCATGGACCGCCGAAGGGTTCCTCATGTTCGGCCTCGGGCGTCCGAACCTGTTTCCGACTGCGGATATCGGATTGCAGAACGCGCTGAAAGTCCTTTGGCACCTGGAGCGCAAACCGACTCAGGCAGAAATCCGTGAGCGCTTCCCGGATTGGTCGCCGTATCTCAGTTATGCGGCCCTGTACTTATGGAGGAGCATCGAAGCGCCTGCGGGGTGATTGGGACTTCTGGTTTTATCCACAATAAAAACAGCTTCTCTTTTTCTGTCATGCGAAAAGAAAAGCTGTTTTATGTACCTGAATCTTTTACAAAAATCACCAGGGTATATGTCGTTGCCAAAATCAGTTCATGGCCTCTAGATCGGTTTCTTCATCTCTGAAATAAAGGAAGTGCTCTTCTTCCAGTTCATCCATCCGTTCTTTGTCCAGTCCGATTTCCAAATTCCCTGCGAAGATTGTTTCCCACCAAGTGTCTGTTGTCGTCATGTCTAATTCCTCCTTGTGAGTTGTGGTTGCTTGTATACTTCTTTACCCCGGCTGGAGAATCCGGTAAACGTTCAATTCAAAATCGTGTCATTAGTCCTGTCGCTGCCGCTGCATGGAATGGCTGGCTGATCTTAGTATATGATTCGACACGTGTCCATAACCTGCGTATTTTGTCGGAAGTTCTTTTGGGCGAAGACGTACCTTTTGAGTCATTGACATCGGCTGCGTTTTTTGATAATCGGCGGCCGCAATTTTTGCGTCTCGTCCGGCGAGCCGGTAAGATGGAGAAAATGGAAAGGGGAGTGACGAACATGACCTTCACTTCAAAGGATGTCGGACAGATGATCGAGCGGCAGCATGCGTTCTACTTCACAGGCGCGACCCGGCCGGCGGATTTCCGCAAAGATATGCTCTGGCGCCTGAAGGAAGCGATCGAAGTCCATGAGTCGGAAATCGAGGAAGCCCTTTATCTCGATTTGCGGAAAAACGCTTTTGAGTCGTACGTGACCGAAATCGGGTTTGTCCTGTCGAGCATCGGACATGTCCTGAAAGAGCTGGATGGCTGGATGGCACCTGTTTCTGCGAAGACACCGATCCATCTGCAGCCCGGGAAAAGCTATGTCCTGCGGGAACCGTATGGCTCTGTGCTGATCATCGGTCCGTTCAATTATCCGTTCCAGCTCGTCATGGAACCGCTTGTCGGCGCGATTGCCGGCGGGAACTGTGCCATCGTCAAACCGTCCGAATCCTCGCCTCATACAGCAGCGGTCATACGGAAGCTGCTGGAGTCGACGTTTCCGCCAGAATATATCCGTGTCGTGGAAGGGGCGAAGGAGGAAACCTCTGCGCTCATCCACGCACCGTTCGATTCCATCTTCTTCACCGGCAGTGTCGCGGTCGGCAAAGTGGTCATGAAAGCGGCGGCTGAACGACTGACGCCTGTCATACTCGAGCTCGGCGGAAAGAGCCCAGCCATCGTCGATCAGACGGCGCGCCTGAAAACCGCCGCGGAACGGATCGTCTGGGGTAAGTTTTCGAATGCCGGTCAGACGTGTGTCGCGCCGGATTATGTGGCGGTCCACCATTCCGTCAAGCCACAGTTCATCCGGGAGATGAAGAATGCAATCGTCCGGTTCTATGGGAAGGGCGCTTACATGAGCAACGATTACGGCCGGATCGTGAACGAAAAACAGTTCGACCGTCTGCACAGTATCCTGCAGCAGGAGCGGAGCAACGTCGAATATGGCGGCGCCTCGGATCGTGCCGATCTGTACATTGAACCGACGATCCTGGATGGTGTGTCGTTTGACAGTCCGTCCATGGAAGACGAACTATTCGGGCCGCTCCTGCCCGTCCTTGAATACGACAACCTCGGTGAACTGCTGCACCGGATCCGGAAGCTGCCGAAACCGCTCGCCGGTTATATGTTCACCGAAAACAAAGAGGCAGCCCGTTATTTCACGGAACAGCTGCCGTTTGGCGGCGGGTGCATCAACGACACGATCTCGCACGTCGGCAACATTCATCTGCCGTTCGGCGGCGTCGGACCGTCTGGGATGGGCAATTATCATGGCAAAGCGAGTTTCGATGCATTCACCCATGAGAAAGCGATGCTCGAGCGAAGCTCGGCCATCCCGATGCGCGCTGCGTTCCCTCCGTACGGCAGCAAACTCAAATACATTAAACCGCTGATTCGGTGACATCAGCGGTTTTTCTCATCGAAAAACGGATTTCGACCATGACGTCAGGTTAAAAAAACCGTATACTAGTTGTATTGCCTATGACAGCAGCAGAGACATCGCACCGCCGAACACTCGCTGCAGGGTATGACGGAACGGAGGAGTCTAATGAATACTACACATTTGTTGGCAGTTTTGCCGATGATTGAAATCACCGGAGAACTTCCTGAACACGTTACGGATCTTACCACGGACTCGCGGGCGATCCATGCAGGCGGGATGTTTGTCTGCATCGCAGGTCATACTGTGGACGGCCACAACTATGCCAAGCAGGCTGCAGCAGCAGGAGCGCGCGTCATAGTCGCCTCCCGGCCGGTTGACGTCGATACGGAGAAGACGGCGGTTGTCCTGGTCGACAGCACGGCACGGGCGATCGGCCTTCTGGCAGCCCGCTGGTACGGGTATCCTTCGAAGAAGATGAAGATGATCGGTGTAACTGGAACGAACGGCAAGACGAGTGTCAGCAATATCATCCATGGCATCCTCATGGGCGCCGGCGAACGGTCTGCCGCGTCCGGAACGATCGGCTTCAACTTGGATGGCGTTCTGTACGAAACAGCCAACACTACAGCCGATGTGCTGACGACCCAGCAGATGATCGCACAGGCTGCAGAGGAAGCGTGCGATACGATGACGATGGAAGTGTCGAGCCATGGCCTAATCGAAGGACGGCTGGCGGGTACGGAATTCGACATCGCTGTCTTCACGAATTTGACGCACGATCATCTCGACTTCCACGGGACGATGGATAACTACGGAAATGCGAAAGGACTCCTGTTCGCACAGCTGGGCCAGGATTTGACGCAGCCGAAATTCGCGGTCGTCAACGCGGACGATCCGTGGCATGCCAAGATGGCGGAAATGACCGCGTACCCTGTCCTTACGTTCGGTATCCATGAGGACGCCATGTTCCGGGCGACGGACATCGATCTGCGGACGGATGGCACGTCGTTCACACTCCGCTGTCCGGAAGGTGACTTCCCAGTGGAAATGCGGATGATCGGCGAATTCAGTGTATCGAATGTACTTGCAGCCATAACGGCGCTCTTTGCGAAAGGCCTGGCTATCCCTGATATCCTCGGGCCGCTCGAGTTCCTTGCGCCTGTCAAAGGACGAATGGAGCGGGTGGAGACGAACCTGCCGTTGACGATCTACGTCGACTATGCCCATTCCGCGGATGCGATCGAGAAGGCGATCGGCGCTGTGCTGCCATATAAGACGGACGAGCAGCGGCTGATTTTCATCATCGGGACAGGCGGCAACCGGGACCGGAAGAAGCGTCCGATCATGGCGCAGAAAGCATCGGCAGCGGATTATGTCATCCTCACGACGGACGACCCGCGTGACGAAGCGTATGAGTCCATCACAGGTGAACTCGCAGCCGGTATGACACATGAAAACTATGCATGCATCGGGGATCGTGAGGAAGCGGTCCGGCATGCGATCGAAGTGGCAAACGAAGGCGACATCATCATTTTCGCAGGCAAAGGCCACGAAGACTATCAGATCATCGGCTCGACGAAGTATCCGCACTCGGATGCGGCGATCGCGCTCGACGAAGCAGAAAAAAAGTTCGGCAGAGGGTTGATCGGCAACTGATCCCCGTGCTTATAAATGAGGAGTCCATATAATGAAGAATGCAATCCAAGAAGAGATCGCGTCGCGCAGGACGTTCGCAATCATTTCTCACCCGGATGCCGGGAAAACGACGATGACGGAGAAACTGCTCTATTTCGGCGGTGCGATCCGCGATGCAGGGACCGTAAAAGGGAAGAAGTCCGGCAAGTATGCCACGTCCGACTGGATGGAGATCGAAAAGCAGCGGGGGATCTCGGTGACGTCCTCTGTCCTGCAGTTCGACTATGACGGCAAACGCGTCAATATTCTCGATACACCGGGGCATGAAGACTTCAGTGAAGATACGTACCGGACGCTGATGGCGGTAGACGCTGCCGTCATGATGGTTGACTCCGCAAAAGGAATCGAACCGCAGACTATCAAACTCTTCAAAGTGTGCCGCATGCGTGGAATCCCGATCTTCACGTTCATGAACAAGATGGACCGGCAGGGGAAAGAGCCGCTTGAACTGATGGAAGAGCTCGAGGAAGTGCTCGGCATCGAGTCGTACGCCATGAACTGGCCGATCGGTATGGGCAAGGAGTTCATGGGGATCTATGACCGGTACAACCACCGCATCGAACAGGCGCGTACGGAAGGTGAAGGGAAGTACCTGGGCTTGAACGAAGACGGGGAGCTTGCAGAAGCGCACCCGATGACGGAAACGTCGTATTACAAGCAGGCGGTGGAAGACGTGCTGCTGCTCGACGAAGCCGGCAATGACTTCGACGAGAGCCGGATTGCGAAGGGCGAGCTGACGCCGGTCTTCTTCGGCAGTGCACTGACGAATTTCGGCGTGCAGACATTCCTTGAGACGTTTCTGAAGTTCGCTCCGTCGCCGCAGCCGCGCCTGACGGAGAACGATGAATACGTCGACCCGATGAATGACGAGTTCTCCGGGTTCATCTTCAAGATCCAGGCCAACATGAACCCGGCCCACCGTGACCGTATCGCGTTCGTCCGGATCGTGTCGGGATCGTTCGACCGGGGGATGTCCGTGACGATTCCCCGTATCGGCAAGACGGTCAAGCTGTCGCAAACGACCCAATTCCTCGCGGATGACCGAGAAACGGTGAACGAAGCGGTCGCCGGTGACATCATCGGCCTCTATGACACGGGGAACTACCAGATCGGTGACACGGTCGTCGGCGGCAAGTCGATGTACCAGTTCGAGGCGCTGCCGCAGTTCAACCCGGAGCTGTTTGTCCGGGTGACGGCGAAAAACGTCATGAAGTCGAAACACTTCCATAAAGGGATCCTGCAGCTTGTGCAGGAAGGGGCGATCCAGTACTATAAGACGCTCCATACGGAAGAAGTGCTGCTCGGAGCTGTCGGTCAGCTGCAGTTCGAAGTGTTCGAGCACCGCATGAAGAACGAATATAATGTGGAAGTGCATATGGAGCATATCGGCAACAAAGTAGCGCGCTGGATCGAGAACGAATCGGACGTCAAGGAATCGATGACGGGCCCGCGTTCCATGCTGGTCAAGGACCGCTTCGATAATCTCGTCTTCCTGTTCGAAAATGACTTCGCGATGCGCTGGTTCAATGACAAATTTCCTGACATCCGTCTCTACAGTCTCCTGTAAATCGATAATCACGAAAACCCGTTACATACTTGTGTACGGGTTTTCTTTTTTCGGGAATTTCGTGAACGTTCTGATTGAACTCGCAGGCTGCATTGCATATGATGAAAGTATTGTATTTTTGAAAAAGGGGACCCGCACATGAAAATAAGCGATTTTTCGATCAGACGACCGGTGTTCACGATCGTCACGATGTTTCTCATCATCATCCTCGGAGCTGTTTCGTTCTTCAAGATTCCTGTCACCCTCATCCCGGATCTGAATCCGCCTGTTGCGGTCGTCGTAGCGAACTATGGCGGAGCTTCTCCGACGGAGGTCAGTGAAAAGCTCACCAAGCCGCTGGAAGAAAGTCTGTCCACCTCTCCCGGCTTGAAATCCCTCCAGTCCACGTCTCAGGAAGGGGCGACCCTTCTCTTCATGATGTTCGACTGGTCCGCCGATATCGATGATGTCCAGCTCGATATTCTGCAGCGGATCGACCAGGTCCCAGTACCGGAAGGCGCGGACAAGCCGCGTTTCATGAAATTCGATCCATCCCAGTTTCCGGTCATCCAGCTGTCGCTGAAAACGGCCAAGGATGATGTCGATATCCGGAAGATCGCCGAAGAACTTGAGACGGAGCTTCGTCAGACGGAAGGCGTGGCGAGCGTAAGCGTCTCCGGTAAACTCGTCGAAGAAATCCAGATTAAGCTCGACGAAAACAAATTGGAGAAGAACGGTCTGACTCAGGCGGACGTTGTTCAGGCAGTCCAGGCGTCGAACGTTACGATGCCGGGTGAGCCGGTGAGTGCATCTGGCGGCAAACAGCTGACAACCCGGATCGTCAGTACGCTTTCGAACGCAGAGGACGTCGGAAATGTCATCATCGGACCGAATCCGGTGACTGGCAAGCGGATGCATGTCAAAGATGTGGCTGCCGTCACACGCGCGCAAGCGGACAACGACACGATCACACGCGCGAATGACCAGCAGGCCGTCCTTTTGTCTGTGCTTCAGGAGTCGGGCGCGAACACCGCGCAGGTCTCCAAGTCGTTCAAACAGTCACTGGACCGCCTGCTGGATGAGAAGCAGTTCAAAGACGTGAACGCCGACATCCTCTTCGATCAGGGGGATTACGTCCAGCTGGCCATCGACAACATCGGCCAGTCGCTCATCCTCGGCGGTATCTTCGCCATGATTGTCCTGTTTTTCTTCCTGAAAGGGGTCCGGAGTCCGATCATCATCGGAGTCGCGATTCCCTACTCGGTCATCGTGACGTTCGTCCTGATGTTCTTCGCGGATTTCTCTTTGAATATCATGACGCTCGGTGCGCTCGCGCTCGGTATCGGGATGCTCGTCGATAACGCAATTGTCGTCATTGAAAACATTGAGCGCCATCTCGCAATGGGAAAAGACCGCAAGACAGCGGCAAGCGAAGGCTCGAAAGAGATTGGCGGGGCGATTATCGCTTCCACGCTGACAACGCTCGCGGTCTTCGTGCCGGTCATCTTCATCAGCGGTCTGATCGGCCAGATCTTCACACAATTTGCGCTGACCATTTCGTTCAGCCTGTTTGCCTCCCTCGTCGTTGCGCTGACCGTCGTGCCGATGATGGCGAGCCGGATGCTGCGCAAGCCGCGGCGAAATGTCGAGGCGCGCAGAAGGCGTTCGCGGACATTGCGGACGTTCGAGAATTCCGTCAAATGGTCGCTCAGCCACCGATTTCTCATACTCGTACTGACCGTCGTCGTTCTCGCTGCCAGCGCGTTCGGCATGACGAAAGTCGGGACGGAATTCCTGCCGTCGACCGACGAAGGCTTCTTCAGTGTCAACGTCGACCTGCCGAATGGTTCGTCTCTTGAATCGACCAATGCGGCAGTGAAAAAAGTGGAAGACGTCCTGAAAAAACAGAAGGACGTCGATGTGTACGTCAGCCTTGTCGGCGGAACACAGCAGTCGATGGCGCAAGGCGGCTCGAAGGCAGACACCGCTGAAATGTATGTGAAACTGAAACCGCTCGATAAGCGCGACCGTTCCGTATTCGAATTCATGGACGACGTAAAGCCGAAGGTGGTCAAGGCGGTCGGTGATGCAGCTGAAGTCAGCTTCAACGTACAGGCAGCTGCCGGGTCAAGCCCGAATACGCTGTCGTTTTCGCTGGAAGATACGAACGAAGCCCGTCTGATGAAGGCGACCGCGAAAGTCGATGAAAAGCTGAAAGGGCTCGATGGTGTCACGGATGTCTCCAATAACTTGATGGATACGGTAGAGGAGGTCAAAGTGACGGTCGACCGGGAGCTCGCAGCGAATTTCGGCCTCGCGCCTTACCAAGTCGCGCAAGTCATAACGGACGTCACACGCGGTACATTCGCCACTCAGATCGTTGACGAGAACGACGATGTCCTGACCGTCAACGTTCGTTATGATAAGGAGTTCTACGAAGACACGGGAGCCCTCCGGAAGATCAAACTGCGCACGCAGACCGGCCAATATGTCAAGCTCGGCCAGATCGCAAAGATCGACATCGCGGAAGGGCCGGTCGCCATCCAGCGCGTCGACCAGGCGCATTCCGTGTCCTATGATGTGAAGTATGAGAACAGCCGCTCACTCGGCCAGATGACGAAAGACGTCAACGAGGCGATCGACGGTCTGAACTTGCCGGACGATGTCAAGATGTCCTACAGCGGCGACCGCGAATTGTTCGAGAACGCCGCCAATGATATGCTGCTTGCGATCATCCTGGCCGTCATCCTTGTCTATATTGTGATGGCTGCACAGTTCGAATCGTTCAAATATCCGTTCGTCATCATGTTCTCTGTGCCGCTCATGGTGATCGGTGTCGCCATCGGTCTGATCGCAACGAAGACGCCGATCAGCGTCACAGCGGTCATCGGTATCCTGGTGCTCGTCGGCATCGTCGTCAACAACGGTATTGTGCTTGTCGACTATATTAACCAGCAGAAGGAAAAAGGGATGCCGTCCTACGAAGCGATCGTCATATCTGTGAAAAACCGGGTGCGTCCGATCCTCATGACAGCGCTCACGACCATCCTCGGGCTGCTGCCGCTCGCACTCGGCATCGGGGAAGGCACGGAGATTAACCAGCCGATGGGAATCGCTGTCATCGGCGGGCTGATCAGCTCGACTTTCCTGACGCTGTATATCGTTCCGATTGTCTACAGCCTGTTCGATAAGAAGACGAGACGGCGTGCGCGGCCGCAGCCGGATTACGAAGCACCTGACAATTTGTAAACAAGATCCATACAGCCTGTTGAGCCGGCAGTTGCGTACGTTGCGCAGCTGTCGGCTGTTTTCATGGAAGCGGGACAGCCGTGAATAGAAATGCCGTTTCCGACATACAGTAGGACGGACTGCAAAGGTTTGTGAAACTCAGAGTATAGCTGCTTTTCAGCAGGGGGCTTCTCTCATCGGATTGTGCGGCGGAAGCGGATTACAAAAAATCTGCATCCGGACAAATGGACAGTTTACAGAACCGCTGGACCTTAGTATAATGAAGAGAGAAATGACCCAACAACTGAATGTCTTTGACGTTTGTCAAAGGGGAGTAGCTATAGGGAAACCTATTTCATAGTCGTCAATACATGGTGAATTAGCGCCATCGGTTATGATAGCTGGATTTTTCACGAATTCCGACTTAGCGAGACCTTTGCCTTTTATTAGGTGAGGGTTTTTTTGATGGAAAAAAAGGAGGAATTGATTGTGGAAACGATTTTACTGGAATACGCATGGGTGCTTGTTGTCCTCATCGTACTCGAAGGTCTGCTCGCTGCGGATAACGCTGTGGTCATGGCCGTCATGGTGAAGCATTTACCGAAATTACAGCAGAAGAAAGCCTTGTTCTATGGGCTGCTTGGAGCGTTCGTCTTCCGTTTCACGGCGCTGTTCTTCATTACATTCCTAGTGAATTATTGGGAAATCCAAGCGCTCGGGGCGATCTACCTGCTCTACATCTCCATCAAGAACATTTGGGATCAGAAACACCATAAGCAGTCAGATCCTACGAAAAAGAAACGGAAACAGTCCGGCTTCTGGATGACTGTGCTGAAAGTCGAACTGGCGGATATTGCATTCGCACTCGATTCCATGCTTGCGGCGGTCGCACTCGCAGTGACACTGCCGGAACTCGGCAACTTCCATATCGGCGGCATCAACGGCGGCCAATTTACGGTTATGATGATCGGCGGCATCATCGGCCTGGTCCTCATCCGATTCGCGGCGCGCCAGTTCGTGACGCTGCTGGAGAAATATCCGGCACTCGAAACAGCAGCTTTCCTTATTGTCGGCTGGGTAGGGGTTAAACTCGTTGTCATGACGCTTGCACACCCGAAAGTGCATATTCTGGCTGAATCCTTCCCGCATTCCGCAGCGTGGAAACTCACCTTCTGGATCGTGCTGGCAGGGATAGCTGTCGGCGGTTACTTGACAGCTGTCGCCAGTAAAAAGAAAAAGTAAGACACCACAGAAACGAATTAGGTCCACCACCGCCAGGCAGACTGGCGGCGGTGGATTTTTTTCATGCCAACTGGCAGTAAGACGCATTCCAATAGCAGCGCGGGGACTAAGATTTCACTGACGGGGTATTTTCAAATGTGGTATGATAATGGCTCCTAACAGGAAAGGATCGGATAGACAATGAGATTGAACAGAGATACGTTACGCCGCTTCACACCGGCTCAAATAATCGTTTTTTACTACTTTTTGGCGATTGCGTTTTCTTTCCTGATGCTGAATTTACCGGGAGTCTACAATACTGGCGTGCATGTCTCCTTCATTGACAGCTTGTTTACGGCTGTGAGCGCAGTCAGCGTTACGGGACTGACCCCGATCAGCATCGGAGGGACCTATACCCCATTCGGCTTGTGCATGGTGATGCTAGTACTTCAGCTCGGCGGCATCGGCATCATGTCGATCGGCACATTCTTCTGGCTGATCGTCAAGAAGCGGATCGGGCTCCGGGAGCGCCAGCTGATCATGGTGGACTCGAACCAATACTCACTGGCAGGCGTTGTGCAGCTCATCAAGCAGATCGTCTGGATTATCTTCCTAATCGAACTGATCGGGGGAACCATCCTGACCATCTATATCATGCCGAATTACGAAAAATTCTCGGAAGCGCTCCTGAATGGGATGTTCATGGCGGTTTCTGCAACGACGAACGCAGGGTTCGACATCACGGATGCCTCGTTTCTGCCGTACTTCGATGATTACTTCATCCAGACGATCACGATGATTCTCATTGTGCTCGGTGCGATCGGGTTTCCGGTCTTGGTCGAAGTGAAGAGCTATTTCTCTAAAAAAGTTCCGCATTTCCGGTTTTCATTGTTCACGAAAATTACGACAGCGACATTTGGAATCTTACTTGTTGGCGGAGCCGTGATGATCTTTGTTCTGGAGTCATTCCATTCGTTCAGGGGGATGTCGTGGCATGAGCGCCTGTTCACATCACTTTTTCATTCGGTATCCGCGCGTTCTGCCGGGCTCACGACATATGACATCACGAATTTCAGTGATGCGACGGATATCGTCATTAGTATTTTGATGTTCATCGGTGCTTCGCCGAGTTCGGTCGGCGGAGGGATCCGGACGACGACATTCGCTATCGCCATCCTGTTCCTCATCAACTTTGCGAAAGGCAAGGACGTCGTGCACATTTTCCAGCGCCGTATTACGCTGATTGACATCTTCCGCTCGTATGCGGTCATCCTGCTCGCGGGGTTCATGGTGATTGCAGCGATGCTTATTATGCTTATTACGGAAAAGGGAATTCCGGTCGTTCCGCTCCTTTTCGAAATCACGTCAGCATTCGGAACGTGCGGCATGTCGCTCGGCATTACAGCAGATTTGTCTGTGCCCGGAAAAGTGATCATCATGGCACTCATGTTCATCGGGCGGGTCGGACTCATTTCGTTCCTCTTTACACTCGGCGGGAAAGTCCATAAGACATCGATCCGTTACCCGAAAGAACGGGTTATCATCGGGTGACCATGCCGACCAGCCGTTTGTCTCAGCCGACTGAAGCCGTCTAGGATGAAAGATCAGGTAAGCGTTAATTATTTTAGAATTGTTTAACTATTTGATTCCTTAGGCCTATATGAGCGAAGATTGAAATGTGGAATAATCTTCTTTATAGATATCAATAATTAATTTTTAGTAAGCATATAGCACAGTCTGGTTGCATAGCCTATCTATATTCTCGCGGTGAAAGGATGTCGGGCCAAGTGGAAACTGCTTTTAAAAGTATGTCACTGTTCGTCGAGGAAAATCGCAATCCATGCATCTTGGTGGAGAAAGAAGGAACGATTGTCCGTGCCAATAAATTGTTCACGAACCAGTTCTCGTTGAATGAAAATGATAACTTTCTGACACGGATTACTGGCAGGCAGAGCTTGCAGGATTGGTATGCTATTTTGAAGAACTCTGAGGAGACAGAGGTCGCGCAGCTGGACAACTTCGCCGTTTCCATCCGCGATAACGTGGAGTGCCTTTGCAAGGCGCACGTCTTTTACAGTAAAGACAAGCAGCAGGCGGTCGTGGCGTTCGTACTGCCCGCCGCTGCGATGAATATTTCTTCATCGGTATATGCCAGTTCATTCAGCTGTGTCTCAAAGACCATTATGCTGGTCAGCCGTGAAGGGCGGATCATGGACGTCAATCATAAGGTGAGCAGCCTGTTCAGTATGACACGCAAGGAACTGGTCGGTATGCATGTCCAGTCCCTGTACCGGAAATTGAACACTTTGAAAGATGATGCAGAACGGGTTTACGCAGACTACGTTCGGAAGCTTCAGACTTTCGGCGAAGCGGTACTGACAGGGCGTTTCGAAAATAACCCGAACGACATCAAGTTCTACGAAATACGAACTTCGTACAATATGGAAAGTGACATCTATGTCCTGGAAGTGGAGGATTACACGGAAACGGAAATGCTCCGTAAACAACTCGAGCATTCCGGCTCGCTTTCGACTGTCGGCCAGATGGCTGCGAGCATTGCGCATGAAATCCGTAATCCGATGACGACACTGAAAGGGTTCGTGCAGCTGATGGAAGTGACAGCCACTGGAGATACCGCGAAGTATCTGGAAGTGGTGGACAGCGAGCTGCAGCGGATGGAATCCATTCTGAACGAAATGCTCATGCTGTCGAAACCGTCCGAAGAGAAGTATTCGGAGTTTTCCCTCGGCGTGCTGATTACAAAAGTGCTGGAGATCATGAAGCCGAAAGCGATGTTCGAGTCGATTGAAATCGACTGGCAGGACAGCTCTTTCTGTAATTCCATGATCTACTCCAATGCCGATAAGCTGAAACAAGTGCTCCTCAACTTGTTTAAGAATGCGTTCGAAGCAATGGGACCGGGCGGCGTCCTGACGCTTAAGCTGGAAAAGGGACCGGAAGAGCAATCATTCTGCCTGACAGTGACGGATACAGGAAAAGGAATGTCCGAATTACAAGTGAAAAATATCTTTATGCCTTTCTTCACTTCGAAACCGGAAGGCACAGGGCTCGGACTGCCTTTCGTCCTGAAAACGATGGAGGACTTAGGCGGATCGATAGCTGTCAGCAGCCAGCCCGGATTGGGTACGACGTTCATTTTGGAGTTCCCGGTCCATTGCATGCAGGACATCCGGGAATTTACCCATCTTCCGGCCAATTGACGCTGCTCCGCCATCCCAACCTTTGACGAATCGTCCGTTTGGCCACTATACTATGTATATTGACCAAATCGGAAATTGCAGGTGAAGTGATGTGGAAAACGCGAATGAACGGGCACTGAGGTTATTTGTTGTCCTGTCCAGAGCGAGTAAAGTACTGCACGAAGAAACGAATCGTCTTATTACGGCGGAAGGCCTTAACCCTACCGAATTTGCGGTGCTGGAGCTGCTGTACCATAAAGGGAAGCAGCCGATCCAGAAGATCGGGGAGAAAATTCTCATGCGGAGCGGCTCGATGACCTATGTCATCAACAAGCTGGAGGCAGGCGGTTATCTGCGCAGGGAGACCAATTCCCAGGATAAGCGTGTTACGTATGTGGCAATTACGGAAGCCGGTGAAACACTGATGGCCTCCCTGTTTCCCGGACATGCAGATAATATAACCCAGCTGCTGTCAGTCCTGACCCCTGAAGAACAGGAACAGGCTGCCGGACTTCTGCAGAAACTGGGTGTGTCCATACGGGATCTTTCTTCACCAAAAAACTGACCGGCCAGGGAGGCCGGTCAGTTTTTTGGTATTCAGATGATTGGTGATCTGCTTACTTAGCGGAGACAATGGTTTCCGCCATCTTCAGGAAGTCATCGTAATAGGCTTCGTCGTTATTATCATAGATCATGACTTTCACGAGCATATCACCGCGTTCGAAGATCAGTCCGGTGACCGGGCCTTCTGCTGCTAGCACCCGGTATGCCTTCAGTTTCTCAAGACCTCCGCTTTCCGGCAGCTGCGAGCCTTCTGTCAGCTCGGAAGGTGATGCGTCTGAGCTGGATGCCGCAAGCGTTTCATTCAAGTTTTCCAAGGCTTTGTCATAATCGGTGTCCGCAGAATCGCTTGTTCCGATGGTCATGAAGTACGTATCATCATCCTTCACGTACAGCACGTCACGTCCCGGTTCTTCACTCGTCAGCGTATAGCCGTCAAGAACCTGCATTTTAAAGTCCTGTCCATCGCTTTTCACTTCACTGCTGTCAGGGAGTGATGCAGAAGTGTCATCGCCTGCTTCTCCGTTTTCCTCTTCACTGTCCGTTCCTTCGCCGGCCGAATCGGATCCGTCCGTTTCGCTGCCTTCAGACGAACTGTCATCAGCTGATTCGCTGCTGTCAGACTGTTCGGTACTGCCGCTGTCGGTGCTTGTATCCGTTCCTTCAGTGTCCGTGTTCACCGTCTCGGCAGGGTCTTCCACCCCGGAAGCGTCTGTTTTGTCATCGTTGCTGTCTGTTCCGCATGCCGCCAGCAGCAGCGATGCGGACAACGCTGTGTACATCAATTTTCGGTTCATCATCAGGTGACCTCCTCTTTCTTCCTAGTAATTTGACGATTCCCTCATTTAAAAGTTTCAATCGTCGTTCCGATGGATGATCGTGTAGCGTTTGTGGTTGACCACTGTTTTTTCTTCCAAGTCCAGATCATCGAAATTCTCCATATACGTCAAATTGACGATTACCGAGTTGTCGTTCACCTTTTCTACGATTCCCTGCAGGCTGTCGCCGAATTCGATGATCGATCCAACAGGTGCGACGTTTGGGTTCTCCATCTCTTCCATTCTCTCCAACTCCTTTTGCGCAGATAAATGTTGTCTATTACTTGTTTCAGATATACGTAAAGTATCATGAATTCATCGTTTGCACAAATGTTACAAGTCATGCCGGCCTTTGTCGAAAGTTGTCAAATATTTTAGATACCTTTTATTTGGCGGCTATGGTAAACTACGTGAAGGTATGTAGTGACCTAATGGAGGTGTGCCAGTGAATGAGTTGGAGAGAAAGATCGAACAGACGCGCAAGGAACTCTTAACCACTGCACGGGAACAAGGGCTTTCCTCCGCTGATACGATCCGGTTAAGCGTCGAATTGGACCATCTGCTTAACGCCTACGACATGGAAAAAGAAGTGACGCACACAATTTTGCGTTTACACGGATAGAGCCGAGAAAAAGAATTTGAAAAAATCGGCGTAAAAGAGGTTTAAAGTAGTGTGAGGCGGGCATACTATCATTGAACACAGCAACATTCTCATTTCCCCCTTTTGAGGGCGGCTCTCTCCCAGGAGCCGTCTTTTTTTGTTTGCTGATAAATAAAGGTGGCTGCGTGCGGTCCATAGGGAGGGCTCTGATTGACGGGGCGTATGCATTTGGGGTTCTGTTGGTCACGAATAGGCGCTCTTACTTGACGGAGCACTTGCGCCAAGGGTTCCGCCGGTCACTAGGGATGCATTTGCCGCAAACGCACGGACCTTACAAAAACGCTCGATACTGAAAGCTTCTGTATGCGGAACATTTGTGTAATTTGCGGTATGATACAAAAGAAAGCGAAGAAAGGGGAAATTGGGGATGACATACAAAATCGGTTTCATCGGAACAGGGGTCATGGGTGCAGGCATTGTCAGGCATCTGCTGACGGCGGGGCATGCGGTCACCGTTTACACACGTACGAAAGCGAAAGCCGAGCCGCTTCTCGAGGCAGGGGCCGGCTGGGCGCCTGCTGTGCAGGATGCTGTCCGCGGGGCGGATATCGTCTTCACGATGGTCGGCTACCCGTCAGACGTAGAGGAAGTCTACTTCGGGCAAGACGGCATCCTCGCATCCGGTTCTGCGGGACAGGTGCTGGTCGACATGACGACTTCAAGCCCGGCCCTGGCGAAACGAATCGAGAAAGCTGCTGCAGATAAAGGCATGAAGTCCCTGGATGCTCCGGTTTCAGGCGGGGATGTCGGCGCGCGGAACGGCACGCTCTCGATCATGTGCGGCGGGGATGAAGCGGTGTTCGAGCAAATGGAACCGGTCTTCGATGTGTTCGGCAGCCGCGTGATGCTGCAAGGACCAGCCGGTGCGGGGCAGCATACGAAAATGAGCAATCAGCTCGCAATCGCGACAAACATGATCGGGGTTTGTGAAGCGCTCGCATACGCACAAAAAGCAGATCTCGATGCGGAGAAAGTGCTCGAATCGATTGCAACGGGGGCGGCGGGCTCCTGGTCGCTGTCCAATCTCGGTCCGCGGATGCTTTCCGGCAATTTCGTACCCGGGTTCTATACAAAGCATTTCTTGAAAGATCTGCACATTGCACTCGAAGAAGCGAAAGCGATGGAGCTTCCGCTGCCGGGGCTCGAGCTTGCGATCCGGCTGTATGAAGACTTGAGCAGCCGGGGATTCAGCGACAAAGGGACCCAGGTGCTGTTCGAATATTACAAATGACGAAAAGGACATGCCCCTGGGCATGTCCTTTACCGTTTTCCATCCAAGTAGGAGGATCGGAACGGTTCCGTATTCGTCACGCGCTTTTTTCTCTTCGGCTGCGGTTTCGGAGCAGCCTGGCCCGGTCTGTCTCCTGGTTTTTCCTTGGTGCCTTCCGTAAAGGCTGTCAGCAGATCGCGGGCTGCCTTCAGGCTCATCCGTTCCTGGGGATTCCTGAACTGCATGTCCTGCTCACCCAGATGAGGAAGCTTGGCGAAGTCCTCTTTTTCCGGCAGCGTATGGAACAGGAAATCTCCGCAGCGGACAAGCACAGTGGAATGCTGTTTGCTGAATTTCGGGTTCTCTACGAAGTGCAGACCCACTTTTTCCGCTTCGCCTGATTGCAGCAGTTTGTCGATCGATTGCTTCTTCAGCTGATACAGCGGCCGGTTGTCCGGTGCAGTTTTCGCATGACGGTTCACCGTATAGATCGCCACCGCCAATTCGCGGAGTGCGGCTCGTCCTGTCAAAGAATCCCCTCCTTTCCTTTCACACGAAAATAACAAGTTGACAGTATTGTACTAGGATTCCTGCAAGATGTACATACAAACGGAACTACTGACGAAATTAACGCGGAAACTTGAAAACCGCTGAACAAAGATGAAAGACTATCAGAATTGTGGTAAAGTTTGAATGAACATTCATTCATTACAAGGGGGAATTCGTATGGCGGAGCAGAAAGTGATCATCGTAACGGGCGGATCGAATGGAATGGGGAAATATATGGCGAAGAGGTTCGCGGAGGACGGCGCAACTGTCATCATCACTGGCCGGGATGAAGAAAAACTTGCAGCTGCACAAAAAGAGATCGGCGACAATGCATATCCTTTCCAGATGGATGTGCGCAAACTGGAAACAATCGAAGCGTTGATCCGTTATGCAGACGAAACGTTCGGACGGATTGACGGTCTTGTCAACAACGCGGCGGGCAATTTCCTGGTCCACGCAGAGGACCTGTCGCCGAATGGCTGGAAATCGGTCATCGACATCGTATTGAATGGGACTTTCTATTGTTCCAGCGCGGTCATGAACTATTGGAAGGAGAACGGACAGAAAGGGGCAATTCTTAACATGCTGGCCACCTATGCGTGGGATGCCGGCCCGGGGGTTGTCCATTCGGCTGCTGCAAAAGCCGGCGTCATGTCGCTGACCCGCACGCTTGCCGTAGAATGGGGCAGGAAATACGGAGTGCGTGTCAATGGGATCGCTCCGGGGCCGATCGAGCGCACGGGCGGCGCTGATAAACTGTTCCAGTCCGAGGAAGCGGCTCAGCGCACGATCGATTCAGTACCGCTCGGACGGGTCGGCCGCCCAGAAGAGATCGCTGAACTCGCGGCGTTCATCATGTCCGACAAAGCATCGTATATGAACGGGGAAATTGTGACGCTCGATGGCGGACAATGGCTGAACCAATTTCCATTTTGACGGTTAGTTTCCTGATGACTGCACACGCTAACGATGCAGGCGGCTTTTCAGACTGCTGCTCGCGGAAGGAGTGTGTGCGTTGTTCGATATTTGGATGATTCCGATTGCGGTCGTCATAGCGGTCATCGTCCTGATCGGTCTGTTCTCAGTGCTGAAAAAGCCTGCGTATAATCCGGAAGGGGTGCTGAACCGGCAGGACCGCAGCGTAGCCGAGCCGATTGAGGATCACCCGTTCACGCTGAACCCGATTTTGTGGGTGATTCTCGTTGCCGCTCTGTTCGTCGGGATTATAATTATGTACTACTGGGCCTCTTACTAATCAAGAGGCTTTTTTGTGCGGAAAAACTTCCAGTTGTTTTCATGGCCTTCCTTCATTTTTAAGACAGCTCTGTGATATAGTAGAGTAGCAGCATGGAAGGGAACAAGTTGCTGCTGGAGGAGCGGTTTACATTGGTTGCTTTGAACAATAACGAATTTTTAGTGATGCCGATTTCCGATTATTTGATCCCTGCTGACAAAGTGGCTCACGTACAGATCGGCAACAATGCGGAGCATGCGCTGCTCGTGCTGACGAAGACAGGCTATTCGGCAATTCCTGTTCTCGATGCAAAGTATAAGCTGCAGGGGCTGCTCGGCATCGGAATGATCACAGATGCGATCCTCGGTCTCGAACGGATTGAATATGAGCGACTTTCGGATCTGAAGGTCGATGAGATCATGCAGACCGATCTGCCGGTGATCCGAACGTCGGACCGTTTCCAAAAAGGTCTTGACCTGCTCATCAACCATACATTTCTTTGTGTGACGGAGGATGACGGCACGTTTGCCGGGATTCTGACGCGCCGAGTGATGCTGAAACAATTCAAGAAGTACGTATACAGTACAAAATAATATCATTGCCGGATCAGGGTCCGGATGATCCGAAGAGGCTCTTTCCAAGAAGAGCCTCTTTTTTGATAGAGTGACAGATGAAAGGAAGAGACGTATGAACACTTCGGAAATTATTAAGATGCTGGCGGAAGAAGGAAATATGCGGAAAGCGGCGGATCGGCTCTTCATCTCCCAGCCGGCCCTGTCCCAGCGGCTGCAGTCGATCGAAAAGGAGTGGGGTGCCCGGCTGTTTGTCCGTTCGCAGAAAGGGCTCGTGCCGACAGCTGCCGGTGAACTCGTCATCGACTATGCCAAGGAGATTGTACAGAGAAAGGAAGAGACACTGGAACAGATCGCATCCCTTGCCGACCGGGTGCACGGGACGCTGAATATCGCCTGCGCATCGATCGTCGGTCAGACGTGGCTGCCGGAAGTGCTGAAGGACTTCGTCAAGCGTTATCCGGATGCCAAGATCTCGCTCATGACCGGATGGACGTCGGAGATTTTGCGGGCGCTCTATGAAGGCGAAGCCCATGTCGGCATCGTGCGGGGGGAAGTGGAATGGAACAGCAGACGGACATATCTGTTCCGCGACCAGCTCTATTTGGTGGATCAGGAAATCACCTCGATCGATCAGCTGAAAGATACGGACCGGCCATACATCCAGTTCAAGAGTGATTCGAATTACTACATGGAGATCCAGCAATGGTGGCAGAAGCACTTCTCGAGAAAACCGGGAAGGCAGCTGACCGTCGACCAGATGGAGACGTGCCGGCAGCTTGCACTGAATGGAATCGGCTATGCCATTCTGCCGTCCATCACCCTTCGCGGAGATGAGCAGGTGAATAAGATCCCGCTGCTGAACAGTGAGGCGGAATTCGAATTGACCCGCGATACGTATTTGATCGGATATGAGTCGATTTTCGGGCTGAAGCAGGTACAGGCATTCACGACGGTCATCGAAGAACACGCAGACTTGCTGAGAAAAGGTTCCACATTGCTCGAATAGTGGAACTTTTGCCAGATCAGCACGTACTAACTATGACTACACAGGCAAGTCAGAAAGCGAGGCGATGAAAAGGATGCATCAAGTGAAGATTGTAGTACGGCTGCTGACCGCTGTTTTTCTTGCGGTCCTGATTATACCTGCACATGGAGCGTCAGCAGCTCCGGACTTATCCATTACCGTTTCAGCTGGACTGGACAGCAAGGCGAAAGAAGGGGAAGGCGCTCCGGTTGTGTTCACCGTGGAAAATAACGGCAGTTCCTTCACCGGCGATCTGGTCTTCGATACGACATCT
This sequence comes from Sporosarcina sp., assembly GCA_032099885.1. Lineage (GTDB taxonomy): Bacteria > Bacillota > Bacilli > Bacillales_A > Planococcaceae > Sporosarcina. The sequence goes on from DAMDKL010000001.1 coordinate 43,053, forward strand.
GGCCAGTCGTCAGGTGCCGGCCTGGCAGTGCCGATCACTGTCGGGCAAGGGGAGAAACAGACCATCACGATGAACGTCAACTCCCTCGAAGACCCGAAGATATATGGCGGCCAAGTGAAGAAAAACGTATTTTTGTATGAAAACGGCTGGAAAAACGGGAGAGAAATCCCGCACTCCGGAACTCAGCTTGTCACGTCCATGTCCTTTGCGCCGGATACACTTTTCGTCGCAGGGCTCGCGGACAATATCGACAGGCTGTCCTCCCTGAAAGATATTCAATTGACAGGCTATCAGGGCATGGAACTGCTGAACCTGTCTAAAGGAGATGCCGCCCCTCTGCCAAGTGATGCCGCAGGATGGGGAGCTGCAGATATTATCGCTGTCGACCGGTTTGCGATCGCAGACCTGACAGCCGCCCAGCAGGAAGCGATGCTCGAGTGGGTGACGGGCGGCGGAATCCTGCTGCTCGGTGCTTCCGACAATGCAGCCGCTGAGGCGGGGATCTTCCGGGAGTATCTGCCGCTCGAGTTGTCTGCAGCGAAGGAACTGCCGCCCCGGCTGTTCAATGATAAATTCAAGGATCCGATTCCCGGATTCGGCGCAGCACTTGCTGCAGATGCAAAAACAGTAACCGAAACAAATGGAACGCTTCTCGCAGCTGCACGTCCTGTCGGCAGCGGACTGGTCGTGCAGACGTCCTTCACGATCGGGAGTGACGCGTTCCGCTCATCGATCGGCGCGAAACGCTTCTGGGCCGATCTGTTGAATACGAGCGGGAAACTGACGGCGCAGCGCCCGGTACAGCCGTACTATTCCAGTCCTGCGGATGACCTGTCGTGGTCAGTCGGTGAAACGAATGAGCTGTTCCCATCGTTCAAAGTCTCGGCGCCGCTGCTTGCGGGTTTCATTCTGATCTATCTATTCCTGGCCATACCGGTCCTTTACGCAGTGCTGCGGAAAAAAGACAAACGGGAGCATGCGTGGTGGATCATTCCGGCCGCCGCGGTCACGGTATCCATTGCCATTTTCGCTTACGGAGCCAAGGATCGTCTCGGCAAATCGCAGCTCCAGCATTCTGCCGTCTATGAAGTGGGGCCGGACAGCCGGTTATCCGGGTATTATGTTGAATCGCTGCTGACGGACAAAAGCGGCGAATTCACGTTTGCGGTACAGAAACCGAGCACCGTTCTAGTGGGCTCGTCCGCGGTGGACGTATTCGGCGGCAGCGGCCGTGCACATGACAGGGCGGTCGTCGAAAAGAGCGCCTCCGAGGAACTGCTGTCATTCCGGAATCTCGGATTCTGGAACGTCGCCACGTTCTACGGCAGGACCGAGATGGACAATACGGGTAAGTTCGACATGGACCTGACATTTGAAAAAGGCCAACTGACCGGAACGGTGACGAATACGTTTCCGTTCGCCATGGATGATATCATCCTGCTGACCGGCAGCAAAAAGATTTCTCTCGGTTCCGCTGCCGCTGGTGAGACGATCTCCGTCGAGAAGGAGATCAAGGCAAGCGTTCTGGGCAGCAGATCCTCCTACCAGACGGGCTCCTTGGGCCAGATGGCTGCCAGTCAGAAAGATTTGATGGATGGAAGAAAGGAAGGTCTGCTGGAATTTTCGGCAGCACACTTGAACAGTTCGATTAAGCCGGTCCTCGCCGGCGTTACAGGAACCCAGATCATGGAACTAACGCTGAACGGCCGGAAGGCATCCACCTCTCCGCTGTCCATCGTGCTGCAGCCGGTCGACATCGAAAATGTTCTATCAGGAACCGTGAAGATCGACAGTGAGGCCATGGATATGGAACTTGTATCCGTCACCGGTCAGCCTGCCGATCTGCTGGATGAAACGACGAAGGAATACTTTTTCTATGAAGATGAATACACACAGACATGGCAGCTTCCTGAAAACCTTGTGAAAGAAGTGACGGAGTGGAGCAGCCTCCAGCTGCTCGGAACGGACACATCCCGCTACGGGGTCAGCATTTTGAACACGGTTTCCGGCGAGTATGAACCGCTCGAGGGGAAGAGCACGCTGACTGTGGAGCCTGCCGCTGATTACGTGACAAAAGAAGGGAAAGTGACGGTCAAACTGATGGTTGCGGATTCACAGTCCGGGGACCCAGTACACCCGCCCGAACTCCGACTGACAGGGGAGGCTGCAAAATGATAGAAATTACAAACCTTACGAAGAAATATGGCAGCTTTACCGCACTCGACCAACTGACGCTCACGTTGCCGGAAGGGACGGTGTTCGGGTTCGTCGGCGCCAATGGAGCAGGGAAATCGACGACATTCCTCATTTTGTCGACGCTGCTGCAGCCGACTTCCGGGACAGTCATCATTGACGGCATCGACATAACGAAGAAGCCGGAGGAAATCCGCAAACGGATCGGCTACATGCCGGATTTCTTCGGCATCTACGATCAGTTGAAAGCGCATGAATACTTGGACTTCTACGGTGCGAGCTATGGCATTCCGCCGGCTGAGAGGGAACGGCTCATTTCCGACCTGCTGGAGCTGGTGAATCTGTCCGACAAACGGGATACGTACGTTGACTCGCTTTCCAGAGGGATGAAGCAGAGACTCTGTCTCGCCAGAAGTCTGATCCACGACCCGAAAGTGCTCATTCTCGATGAACCCGCATCAGGTCTCGATCCGCGGGCGCGGGTTGAAATGCGGGATATTCTGAGGTCGCTGAAATCAATGGGCAAGACAATCCTGATTTCCTCCCACATTCTGCCGGAACTTGCGGAGATGTGTGACGAAATCGGCGTCATTGACAGCGGCAGGCTCATCGCGCACGGGTTTGTTCCGGAAATACAGGCGCAGCTGTCGGGCGACAAGACGATCACTGTCCGGATAGCGGGAGACCGTGCTGCTGCCGTCCCGGTGTTCGAAGAAAGTCCGTTCGTCACCAATATTTCCCTCGGCGCGGAAGCCGGTCTGCTGTCCTTCACGTTCAAAGGAGGGGATGACGACCAATTTCAGCTGCTGCAGTCGGCCGTCCTGTCAGGCATTCGGATCGTCTCCTTCTCGGAAGACTCGGCGGATCTGGAAGACGTCTTCATGGAGATAACGAAAGGAGCCGATCATCGTGAAAGCCAAACTGACTAATCCGGTACTCGCCAAAGAAGTGAAACTCCGCTTCCGCAGTCCGAAAAGCTTCGTCGGTGTTTTCCTCTACTTGGCGGCGATGTGCCTCTTCGTGTTCGGATTCATCTACACGACAACAAGCCTGACAGGTACGATTTATTTTAAACCGTCAGAGAGTGTCATGCTGTTTGCGTTCCTGACGTTCATCCAGCTCGGTCTCGTGCTCTTCATCACCCCCGGATTGACGGCGGGGACGATCAGCGGGGAACGGGAACGCCAGACGCTGCCAATGCTGCTGACGACATCCCAGAGCTCATTTCAAATTATTACCGGAAAATTGCTGTCCTCCGTGCTGTTCCTGCTGCTGCTCATCGTTGCAGGACTCCCGGTCTACAGCCTTGTTTTCCTGTTCGGCGGTATTTCGCCGGTACTTCTGTTGAAGTCGCTGCTGTTCCTGTTCATCACCCTGCTGTCGATCGGCAGTCTCGGTGTCCTCTTCTCGACTCTCATCCGGAAGACGACGGTATCGATGATCGCCACATACGGCAGCATGCTGTTTTTCACGGCAGTGGTTCCATTCCTGTTCCTGATCATCGTCCAGGTCACGCAGATGGGCGCTTTCAGTTCAGGGATCGCGGGGAACTCGTATATCGGGCATTTCCTCGCTTCCATCAACCCGGAGATCTTCTTCGCGTCACTGCTCTCTAGGGAGATCGGCGCGGGCATTGAAGAGATAACCCAAGTGCATTTCCCGCTATGGATCGGCTACTTGCTCTTTTATGGACTGGTCGCCGTCTTATCGATCTGGCTTGCATCGAAACGTCTCCGGGTCAATATGAAGAAACGGAAGTAAGGAGGGAGCGGGATGGCACAGCAGGAGAATGAACGGCAGCAGATCGATCGTGCTGTCAAGAAAGTGAGAAGAAGTCTCCTATCCGAGCAATTTCTTGCAGAAGTATCCAATGGGCTTCTGTGGATGCTGGCAACCGCCCTTGCCGTCGTCGTCCTGTCGAGGCTGGTCGTACTCCCGGAATACGGGCGTTATGCGTTCGTCCTGGCGTGTTCTGCAGGGGTGCTGGCTGCGGTGCTGTTGTTCCGAAAACGGGTGACAACGAAACAGGCGATACGAACGCTTGACCGATATTTGCCCGATAACCTGCTTCTGACGGCAGTGGATCCGTCTGTGCAGGACTCACCATTCGGCGGCCTGCTGACTGAACGGGTCGTTCTCCGTCTTGAAGCGGCGTTGCATCTGTTCTCCAGGAGAAAGAGGAAGAAGCCGGACTGGAGGGTGGCAGGCGCTGCCGTCGCTGCAGCGGTCCTCCTTCTTCTGCTGAATCTTTTCCCGTCACCTGCACAGCAGGAGGCACGGGACTCGGCTGCCGAGAAGAAGGTGGTGGCCGAACTGAAGAAAAAGGCGGTAGTGCAGGCGGAGAAAGCGGCGGCACCTGACGTGAAGAAGAAACTGGAAGCGCTCGCCGGAGAATTGAAGAAGCCGCAGTCGTCCGAACAGGCACTGAAGGAATTCATCAAAACCCAAAAAGAACTGAAGCTCCGCCAGCAGCAGCTGGCTGAAAAAAAAGCAGCAGATGCAGACGCTGGCAATGCCGGTCAGCTGACAAGCGAGGAAGCCGCGGAATTGAAGGAGCTCCAGAAGATAACGTCCGAGCTTGCTGACTCGGGTGACCGGGCCTACCGGGATCTTGCAAGCATAGGGAAAGCCCCGTCACTTCCCCAGTTGGCAGCCGGTGCGCAGAACGGGGATCAAAACAGCAATACCAGTGCGAATAGTGCCGGCAAGAGTCAGTCCGGCGGATCTCAGACTGGCGTCAGCAGTCCTCCAGGCGCAGGCAGCGGCAAGCCGTCCGGAACACAAGGGACGGGGAGCCAGGGAGGCGGTCAATCATCCGGTCAGCAACCCGGCCAGGGGAACAGCAGTCAGCCCGGCAGCAGCCAGGGGCAGAATTCCGGTAACGGTCAGGGATCCAGCCAGGGCAAGGGACCCGGCAACGGGCAGGGATCCGGTCAAGGCCAAGGGTCCGGCAGTAGCCAAGGCTCTGGAAATGGCCAGGGATCCGGCAGCGGCCAAGGATCCGGTCAAGGCCAAGGGTCTGGCTCGGGAGCCGGGACCGGATCTGGAGGCAGGAACCTTCTGGCCATACCAGGCGACCGGCTCGGGAAGCCGGGCGGTACGATTACAGACAGCAGCCAGCTTGGAAAAGGGGATGCTGTCCAATCGACTGACAAAAAGACGGATACCCGGAAAGGGTCACTGAGGCCATATGAAGAAGTGGTCGGTCAGTACAAGGACTCGTATTTGAAGCAGACGGAACAGCTGCCGTTGTCGCCGGAGCTTGAGAAGATCGTGGCCGATTATTTTTCTTCGATTGAATGATCCATGGAAGGAGGAAGAGGAAATGACTGCATCTCTTGAACGTTTTGAAGAAATGAGCGGCCGGATGGCAGATGTGAGAGATGAAATTGCGAAATTCATCGTAGGGCAGGAGGAAGCGGTCGATTACACCCTGCTGTCGATTCTGGCAGGGGGCCATGCGCTTCTGGAGGGGGCGCCGGGCCTCGGCAAAACAATGCTCATCCGGACGATCAGCGAAGTGCTGGATCTGTCCTTCAAACGAATCCAATTCACGCCCGACCTGATGCCCTCTGATATAACAGGAACAACCTTGCTGGAACGGGGGGGAGACGGCCGGCAGCAGTTTTCGTTCCGTGAAGGACCGCTGTTCAGCCAGCTCGTCCTCGCCGATGAAATCAACCGGGCGACGCCGAAGACCCAAAGTGCCCTGCTGGAAGCGATGGGGGAAAAAACGGTGACCGTCCTAGGGGAGACCTATCCGATGGCCTCTCCTTTCTTTGTCCTGGCGACACAGAACCCGATCGATCTGGAGGGGACCTATCCGCTGCCGGAAGCCCAGCTGGACCGGTTTCTGTGCAAGATCATCTTGCAGCACCCGACTGGTCAGGAGCTGAAAGAAATCATCCGGAGGACGACGGGGACGGAAACGGTCCGGATCAGGAAAGTGATGAACGATACGGATGTGCTGGCTGCCCAGGAACTCGTCAGGGAAATCGTGATTGCAGAGGAGATGATCGATTATGCGGTCCAGCTCGTTACGGACACGCAGCCTGACGCGGGCGACCGGAATGACTGGGCGCGGTATGTCCAATTCGGGAGCGGTCCGCGGGGCCTGCAGGCGATGATCCGCCTGGCGAAAGCGCGGGCATTCCTGGCGGGCCGTATCCACGTATCGATCGCAGATCTCCGAACGGTGGCCAAGCCGGCTCTCCTGCATCGTATCCAGCTTAATTACGAAGCGGAGGCGGAGGGCGTCACCTCCGAACTCTTCCTCGATCACGTGCTTGAAAACCAGCGAGTGGAGGCGGTCCGCTGATGACGCTCCTGTTCCCGGCAAGTCTTGCAGCCCGTGTCGGACGGCTCGCATTCGTCCGGTATGGCGGCAGGCTCGGCCACCATAAAGGAAGTCATCTGTCCAAGAAGACGGGAGCTTCGCTCGAGTTTTCAGATTTCAAGGAGTACCATCCGGGCGATGACATCCGGCATATCGATTGGAATGTCTATGCACGGACGGATACATATTACGTCAAACAGTTTCTGGATGAACAGGAGCTGCGTGTCCATGTCGTACTCGATGCGAGCCGCTCGATGAATTTCGAAGGGAAGTGGCCGTTTGCACAGCAGATCGCCATCGGTCTCGGCCAGATCGCATTGAAGAACGGAGATGCTGTCTCCGTCAGCCGGACAGCAGACGGACCGGAGAAACCGGTGAAACGGAAAGGCGCCGGGCAGGCGAATGCCTGGACGTCCCGTATTGCCGCCTTTCCGGAGCCTGCGGGCAACTGGTCCGTTACGGACAGCCTGGCAGGCATACCGCACGGTACTTCCCTGCTGTTTGCCGTTACGGATGCACTGGAGCCGAATGATGTGCTGCACGAGTGGTTCAGAGGTCTCGCGGCAAGGTGCCGGGATGTCCGGCTGGTCGTTGTCCGGTCAGCGGCTGAACTCCATCCCGACTTCAGCGGTGATCTCCGGCTGATCGACAGCGAAGACGAACGTCAGACAGATGTATCCATAACTTCCTCTGCTGAGCAGAAATACTTGCAGAAGGCGGAGCTGCACAAACAGAAATTGCTGGAAAGTGCTGCAAAATATGGCGTGAATGTCCTGTTCACGTCACCACAGACAGGGCCGGAGAATGTATTCACGAGACAGATGAGGGACGCGCGTTGGGTGCGGTAAGACGGAAAAGGAGGGACACCGATGGGATTCAGCAGTTTTTATAACATATGGACACTCGTTTTCCCGGCTGTCCTCCTGCTCTATTACCTGTTCAGGAAACGGTTCCAGCCAAAGACGGTTTCCTCTGTCCTGTTCTGGCAGACGGACCGTCAGGAGGAGCATGTCTCACCGTTCATCCGCAATCTGCAGCGGAACAGCCTGTTCTATCTGCAGCTGTTCGCGCTGCTGCTGTTTGTCTGGCTGCTTCTAGGCCCTTACATGAAGGAGGACAGGAGCAGCGGTGTCCCGCTCTTCTTCATCGTCGACAGTTCGGCTGCCATGCTTGCTTCGCCTGAAGGGACCACGCTGTTCGACAGCAGCCGGAAAGCGATGCAGGAGCTGCTGGAAGAGGTGGATAACCGTCCTGTCACGATCATCACGACAGGGGAGGAGCCGGAGATTGTCGTGAAGGCAAAGAGTGCTTCGGAGGCTGCAGGCGTATTGGAAGGACTCGGAGTCAATTATGCGGAGCCTTCCATGCAGCAGGCGATCGATCTCGTCCGTGCGCTGCTTGGTGAAAAAAACGCGGAAGTCCATATCTTCACGGACCGTTTTGACCGTTCGGAATTCAAGGAAGAGACGGATAGAGTCCGGTGGCAGATCCATGCAAACAGCCAGCCGATAGCGAATCAGTCCATCGTCCGTTTCGGAGCCGTCCGCAGCGGCGGCACTGTCACAGCCATCGTGAAACTTTCAAATGACATAGAAACGGCGCAGGCGGGTGTCATTCTGCTGAAAGACGCGGCAAGCGGCAGCGTGCTCGCCGAAAAGACATCTTCAGGAAAACCCGGTGAGGAGGAATACATCTCGTTCAAGGACGTGAAGACGGATGCGGCAGCGCTGTCAGCCGAACTGCAGACAGAGGATGAGTATGCTGCCGACAATGAAAGTTTTGCGCTGCTTGAAAAGGAACCTGCTGCCATCGCAGTCGATCCATCACTCCATGAACTGCTGCGGAAGGCGGTGGAAGCGATCCGGGAAGACATCATCACGGATGACGGAAGCAGCATTCCGAAAGATGCATTGCGGATCACCCGGTCGGCCCAGGCACTGACGGAAGGAAATCGTCCTATTCTGCTGATTGGCAGGGATGACACTGACTCGATGGCTGCCTCTGGCGATATCCGCGTCACAGACGATCCGCTATTTTCAGTTGCCGAACCGAAAGGGATGTATGTCGAATCCGTCTATCCGCCATTCGAAGGATATGAAGTTCTAGCCCAAATCGGCGAGTCACCGCTCATCCAGCGCTCACCAAGAGGCGATATCATTTTTCTCGCTGATTTGGAAGCAACGGATTGGCCGCTGCAGCCGACATTCCCGCTGTTCATCTGGAGTGTTGTGAATTCGCTGTCAGAGGAATCTGCAACGCTTGGGACGTTCACCCCGATGCAGCGGAAATCGGTCCTGATGGCATCGCCGGCAGACTTATACGCGATGGACGGTGAATATTTGTCGACGACGGAAGCTGCGAACACGCTGCAGTCGCCGGCGCATCCTGGGATCTATCGCGCAACAGACAGTTCTGCTGAAAAACTGCTGGCCGTCCAGCTGGCACCTTCGCAGCACACCGTAAACACCGGGGAATCTTACACAGCCGGAAAACTTGACAGTACAACAGGAGAGACGACAACGCACATTCCGCTCGTGTGGCCATTCGTTCTGCCTCTTCTGCTGCTGATGACTGCCGAATGGGAGGTGCAACGACGCCGTGGATATCCGTATTGAACACCCGCTCTGGCTGCTTCTTCTGCTGCCGATGATCATCTATCTCGTTTTCACATGGAAGACTGCGGGCAGGAAATCGGGCAGGACGCGTCTCATCTTCCTGTTCCGTACGGCAGCATGCGTACTGCTGGTCAGTGCATTGGCAGCCCCCTATTTTGTGCTTCCGAATGATAACGAGCAGATTCTGATAGTCGCTGATCGCTCCGCTTCAGCTGCAAGTTCTGCGGAACAGCTGGCTGACTTCATCGACACGGGCATCCGCTATCGGAAGGACGGACAGTCTGCCGGCGTCTTCTCCTTTGCCGGTGACTTCCGGACAGATGTGCCGCTGTCGGATACCGCTCCGCATCTTGGTGAGCTCGGGATTATGCAGCAGCCCGGTGAGACGGACATCGAGAAGGCCGTCTCATTGGCGCTTGCTGCCGCTGACGCCCGACATGCCGCGCGTATCGTGCTGCTCTCGGACGGCCGGGAGACGAAAGGGGATATCCGTTCCTTTGCCCGCAAATTGGGTGGCGGGCGCGTCCAGATCGATGCATTGCCTCTGCGGGATACCGATGTGCGGGATGCCGCTGTAACGAAACTTGAGCTGCCCCGGACCGCCTATGCCGGACAGCAGCAGCTCATGACGGTGGAAGTCGATTCGTCCGATCGGATGGAAGGCAGGCTGCTGATCTATGAGGATGACCGGCTGCTCGGCGAAAAAGACGTGACGCTCGTGCCGGGCGTGAACCAGTTCACCTATCCGGTCAAGACTGATCGGACCGGCCTGCTCAAGTATGAAGCGAAACTCGTGGCGGATGATGATCATTTTCTGGAGAATAACCGGCTCTTCGCTGCTGTCTCGATTCAGGGCAAGCCCGCCGTCCTCGTCGTGGAGACAGAGGACAATCCATCGGTCATACCGGGCCTGATCGATATGGAGGCAGTGCAGGTGACGGCGATGAAAGCGGAAGAGCTGCCAGCCACACTGACGGGGTACTTGCCGTACGGTGCCATCATTTTCGACAATGTACCCGGCACACTCATCGGAGAGGAGAAGATGGGGCTGATCGAACAGGCAGTCAAGAACTTCGGTACAGGATTTCTCATGACCGGCGGGGAGAACAGTTTTGGTTTGGGCGGTTACTTTAAGACCCCTGTCGAAAAGCTCCTTCCGGTCGAAATGGAAGTGAAAGGGAAGGAAGAACTGCCTTCACTCGGACTGGTGATCATCATGGACCGCTCCGGCAGTATGAGCGGCTCTAAACTGAACCTTGCCCGGGAAGCGGCTGCGCGTTCTGTCGATCTGCTGAGGACGCAGGATACATTCGGTTTCACCGCTTTCGATGAGCAGATCTGGGAAATCGTTCCGGCCGCACCGCTGCAAGACAAGGAAGATGTCACCGCCAAGATTTTATCCGTTTCAGCAGGCGGAGGCACGGTTATCTTTCCCTCCGTCGAAAAGGCGTATGAGGATTTGGCGGATCTGAAGCTGCAGCGGAAGCATATCATCCTGCTGACGGACGGACAGTCCCCGATGCCTCCGGGGTATCTCGACACCATCGCGGAAGGAAAGGCGGCCAATACGACGCTGTCCACAGTCGGAATCGGAGCGGATGCCGACCAGCGGCTGCTGGAAGGAATGGCGGAAGCGGGCGGCGGGCGGTATTACGGCGTGACCGATGAATCGACCGTGCCGGCGATCCTGTCGCGGGAAACGATCACGATGACGAGGACATATATCGAGGACAATCCGTTCTACATGGAACTCGGCGGTATCGCGGACTGGAATGAACTGTTCGCTGACGGCGTTCCACAGATGAACGCTTACGTCGCGACCACGGCTAAGCAGACGGCCGAAGTGGCAGGGAAGAGTGCGAAAGACGATCCGATCCTCGCGGAATGGAAATATGGTCTCGGCCGCACCGCTGCTTTCACTTCCGACTCATCCGGCAAATGGTCAGGAGGGCTTGCTGCGTGGGAGCGCTATCCTGACTTTTGGCAGACGGCACTGAAACGGATCCTGCCTTCCTACAGCTCAGCTCCTTTCGTAGTATCACAGGGGGCAGGCGGGTCATTCACCATTTCTGACGAAGGCGGCAAATCCGCATTCCTTGAAGTGACCGCTGTCACGGAAGATGGTAAAGAGATCGACGTGACGGAAGAACAGACCGCGCCGGGCAGAGTCACTGTAACACTTGATACACAACCGGGCCTTGTCTATCTGGGGGTTACTGATGACCAAGGGGCCTTCTTCGAAACCGGTGTCACGGTGCCGTATGGGGATGAATACCGGCCGGGCAGGACGGATACGGAACTGCTGAAACAGCTGACAAGTCAGACGGGCGGAAAACTGCTTACCGATCCGAAAGAGATGTTCCGTAAGCATCCCTACAAGAGCCATGACGAACGGACAGTGACGGCGTGGCTCCTGTTCGCCGCACTGCTGTTCTTTTTCGCAGACATTACGCTGCGCCGCTTCAGCAGGATTCTGCCCAGAACGAAACCGGCTGTACCGGCAGCCGAGCCGGACACCGCAGCGGATACCAACATTTCCAAACTGCTGAAACAAAAACGGAGACGATAAAAAAGTCCTGGCGAACCTTTAACTGAGGTGAGGCAGGACTTTTTCATGTAGAACGGGTGGCAGCAAGAGTTCCAGCATTCCGTTTCGCCCAAGTGGCAGCAAGGGCGAAACAGGCGAGAAGGATAGCGGTACCGAGGAAATAAGGCGCCGTCATGTTCCAGTCGAAGACAAAGCCGGCGAGTGCCGGCCCGACCATATTGCCGAGACTCATGTAGGCATTCATCATACCGGCGGCGTAGCCCTGCTCGTCGTCGGCGAGCTTGGAGACGAGCGTGTTGACGGCTGGCCGGAGCAGCGCCGTCGCAGTTGAAAATGCCGTCGCAACGAGCAGGATCGACCAGAATTGATTGACGAATGTGATGCCGAGCATCGCGATTGCAGCTGCGACCAGGTTAATGAGAATGACGCGCATCTCGCCGAATCGCTTGAAGAGCCGCTCGATGACAAATGTCTGGATGATGACACCGACGAAACCGCCGACTGTGATGATGACAGCGATCATCAGCGGCGTATAGTCATACTTGATACCGACATAGAGGGAGATGGTCGACTGGAAATTCGCCAGGCCGAACGAGAAGACGAACATGACGAGCAGGATGACGAAATAAGGCGTTGTAGCGGACCTCGCAATTTGCCGGAACAGATTGCCTCCCTGTTTCGGGCTCGTCTCTTCCGTGGCGGCGGGTGCCGGGTTCGGCAAGATATAGATGGACATGATCGCAGCGAACAGGGCTGCACCGGATGCGAAGAAAAACGGGAACTCCAGTCCGAACTTCGACAGGAACCCGCCGATCCCCGGCCCGATCATGAAACCGAGAGACATCGACGCCCCCAGCAGTCCCATGCCGCGTCCGCGTTCTTCGTAGGACGTAATGTCGGCGACGAAGGCCATCATCGGAGGGATGAGGAAGGCCGACCCGATACCTGAGAAAAAGCGGGCGGCAAACAGCATCCATAGCTGTGTAGACAGGCCGAACGCCAGTTGGGATACACTGTACAGCAGAAGGCCGAAGATGATGATCTTCTTCCGGCCATGTCGGTCAGACAGGGAGCCGGAGACAGGAGAAAAGATGAATTGTGCAAATGAAAACACAGCGATCAGCGAGCCGAGCGCTGTGCCGGCAACCCCGAACGTCGCGAGATAATCGGGCATAACGGGAATAATGAGTCCGATGCCGGACATGGTGATGAACATATTGAACATTAAGATATAGATTGCGATAGGCGTTTTCTTGCCGGCCAAGCGGGTTCCTCCTTTTTTTGCAATAGCGGTTGCTTGCTCAAGTGTATCATACTGCGTTCGCTTGCGTTATTTCTGACAGCTCGGCACTGCTGATCGATCAGAAGGGCATGTCCTTACTGCCTGGGGAGCTTGCAAAAGGATCGCATGGTCACTAGGGCGAGTCTCAACTGCCCGCAGGCACGTCCAGAAGGAGCGCCCGGTCACTAGGGAATATCCTGCCGCCCTGGACACTATCCACCCAGCCCCCGCGCAAAAAAAGCAGAAGCGCTCAAGGCGCTTCTGCTTACCGAACCATCACTTCATACCCATCTTGAATTCCAGGAACAGTTCATTGTAAATACCGAGCATTTCCAAGCCGAGGTCTTTGTACACTTCCAGATGACCGCGCGCTTTTTCGTCAGGGTAATACCGCTCATCTGACGTCACTTCAGGGTCCATGTAATCGAGTGCCTTCAGGTTAGGCGTCGAATAGCCGACGTAATCGGCATTCTGGGCAGCGACTTCAGGCCGTAGCATGAAATTGATGAACTCGTAGGCACCGTCAATGTTTTTGACGGTCCGCGGAATGACAATATTGTCAAACCACAAGTTAGAGCCTTCTTCCGGCACGACGTAGGTGATGTCCTCGTTCTCGGACATCATATCCGCCGCCTGCCCGGACCAGATGAGGGAGACCGCTGCTTCGTTGTTCATCATCATCTGTGTGACTTCATCGCCGATGACGGCTTTGACATTCGGACTGAGGGTCTTCAATTTATCAGTTGCTTCCCGCAATTCCTTGGTATTCGTAGAATTGAGTGAATAGCCGAGTGAATTCAAGCCCATGCCGATCACTTCGCGGGCACTGTCGACGAGGACCACTTCCTGTTTCAGAGAAGGGTCCCACAGGTCATCCCAGCTGTCGAACGTCTGCCCGTCGAGAAGTGATGGATTGTAGGCGATACCGAGCGTGCCCCAGAAATAGGGGATGGAATACGTATTTTTCGGGTCGAACGGCAGATCCGTGAAATACGGATCGATGTTTTTCATGTTCGGGATCTTGCTGTAGTCAAGCGGGATGAGCAGGTCTTTTTCGCGCATCATTTCGACCATGTATTCCGAAGGGACGGAGATGTCGTATGAGGTGCCCCCCTGTTCAATCTTGCCCATCATCCCCTCGTTCGAATCGAACGTTTCATAGATGACGTTGATGCCGGTTTCTTTTTCGAACTGCTTGATGAGGTCGGGGTCGATGTACTCTCCCCAGTTGTAGACCGTCAGTGTGTTGCCGCCTGCCTGGGCTCCGCTTTTGGCGAGCTGGGCGTTGACAATCATTAAAATGACAGCAGTCGCGATGATCAGCAGTGCCCCGCGTATGAGTGCTCTCATCGTTTCACCCCCGAAGCCGGCGTCCGCGGCCGGTTTTTCAATACATAATAGCCGAGGATCAGGCCGGCCGTGATGACGAAGATCAGGCCGGACAGGGCATTGATCGTCAGTGTAACACCCGTGCGCGCCATGGAATAGATCTCGACGGAAAGGGTCGAGAAGCCGTTGCCTGTGACGAAGAAGGTTACGGCGAAATCATCGAGCGAGTAGGTCAGTGCCAGGAAGAACCCAGCAAAGATACCCGGCTGGATGAACGGCAGGATGACACGCGACATGATCTCTTTCCGGGTCGCTCCGAGATCGAGCGCCGCATCGATCAGGGTCGGGCTCATTTCCTGCAGTTTCGGCAGCACCATGATGACGACGATCGGGATACTGAACGCGATATGCGACAGCAGCACCGATGCAAAGCCGAGCTTGATGCCGACCAGGGTGAAGAGGATGAGGAACGATGCCCCGATAATGACGTCCGGGCTCACCATGAGGATGGAGTTCATCGACAGCATGACATTCCGCATCGCTTTGTTGCGCATATAATGGATCGAAATCGCGCCCATGACGCCGATTGCCGTTGAAATCAGCGCAGACAGCAAAGCGACGATGACCGTGTTCAGCACGATGCCGATCAGCCGCTTGTCTTCGAAGACGGCGGCATAGTGCTCCCATGTGAAGGAGTCAAAATGCGACATCTTGCCGCCCGAATTGAATGAATAGAAGATCAGATACGCAATCGGAGCGTACAGGACGACGAAGACAGCGATCAGATAGATCTTCGCGAGTTTACCGTTTTTTTCCACTTCCTGCCATCCCCCTTTCGTTTGCTGTCGTCAGCAGCAGGATTACAACCATGAACAGGATGAGGAACACTGCGATTGTCGACCCCATGCCCCAGTTCTGAGTCACGAGGAACTGCTGCTCAATTGCGGTACCGAGTGTGATGACCCGGTTGCCGGCGATGAGCCGTGTGATCATAAAGAGCGACAGCGCAGGGATGAAGACTACCTGGATACCGGATTTCACACCGTTCAGTGTCAGCGGCCAGATGACCCGGGTGAAAGTCGTCCATGCATTGGCCCCAAGATCACGTGAGGCGTCGATCAGCGCCGGATTCAGCTTATCGAGCGCATTGAAGATCGGCAGGATCATGAATGGGATAAAGATGTAGACCGACACGAACACGAAGCTGAAGTCGGTGAACAGAATCTGCTGTTTGCTGATGCCGAACGTTTCAAGCGCAGCGTTGATCGGCCCGTATAAGCCCATCAGTCCGATGAAGGCGTACGTTTTCAGCAGCAGGTTGATCCACGATGGGATGATGATGAGCAGCAGCCAGAGCTGCTTATGCTTCAGTTTGGTCAGGAAATACGCCGTCGGATAAGCGATGAGCAGCGAAAAGAACGTAATCAGGAACGCATACCAGAACGAACTGACCGTCAATTTCAAATAGACCGATGTGAAAAAGTTACGGTAGTTGCTCAGCGTGAAATTACCAGCCAGATCAAAGAATGAGTAGTAGACGATCAGGCCGATCGGCGCAATGACGAAAAGTATGATCCACAGCGAATAGGGGATGAGCGGCAGCCGGAAATTTGTTCGATTAGTTTTCATCCGCCGCACCATACGCTTCAAGCCGTGCATCGTAGTCTTCTTCGGATTCGTTCAGACGCATGACGTGGATATCTTCCGGATTGAAATCCAGACCGATTTTCTTGCCGACCTCCGCTTTCTTCGTGGAATGGACGAGCCATTCATTGCCGTCTTCGTCGTAGGTCGACAGTTCGTAATGGACACCGCGGAACAGGGATGTATCGACCGTGACCGCTAATTTTCCGCGGTCAACCGGAGTGATCTCCAAGTCTTCCGGACGCAGCACGATGTCGACTTTCTCATTCGGCTGCAGGCCGGCATCCGCACATTCAAAACGCTTGCCGTTGAATTCCACGACGTAGTCTTCGATCATGACTCCGGAGACGATGTTGGATTCACCGATGAAGTCCGCAACGAAGCGGCTGATCGGCTCATCGTAGATGTCGTTCGGCGTACCTGACTGCTGGATCTCCCCAAAGTTCATGACGAAGATTTCGTCGGACATGGCGAGGGCCTCTTCCTGGTCGTGCGTTACAAAGATGAACGTCTTGCCAAGCCGCTGCTGCAGTTCGCGCAGCTCATACTGCATGGCTGACCGCAGCTTCAAATCGAGTGCGGAGAGCGGTTCGTCGAGGAGGATGATTTCCGGGTCGTTGATGATCGCGCGGGCGATGGCCACACGCTGCCTCTGACCGCCGGACATCTCAGTGATCTCGCGGTTTTCGTAGCCGGACAGGTTGACGAACTTCAGCGCTTCCTTGACGCGGCTGTCGATTTCCGATTTCTTCACTTTCTTGATGCGCAGACCGAACGCGACGTTTTCGTAGACGTTTAAATGAGGGAACAGCGCGTAGTCCTGGAACACCGTATTGACTTGGCGTTCATTCGCAGGTACTTGGTTGATCGGCTTGCCATCGAAATAGATCGTTCCTTCGGATGGCTCGGAGAATCCCGCGATCAGCCGGAGGATCGTCGTCTTGCCGCAGCCGGAAGGGCCGAGCAGTGTATAGAATTTCCCCCGCTCCATTTCAAAGGATACATCCTTCAAAACAGTGGTGTCTTCGTTAAATCGTTTGCTGACATTTTCAAATCGGATGATCGGTTGTGTGGACAAGGAAGGTCCCCCTTTTTGTTATAAGTAAGATTCCGTCACAACGAGGAGCAGTTCGCTCACTCCGTCGTGTGCATTTGAAATCCGGTGCTGATCCTCTGCGGAATAGTAGACGGCATCGCCGGCTTTTGCCTGATACACACGGGAGCCGATCTCTATTTCCACGTTCCCTGACAATACATAGATAAACGTTTCCGACAGGGAGGGGGCGAACTGCTTCAGCTCCCCTTTGGCGGAAAACGTGATATAGACCGGTTCCATGTCGTTTTCGTTCGAGCGGGGGATAAGCCAGCGGATTTTATAGCCGAGGTCGTCATTCGAGTAGGACGTCTGGTCCTGCGGTGAAAAAACGACAGGCTCACTCTTCCTGGACTCGTCGAAAAACTCTTTCGGACTCGTGCCGAGCACTTCAAGCAGGGAGAACAGCGTTTCGATCGACGGCGAGTTCAGATCCCTTTCGAGCTGCGAAATGTATCCTTTCGTCAGGTCGGTGCGTTCGCCCAGCTCTTCCTGTGTCAGCCCATTTTGTAATCGCAGCCGTTTGATTTTGCTGCCGAT
The DNA here is from genome assembly GCA_032099885.1 of Sporosarcina sp. Taxonomy (GTDB): domain Bacteria; phylum Bacillota; class Bacilli; order Bacillales_A; family Planococcaceae; genus Sporosarcina. The sequence continues at coordinate 60,633 of DAMDKL010000001.1, forward strand.
TTGCATTACGCTCCCCACTTTCGTCGAAGTTTAGTATAAGTGTACTTCAAGTTTACTTTTAGCGTCTTTCATTATACAAAAACTATGCAGGAATGCAATAGTGAAATGATTGGAAAGCGAAAAAACCGGTGCGCTGCTGTTTGGGAAGGGCAGGGAGGAGAGGAGGCGTCTGAATCATTGTGTTCTCGGCAGGTGCGTAGTAAACTGGAACAAAGAAATGGAGGGTTCCGATTGGGCGAGAAAATGACATTCTACTTTGACCCGGAAGACCGGCACTGGAACAATTTGCTGAAGGCGGCGCTCGAAGGACGGACACCGCCAGTGAGAGACGGGGAGAAGCGGGTGTTCCTGTTCCATAAGGAAACAGTCATCGAGTGGGACGAAATGGCAAACCACTGTATCTGCTGCATGGAGCCGCTTCTTTACAACGAACAATTCGACTCGGTGTTCTGCGGCCCGTGTGATGAGTGGCGGGAGGAAGCGTGCAATGACCCAGAATGTGAATACTGCGGCGGACGCCCTTCGAGACCGTCTCTGTGCCTGGACACGGAAAGCTGATACGGACGATGTTCTTCTCAATTACCGGGTCATTTCCGATAATCATTCTTAAGAGTAAATCATTCTAATTGATATTCCGGCAGACGTTTGGTACGATATAGAAGAATTGAGCAGATGAGATGGCTGCTCTAAAGATAAATTGGAGGGATTTTGAATGGCAGAACGCATGGTTGGGAAACAGGCTCCACGATTTGAAATGGAAGCAGTGATGAAGGACAAGTCCTTCGGGAAAGTAAGTCTTGAAGAAAACATGAAAAACGACAAGTGGACAGTCCTTTTCTTCTATCCAATGGACTTCACTTTCGTGTGCCCTACTGAAATCACAGCGATGTCCGATCGCTATGATGAGTTCGAAGACCTCGATGCAGAAGTGATCGGTGTCTCCACGGATACAATCCATACACACAAAGCATGGATCAACACAGACCGCAAAGACAATGGTCTCGGCGAACTGAACTATCCGCTTGCGGCAGATACGAATCACGAAGTGGCACGCAACTACGGTGTCCTGATTGAAGAAGAAGGCGTCGCACTCCGCGGACTCTTCATCATCAACCCTGAAGGTGAAATGCAATACCAGACTGTATTCCACAACAATATCGGCCGTGACGTCGATGAAACACTCCGCGTACTTCAAGCGCTTCAGACAGGCGGTCTCTGCCCGGCGAACTGGCGTCCTGGTCAAGAAACTCTGTAAGACCGGCACGAACCAGCAGATTGACGAACATTTCCCCGCTCAGCATCGGCTGCGGGGATTTTTACCCAAAGGAGGACATTTCCATGAAATTGCGTGAACAGTTGCCGGAATTGGCCGGCGCTACAGCTTGGCTGAACGGCGAAGTGACGAAATCGGAGCTCGTCGGTGAAAAACCGACCCTCATCCACTTCTGGTCAGTGAGCTGCCATATGTGTAAAGAAGCAATGCCGGATGTCAACGCATTCCGGGATAAGTACAAAGACGAGCTGAACGTAGTGGCTGTCCATATGCCGCGTTCGGAAGATGACGTCAACCTTGACCACATCAAAGAAGTAGCTGCAGAGCACGACATCGTGCAGCCAATCTACGTGGACAGCGAGCTGAAATTGAATGATGCGTTCGAGAACCAGTACGTTCCCGCGTATTATGTCTTCGACAAAGACGGCCAGCTGCGCCACTTCCAAGCCGGCGGCAGCGGCATGAAGATGCTCGAAAAACGCGTCAACCGCGTACTCGACGAAATGAAAAAATAATAGCTGAACTACCCGGCTTCCGTCAAACGGACTGCCGGGTTTTTGTCTTGGATTGAGTACAGAGCGTGCCTGTGATAAACTAGACGCATTCTTATAGATATCGGAGAGATGGAGTATGAAAAAGGAATTTGTCGTCATCGGGCTCGGACGGTTCGGCGGAAGCATCGTCCATGAACTGATTGAACTGGATGCATCCGTCATGGCGATCGACATATCCCAGGATCGTGTAGCAGAGTATGCTCAGATCGCGACGCAGGCGGTGGCCGCTGATACAACGGATGAGTCGTCCTTGCGGTCGCTCGGCATCCGGAACTTCGAACATGTCGTCGTCGCGATCGGGGAGAACATTCAGGCGAGTATTTTGACGACGCTCATCCTGAAGGAGATCGGCGTGCAGACGATCACCGTGAAGGCGCAAAATGATTACCACGAAAAGGTGCTGCGGAAGATCGGTGCGGATCATGTCATCCACCCCGAGCGGGATATGGGCAGACGGATTGCAAACCGGCTCGTCTCAAATGATATTCTCGACTATCTGGAGCTGTCCGAAGAATATTCCATCGTTGAAATCCGTGCGAACACAAAGCTCGCAGGTGCTTCGCTCATTGACCTTGACATCCGTGCAAAATACGGTGTCAACATCGTCGCCATTAAACGGGAAGACCATATCCTCGTGTCTCCGCAGGCGATTGAAGAGATCCAGCTGAATGATATACTCATCGTCATTGGTTCCGATGTGGACATCCACCGATTTGAAAAGAAGGTACTCCACTAAGCAAAATGGCCGGACCAAAAAGGGCTGTCCCGGAAAGTCGCTGCAGACTTTTCGGGACAGCCCTTTTGCTTATGGATCATACTTCGAGAATCACCGGCAGGATCATCGGTTTCCGTTTTGTCTTGTCATACAGATATGAGCTGAGGGAGTCGATGATATCGCTTTTCAATACGGTGATATCCGCAGGTCCGGCTGCGAGCTTCCGGTGCATCTGACGGGTCAGCATATATTGCGCTTCATTGATCATCGCGCCTGATTCACGCATGTAGACGAAGCCCCTGGAAATGAGATCTGGTCCGGAAACGACGCGGTTGCGCCGCTTGTCGATTGTTGCGACGACGATCACGAGTCCGTCCTCGGACAGGTTCTTCCGGTCGCGCAGGACGACATTGCCGATATCGCCAATCCCGCTGCCGTCAATGTACACATCACCAGAAGGAACGCGCCCAGCAGGACGAGCTGAATCTTCGGTGAGCGCCAGCACATCGCCGTTCGACATGATGAAGACGTTGTCTGGTTCCACGTCACAGGCGATGGCGAGCTCTTCGTGCATTTTAAGCATCCGGTATTCACCGTGGATCGGCATGAAGAACTTCGGCTGGATCAGACGGAGCATCAGTTTCTGCTCTTCCTGGGAGCCATGTCCTGACGTATGGATATTGTTTAATGCGCCGTGAATAACTTCTGCTCCGGCACGGAACAGGGCGTTAATCGTTTTGTTGACGCTCAGCCGGTTCCCTGGAATCGGGGAAGAGGAGAAGATGACCGTATCTCCCGGCTGGATCTGAACTTGGCGGTGTGTGCCGTTCGCGATCCGCGACAGGGCGGCCATCGGCTCTCCCTGGCTTCCTGTACAAAGGATCATGACTTCGTTCGCCGGCAGGCGGTTGATGCTCTGGGCATCGACGAACAGGTCCTTCGGTGCATCGATATAGCCGAGCTCGCGGCCGATTGTGATCGCATTGTCCATGCTGCGGCCGAACACTGCCACTTTACGGTTATGGATCTGCGCCGCTTCAATGACTTGCTGCAGACGGTGGATATTCGATGCGAATGTTGCAAAAATGATCCGGCCGTCGACTTTACGGAAGATATCGTTCAGACTGTCGCCGACTTTCCGTTCAGACATTGTAAAGTTCGGCACTTCCGCGTTCGTACTGTCGGAAAGCAGGCATAGCACGCCTTCGCTCCCGATCTTTGCCATCTTGGCCAAGTTTGCCGGCTCCCCGACAGGCGTGAAGTCGAACTTGAAGTCCCCGGTATGGACGATGTTGCCTGAAGGAGTCTTCACGACGACACCATATGCGTCCGGGATACTGTGTGTCGTACGGAAGAAGGACACAGCCGTTTTCCGGAATTTGAACACATCATCTTCCCCGAACTCAATCAGTTTCGTAGAGCGTATCAGACCGTGCTCCTCGAGTTTGTTGCGCAGCAGGCCGAGGGCGAGTTTGCCGCCGTAAACAGGCATGTTCACCTGACGCAGCAAGTAGGGAATCCCCCCGATATGGTCTTCGTGGCCGTGGGTGATGAACAGCCCTTTGATCTTGTCTTCGTTCCGTTTCAGGTACGTATAGTCCGGAATGACGTAGTCAATTCCAAGCAGGTCGTCCTCCGGGAATTTGATGCCTGCGTCAATCAGGATGATTTCGTCCTGGAATTGTACCGCGTACGTGTTTTTGCCAATTTCGCCCAGTCCGCCGAGAGCGAAAACAGCTGTCTCATTGTTTTTGATGGATTTCATGGATTACACCTGCTCGAGCTCGAAGTGCCCGGAAGCCTGCTCATACGCAAGGTGCTCCCCTTCAAGCTGCTGGATGAATTCAATATTGTAGTTGCGGTCTGACAGCTTTTGGCGTACTTCACGCTGCGTCTCAGCCTCCACATAGATCGTTTTGGTGTTTTCGCGGACAGGCACCTGCGCCTTGCTTTCTTGGTAATACACTTTAAAAATCATGTTGTGATCTCCTTTGTTCTGTCGTTCGATTTTGGACTGATATTGTTAATAGTACCATGCCACCTGAGGAAAATAAAGAAAAGCCCACCTGCTCGGGGTGGGCGGAGTTCGTTATGCGATTGACTTTTTGCCGAGGATGCCATTCAGACGCTTCAACAATTTTCGTTTCAGGCGTTTATACATGGCGGTATCACTCCTTATAAGGAAGTATACCGTATTTCAAACTTTCTGTCAAATGCCGATCAGCGATCATATGGTGAGGAATCGGCAGGGATCCGATAGGGCTCATTCCGGTCGATATGATCATAGAACATCACCCCGTTCAAATGATCGAGCTCATGCTGGAAGGCGATCGAAGGTAGGCCCTTCAGCCGCTTCTTATATTCTTTGCCGTTAATGTCGAACGCTTTGATTGTAATGCGGGCGTACCGCGCGACAAACCCTTCGACTTCTCGATCGACCGACAGGCAGCCTTCCCCGGTCGATAAATATGTTTTCTCGATCGAGTGGCTGATGATCCGCGGATTGATGGCGATCAGGCTTACCCCTTTTTCTTCATCTGACTCGATATGCAGGGCAAAGATCCGCTTCAGCTGGTTCACTTGCGGAGCTGCAAGTCCGATACCGGCCCGGAGCCCGTATTTTTCAGAAACGTCCTCATCCTGGCTGTTGACGACATACTCATGCAGGTCATGCGCCAGCTGTTTGTCTTCTGCGGAAAGAGGGAATACGACTTCCTCCGACCGCTCCCGTAATGCAGGGTGGCCTTCCCTTATAATATCGTCCATTAAAATCATTTTGTCTGACCCCTTTTCCATTTGGTGCGTTGTTACTTATCTTATTAGTATAATGGAATCGTGTATAAGGTGAAAGGATTTGAAGCTGAACAGGAGAAAAGCGAGGTGAAGACGTATGCGCAAGTTGTTCATGATCATCCCGATCTGGGTTCTGCTGCTGGCAGGCGGCTGCACGCAGGAAAAAGACCAGATGCAGCGGGAACTGGATAGTATCCTGAGTGAAGTGCAGAAACATGAAAAAGAAATCGCGGAGTATGAAAATCAGCTGGACGGCCTGGAGAAAAAAGAGCAGACATTGTTCGAGAAAACGACAGGCCTGAGCATCGAAGACAGAGAGGCGCTTGAAAGCGGGGTGTCGAGACTGCAGGCTTCGCTTGAAGAACGGGGCACCCTACTGGAAAAAGAGGAGGAGGCGATCGGGGCTGGAGAAGAGACGGCAAAACAGCTGCGTACCCTGCCGCCCGCTGGTACTGATGAAGGGAATGCTGCTGTCGCAAAGCTGAAATCCGCACTGGATACCCGTTACGAACTGCATCGCACAGTGAGCGCCGCCTATACAGAACTGTTGGAAAAACAGCGGAAGGTTTACGACTTGCTGATTGATGAAAACGTAAAACGGGTAAAGCTGGATGAGGCGGTCGGGGAAGTGAACGATCAGCAGTCGAAGCTTGCGGATGCTGTCAGGCTGTTCAACCAGTCGACAGCCGAAGTGAATAAAGCTCTGGAGGAAACCCAGCAGCCTGCGGAAGAGTAAATTAATGAATTCATTGTATTATAGCACAAAGGGAATCATGTACTAATACAGTTGGGCAGCCGGCGGGCAAGACAGCTTGCCGCTGATCAGCACAGATGCTTCATGCATTGACCGTTCCTGGACGTTTCAGTATACTGAAAAGGAAAGAAAATGTGTATCAATCGAATGTCGTGAATTACCTAATACAGTTTAAAAGAGGGAGAGTTGCCGAAATGGCTGCAAAAAAGAACACGCAGTTCGATCCATTGAACACACTGCATGAGATCGAAGAGAAATTTGACATGTTCCAGGTTTTGAACGAGGACGGGAAGATCGTGAATGAAGAAGCGGATCCGAAGCTGTCTGACGATGAGCTGACAGAACTGATGGAGCGTATGGTCTATACGCGTATCTTGGATCAGCGGTCGATCGCGCTCAACCGTCAGGGGCGTTTAGGGTTTTATGCACCGACGGCCGGACAGGAAGCGTCGCAGCTGGCATCCCATTTCGCTTTGGAAAAAGACGACTTCATCCTGCCCGGATACCGGGACGTACCGCAGCTGATCTTCCACGGACTGCCATTGCATATGGCGTTCCTCTGGTCACGCGGTCACTACCTGGGCAGTGAGCTGGCGGATGACCTCAATATTTTCCCGCCGCAGATCATCATCGGTGCGCAATATGTCCAGGCGGCAGGAATCGCACTTGGACTGCAGAAGCGCGGAAAGAAATCAGTTGTCATGACATATACCGGCGATGGCGGTACGTCACAAGGTGACTTCTACGAAGGGATCAACTTTGCGGGCGCTTACCGTTCACCTGCGATCTTCGTCGTTCAAAACAACCAATACGCCATCTCAACACCGCGCTCCGTTCAGACGGCAGCGAAAACACTTGCTCAGAAAGGTGTGGCGGCAGGAATCCCGAGCATTCTCGTCGACGGCATGGATCCTTTGGCGGTCTACGCGGCAACGAAGGACGCGCGCGAACGGGCGGTCAGCGGAGAAGGCCCGACACTGATCGAGACGATGTGCTACCGCTATGGTCCGCATACGATGGCAGGGGATGACCCGACACGCTACCGTACTTCCGATATCGACAGCGAATGGGAGAAAAAGGACCCGATCGTCCGGTTCCGTACGTACCTCGAGGGGAAAAAGCTGTGGAACGAAGAGAAGGAGAACGCAGTGATCGAACGCGCCAAGCAGGAGATCAAAGACGCGATCAAACAAGCCGACCAGGCACCGAAACAGAAAGTGACAGACTTCCTGAAAATCATGTACAAAGGCGACATGCCTTACAATGTCCAGGAACAGTTTGACATCTACACAGAAAAGGAGTCGAAATAACCGATGGCACAATTGACGATGATCCAAGCAATTACCGATGCAATGCGCACGGAATTGAAGAATGATGAAAACGTGCTCGTCTTCGGTGAGGACGTCGGGAAAAACGGAGGCGTCTTCCGGGCAACCGAAGGACTTCAGAAAGAATTCGGGGAAGAACGTGTCTTCGATACGCCTCTCGCGGAGTCAGGCATCGGCGGACTGGCGATCGGTCTGTCGCTCACAGGATGGCGCCCAGTCATGGAAATCCAGTTCTTCGGCTTCCTTTTTGAAGTGATGGACTCGGTCAGCGGCCAGGCTGCCCGTCAGAGTTTCCGGACAGCCGGAAAACGCAATGCACCGATTACGATCCGTTCACCGTTCGGCGGCGGTGTCGCAACACCTGAGATGCACGCGGACAGCCTGGAAGGACTCGTCGCTTCACAGCCGGGCATCAAAGTCGTCATTCCTTCGACGCCGTACGATGCGAAAGGGCTTCTCATCTCGGCCATCAAGGACGAAAACCCGGTCGTGTTCCTGGAGCACATGAAGCTGTACCGCTCGTTCCGCCAAGAAGTGCCGGAAGAGGAATATACGATCCCGCTCGGCAAAGCGGATATCAAGCGCGAAGGAACGGACATCACGATCATCGCCTACGGTGCAATGGTGCAGGAGAGCCTGAAAGCAGCTGAAGCGCTAGAAAAAGAAGGCCACTCTGCTGAAGTGCTCGACTTGCGCACGATCCAGCCGCTCGACGTGAAGACGATCATCGCATCCGTCGAGAAAACCAACCGGGCAATTGTCGTCCAGGAAGCACAGCGTCAGGCAGGTATTGCTGCAAACGTCGTTGCTGAAATCATGGAACGCGCCGTGCTGAGCTTGGAAGCGCCTGTCTTGCGTGTGACAGCACCGGACACGATTTATCCGTTTGCACAAGGGGAAAATACATGGCTTCCGAAGGCGGAAGACATTGCTGAAACCGCGAAGAAAGTTTTGAATTTCTAACTAAACGATTCGTATGACTAAAAGAAAGGGTGTATGACGTGGCCTATCATTTCCGTTTACCAGATATCGGAGAAGGAATTCACGAAGGTGAAATCGTCAAATGGTTCGTCGCAAAAGGCGACACCATCAACGAAGATGACACACTTCTTGAAGTGCAGAATGACAAATCGGTCGTCGAGATCCCTTCCCCGGTTACCGGAACAGTTGAAGAGATCCTCGTGCAGGAAGGGACGGTGGCAGTCGTCGGCGATAAGCTGATCCGCATCGATTCCCCTGACCATGAAGACGAAGAAGAGGACACTCCGGACGAACAGCCGTCCGAAGAGAAGAAAGAGACAGAATCGCAAGTGCAGTCGACAGCTGAAAAAGGCCAGGAGATCGACAAAGCGGAAGCCCCTCAGCAGCAGGAGGTAAAAGGCGCAGATACGACACCGGCTCCTGCCAGGGGTACCGCAGACCCGAACGGCCGAGTGATTGCAATGCCGTCTGTGCGCAAATTCGCCCGGGAAGAAGGCGTCGACATCCGTGAAGTTTCAGGCACAGGCAAAAACGGCCGTGTTCTGAAGGAAGATATCGAGACGTTCAAGCAAGGCGGAGGCAAGGCTCAGGCGGAACAGCCTTCTGCAGCGGAAGCATCCGGACAGCCGGAAGAAGCCGCTTCGGCAGCTCAGTCAACACCTGCAGAACAGGCGATTCCGGAAGGCGATTTCCCGGAAACCCGCGAGAAGCTGTCAGGCATCCGGAAGGCAATTGCAAAAGCAATGGTCAATTCCAAGCACACTGCACCTCACGTGACGCTGCTTGACGAAGTGGATGTGACTGAACTGGTCGCACACCGTAAGAAGTTCAAGGAGATTGCTGCGGAACAGGACATTAAGCTGACCTACTTGCCGTATGTCGTCAAAGCACTCGTTTCGACGCTGCGCAAATTCCCTGAATTGAACACATCACTCGACGATGCGACGGAAGAGCTTGTCTACAAGCATTACTTCAACATCGGTATTGCTGCCGACACGGATCGCGGGCTGCTCGTACCGGTCATCAAACACGCAGACCGTAAATCGATGTTCGCAATTTCAAAAGAAATCTCAGAACTCGGCGGCAAAGCGCGTGACGGCAAACTCTCACCGAATGAAATGAAAGGTGCTTCCTGCTCAATCACGAATATCGGTTCTGCGGGCGGACAATGGTTCACTCCGATCATTAACCATCCGGAAGTGGCGATTCTCGGCATCGGCCGTATTTCCGAAAAGCCGATCGTGAAAAATGGTGAAATCATCGCGGCACCTATGTTAGCATTATCATTAGTGTTTGATCATCGGGTGATCGATGGCGCAACCGGCCAGCAGGCGCTCAACCACATTAAGCACTTACTCGGAAATCCAGAACTTTTATTAATGGAGGCGTAAACCATGGTAGTAGGAGATTTTCCAATTGAAACAGATACGCTCGTAGTCGGTTCAGGCCCCGGAGGATATGTTGCAGCAATTCGCGCAGCCCAACTCGGACAGAAAGTGACGATCGTCGAGAAGAACACGATCGGCGGCGTGTGTCTGAATGTCGGCTGTATCCCTTCGAAGGCGCTCATTTCTGTCGGCCACCGTTTCGTTCATGCACAAGGCTCCGACGATATGGGGATCACAGCTTCCGACGTGAAACTCGACTTCAGCAAAGCGATGGCTTTCAAGGAAAGTGTCGTCAACAAGCTGACAGGCGGCGTCGAAGGACTCTTGAAAGGGAACAAAGTCGACATCGTCCAAGGCGAAGCGTACTTTGTCGATGCGAATACTGTCCGCGTGATAGACGATAAGTCTGCACAGACATATAAATTTAAAAATGCAATCCTGGCTACTGGAGCACGTCCTGTTGAAATTCCGAACTTCAAGTTCACGGACCGTGTTATCAACTCGACTGGTGCACTTGCGCTGAAAGAACTGCCGAAGAAACTTGTCGTCATCGGCGGGGGCTACATCGGAACGGAACTCGGTTCTGCCTATGCGAACCTCGGTTCCGAAGTGACAATCATCGAAGGCGGGGACGACATCCTTTCCGGCTTCGAAAAGCAGATGACACAGCTCGTGAAAAAAGGGCTGAAGAAAAAAGGCGTCGAAGTCGTTGTTAAAGCGACTGCGAAGAGCGCTGAAGAAACAGACAGCGGCGTGAAAGTCACGTACGAAGCAAAAGGTGAAGAGAAAACGGTTGAAGCGGACTATGTCCTTGTGACTGTCGGCCGCCGTCCGAACACTGAAGAAATCGGTCTGGAGGAACTCGGTCTGAAATTCGAAGACAGAGGTCTTCTCAGCGTCGACAAACAGTGCCGGACAAGCATCCCGAACATCTACGCAATCGGCGATATCGTTCCCGGACTGCAGCTTGCACACAAAGCATCTTATGAAGGTAAAGTCGCTGCGGAAGCGATTGCCGGCGAAAAGTCGGAAGTCGATTACTTGGCGATTCCGGCTGTCTGCTTTACGGATCCTGAACTTGCAACTGTTGGCCTGAACGAGAAAGAGGCTAAAGACGAAGGCTACGAAGTTGTCGTCGGCAAGTTCCCGTTTGCAGCAAACGGACGTGCCCTGTCGCTGAATGCGACTGATGGTTTCGTGAAACTCGTCGCACGCAAGGAAGACGGTCTGCTGATCGGTGCGCAGATCGCAGGTGAGAACGCTTCAGACATGATCGCTGAGATGGCGATTGCCATCGAAGGCGGCATGACACTTGAAGACGTCTCGATGACAATCCATGCACACCCGACACTTGGGGAGATCGCTATGGAAGCCGCTGAAGTGGCGCTTGGCAAACCGATCCACATCTTGTCTAAATAAGCAGGGGGAGGGACCTATCCGGTTTGCGCCGGATAGGCCCCTTTTTTCTGCATACCCTAAAAGAGGAACGGAGGTATAGAGATGGAATACAGTTATCCGATCCGCGTCGACTGGACGACAGAAGAGATCGTGATCGTCACCGAATTTTTCTCAGCTGTTGAAAAATCATTCGAACAGGGGATCCTGCGGGCAGATCTGCTCGGTGCGTATAACCGTTTCAAGACGGTCGTGCCGTCGATGGCCGAAGAAAAGACACTCTTCCGGGAATTCAAGGAAGTGAGTGGGTACGAAAGTTATAAAATCGTGAAACGGGCAAAAGAAGGAGCAGACGGAGAGCTGATCAAAGGCTGATGCACGTAAACGAGACGATGAAAAAACGATTCGGAGCACGCGGGAACTTCTGCGCAGTCCGAATCGTTTTTTGTATTATTGACCTGTAATCCGTTCATATACCGGCAGCAGCGTCTCGAATGTCCGGTCTGCATACGCGAGGAATTCATCTTCCGGCATGAGAATTGCCTGTTCTGCCGGAAGGTGCCGGCCGACGAGGAATTCAGCTTTTTTGACGTCGTGCAGACGTTCCAGCAGCTGGAGTATCCCTTCTTCACCGGCCTCGCGGATCGTTTCAGCCCCCGGCTTCATGTGATCACCGGAGACGATATAATCATCAGGCAGCCCTGTCAGCAGCCCGATGCCGGACTGCAGCCTTTCGGAAATCCCTTTCTTGTCGGGATTTTCGTAAATGACCGCCAGGATGATGAATAAATGGGTGCCCCACAGACCAATCTGGAAATGAGGCAGCGCTTTGTATCCGCGTTTCGCAGGCGCAAAGGCGACCCAGCTGTCCTTCGGCGGATTTACAGTTCGCCGTGCATGCTTGGCAATATGAGAAAAGAATTCACCTTTCCCCCATGCCGACAGGATCGGTGCATACCGCTCTCCGAGAATGGCGAACTTCGGCTGGATCCGTTCCTGCAGTGCCGTCATCCGGGCTTCCAGGCCTTGCGTATCGAACACGCCAAAATCCTTTTCTGTCCAAAATCCATTCTTCATATCCGTTCCACCTCTCATTTTTCCACGTTTATAACTGAAGACAATGGGGAACAATTGAAGACAAGAGGACGAATAACTAGTTGTCCTGTCGATTCCCGCATATCTTATGGTAACAGGAAATAGCACATACTTTCAAAAAAGGGGTGTTCTCTCATGAAGCAAGTCGTCCACGTAATACGCAAAGCTGACGTTGAAAAGGAATTCCTTAAAGTATTGCACTTGGAACTGGATTATGAACTCGCAACACTTCACGATGCACTGCAAGAGGAGGAGTCGAAACAGATCGCGAAAAGCAAGAAGCGGCTGACGGAAATCCACTGTGAACTGGAGAAGTTGAATGGTTTCTAAATGGGGGGGCATTCGGCATTGGTAGAAAGGCATCTGGGCATTGTTCTCTGTGACGGAGATCATGACAGAAGCCTTTTTTGTTTGGGGGCAAACGGGCTATGCTATACTGAAAGAAGGAGAACTGGAGGGATTGGAGATGAATTGGGGGACCATTGACCGCTATGCGAAATCGCTCATAAAAGAGGCGGGACAACATATCAGATATTCGTTTTTCACCGATATTGAAGTGAGCGCGAAATCATCAGTGAACGACCTTGTGACGAATATCGACAAGGAGATCGAGCAATTTTTCATCCGCCGCATCCGGCAGGACTTTCCTGATCACCGCGTGATGGGCGAGGAGGGGTTCGGGGATTCGGTCGAAACGCTTGAAGGGGTTGTCTGGTTTCTCGATCCGATTGACGGGACGATGAACTTCATCCATCAGAAGCGGAACTTCGCGATTTCGCTCGGCATCTACATGGATGGCGTCGGCATGCTTGGGTATGTCTATGAAGTGATGACGGACGATCTGTATACCGCCGGAAAGGGCGAAGGCGCGTATTTGAATGACGTTCGCCTGATGCCACTCAACGAGACGGCAGTCGAGGAGTCGGTGATCGGTGTGAATGCGAGCTGGGTGGCACCGAACCGCTACGCCGAGCACGAACCGATGATTGAGCTCGTGAACCGGTGCAGGGGCACCCGTTCCTACGGTTCGGCCGCCCTTGAGCTGACCCATGTCGCAGCCGGCCGGATCGATGCCTATATGTCCATGCGTCTGTCGCCGTGGGATGTGGCTGGGGGCATGGTGATCGCAAACGAAGTCGGCGCCGTGGCGTCGACGATGGACGGGTCAGAGCTCAGCCTGCTCGGCCAGGAGACGTTCCTCGTCGCAAACCCGGGACTTCACCGCCAGCTGCTGGACGAATTCATCCGACTAAAAAAGTGAAGAGGCAGCCGGATGACCGGTGCGCCCTTCACTTCGGGATTCTATAGAAGACCTTGCTCTCGGTATTTCTTTTTCGTCTTGAAGCCGTTGCCCATGATGAGGACGAGCGCGAGGATTGCTGCAAAAGCGAGCAGGAAGCTCTTCACACCGACTGCAATTCCGATCATGAACATCGACAGAATCGCACCCAGGGAGTATGCAACGAACACCCATTTGACATTTTTCAAAAAAATACGCCTCCCGATAAAGATAAATCGTTTTTTCTCGATGCATCTTGTGCTATAATAACACAGTTAAACAACTGAATAAAGACAGATGGAGTGAAACAATGACAAACTTACGCAATGATATTAGAAATATAGCGATTATCGCCCACGTCGATCACGGAAAAACGACACTGGTCGACCAGCTTTTGAAACAGTCCGGGATCTTCCGTTCAAACGAGCACGTCGATGAGCGGGCAATGGACTCGAACGAATTGGAACGGGAACGCGGAATCACGATCCTCGCGAAGAACACGGCAATTGAATATGAAGGTACGAAAATTAACATCCTCGATACACCGGGACACGCCGATTTCGGCGGAGAAGTGGAACGGATCCTGAAAATGGTCGATGGCGTCGTTCTCGTCGTCGATGCGTTCGAAGGCTGCATGCCGCAGACCCGTTTCGTCCTGAAAAAAGCGCTCGAGATCGACTTGAAGCCGATCGTCGTCGTCAACAAGATCGACCGCGAATTCGCGCGTCCTGAAGAAGTCGTCGACGAAGTGCTGGAACTGTTCATCGAACTCGATGCAAACGACGATCAGCTTGAATTCCCTGTCGTCTTCGCTTCCGGTTTCAACGGAACGGCGAGCCTGTCTCCGGACCCGGCAGATCAGGAAGATACACTGAAAGTATTGTACGATGCGATCCTCGACAAGATCCCGGCACCGGTCGACAACCGGGACGAGCCGCTGCAATTCCAAGTATCGCTGCTTGACTACAGCGACTACATGGGCCGTATCGGGATCGGTCGCGTATTCCGCGGGACAATGAACGTTGGACAGCAAGTGAGCGTCATGAAGCGGGATGGTTCGGTTAAGAACTTCCGTGTGACGAAGATGTTTGGATTCCTTGGTCTTAAACGGATCGAAATCCAGGAAGCATACGCAGGCGACCTGATCGCGATTTCCGGAATGGACGATCTGGACGTCGGTGAGACCGTCTGCCCGACAGACCACCAGGAAGCCCTTCCGCTGCTGCACGTCGACGAACCGACACTGCAGATGAAGTTCCTCGTGAACAACAGTCCGTTTGCAGGACGAGAAGGCAAGTGGGTCACTTCCCGTAAAATCGATGAGCGGCTTCAGCAGCAGCTCCAGACGGATGTGTCGCTGCGCGTCGACCCGACAGATTCCCCGGATGCATGGATCGTTTCGGGACGCGGTGAGCTGCACTTGTCGATCCTTATCGAAAACATGCGCCGTGAAGGCTACGAATTGCAAGTATCGAAGCCGGAAGTCATCGTTAAGACGATCGACGGCAAACGCTGCGAACCGGTGGAGAACGTCCAGATCGACGTACCGGAAGAGTATACAGGCGCTGTCATCGAGTCGATGGGTGAACGTAAAGGTGAAATGCTCGATATGGTGAACAACGGGAACGGCCAGGTCCGTCTGACATTCCTTGTGCCGGCACGCGGTTTGATCGGCTATTCGACCGACTTCCTGACACTGACACGCGGTTACGGCATACTGAACCATTCGTTCGCGGAATACAAACCGATGTCCGCAGAGAAAGTCGGCGGCCGCCGCAACGGCGTTCTCGTTTCCATGGAGAACGGAAAAGTGACAGCGTACAGCGTCATGCAGCTGGAAGACCGCGGCACGATGTTCGTTGAAGCGGGAACTGATATCTATGCAGGGATGGTCGTCGGGGAGAATACACGTGAAAACGATATTACGATCAACCTGACACGAGTGAAGCACGCAACGAACGTCCGGTCCGCAACGAAGGACCAGACCGTTTCAACGAAAAAGCCGAAGATCCTGACGCTTGAAGAAGCGCTGCAATATGCGGCGGACGATGAGTACTGTGAAGTTACACCGGTCTCGATCCGTCTCCGCAAGAAGATCCTCGACAAGAACGAACGGGAAAAGGCACAGAAAAAGAGCAAATAAGCTCCTGGGAAAGGAATGTATTGAATGAAGGTAGAGGATTCAGAGCTCGTAGCCTCGAAGATGTCCGGCATTGCGAAATTGATCTATGAAGTGATGCCGGGCTTCAATTCTGCTGGCTACGTCTTGTTCGCCCTCGTGTTTTTACTGGCCGCCCTTGTCTACAAACTGGGGTTCGCCAGGAAAATCAAGCCGCTGCAAAATCTTGTAATCTACACGTTTTTGTTCATCGGCTGCCTCGTGCTGACGTTCTTGGCATTTTTCCTTCCGATTGTGGAAGGTCTCATCGTGGCGGCACTCATCCTGATCATTTACAGGGTGCGCCGGCTGAACGAACACAAAGAAGATCCAGTCGCTTAACAGCGGCTGGATCTTTTTTTAGAATCCGTCTTCTGCAGGGTGGGAACTCCGATGGAAAGTGAATTTCCCGGACTCTTTCCGAATATGGGTCAGTTCCCCGATTCGGTTCCTGCAGCTTTCACACATATACGTATGGATCGGGCGGTTCCTCAGCTTCTTTGCCAGCGGATCCTCGTCATCGAGTTTGCCGATCTCATCACAGATCACACATTTCACTCGCATCGCTGCACCTCTTTTCAGCTGATCCGGATGGAAGTGACGCCTTTGATCGGCGAATCCAAATTGGATCCGTCCTTTTTCAGGACGTACACAGGGCCATCTTCTTTCAGCGGTTTTCCCTTCAGGCTGAACTGGAAGATCAGCTCGTTCGCCTCGCTGATCGGGAACTCGATCTCCCCTTCGGTTGTCATGAGGACGATTGACTCCGCTTCCGGAGCCGGCATCGCATTCTTGAGGAATGGTTCGAAAATCATGCCGAACGTGCCGGTCAGCATTTTTTGCTTTTCATATTTCTTCTCGGTCTGCAAGGTCGGGGGATAAGTGGCACCTTCCATGATTTCACGGGACCAGTGCTTGCCCATCCGTTCCTTATAGTCTTCCATTTCGTCGAACTCTTCCTGCTCCGTCACAAAGTACGTATCCAGGTCAATCCGGCGGTCGTCGAAAATCCAGACGGTCGGATCGATTGTAATCTTATATTTCACGTTTCCTGTAATCGGTATGATGGTTTCCAAAGTAAAGCCTCCCAGCTTAGTCGTGAGTTAGTTACAGTATACCGCCTTTTCGCGCCAACCGGAAGTCATCCGGCTGAAACTCGAGTTCCCGCTTCGGGAATTACTTGCAATTTCGGCATTCTAAAGCTACAATTTAGGGTATAGCACCTTGCTGAAAAAAGAGGTTTGGGGGGCGTCCTCATGGATATAGAAGTGCAGGAAACGTATCAGGAAAAAGCTATCATGCAGCTGCAGGCCGATGCAGATAAGATCGCCCAGCTCATTAAAGTGCAGATGGATAACTTGACGATGCCGCAGTGCCCTTTATACGAAGAAGTGCTGGACACACAGATGTATGGGCTGTCCCGTGAAATCGACTTTGCTGTCAAGCTCGGTCTAATTGATAGAGATCGCGGAAAGAACATCCTTTCGGCTCTCGAGAACGAAATGAACATATTGCATGAACTCAGCGTCAAAAAATAAACGAAAGACTCAAACTCACTTACAGTTTGAGTTTTTTATTTACAGATACGAGGGATTTTCTTGAAAAGTTATGCCAAGCGGCTCTTCCGCCATTTCGATTTTCCGTTATTTTTTACATATTTACTGCTGATTCTGTTCGGTTTGGTCATGGTCTACTCTTCCAGTATGGTATGGGCTGCCAACCGGTACGGCAAGCCGGCGGACTATTTCTTCAATCAGCAGCTCAGGAGCGTCCTCATTGCCATTCCCGCCTTCCTGTTCACTGCGTTCCTTCCCTATAAGTTATACCGCCAAAAGCTATTTATGATCATTTCGGTTGCGGTTATGCTCTTCCTTCTCGTCCTTGTGCACTTCATCGGGTTCGGAGGGGAAGTAGGATCGCAAAGCTGGATCAACCTGCCGATCGGCAGCCTGCAGCCGTCCGAAGTCGCGAAGATCGTCATCATCATCTATTTCGCAGGTGTATTTGCGAACAAGAACGATGCCGGCACCATCAACGATATCAACCAAGGCATTATGCCGCCGATCTTTCTCCTCGGCGCTGCGGTCGCTTCCATCATGTTCGAGACGGATGTCGGAGCGACGTTCATCATCATCATGACGGCGATCTGCGTCATGGCGGCGAGCGGCATCAGCCTGAAGACCTTCGGCAAATTGAGCGGTTTTGTTGCCGCCATGCTGGTCGTAGTCGGTATTGTTCTTTACTTTGCATGGGATAGCGTTATGACGGGCGGACGGATCGGCCGGCTGACCGCTTTCAGGTCCCCGTTCGATTATATGCAGACGTCCGGACTGCAGATCGTCAACGGCTATATCGCAATCGGCGCCGGCGGTCTGTTCGGCCTCGGTCTCGGCAATTCCGTGCAGAAGATGGGCTATCTGCCTGAACCGCATACAGACTTCATCATGGCGGTCATTTCGGAGGAACTCGGGATATTCGGCACACTGATCGTCATCGGCGGTCTCGGCTTTCTCGTCTTCCGTGCGCTGTCGATTGCTTTGAAGACGGCCGATCCCCATGCGAGAATGCTTGCATCTGGGATTGGCGCGCTCATCGGCATCCAAACATTCGTCAATCTTGGCGGCCTTACCGGACTGATTCCACTGACTGGAGTCACGCTCCCGTTTATTAGTTATGGCGGAACTTCGATTATTCTGTTATCTTTAGCATTAGGAATATTGATGAATATTTCAATGTTCACGAGATACGAGCAGAATAAATAGAAAAGGGCGTGCCTAAGGTGGAAATGAATTCGATTAAAAAGATTTTGGTTGCAAACCGCGGGGAAATTGCAATTCGTGTCTTCCGTGCGTGTACGGAACTCCAGATTCCAACAGTAGGAATCTACTCGGCGGAAGACCGGGGATCGTTCCACCGCTATAAAGCGGATGAATCATATCTGATCGGCGAAGGGAAGAAGCCGATCGATGCGTATCTGGACATCGAAGGGATCATCGAGGTAGCGAAGCGCTCAGGAGCCAATGCCGTGCACCCGGGCTACGGCTTCCTCGCTGAAAATGAGGAATTTGCTGCACGGCTTGAACAGGAAGGAATCATCTTCATCGGTCCGTCATCTCGTCATTTGGAGATGTTCGGCGATAAAGTGAAAGCGCGTTCACAAGCTGTACTTGCCGGCATTCCGGTCATTCCCGGGACGGACGGACCAGTGGCTTCCGTTGAAGAAGTGGAAGCGTTTGGGACGGCGCACGGCTATCCGATCATCATCAAGGCGTCACTCGGCGGCGGGGGACGCGGCATGCGGATTGTCGAGCACGCAAATGAAGTGCTGGAAGCATACAGCCGCGCGAAATCAGAAGCAAAGTCGGCGTTCGGATCGGACGAAGTATATGTCGAAAAACTCATCCGTGAACCGAAGCATATCGAAGTTCAGATACTTGGTGATACGCACGGCAATATCGTCCATCTGTACGAGCGTGATTGTTCTGTGCAGCGGCGCCACCAAAAGCTTGTCGAGATTGCACCGGCCATTTCCCTGTCGGCTGAGCTGCGTCAGGAAATCTGCGATGCTGCAGTCAAACTGATGGCGAATGTCGGGTACATAAACGCAGGTACGGTCGAATTCCTTGTAGCAGACGGCGAATTCTACTTCATCGAGGTGAACCCGCGGATCCAGGTGGAGCATACGATCTCCGAGATGGTGACCGGTATTGACATCGTCCACACCCAAATTTTCATCGCTGATGGGGAAAACTTGCATACAGGACACGCGGCTGTCCCGGAACAGGAGAACATCCCGCTGTTCGGCTATGCCATCCAGGCCCGTGTGACGACAGAAGACCCGCTGAATGACTTCATGCCCGATACTGGAAAATTGTCGGTCTACCGGTCCGGGGGAGGCTTCGGTGTCCGTCTCGATGCCGGAAACGGATTCCAGGGGGCCGTCATTACGCCTTATTATGATTCACTGCTCGTGAAAGTATCGACATGGGGAGTTACATTCCGCGAAGCGGCTGCCAAGATGGACCGCAACCTTCAGGAGTTCCGCATCCGGGGCATTAAAACCAACATTCCATTCTTGGAAAACGTCGTACGGCATGAGAGTTTCCTAACCGGGGATTATACGACGAGCTTCATCGACACAGCTCCGGAATTATTCGAATTCCCAGTCAAAAAAGACCGCGGAACAAAAGTGCTCAACTATCTTGGGACAATCACGGTCAACGGCTTCCCGGGGATCGGCCGCCAATCGAAGCCGGTCTACGCGTCACCGCGCAAGCCGGAAGTCGATCTGTCGATTCCGCCGAAACCGGGTACGAAACAGATTCTGGATGAGCGCGGACCGGACGGGCTGGCCGCATGGGTGAAAGAGCAGGAGGACGTACTGCTGACGGATACGACATTCCGCGATGCCCATCAGTCGCTGCTTGCAACCCGCGTCCGGACAGCGGATATGGCGAACATCGCAGCGGAATCGGCCCGGCTCATGCCAGATCTGTTTTCATTCGAAATGTGGGGCGGGGCGACCTTCGACGTGTCGTACCGGTTCCTGAAAGAGGATCCATGGGAACGGCTGGCGATCCTGCGCGAGCAGATACCGAATGTGCTGTTCCAGATGCTGTTCCGCGGAGCGAATGCGGTCGGCTACAAAAACTATCCCGATAACGTCATCCGTGAGTTCGTCAAAGAGGCAGCTTCTTCCGGGATCGATGTGTTCCGGATCTTCGACAGCCTGAACTGGCTGAAAGGGATGGAGGTCGCAATCGACGCGGTGCGCCAAGAAAACAAAGTTGCCGAAGCGGCACTCTGCTATACAGGAGATGTCCTCGATCCGATGCGTACAAAGTACTCGGTCAGCTATTATAAGGAAATGGCGAAAGAGCTCGAGAAAGCCGGCGCCCACATCCTGTCCCTGAAAGATATGGCCGGCCTGCTGAAACCGGAAGCTGCCTACCGCCTCATCTCCGAGCTGAAGGAGACGGTCGATATCCCGATCCATCTTCATTCACACGATACGAGCGGCAACGGCATCGCTATGTACACACGGGCGATCGAAGCAGGCGTGGACATCGTCGATACAGCACTCGGTGCGATGTCCGGTCTGACGTCCCAGCCATCCGCGAACTCGCTGTATTATGCACTGCAGTACGGCAAACGGGATGTGCGGACAGACATCCAGGCACTTGAAGAGCTGTCGTTCTACTGGGAAGACGTACGTGCCTATTATTCAGATTTCGAAAGCGGCATGATCAGTCCGCATTCGGAAGTGTATGTCCACGAAATGCCGGGAGGCCAGTACTCCAACCTGCAGCAGCAGGCGAAAGGCGTCGGTCTCGGCAACCGGTGGAAAGAAGTGAAGGAGATGTTCTCCCGTGTCAACATGCTTTTCGGCGACATCGTGAAAGTGACCCCGTCGTCGAAAGTGGTGGGCGACATGGCACTCTTCATGGTGCAGAATGAACTTGACGAAAAAGCGGTCATCGAACGCGGCAATTCCATCGACTTCCCTGAATCGGTCATTGAATTCTTCGAGGGGTATATCGGCCAGCCATACGGCGGGTTCCCCGCGGAGCTGCAGAAAGTCGTCCTGAAAGGCCGCGAGCCGCTGTCAGTGCGGCCGGGTGAATTGCTGGAACCGATCGACTTCGACCAAGTGAAAGCGGAGCTGGAAGAGAAGCTGCAGCGTCCTGTTACGATGAAAGATGCACTTGCATCTGCGCTGTATCCGAAAGTGTTCGATGAGTACGCGGCGATGCACAATGATTTCGGCAACCTGTCCGTCATCCAGACGCCTGAATTTCTGTACGGCATGCGTCTCGGGGAAGAGATCGAAGTGGAGATCGAGAAAGGGAAGACGCTCATCGTCAAACTCGTCTCGATCGGTGAACCGCAGGCGGACGGCACGCGCATCGTCTACTTCGAGCTGAACGGCCAGCCGCGTGAAGTGGTCATCCAGGACGTCAGCGTCGAAGCGGATGTCGTGAAAAAGCTGAAGGCGGATCCGGGGAATGATGCGCATATTGCAGCAACAATGCCGGGTACGGTCTTGCAGATCGCCGTTTCAAAAGGCGATCGTGTGCGCCGCGGCCAGCACTTACTGATCACAGAAGCGATGAAGATGGAAACGACGATCCAGACGCCGTATGACGGTGTCGTGAAAGAAATCTACGTTTCACCTGGCGAAGCGATTTCTACGGGTGACCTGCTGATCGAACTGGAACATTGACAATGCAAACAGCCGCCCGGGAACAAGTCCTGAGCGGCTGTTTGTTTCGTCGCTTTTAGTAGTCTTTCACACGCGACAAGAGAAGGATCATATACGTCAGCAGGCCGAACAGCAATGTGACGAACAGGGAGTGGAACAGGGCTACGATCAGGTCGAGCCGGGTGAAGATGGACAGCATCCCCGTGAATGCCTGCGCAAGCACAAGCGCGAGGGCGATCGACCATCCCCAGACAAGCACTTTCTGATCACGGTAGTGGCGGTATGCATGGATTGCGATGTAGGCGATCCAGAGAACGATGAGAGCAGCGGCTGTCCGGTGGCCCATCTGCACCCATTCGTTCAGATTGGACGGCAGTTCGAACCGGTCATTCCGGCAGAGCGGCCAGTCGGCACACGCAAGGCTCGATTCCGTATGGCGCACGAGGGCACCGGTGTAAATCACGAGGTACGAGTAAACCGTGATGCCGATTGTATGGAACCTTAGTTTCCTGCCGACTTTCAGGCGGTCCGCGTCGAACTTCTTATCGACTTCGAAGATGAGCAGCGTCAGCAGCAGGACCGCAGCGAACGAAATGAGCGATATCCCGAAATGCAGCGCAAGGATGAAGTCTCCCTGCCCCCATTTCACTTGGGCTGCGCCGATCAGCGCCTGCAGGATGAGGAAGAACACCGCCATGGAAGCGAGGAATTTCGTCTCCCGCACGTGTCCGATCGCTTTCCAGGACCAGACGGCCAATACGACGATCAGGATGCCGACAGCTCCCGTGACAGCGCGGTGGGAAAATTCGATGAGAACTTCAGGCGTGATTTCATCAGGAATCAGCTGTCCGTTGCAGCCCGGCCAGTGCCGGCCGCAGCCCATCCCGCTGTCGGTCTTCGTCACAAGCGCCCCTCCGAGCATGATGAGCAGCATCCCGATGGTCGCCGCGACGGCAAACCATTTCAAGTAATTATATCGTTTCAAACGTGGACACCTTCTTTTACAATATATCGACCGGTTGGAGAGGTCTCTAATTTTCAATGATAGAGAATCGGGTAGTAAAACACAATGGCAGAAATGAATTAGGCAAAAGCGCCGCTTGTTTTTCACAAAACGTTCATAAAAAAGACCTGATAACTTCACAAATGACCAGGTGGAATGATTTACTATAGAATGTGCACTGTATAAATCCTTGCGGGAGTGTGCAATTCTATACAAATTGCGATTATGTATAGAAATTGTGAAGGATTTTCGATATAGTTACGTATAGCGGTCATTTTTAACCGGCTTTGAAAGGGGGAGTCAAATGTCAAACAGTCGAACGACTGCTGCACAGACAGCACCGGAGACTGCGATTGCGCCTACATTCCTGAAGGATTTCCTGGCGCTCATCAAAATCGGGATCGTGAATTCCAACCTGATCACCGCGTTCACAGGTCTGTTCGTTGCATTCCAGTTTGCAGGCATCAATTTCGTACATAGACTGGATCTCATGATCGCAGTGCTTCTTGGAACCGCCCTTATCATTGCTGGCTCGGCTGCACTGAACAACCTGATCGACCGGGATATCGACCCGATCATGTCGCGCACGAAGACCCGTCCGACCGTGACAGGGCGCTTCAAAGCACCTGCTGTCCTGACTGCCGCACTCGGTTTCATCGTCATCGGTGAAGGATTGCTGTTCTCAGCGAATCCGACAACCGGCTGGCTCGGCCTCGCTGGCGTGTTCAGCTATGTCGTCCTCTACTCGATGTGGTCGAAACGGCGTCACGTCTCAAACACGATTGTCGGAAGCCTGTCAGGCGCTATTCCGCCGCTTATCGGCTGGGCTGCTGTGGATCCGTCACTCGGACTCGGCGCCTGGGCACTGTTCCTCATCATGTTCGTCTGGCAGCCGCCTCATTTCTATGCGCTGGCCATGAAGAAGACGGAGGAATACCGGGCAGCAGGAATACCGATGCTGCCTGTGGTGAAAGGTTTTGCACGAACGAAGAAATCCATGCTTGCATGGGTAGTGCTGCTGTTCCCGCTGCCATTTCTGCTGAGCGGACTCGGCACCGCATTCATCATTCTGGCTACACTGCTGAACATAGGGTGGCTTGCGCTCGCATTGAAGGGATTCCGTGCAAAGGATGACCTGAAATGGGCGATGTCCATGTTCATCTATTCACTGAACTACATGACGATTCTTTTTGTATCGATGATTATCTTCTCGATATTCATCTGACCCGCTGGAATTCTTTCTTTGACAGGAATTCATTATAGAGAGGGTACCGCTCCTCGATGGAAGAAAACACTATTAGAAAGAGAGGGATTATGAAGCGATGATGAAAGGACTCAAAAAATGGCGTCTCTTTTCTTTGTTAGCTGTATTGACTGTATTTCTAGCAGGATGCGGCCAGCAGGAACTATCCACGCTTCTGCCGGCTGGTCAAGTAGGTAAGGACCAGTTTAAGCTGCTGATGCTGTCTTCAGGTATCATGCTGTTTGTCATTATTGTCGTAGTCGCGATTTACGTAGCAGCACTGATTCGTTTCAGACGTTCGAAACTGGGGGATGACTTCATTCCGGAACAGACGGAAGGCAGTCAGAAACTGGAATTGGTCTGGACGATCATCCCGATCATCCTCATTATCATCCTTGCTGTTCCTACTGTGTACTACACGTACAAACTCGGGGACGTCAAGGCAATGGAAGAAGTCAACGACAATGGAGATGCAAAACATCTAGTTGTCGACGTGACTGCGAAGCTGTACTGGTGGGAGTTCGAATATCCGGAACTCGGCATCGTAACAGCGCAGGAACTTGTCGTACCGACGAAAGAGAAAGTCTACTTCAACTTGAAAGCTGCTGACGTCAAGCACTCCTTCTGGATTCCTGCAATCGGCGGGAAAATGGATACGAACGTCGAGAACTTGAATAAATTCTATCTGACATTCGACCAAGAATCTGAAGGACTGAAAGACGGCGTGTTCTACGGGAAGTGTGCTGAACTTTGCGGACCGTCCCACGCACTGATGGACTTTAAAGTGAAAACTCTGCCGCGTGACGAATTCAACACGTGGGTAAAAAACATGCAGGCAACGAAAGACAAGCCGGCCGTTGCAAATGCGGCTGGTGAAGAAGTATTCAAAACAAGCTGTATTACTTGTCACGCGACATCTGGTGCCGGTGAAGGTGGATCAGCAGGCCCGAACCTTGCTGCATTCGGCGACCGCAACCGTATTGCCGGATTCTTGACGCATGATGAGAAAGAATTGAAAGAATGGATCAAAAATCCACAAAAACTTAAGCCGGGCAACAAAATGCCTTCTTTCGAAAATCAGCTGTCCGATCAGGAATTGGACGACTTGGCTGACTACCTGCTCGGACTTTCCGTTGAGCAGTAAACTGTAATGCGATATTGAAGAGGAGGTAAAACAACGTGAGTTCTGTTGCTCAAAAAAGAAGCTTCGGCGCAGCATTCTGGGATTGGATGACGACAGTCGACCATAAGAAGATCGGGATTCTGTATCTGATCGGCGGCGGTTTCTTCTTCGTCCTCGGCGGAATCGAAGCGATGATCATCCGTCTGCAGCTGTTAAAGCCGAACAACGACCTCGTTAGCGCAGGTCTATTCAACGACTTAATCACGATGCATGGTACGACCATGATCTTCCTGGCGGCCATGCCGATCTTGTTCGGGTTCATGAACTACATTATGCCGCTCCAAATCGGAGCCCGTGACGTAGCGTTCCCGTTCATCAACTCACTCGGTTTCTGGATGTTCTTCTTCGGAGGACTATTCCTGAACATTTCATGGCTCGTCGGCCAGGTGCCTGACGCAGGCTGGACATCTTATGCTTCCCTGTCCCTCGCCTCGACCGGACACGGAATCGACTTCTATGCGATCGGTCTTCAGATCGCAGGGGGCGGTACGCTGATGGCCGGTATCAACTTCCTGGTCACAATTATCAACATGCGTGCACCGGGTATGACATACATGCGGATGCCGCTGTTCACGTGGACGACATTCGTCGCGTCAGCGATGATCCTGTTCGCATTCCCGCCACTTACTGTCGGTCTGTTCTTCCTGACATTCGACCGGATGTTCAACGGGAACTTCTTCGACCATACGATGGGCGGAAACACGATCATCTGGGAGCATATTTTCTGGATCTTCGGTCACCCTGAAGTATATATCCTGATCTTGCCGGCATTCGGTATTTTCTCGGAAATCTTCACGATCTTCTCGCGTAAGCGCCTCTTCGGATATCCGGCGATGGTCTTTGCGACAGTACTGATCGGATTCCTCGGCTTCATGGTATGGGCCCACCACATGTTCACCGTTGGTCTCGGACCGACAGCGAACGCAATCTTCGCGGTTGCAACGATGGCGATTGCCGTACCGACCGGGGTCAAGATCTTCAACTGGCTCCTGACTATCTGGGGCGGAAGTATTACCGTTACGACGCCGATGCTCTATGCACTCGGGTTCATCCCATCATTCGTCATGGGGGGAGTTACAGGAGTTATGCAGGGTGCTGCACCTCTTGACTACCAATTGCACGACAGTTACTTCATTGTCGCCCACTTCCACTACGTTATCGTCGGTGGTGTTGTACTCGCTATTCTCGGCGGACTGCACTTGTACTGGCCGAAAATGTTCGGAACGATGCTCAATGAGACACTTGGTAAGATTACATTCTTCTTCTTCTTTGTCGGGTTCCACTGTACGTTCCTGATCCAGCACTGGCTCGGGTTCTGGGGAATGCCGCGCCGTGTCTGGACATACATGGACGGACAAGGATGGAACACTGCCAACATGATCAGTTCGATCGGTGCACTGCTCATGGCGATCGGTGTCATCGTGCTGGTGATCAACATCATCATGACTGTAGCGAAAAACCAGCGGATCGGCAACGACCCTTGGCATGACGGCCGTACGCTCGAATGGGCGATCCCGTCTCCGCCGCCGTTCTATAACTTTACGACAACTCCGCTCGTCCGAGGGCTGGATAGTGTATGGATCGAAAAATCTGAAGGCAACATGACAGGCCTGACGCCTGCTGAACCGGTTTCCGATATCCATATGCCGAACGGTTCGATCATTCCGTTCCTGATGACGTTCGGTATGTTCGTCGCCGGCTTCGGTGCGATGTACCACCAGGAAACATCATGGGGGCTTCCGGTGCTCATCTTCGGTCTTGCTTGGACATTCGTAGCGATGGCTGCCCGTTCGCTGCAAGATGACCTCGGTTTCCATGTCACGAAGGAAGAAATCCAGCGTGACATTGACAATGCTCGCAAAGGGGGTCAATTCTGATGGACTTGAACAAAAAATTCACTCCTGAAACGTGGCCGGAACACCCGGAACGTGCGACGCTTGAAGCGAAGAACAAGTTTGTCGGTTTCTGGCTCTTCCTTGGCGGAGAGACGATCTTGTTCGCAACGCTGTTTGCGACCTACATGGCGCTCAAGAACAAGGGACCGAGCGGTTTCGAATTCTCGACGCAGGAACTGTATGAACTGCCGCTCGTCTTCGTCATGACACTGCTTTTGCTGACGTCATCACTGACGAGTGTATATGCGATGTACCATATGAAAAACTTCAATTTCAAGAAAATGCAGCTGTGGCTCGGAATCACTGCCCTTCTCGGCCTTGGATTCCTCAGTCTGGAACTGTACGAGTTCTCCCACTATGTGAAAGAAGGATTCACGTTCAGCAACAGTGCGTTCAGTTCTTCCTTCTTCACACTGGTCGGAACACACGGGTTCCACGTAGCGATCGGACTTGTCTGGATCACACTCCTGCTCTTCCGGAATGCAAAACGCGGCCTCAACCTGTATAATGCAACTAAGTATTATACGTTCTCGCTTTACTGGCACTTCATTGACGTCGTATGGGTATTCATCTTTACGGTAGTTTACTTGATGGGAGTGATCGGATAACATGGCAGAAGTAGAAATGTACAAGAGAACGCCTGTTGAACAGGACCTCCTCGTCCGCAATGCGAAAGCGACAATGCGCGGCCAGGTGCTGATGTTCTCACTCATGATTTTCATGACACTTCTCTCGTTTACATTCGTCGTTGCTTACCAGCAAGGTGTCGAAGGGTTCTCGAAATACTTGGTGATCCCGATTTTGTTCCTCTTCGCCGCTGTGCAAGTCGGACTCCAGCTTTATTATTTCATGCACATGAAAGATAAAGAACATGGTGTTCCGCAGATGTTCATGTTTACAGGAGCTGTATTCGCTTTCCTGATCCCGCTGACATTCGTTACGATTGTCTGGTGGTAAGCTTTTCGAAATACCTCCGTCCCTGGCCAGCTGCCAGAGACGGGGGTTTTCGTTTTTCAGGATGTCAAAGAACGTTCATTGTGTTATGGGAAGGAACGTCCTATAATGAAAACAGAACTGACTAAAGGAGTTGGGGCACTTGCCGTTAAGTATATTTGGTTTCCGCGCGTTGTGGAGCCCATATTTTTTCGTGTTTCTTGCTGTACTTACGATTTTGTATTTCCTCCTGACGAAAAAATGGAGATCCCGCTTTGACGGGACCGAGCCTGTGACGAACCGCCAGGTCACCACCTTCCTCACCGCGATGGTCCTTCTCTATATTGTTAAGGGATCGCCGATGGATCTGATGGGTCATATCCTGTTCTCTGTCCATATGGCGCAGATGGCTCTGCTGCTGCTGGTGATCGCTCCGCTGTTCATCCTGGGGATTCCGAATTTCCTCTGGCAGAAAGTGTTCAGCTATCCGAAAGTGGCGGGGGTCATCCGGTTCTTCACGAAACCGGTCATCAGCCTCATGCTGTTCACACTGATGTTTTCACTGAACCATTATCCGCTCGTGCTGGATACCATTAAACTGAGCCTGCCGCTGCATACTGCGTTCACTCTTACGCTTTTCGCATCCGCGCTGTTCCTCTGGTGGCCGATCTTCAACACGCTGCCGGGCGAGCCGAAGCTGCATGGCCTGAAAAAGATCGGCTATGTCATGCTGAGTGCGATTCTGCTCACGCCTGCCTGTTCGCTCATCATCTTCGCGGATGTTCCGGTCTATGATACGTACAGCAGCGGAGAAGCCTGGCTGCAGGCCATGGCGCTCTGTGTGCCGGCCGGAACGCTTTCCGGGCTGTCCATTTCAGGCCCTGAACTGTTCACGAACATGCCGACGGTGTATGATCAGCAGCTCGGCGGCATCCTCATGAAGGTCATCCAGGAACTGCTGTATGTCTTCATCATCGGCAAGATCTTCATCACTTGGTATCGCGATGAACAGGACAATGCAGATGAAATCACGCGCAAAGACCTGCTGGAACGCAAAAAGCTCACCGTGCACGGCTGACCGCAGATGCTGAATAGAAATGGAGAATTCTCATGAACGTACCTCTTTTACCAACGATGAGCACCGCGCTCATCGTCCTGTCGGGTATACTCGTCGTGATCGGCTGGATCCTCATTCGGAAGGGCCGGCAGCAGGCGCATAAGAACGTCATGATCGCCGCCTCTGTCGCAGCGCTGCTGTTCCTGATCATCTACTTGTCCCGCACGGTAATCATCGGCAATACATCCTTCGGCGGGCCGGACAGCATCAGGATCTACTATACGGTATTCCTGATCTTCCATATTTGTCTCGCGACATTCGGTGCGCTCCTCGGAGTCATCTCCCTGATTTCGGGATTCAAGGGCAACCTGCCCCGCCACCGCCGCCTCGGCCCCTTTACGGCGACCGTCTGGGTGTTTGCGGCACTGACAGGTGTGGCAGTCTACTTGCTGCTTTACGTATTCTACAAAGGCGGCGAAACGACGTCGATGATCAAAGCCATACTCGGCTTCTGAAACAGAAAAAAACACGCGCTTCCCTTGATTTCGGGAGGTGCGTGTTTTTTCGCTGTACAGTCAGATTTTGAAATTCAGCCGGATGATTCCGGCTTCGATTGCCGTCGTAAACAGGATGACGACCATCGGACCGATGAAAAAGCCGAGGACGCCGAACAGTTTCAGGCCGATGAACATACCGATCAGAGTCGGGAGAGGGGAGAGCCCAATCTGTGCACCCATCACTTTCGGTTCAACAGTCCGCCGGATGATCAGCAGCACGGCGGCGAGGATGGCAAGTTTCGTCCCCATCGCGACATCGCCGCTTGCAAACTCATAGAGTGACCAGGGGGCCAGGATGATGATCGACCCGAGGATCGGGATGACATCAATGATCCAAATGACGAGTGACATGATCACAGCATACTTCGGAACGATGAGAAGCAGGCCGACGAACGATGCTCCGAGAATGATAAAGCTGACGAGCAGCTGGGCTTTCGCGAATCCGATGATCGTTGCATTCAGACGCGTCGTCATGTACCGCACCTTCTCCGCTGTCCGGTCCGTCAGGCGGTTGAACACACCTTGCTTCAGCTGCGGCAGTTCCAGCATGAACAGGAACAGGGCAATGAGGAAGACGATGAAACTCACGAGGAAATTCGGGATTTCCGCTGCCAGTGCGACGATCCGTTCATAGCTCAGCAGTTCGAGCAGCGATGTCTGGAATGATTTGAGTGCTGTCGTGAACTGCTCCTGTGTCGCTTTGACGATATCGGAAGGGAGTCCGGATGTATATCTGAAAATCTTCTCCTGCATATCGATCCAGGCGCCGGACAGTGAATTCAAGTAGTCAGGTGCATCTTTCGTAAACTGGACGATCCGGCCGATCAGCGAGGTGATCGAGTAGTACACACCGAGCGCAACGAGCAGCACAACGAAGATGAATACTGAAATGACGGAAAGTTTCCGGTTCCACTTGAATTTATGTTCGACCAGTTTCACGAGCGGATCGATGATGAGCGCAGTCAGCAGCGCCAGGATCAGCGGTATCGATACCGGCAGAATGAAAAATAATACAGCAACTATGATTGCTGTCAGGATAATAAAAAGCAATGTTCGTTTTGTCAGCCACTTCCCCACCCGGCATTCCTCCAAATTGTGTATTGTTTCTATTATAGCCAAAGAAAACAGAAATGGATACGAAAATCAGCATGTCACGGAACCTGCGGCTGTCGGGGAAGCCCGGACAGCCGATGAACAGAAAAAAACACCGGCAGCAAGTCCATCTGGAAGATGTGCTGCCGGTGTATGGTCCATGCATAAGATTATTTCAGGTTGACCGCCTGCAGGTCTTTGACGAGATTGGCAATCGTCTTCTTGCAGTCGTTGACGACGAACGGCGGATAGATTTCATCGTCACCGTACTCGACGCCATGCGGGTAGTAATGTTTCCCGAGCTGAGGGGTGATGAATTCGATCACCGCATCGTTGCTGCCGACGTCACCGCCGGGTGTGATGCCGTAAACCCGGAGATAGTACACTCCTTCTGCCACGGTGTATTTTTTGTCGAAGGTCACGCGTTCATAGTCCCACTGTCCTGCGAGGACCAAGTCATACTTCGCCGCCACTTCTTTCAGGATCGGCAGGGTGACCGCAATGTTCTCAAGCCCTGAGTTGATAAAATCCATATCCCATTATCCTCCTTAACGAACAGTTCATATATAACGAATCGTCTCTAATCATAGAACAAAAGGGAAGCGGTTGCAATGGCAACATTGTGTCTTCAGGCGAACGGAAGGGTTTCCAGTGGGAAAAAAGTGACTTCCTGCTGTGAAGTTGATTACAATAGAAGGAGAGGCAGCCGAAGGAAGGTGCTGGGGAAATGAAACGGATTTGGAAAGTGGGCGTACTGCTAGTGGTTGTCCTTGCATTCTTTTACTTCTGGGATGACGGTATCCGGGAAAATGACCCGCTGGAGTCCCCGGTGAAACCGGGAACGGCCATCAGCGGAGGGGAAGGGCCGCAGCAGCAGACGGGCAATATGGCTCCGCGCCCGGAACGGGGATACTCGACTCTGGTCGGTCAGCCGGTGTCGCAGCTGACGGAGCAATTCGGGAATCCGGACCGGAAAGACTTGTCCGCATTCGGATTCGAGTGGTGGATCTATAACACGAAGCCGTTGCTCATGGCAGGCGTCGAGGATGGTACAGTCAATCAGATCTACAGCGGAGACCGGGAAGCGGATGTGTTCCCGTACGTCAACGGGCAGAGCAGTGAAGACATCTACCGCAGCTCACTGATCGAGTCGGAGCTGGAGGTAGGCGTAGGGGAGAACCAGTATACGTTCGTCCTCAACGGGGAAGATATTAAAAATAAGATGCTTATCCAATATGAAGGCCTGTTCGCCCAGCTTTATATCGACGAAGCCGGTGAGGAGCTGGAAGGGGTCCGGTTCATCGACCCGATGACACTCGTCAGACAGCAGCCGTATGACCTGTTTTACAAAGGAGAGATGGTGGACGTGAAAAAGCCGTCATCCGATGACCAGTTTGCCGTCGACCGGGCTCTCGAACGGCAGATCCTCGATATTACGAACTTGTACAGGACGAATCACGAGCTGAACAAACTGAAGAGGGATTACCGTCTGCAGGTGGTGGCGAGGGAACACAGCAAAGAGATGGCTCTGCAGAATTATTTCTCACAGGACTCACCGACATCCGGATCACTGTCGAACCGTCTGGAGCTGGCGGATATCGCTGTAAAGAAAGCGGGGGAGAATATCGCGCTGAACTATACGGACGCAATTGAAGCCGTCCATGGCTGGCTGAATTCCACCGCGCACAGGGAAGTGCTGCTGGACCGTGATTTCACTCATATCGGTACCGGCGTCTATGGAAACTATTACACCCAGAATCTCATACAGGAAACGGAAAAACCAGCTCCCTGACCAGTCAGGGGGCTGGCATGATCCACGTTCCCGGCTCGGCTCCGGCAATCCCGCGTATATACAGAGGGGTTGCTGTTTTTTTTGCATATTCCGCAGCGCGCTGCTGGATGACCGGCCGGGCGGTCTGCAGGTAGGGAAAGAGTTCGTCGATTGTCAGCGCATCGAGCTTGCGGGCATCTGTGTATTCGTGCGGATCGGCTGTCATGACACCCGGAACGTCTTTGAAAAATTCGACATGGCTTGCACGGAGCGAATTTCCGAGAACGACAGCTGTTAAGTCACTGCCGCCGCGGCCTAGCGTCATGTAGTCGCCCTCTTCGCTTATCCCCTGGAAGCCGGGTACGATAACGCACCCGAACTGCCGGAATGCCTGCTCATACGAGCTTGTCTCCACCTGCTCGATGGACGCACCGCTGAAGGCGCCGGCCGTCAAGATGCCGGACTGGCGGCTGTGCATGACTTTGTTCGGTATACCGGCTTCCGCCAGCTCCGCGCTCAGGACGGCGGCAGCAATCAATTCCCCGCAGGACGCTGCGAGATCCCAGGCGGCGGTTGCAGGACGGAATGAGGGCGTGATCGACAATATCCGGTCTGTGGAGTACGGACTCTCCTGACGTCCGATCGCAGATACGACAGCAGCCACGGTGCCGTGTTCTGCCAGCCCCTCCCCGATCCGTTCAATGCATAATCGGCGCAGCCTGCGGTCTTTCATGGCGGCGCCTCCGAATTTCTGAATGATCATCTCGTCTCCCAACTTTCTTCGTGACATTTGCTCAGGACGTTTCATACCTTACAGTAGGTTCATCCTTACTATATTCTGCAAACCGGAAAACGTTCGGGAAGGAGTCACGCATATGTATCTGATTGAACTGCTCAGGAACTGGCCGTGCACCGTCAGCGGGAACTGGAGGGACGTGGTCATCCGAAAGGTAACGGAACATCCGGCACGTGCGGAGGACGGCAGTCTGTTCGTCGCCCGAAAAGGCGCAAGATACGACGGCCATCACGCCATTGTTGAGGCTGTTTCAAACGGAGCGGCTGCCGTTGTGATCGACCGTCCCGTTCCATCATTGATGGCTGCTGCATGGGCCGCCGCAGGGACAGCGGTGATCACCGTCCCCGACAGCAGCCGGTTTTTGTCCTATTGCGCTGCGGAGTTGGCAGGCAACCCTTCACATGATCTGAAAATGATTGCGGTGACAGGGACGAACGGCAAAACGACAGTGACCCATTTCATCGGCCAGCTGCTCGGCGGGATGGGTGTCAAAGCCGCTGTCATCGGAACGACAGGCTGCTATATCGGCGGGGAACGTCTGGATATTGACATCCCGCCGCTCACGACACTGACAGCTGAATATCTGCACCCGCTGCTCGGCGAATGCCGTACACGGGGGGTGACACACGTGGCACTCGAGGCTTCCTCGATCGGTCTGGAGAAAGGACGGCTGGCCGACTGCCGGATTGACATCGGGATCCTCCTGAATATCGGAGCGGATCATTTCGAGGATCACGGAGGGCGGTCCGCGTATATTGCTGCGAAGAAACTGCTGTGCACGCTGTCGGATCAGGTGATCGTCAACGAAGAAGACGCAGTATGCCTGGAGATGACAGCGGACTGCGGGGTGCCTGTACACCGGTTCAGCAGGGACCGTTTCCTTGATCAGTCCATCGATGAGAACTTGGCGGACCAGCTGCCTGCTGGGCTGCATAACCGTCTGAATGCGATGGCCGCCGCTGCCGCAGTCAGACTGCTTGGTTTCCCTGCGGATGCCATTCGCCGGCCGCTCCGCTCCCTGGCACTGCCGCCGGGCCGGCTCCAGCTTTGTGAACAGCACAGCCGGAAAGTGTATATCGATTATGCCCACTCACCCGATGCGCTGGAAGCCGTCCTGCAGGCGGTTTCAGGACTGAACCCGAGAAAGCTCGTCTGTGTGTTTGGGTGCGGAGGCAACCGGGACCGGGAGAAGCGGCCGCTTATGGGGAAGATCGCCGAACAGTACTGCGATCATGTCATTGTGACAGCTGACAATCCAAGAGACGAGGATCCGGCTGTCATCGCGGGGCACATACTTGCAGGCGCTGCCGAACCGCACCGGTTTTCCGTCGAGCTGGACCGCAGGAAGGCGATCCGCCAAGCGGTTAACATGAGCGAGCCTGACGATATCGTCCTGATCGCAGGCAAAGGCCATGAATCAGTCCAGATCGTCAATCATGACCGGATTTCGCTCTCGGATTATTCCGAAGCGCTCGATGCCCTCAATGCTCTCCGGTCCCATACCCGTCTGTGAAGAACAACGGGTGCGTTTTTTCCCTCTATTTGGTATACTGAAGGAGAATGGAGGGAAAGCACCTATGATGATGACCAACGAATGGCTCGACATCATCGAACAGACAGACGAACTGGCTGATTGGATCCTGGCATCCGATGTCCTGTCCGACTACCGCTCCGCTCATCGGGCTGTTTATGGAGATCCTGAACTGGTCCGGCAAATCCGGGATTTCACCGGCATTAAAGAGCAATACGAGGAAGTGCAGCGGTTCGGACGGTACCATCCGGATTATAATAGAGTGATGAAATCGATACGTCTTGACAAGCGGGCGTTAGATATGAACGAAAAGGTCGCAGCCCTGCGGCTTGCAGAGAACGATGTCCAGCATATGCTGGACGAAATCAGCGCAATGATCGCACATTCCGTCTCCGAGTCGGTGAAACTGCCGTCTGATAATTCGTTCGTAACGGATTCAGGCTGCGGCGGCAGCTGCGGAACAGGCGGAGGGTGTTCCTGTTCCGCCTGATCGGCGAAAAAGAAGCTGCACGTATGCAAAAGGCTGTCCAGCAATCCTGCAATGTCAGGAGCTGAGACAGCCTTTTTCAGTTTCTGTTATTCGTTGATCGGCTCAAGCAGTCCGATGATTTCGTCCGCGTCTGCTGCAAGGAAACCTGATACGCCGGACCGCGCCAGTCTGATGACTGCCTCCGGGGGCGCGTTGTCGATATAGACTGCGATATTCAGCTTCCGCAGAAACTGGATGAATCCTTCGTTTGCGGGCTGGAACGGTCCAAGTTTTCCGGTAAGGACGAAGAAGTCGCTTCTCGGCTTGTACAGATGGCCGAACCGGCTCGTGTAAGCAGCATATGCCTGTTTCAGTTCTTGCCGGCCCGCTCCCGCAGCTGCCTGGTTCTGTGTATACAAATTGAACCGGTCAACCTGCTCATCATACGCGCTGATGACCGCGACATGATCCTTTGCATCATACTCTTCCAGCAGTTTCCACAGCTTCGAAGGCATCAGGCTGCCCTCGTACGTATCGGGGGAGTCGACCAGCCTGACGATGAACAGCAGATGCGGATACTTTTCAAGCAGGTCGCGCAGTAGAAGAGGGGGCTGGCTGTCAGCATCCGGCGCCTGCCCGAGGATGATTTCCTCTTCAGGAGTGAGCCGGATATCCATCGCAAGACCATGCACGCCGCTTGCACTTGCGCCCTCTGCCAGGCGCAGGCTATCCGCGGAGCCGGTGAGCTGCTGAAGGACGACCGGTCCTTCGAATTGCAGTGCTTTTTTGCCATTCCGTGTCTCTGGCCGGATCAATGCCTTCGAAGCAGCCCAGGCCGCTGCTCCGGCAGCACCGACAGAAAGGGCGACTTTTGTTTTCTTTCCCATGTCCCATTCCTCCTCGTTTGCAATGCGTTGGGTCCATTATATGACAAAACCGTCAGCGTGTCAGTAAAGTCCGGTTGCGGCCTTTTTCTGGTCTATGGTATTGTAAAAGGTAAGAAAAGAGGGATACTATTGGTTGAACGTCAAGGAGTCATCATTTACCTGCATCATTTGAAACAGGCAAAATCGTTTCGTAAATATGGCCACGTCCACTATATCTCAAGACGCATGAAGTACGTCGTGCTCTACTGCCGGCAAGAAGAGGTCGATGATGTCATCCGGAGAGTGGAGAAACTGTCTTCCGTGAAGAAAGCGATCCCTTCTTACCGGCCATTCGTCCGGACGGAATATGAAAATGCCCGTCCCGACAAAGCGAAAGAATACGACTACAAGACCGGATTATAAGGTCAGTCGAGAGGCGGCAGCAGATGATTGAGCCGCAGGACACCTGTGACGTATTGATAGAAAAGGTGAGTCTCCGGGAATTCCGAGGAATGCTTCAGTTCGACGGGAACAGGGCGGCTGCCCGCTGCAGCAGCAGCTTCCTCAAAGACGAGCTGTCGCTTCGAAGCCGGCTCTGTGCGGAAGGGGATCCCTTCCCGGCAAATATAGATCGGGTAAAACCCGCCTTCGCCCGCTGGGGAGAACGAAGCCGCGAGGGAGACGACCCGCCTGCCTGCCGTTTCAGACGTGAATATGAACGTCCGCTGCAGACGGCCGGCATTGGTCTTGATCAGTTCACATAATTCGAAGATATCAGAGTACCCTTCGCCAAGTTCGATGAATCGCTGCTGTTTCATAAGGGAGCACACCTTTCAGGAAGTATCCTCCCCATGATAGCATGCCGGCCGGTTCTTTGCAGTCCGGATTTGCGGGGGCGCATGGAAGGAGCACCACCGATGAGAGTGATCGCAGGAACACGGAGAGGCATACCGCTGAAGACGATAAACGGCACAGCAACCCGGCCGACAACAGACAAAGTGAAGGAAGCGCTGTTCAGCAAACTGGGTGGATTCTTCGACGGAGGAACAGCTGTCGAGCTGTTCGGCGGCAGCGGCTCGCTGTCTTTGGAAGCGCTCTCCCGAGGGGCGGAGGAAGCATGGGCATTTGAAAAGAATCCGAAAGCGTGCGCTGTCATGGAAGAGAATGCGGCCAAGTGCCGCTTCACGGACGAGCTGCATATCGTACGCGGGGATGCGAGGAGCGCAGCCGGCCGTCTCGAAAAAGAAGGAGTGAAAGCGGACCTGCTCTTCCTCGATCCGCCTTACGCAAAACGGGAGTATTACGACATGGCGCTCCAGTTCGCAGAAAAAGGGCTTCTCTCGGAGAAGGCTGTCATCGTCTGCGAACATGACAAGCAGCTGGAACTGCCTCTTGCATTCGGCGAGTTCATAACGGACGGTCCGACTGTCTATGGAGGCAGCGCACTATCTATTTACAGGAAATGAGGGTGTATGATGGGGAAAGTGGCAGTAGTGCCGGGAAGTTTCGATCCATTGACGAACGGCCATCTCGATATTATTAAACGGGCGATCAAGATCTTCGATGAAGTGCACGTCGCGGTTATGAATAATTCATCGAAACAACCGCTCTTCTCGGTGGAGGAACGCCAGCAGCTCATTGCACAGGCGACTGCGGAGTATCCGACTGTCAAAATCGACTCTTCTTCAGGTCTTCTGATCGATTATGCAAAGAGCATCAACGCACACGCAATCGTTCGGGGACTGAGGGCTGTGTCCGATTTTGAATACGAAATGCAGATCACTTCCATGAACCGGTTTCTGGATGAGGACATCGAGACGTTTTTCGTCATGACGAAAAACCAATACTCGTTCCTCAGTTCAAGCATCGTCAAGGAAGTCGCCAAATACGGAGGGGACGTATCTGCGCTCGTTCCGGAAGCAGTGGAGCGGGCACTGAAGAAAAAGTATACATAAACAGGAAATGGGAAGGCTGCAAGCCTTCCCATTTTTCAATGGCCCGGAAATGGGGATGACTGAGTGACACGGCCGATCACAGCAGCAGATAAAGGAAGAACGGGACGGCGGCCACGCTGAAGACCCGGCCGATCACGTACGGTTTAAGGGACAATCCTGCTGAACGGGCGATCACAAAGACCTGCATATGGATGCTCAGACCATTGACGGAAAGAATGGCCGCGATCAGATACGGAAAGATCGGGGAACCGTAGAAATGCTCGGCTGCCGACTGGACGCCTGACGTCATTTCGAACAGTGACAGCACAGCTGTTTTGACAATTCCCATTTCGACTGAAGCGGCCGCCTGGATGACATTCGTCAGCACGCTGCCGAGCGAGGAGAAGAAGACGACGGTCGTGGCGACCAGTATGATGATTGAAGAACTTTCTTTGAACGCATCCAGCAGGGGGGCGGTACTCGGTTTACGTTCTGGCGCAGCAGACTGACTGGCCCTCTCGCGGTTCTGGAACGACAGCAGAACGAGGACAGCGAGGAAAAACAGAATGTTCGCCGCATGTATGGCGAGCAGCAGCTTCCAGCCCGACCACGTATCCCCGAACAGTTCTAAGCCGACATACCCGACGATGAACATCGGACCAGGAGCATGACAGGCAGCCAGGAGAAGACTGCTTTCATAGGCCGACAGCTGTCCGTTCCGCTTCATTTCACTGACGGTGACGGCGCCTACCGGAAAACCGCCGAAGCTCCCGAGCGTATAGGCTTTCGCGTAACGGAGCCAGCTGTGTGAATTTGTTCCGGAAGCCGGTAATTTCAATAGCCATTGGGTTAGAATGATATAGGGGAGCAAATAGGGAAGCAGGGCTTGTGCGAACAGTGACGCCCCTGAAACAGCGCCGTCATGGGCGATGCCCGGCTGCAGGATGAACAGCGCGATGAGCGCCCAGATCATGATGACGTTCACCATGCGGTTTCTGCGCAGGGGAGCAAGATGGGTTTCACGTATGCGGCTCCTTTCGTGACAGTTTGGGCAGCACAGTTTCAAATCATTGTGCTGCTTATTTTTCCGGTGGTACACTTAACCATATGTCAGCCAC
Organism: Sporosarcina sp.; assembly: GCA_032099885.1. Taxonomy (GTDB): domain Bacteria; phylum Bacillota; class Bacilli; order Bacillales_A; family Planococcaceae; genus Sporosarcina. Next base: position 99,996 of record DAMDKL010000001.1, read on the forward strand.
GTACAGGCTATTAACGGAGGTGCAGGTAAAATCACTTTAAAACGAATAGGCATCACAGCCCTGCTGGCCGTCCTGATCACAATCTTCATGGTGTATCCGCTGGACAGTTATGTATCCCAGCCGGGCGGCGCATACGAACTGTCACCCCTCGTCCAAGTTGACGGCGGCGATGAAAAGGACACCGGGACGTTCAGCTTAATGACGATTTCCGTCGGGAAAGCGACACCTGCCACGTATTTATGGTCCAAGTTCTCCGATAAGATGAAACTCCTGCCGGCCAGCACCGTGCGGCGGCATGGAGAAGATGATCGGGAATATAATATCCGCCAGCTGCGGCTTATGACGGACTCGCAGTTCAATGCGATTACCGTGGCTTTTGATAAAGCAGGCAAACCTGTCGAAATCGACTTTGCCGGTATCTATATCCAGCACGTCGTGGACGGCAGCGCGTCGGACGGTAAACTGGAAGCCGGCGATCGGATCACAGGTGTGGACGGTAAGAAGTTAGTCGAACCTGATCAGTTCGCGGCGTATGTTACCGACCAGCGCAAAGGCGATACGATCGAAGTGGAAGGGGAGCGCGGAGGGAAACCGTTCAAGGCTGCTATCACATTGAAAGAAATTCCAGAAGCGGAAGGCAAAGTCGGCCTCGGCATCCAGTACCAGGAAGACCGGTCACTGAAAACGATCCCGAAAGTCACGTTCAACACGTCCGAGATCGGCGGGCCGTCCGCAGGGCTGATGTTCACACTGGAAATTATCAATCAGCTGGATAAACGGGATATTACAAAAGGCTATACGGTCGCCGGAACCGGGGAAATGCTGCCGGGCGGCACGGTCGGCCGGATCGGCGGCATCGACTTCAAAGTGATGGCGGCGGACAGGGACGGCATGGAAATCTTCTTCGCTCCCGATGATGAGCTGCCCGATGAAGTGAAAGCAGCCAACCCCGGAATCCGCAGCAATTACGAAGAAGCCGCGGAAACAGCAAAAAAAATCGGCACGAAAATGAAAATCGTGCCGGTGAAAACGGTCGATGACGCATTGGACTATTTGGATAAATTGGAACCGAAAAAGTGATAGGGAGATTACGTTACCCCTTCAGGATCGGCGGCGTCTTATAGTCCAGGCCGATGAGAGGCTGCAGCGGGTCGATCCCGAATGCATAGCTGTCGGATACATGGGCTGAGAGTCTGGCCGCTGCACTGTCGTACGAAGCAAGCCGACTGACTGCCGGCAGCTGAAGATCTTCCTTATGTAGTTTCAGATAGCGTCTTCCGACAGGCGTCGCACCGAGGATTCGCAGATGATCGGGAACAGATGCCTTTTCGCGCATGTCCCGAGTGACGCCGGTAAAGATATGGGTCAGCATTCGTTGAAGGCGCGTCCATGTATACCGTTTCGACTTCACGAGCGCCATGAACGAAGGAAAGTCGGCAGCAGTCTTGGCCGCTTTATAGAAAGCGTGCTCGATCCCTTCCGTCATGTCTGCAATTCGGGCGAGTTCCCTGGGCCCACTGCGGAGGATCTGGAAACGAAGCATTGGATAGAAATGCTCCCAGCTGCCGAAATGGCTGCGGCTAGTGAGCCAGCTGCTCAGCATTTCGTATGTCTCGGCCGGTACGAATGGCTGGATACTGTCCAGCGGGTTGTCTTGTGCTGACCGACTGAAAATTTCTTTTCGGATACCCGTTGCGCTTGCAATATGTGTGTGGACTGATATATCGTCATAGTATCCAGCACCTAGCCGGGGGACGGTGAGAGGAGTCATGGAAGAACCGATTCCAGTTGAAGCTTCTATGTAATGGAAGCCTAAAATATTATTCGGTTTTGACAAATCGACCGTGCTCGTCTCCTCGAATGAATTGTGGACAAGCGATTGATAGGCTTCGTTGAGCGCTTTTGGATAGCTCATACCTGTCTGGACGGCTGCCCGGATGGATTCCTCGTATTCAGGCCGCACCGCCTGGAGTCGTTCCATTGTGTTCATAAAGGGTTCGATACTGCCTGCCTCACTGCCGAAACAGAAGCTTGAGCAGCCGGCAGCATCCAAGAGCCGGATAGCACCTTCCGAAAAGACAGGTGCATTCGCCGTCGCGCTCGCATACGGCAGCTCGATGACCAGATCGACTCCATTCTCGAGTGCCATGGAAGTCCGCGTCCATTTATCGACGATTGCTGGTTCTCCGCGCTGCAGGAAATTTCCGCTCATGACAGCCACGACGGCTTCTGCACCGGAAACGCGTTTTGCCTGTTCCGCATGATAGAGATGGCCATTATGGAACGGGTTGTATTCGGTGACAATCCCGACTGCTTTCATAATTTTTCACATTCCTTTCTGTAATTGCTGCATGCAGTAAGTATAATGAAACTGCAATCCATGTGACAAGAAAATATCTTGACATCTTTTTTTATCCGCTATATAATCAAAAGTGTTGTCTTGAGGTGATAGGCATGAAATGGTCAATTCATCAATTGCGAAAGTTCAAGCAGGGAGCCATACCGCTTGACGAAGTGGTTGATCTTGGAGCTGTGAAGGAACGGAACCCGGAAATCCGGGATATTTCGCCTGTTCAGCTGACTGGTTATTGTACAGTCGGTTCCAAGAAGATATCCTTCCATTTCCGGCTCGAAGGTTCGATGACACTGCCGTGTGCCCGCACGTGGCAGGATGTCCATTTTCCGTTCCAGATTGAAACGGACGAACAGTACAGCTGGGACGAACACGTCTTGGCACAGGACGATGAGATCCATCCGGTGACGGGGGAGATGATCGATTCGATGCCGCTGTTCGAGGAACTGGTTCTTCTTGAAGTGCCGATGCAAGTCTATTGTGAGGGCGCAGACTCGATGACGGAAGCATCCGGAACGGGCTGGTCATACACGACGGACGACGAGTACGAGAAGCAGCAGGCAGAAGAGCAGGAATCCAAAACGGACCCGAGACTTGCGGACTTAGCAAGATTTTTTGAATCCGATAACGACTAGTCGAAATAAGGAGGTGCCTCTAATGGCAGTACCAAAGAGAAGAACATCTAAAACCAAAAAGAACATGCGCCGTACCCATTACAAATTGCAGGTTCCAGGTATGACAACTTGCGAAAATTGCGGTGAGATGAAATTGGCACACCGCATCTGTAAGTCATGCGGTCAATACAAAGGGAAAGTTGTTGTAGGCGAATAATTCAGATTCTGCCGCAATATCCGGATAGCAATGCGCTGTCCTGAAGGCTGCCGGGAAACCATGGTTCCCGGCAGCCTTTTTCTATGCAGAAAATCGTTCAGGAGGGGACCGTATGGTATATTCACTGACAAAGGCGGAGGGCATACTGACGTTTTCAATTGATCGGCCGGAAGTCCGCAATGCTGTCAATTATGACGTAATGGATGGATTGGAGCGTTTCATCGGCCGGCTGGAGGAAGAACGGGACGTTAAGTGGGGTGTCCTTACATCGGAAGGCGGAAAAGCGTTCTGTTCGGGAGGGGACCTCGGAGAGTTCCATTCGTTCAGGACAGCAGAAGAGGCGCGCCCGATGCTCATCCGCATGACGCGGCTTCTCTACCGGCTGGCGAGTGCACAGGTGCCGGTTATTGCACTCATGGACGGAGCGGCGGTCGGAGGAGGCTGCGAATTGGCAGCGGCGTGTGATTTCCGGCTGATGCCGTCTGGTGCCAAGGCGGGGTTCATCCAGGGGACGCTCGCGATCACGACGGGCTGGGGCGGGGCGTCCCTGCTGTATGAGAAAGACGGGCACCATAGCGGCAGTCTGCAGCTGCTGATGGGGGCCGGCGTGCACACTGCCGAAACGCTTGAAAGGCTTGGATGGGTGACCGAGGTGTACACCGGCAGTAAAGAGACTGCGCTTGACCGATTCCTCAGCCGATATGCCGCAATCAGCCCAGACGTACTGCGCGCCTACAAGGCGGTGGCTGTCCGCAAATTCGAATCTTCGGATCTGGAAGAACGCATGCTGGCTGAATCCGAACAGTGCGCGTTCCTGTGGGAGAGCGAAGAGCATCATGATGCAGTAAGGCGGTTCAGGGAAAAGACACAGCGCCGTAAAGATTGAATTTTCAAAAGACGTAAGAATAGTTGAAAACGATTTCAATTATCAGATAAACTAGAGAAAGATATATGAAATCTATCTATCTGATGAGGAAGCGAATGTTAAGGAGGAGAAAGAAATGGCAGAAGTACGTTCATCTATGACAGGCACAGTATTCACGATCGAAGTGGAAGTTGGTCAGGAAGTGAAAAAGGGTGATGTGGTCGTCGTTCTCGAATCGATGAAGATGGAAATCCCTGTTGAGGCTGAAATGGACGGCAAAGTCGCTTCCATCGCAGTGAAGGAAGAGGACTTTGTGGACGAAGGGGACGTCATCCTGACATTTGAAGGATAAGCAGATCACAGAAGGGGGAATTGGCGTGACGAACAGCACAGAAGAACAAAAGGGGTATAACGTCAAACTGGACGAGCATTTGAAGACGATTTTTGCGGGCGGTCAGCCGAAATATCATGACAAAGCGGCGGAACAGGGAAAGTTGTTTGTCCGCAAACGGCTTGAATTGCTCTTCGATAACGGAGAATATACGGAGGACGGCCGTTTCGCTAATTGTGAAGCGGACGGCCTGCCGGCGGACGGTGTCGTGACGGCGATGGGGAAAGTCGGCGGACAGACGGTCTGTGTCATGGCGAACGATTCGACGATCAAAGCCGGGTCTTGGGGATCCCGCACGGTCGAGAAGATCATCCGGATCCAGGAAACCGCGGAAATGCACCGTGTGCCGATGCTGTATCTCGTCGATTCTGCCGGCGCACGGATCACGGATCAGCTGGATATGTTCCCGAACCGGCGGGGGGCCGGCCGGATCTTCCACAACCAAGTACGGCTGTCAGGGTTCATCCCCCAGATCTGTCTGCTGTTCGGACCGTCCGCGGCGGGCGGTGCGTACATCCCGGCGTTCTGCGACATCGTCATCATGGTGAAAGGGAATGCTTCGATGTATCTTGGATCACCGCGGATGGCGGAAAAGGTCATCGGCCAGAAAGTATCGCTCGAAGAGATGGGCGGCGCGGAGATGCACTGCTCGGTGAGCGGCTGCGGCGATGTGCTCGCTGATACCGAAGAAGAGGCCATTGCAGAAGCACAGCGGTACCTGGAGTTCTTCCCGGCCAACTTCACTGAGGCAGCACCGCTGAAGGATGCTGTACAGGCGAAAGCCGGACGGACGCTCGAGGAGATCATCCCGGAGAACCAGAATGCGCCGTTCAATATGTATGAAGCGATCGACACGCTGATTGATGCAGACAGTTTCTTCGAAGTGAAGAAAAAGTTCGCGCCTGAACTGATCACAGCGTTCGCCCGGATCGAAGGCCGGCCGGTCGGCATCATCGCGAACCAGCCGAAAGCGAAAGGCGGGGTGCTGTTCGTCGATTCGGCGGATAAAGGCGCGAAGTTCATCAATCTGTGTGACGCATTCTCGATCCCTCTTCTGTTCCTTGCCGACGTCCCGGGCTTCATGATCGGGACGAAGGTCGAACGGGAAGGAATCATCCGCCACGGTGCGAAGCTGATCATGGCAATGAGCTCCGCGACGGTGCCTAAGATTTCGGTCGTCGTCCGGAAAGCGTATGGGGCAGGGCTGTATGCGATGGCGGGTCCGGCGTTTGAACCGGATGTGTGCATCGCGCTGCCGACTGCACAGATTGCGGTGATGGGACCGGAAGCGGCGGTCAACGCCGTCTATTCCAACAAGATCGAAGCGATCGAGGATCCGAAAGAGCGGCGTGCATTCGTGCAGGCGAAACAGCAGGAATACAAGGAAGAGATCGATATCTACCGGCTTGCATCCGAAATGATCATCGACGAGATCGTCAAGCCTTCCGATCTCCGCGCCGTTCTTGCCGACCGTTTTGCATTGTACAGCACGAAGGTAATCCCGCAGCCGCCTCGCAAACATCCTGTATATCCTGTATAATCCGTCGTACCGCTGCCCGACCCGTCTCCCGAGTGGACGGACCGGGCAGCTTTTTCATATGGAAGGGGAGATAGCATGGAGATCGTAATCGGAGGCGCCGGAGCCATGGGCATGCTGATTGGTTCCTTTTTAGCGGAAGCCGGCCACTCCGTTTCATTCTGGACACGAAGACCGGAACAGATGCAGGCACTCCTTGAAAACGGCTTGGTCCGTATCGAAGGCAGTCATAGGGAACGATTCGCTGTCGGTGCGTTCACCTCGGTCCGTGAGGCGCCTGCCGGATCGATGTGGATTGCGGCTGTTAAATCCGGCGGGCTGCCGGCGCTGGTCGGCCGGCTTGAAGCGGCGGATCCGCCGGGGTATGTACTGTTCATCCAGAACGGAATCCGTCATTTCGAAGAAGCGGACCGCTTTGAGTTCCCGTCGTTCGGATTTGCGTCGTTGACGTTCGGGGCAGGAAGGGAAAACGACTGGACAGTCCGCTGCCTTGGCAGGGGGCTCATCGACATAGCGCACTGGCGGGGGGATGGGGGGCAGCTGGATAGTTTGCTGCGCAGCGCTTCTCCGTCATTTCCGATCGTCCGGCAGCCGGATGCAAAAACGATGCTGTACAGGAAAGTGTTCGTCAACTGCTGCGTCAATCCGCTGACTGCATTGCTTGGAGTCAAGAATGGGGAACTCCTCCAAAGACCGTCTGCCCATGCGATGATGAAAACGGTGTATGGGGAGCTGGCGGCAGCCTACCCGGACATTGCACAGCACATTTCGATCAGTGACGTAGAGACGGTCTGCCGCAATACAGCCGAAAACGAATCCTCAATGCTGACGGACCGGAAAAACGGTGTGCCGATGGAAATCGATACGATCCTCACAGCAGTGATCAGCACCCACCGGGACAAGATGCCGGTCCTCGGTCTCCTCGAAACGCTGCTGACAGCCATTGACGAAAGGGGCGAAAGCCTATGATCGACGTAATCGAGCGGTCCCTCGCGCTGCTCATCGCAGTGCCGTATGTACTGACAGCTGCGGTATTTGCCGTCAGCAGACTGTTGGGCCGTACAGCTGTCAAATCATTACGGCTGGCAGCTGACAGCACCGTCCCTTTCCTGATTCTAGCCGCTGGTGTCATCTTGAACGGAATGATTCCGAAAGCCGGGGCAGTTCTTACGATCGGCATCCTGGCCGCCGGGATCAGCTACGCGGTTGCGGAACGGCTGCGCAGCAAGGAATTCAGGACTCGGTTCATGCTGCGCAACTTGTGGCGCATGCTGTTCATCGTATTTTCCCTGCTCTACTTCTTTCTCCTGCTGGCCGGTATGGTGACGGGTATACTCAGTTTCACTTCGGGCTAGAAGGCAAGCGTATCTGTTAGACGTCACGGGCAAAAGTGATATACTCAGTCCATACACAGTATACAGTTGGCGAAAAAAGGGGCTTGAACGATGAAAATCGCATCACGACACTTACATAAAAACGAAATCATGGACGCTTACGAAAACAGTCGGGAGTTTACGGGGACGTACTTCGACTACGGACGTTCCGAAACGGACTACGAAGAGCGTTTGAAGGAAGTGCAGGGTCGCACATATCAGCGGGAGGAACTTGCGGGTGCCATCCGCAAGTTCCTTGAACCGTACGGGCTGTCGGACAGCCAGCGCGCGCATCTTGAAGAACTCAAACGTGACGGGGTCGCCGTCGTCGGCGGGCAGCAGGCCGGACTTTTGACAGGCCCTCTCTACTCCGTGCATAAGGCGATCACCGTCGTCTTGCTCGCGCAGGAGAAACGGCGGAAGCTGTCCGTTCCGGTCATCCCGGTCTTCTGGATTGCCGGAGAGGATCATGATCTGGACGAAATCAATCACGTATTCACCGAGCAGGACGGACGTCCGGTGAAGCGGCAGTACCCCGAGCGGTTCGTTTTGAAGAAAATGGCATCGGAGACCGTTTATGCACCGGAGCAGATGGAGGCGTTCATCCGTCTCGTGTTCCGGGATTATGAAGAGACGAAATTCACGAAAGAGCTGCTGGGCGAAGCTGTGGAAGCGGTGCAGGCAGAACAGACATTCACAGGATTTTTTGTCCGCCTCATGAACGGGCTGTTCCGCCATCACGGTCTCCTGATGATCGACGCAGCCGACCGTTCGTTCCGGGTTCTTGAGAAAGAATATTTCACGCAGTTCATCCGTAAATCGGCTGCGGTCGCACAGGCAGTCGCGGATACAGAAGCGCGGTTCTGCGACGAAGGCTACGGCATGCCGATCGAAGCGGACATCGATGCTGCCAATCTGTTTTACAACCACGAGACGGGGCGGGTGCTGCTGAGCCGGAAGGACGGCATGTTCGTCAGCGAAGCGGCCGGGCTCCGTTTCACGGAAGAGGAACTGCTTGAAGTGGCGTCCGAGACTCCTTGGCTTCTCAGCAACAATGTCGCGACCCGTCCGATCATGCAGGATCTAACACTGCCTGTTCTCGCATTTGTCGGCGGACCGGGTGAAATCTCGTACTGGGCGCTGCTAAAAAATGCGTTCCGTGAGTTCGGCATCCGCATGCCTGTCGTCGTACCGCGGATCTCGATGACGCTCGTCACGCGGAGCGTCCAGCAAGCCATGGCAAAGACGGGACTCACCATCGACGACATCTTCAATGGCGAAACGATCGTGAGAAGGGAACAGTTCCTCGGCGAACAGCGGGACACAGAACTGGACAGGCTCCTTGCAGACACGGCCGGGCAGCTGCGTTCCCAATACGGGGCCATCATGGACCATATTGACGACGTCGATCTGAAATCGCTCGCGGACAAAAACCTCGGCTATCACCTCCGGCAGGTCAAATTCCTTTCCGACAAAGCGGAAGATGTTCTCCTCCGCAAGTATGCAGCTGCCCTCCGCAGCTATAATCTGCTGGAAGGCGATCTGTACCCTGAGCGCAACCTGCAGGAGCGGATGTATACACCATACCGTTATTTGAATGAATACGGACCGGGGCTTGTCGATGATCTCCTCGGACAGGACCTGCCGATAGATGGCAGCCATGTCATTGTTACGCTGTAATTTTCCAGAAATGCATCCCAAACTGTGCGAAAAAGCACGGTCTGGGATGCTTTTTTACTGTCACAAATGTAATAATCTCAATGAATGAAGTACAATTGATACATTTTCATTTCAAAACCAAAAATGGGTGGAGGAAAGTGGGGGGATGTGGTACATTAAACTTACATAGTGGGGTGAAGGGTATGTTCATGGGTGAATACCAGCATTCAATCGATACGAAAGGCCGTCTGATCATCCCTTCAAAATTCAGGGAGCATCTTTCTGACGGTTTCGTCATCACCCGCGGACTCGATAACTGTCTCTTCGGTTATCCGATGCACGAATGGAAAAAACTTGAAGAGAAATTGAAAGCGCTACCCGTCACAAAAAAAGACGCACGCGCATTCACCCGGTTCTTCTTTTCGGGCGCCACGGAAGTGGAACTTGATAAGCAGGGCCGCGTCAATATCCCCGCCTCCCTGATCAGCTACGCGAAGATTGCGAAAGATTGTATGGTGATCGGGGTCTCCGGCCGTTTTGAAATCTGGTCAGAGGAACTGTGGAACTCCTACTATGAAGAGTCGGCTGACTCCTTCAACGACATTGCGGAAAACATTATGGATTTTGATTTTTAATTAGAGACTGATGACTCGGAAAGCAGGCGGTACCCGTGTTCGATCATACAACAGTTTTACTTCACGAAGCGGTGGACGGGCTGGCGATCCAGCCTGAAGGCATTTACGTTGACTGTACGCTCGGCGGTGCCGGCCATAGTAAAGAAATCGCAAAACAGCTGTCCGGCAAGGGCAGGCTGATCTGTTTCGATCAAGATATGACAGCCATCGAAGCTGCAAAAGAGACGCTGCACGACTACTTGGACCGTGTCACATTCATCCATTCGAATTTCAGCAGGCTGAAAGACGAATTGGAGAACATCGGTATCCATTCTGTCGACGGTATCCTGTATGACCTCGGCGTGTCTTCCCCGCAGCTTGACGTACCCGAACGGGGTTTCAGCTATCACCACGATGCCCCTCTCGATATGCGGATGGATACGACGGCCCCACTTACAGCCTTTGAAGTTGTCAACGAGTGGAGCTATCAGGATCTCATCCGGATCTTTTTCAGGTACGGCGAAGAGAAGTTTTCCAAAAGCATTGCGCGCAAAATTGAAGAGGCCCGGTCGGAGAAACCGATTGCGACGACGGCGGAACTTGCTGAACTTATCAAGGCCGGTATCCCTGCAGCGGCTCGCCGGACAGGCGGCCATCCAGCGAAACGGGTCTTCCAGGCGATCCGGATTGCGGTGAATGATGAACTCGGTGCTGCCGAGAAGTCGCTGACCGATGCGATTGATCTGCTGAACCAGGCAGGCCGGATCAGTGTCATCACGTTCCACTCATTGGAAGACAGACTGTGCAAGACGATTTTCAAGGAAGCATCGACGCTGCCGGAACTGCCGCCGAATCTGCCCGTCATACCTGAAGGTCTTGACGTGAAACTGAAATTGATTACACGGAAACCGATTGTGCCAAGTGATGCAGAGATAGAAGCGAATAAACGGGCACGCTCCGCGAAGCTGAGAATCGCGGAGCGCAAGTGAAAGGGGAAAAAGTGGAATGGCATTAGAGCAAAGGAAGTTTGAACCTACGTACATACCGGAACAGGAGACGCAGCAGACTCCTGCCGCTGTCCCTGCTCCGAAGCCGCGGAGGCTGTTTTCGCCGGGAGAGAAGTTCCTCGCGGTCATATTCCTTGCCGCGGTCGTCATGTTCTCGACATCTGTCCTGCATACACAGGCACAGATCAACGATACCAACAAAGACATGCACTACCTGTCTAACAAAATCGAGGAAACATCAAAACAAAATATCGAATTGTCCAACCAAGTTAGTGAAAAATCGACGTATGAGCGCATTTGGGAAAAAGCGAAGGAACTCGGCTTGAATCTAAATGAAAGTAACGTAAAGGTCGTGCCTGGACGATGAGGAAAAAGAAATTTCGATTTCAAGGTGGAGCCTTTCTGATGCTTGTATTATTTGGAGGGCTCTTTTTCCTTTTGTTCGGAAGAATGCTCCAGATCCAAATCACCGGCCAGATTGACGGGCGAGCGCTCGCCGCGATGGCCGACCAGAAGTATCTGAAGGAATCCATCCTCCGCGCGGACCGCGGCAAGATCGTTGACCGTTCGGGGGAAATCATCGCAGCTGATACGCTCAGCTACCGGCTCGTGGCCGTCCTGAGCCCCAAAGCAAGCAAAGGCTCGAAAACCCAGCAGCACGTCACCGATTTTGAACATACCGCAGACGTGCTCAGCCGCTATCTCGAGATGGATAAGGAGGACATCCTGAAACGGTTCACAGATGCTCCGGATACGGCCTACCAGATCGAATTCGGTAAAGCGGGCCGTTCCATTTCGAACGAAACAGCCGATGCCCTCAAAAAAGAGAAACTGCCCGGCATCCGGTTCTTCGAAGACAAAAAACGGCTCTATCCGAACGGCAAGTTCGCCTCTTATCTGGTCGGCTTTGCCATGCCGGAAGAGATGAAGGACAAGTCCATCCAGACAGTCGGTAAAATGGGACTTGAGAAAACGTACAACAAACAGCTCACCGGAACAGACGGCAAACTGAACTTCAAGACGGACAGATGGGGCATCCAGCTGCGGGATAACGAAAAACAGATCGAACCTCCGAAAAACGGACAGACGATCCAGCTGACCCTTGACAAGACGATCGAGAACTTCACGGAAGACGCACTGAACCGTGCCGAAAAGGAATATGCACCTGAAAAGATGCTTGCCGTCGTCGTCAATCCGAAAACCGGTGAGATCCTAGCTATGAGCCAGCGGCCGTCGTTCCATCCGGGCACTCGGGAAGGGCTCACCGGCAACTGGCTGAACGAAGCAGTCGAAGAGACATTCGAACCCGGCTCGACGATGAAAATGTTCACCTTGGCAGCCGCCATCGAGGAAAACAAGTGGGATCCAAACGCATTTTACAAATCAGGTGAATACAAGATTTACGACCGCACGATCCGTGACGTCAACCGGACCGGCTGGGGAACAATCACCTACTTGGAAGGGTTCCAGCGGTCGTCGAACGTCTCCATGGCCTATCTGCTCGAACGGATGGGAGACCAGACGTTCATCGATTACCTGAAAAAGTTCGGTTTTGGCAAGAAAGTCGGCATAGACCTGCCGAACGAAGCAACCGGCATCGTACTCGACAACTATCCGAGTGAGCGGCTGACGACTTCCTACGGACAAGGTTCGACCGTGACACCGATGCAGATGATCCAGGCCGCGACAGCCATAGCGAATGACGGGAAGATGATGACCCCTTATGTCATCGATCAGATCATTGATCCGAACACGGAGAAAATTGTTGAAAAGCATGAACCCGAAACGAAGGAAAGCCCGATTTCCGCTGACACTGCGAAACGCGTCCGCGAAGTGTTGGCATCGACGATCACGTCGGAACACGGGACCGGCAGAAAGTTCGCTCTGGAAGGCTATGATGCAGGCGGCAAAACCGGGACTGCCCAAATTCCGAGGACGTCCGGCAGCGGCTACCGATCCGGTAATGGAAACTATCTGTATTCGTTCCTCGGTATGGCGCCGATTGATGACCCGCAGCTGCTGACGTATGTCCTCGTTCAGAAGCCGACGCTGAAAGAAGGGAAGTTCGGTTCCGATCCGACTTCGGAAATCTTCACGTCGATCATGGAGAGCAGTCTGAAGTACTTGAATATCGCACCGGACAGTGAACAGCCTGACAAATCGACTGAACTTCAGGATGTCACTGGAAAATCGTCCGAACAGATTGCGGCCGGACTGAAGAAACAGGAACTGACAGCTGTCATCGTCGGAGAGCCGGGCGAAATCACTGCTCAATCACCGGCGGCAGGCACAAAGCTGGCTCCGGGCTCCCTCGTGCTGCTGAAAACATCAGGCAGTACCTCACTGCCCGACTTCACAGGCTGGTCCAAACGTCAGGTGATGGCATTCAAGAGTTTCTCTAACTTGGACGTACGCGTGAACGGGGAAGGATACGTCGTCAAACAGAGCCTGACGGCCGGCGCTTCAGTCTCCGAGCAGGATCCGATCGTCATCACACTGGAAGAGCCGGAACAGACTGCTGTCCCAGCCGATGATCCGGAAACAGAAGAAGAACAGGCGCCTGAAGACGGGGAAACGGAAGACGATATTCTCGGCGGATGAATAGCAGCGCCCGCACTCTCATAAATTAGCAGTAAAACGAGAGGTGTGAGCGCTGTTGAAGCAGCTGATCGGAGCCCAGTCGAAGAAGCGGCTGCGTGCCGTCTTCATTATTTTTCTCCTGATGATCGGAGCGACTGTCGGAAAATTGTTTCATGCACAGATTATTAAACACGAATGGCTGAAGGAACGTGCACAGGCGAACTGGGACAGGGAAATCCCTTTCGGCGGGGTGCGCGGGGAAATCGTCGACCGCAATAAGCAGCTGATCGTCGGCAACCAGCTTGCCCCGACACTGTATTTCATGCCTTCCCAAAACCCGGATCCTCCGGAAGCGGCTGCCAAGATTGCGGCCATCCTGAAGACAGATGAAAAGAAACTCGCTGACAAAATGAGCAAAAAGGAATATATGGTGAAGCTCGCACCGGAAGCGAAGAATATTACAAAAGCCCAGGCGGATGAAATCACCGCCCTCAAGATACCGGGCCTCTACACGGGTGTGGATTTCATGAGGAGTTATCCGAATGGAGAGATGCTGTCCCGTCTGCTGGGGTTCACCGGTTATGACGGCCAGGGGCTGGCTGGCATTGAGTATGAATACAATGACTTCCTGAGCGGCAGCGGGGATAAAATCCGCATGTACACCGATGCGAGAGGAGTGCCGCTCCCGCACGTGGATGACGATTTCAAGGATGGGGAGGCAGGGTCCTCCGTCGTCCTGACGATCGACGCGGAAATGCAGCGCATTGTCGAGCGTGAACTGTCGCAGGCCATGGAAAAGTACGACGCTGCTCAGGCGCTCGCCATCGTCATGAATCCGAAAACGGGGGAACTTCTGTCGCTCGCGTCAGCACCGTCGTTCGATCCGGCTGATTACCAGAAAGCCGATCCGAACATCTATAACCGCAACTTGCCAGTCTGGATGACCTTCGAACCTGGATCGACATTCAAGATTATGACACTCGCTGCCGGACTGGAAGAAAAACTCATCGACTTGGACCATGAAACGTTCAACGATCCGGGGTATACTATGGTAGGCGGTGCCCGTCTGCGCTGCTGGAAGCGGGAAGGGCACGGCCATCAGACATTCCTTGAAGTCGTCGAGAACTCGTGCAACCCGGGGTTCATCGAAATCGGACGGCGGTTAGGTGAGGAAAGGCTCTCATCCTACATCCGCAATTTCGGCTTCGGTGAATCGACGGGTTCCGGCATCGCGGGTGAAGCAAAAGGCATCCTGTTCGCAAAGGATGCGTTTGGGCCTGTCGAACAGGCGACCACAGCGTTCGGCCAGGGGATATCCGTCACGCCGATCCAGCAAGTGCAGGCAGTTGCCGCCGCCGTCAATGGCGGGATGCTGTACAAACCGTATATCGTCAAGGAAATACTCGGACCGGACGGGAAGGCAAAAGTGTCCTATGTTCCCGAACTGAAACGGCGCGTCATCAGCGAAGAAACGTCTGCGGAAGTACGCAAAGCGCTGGAGTCGGTCGTGGCTCAAGGATCCGGCCGGAACGCATTCGTCGACGAGATCCGTGTCGGCGGGAAAACTGGGACCGCCCAGAAAGTACAGGACGGCGTTTACAAAGACGGGGACTATATCGTTTCGTTCATCGGTATTGCGCCATCGAACGACCCGGAACTGGTCGTCTATGTCGCAATCGACAGCCCGAAGAACTCTGTCCAATTCGGAGGTGTCATCTCCGCTCCGATCGTCGGCCGGATCATCGAGGAAATTGCCCCGCTGGCCGGCATCGAACCGCAGAAAGACCAGCTTGAAAAAGAGTACCGCTGGGGCGATCCGCTTACACAGCGTACGCCGGACTTGGTCGGTCTGACGAAGAACCAAGTGGCGGAACAGCAGCACACGCTCCGCATCGAATGGCACGGGAAAGGTTCGAAAGTGAAAAAACAGCTTCCCCTGCCTGATACGGAAATCAGTGAAGAAGACGTGATCCACGTCTACACCGAATAACACCATCAACATTAGTGAACCAACGACTCGTTTGGGAACATAGAAGGAGATCTACACATGACGCTCGTCACCACCATTACGGCAATCGCCGTAACGTTCGGCCTCACGGCAATTTTGGGCTATGCCATCATCCCGCTGCTCCGGCGCATGAAGTTCGGCCAGAGCATCCGGGAAGAGGGTCCGGAAGCCCACTTGAAAAAAGCAGGAACCCCGACGATGGGCGGGCTGATCTTTTTACTGGCAATCCTGATCGCCACGCCGATCCTGTCATACATATACGGCGTGCTGACAACACAGACGATCGTCCTGCTTCTCGTCCTGATCGGCTTCGGGATCATCGGCTTTTTAGATGATTTCATCATCGTTGTAATGAAACGCAACCTGGGGCTGACCTCCCTGCAGAAACTGATCGGACAGATCATCATTGCGATTTTTGCGTTCTTCCTATTGAAACTCGGACCGTTCGATACGGTCATTTCCATACCGTTCACTTCTATCGAAATCGATATGGGGATCTTCTACATCGTATTCCTCATCTTCTGGCTCGTCGGATTCTCAAATGCCGTCAATTTGACGGATGGACTGGATGGTCTTGTATCGGGCACCTCATCCATCGCATTTGCGGCATTCGGGATATTGGCGGTGTCCTTCAACCAGCAGGATATCGCGATGTTTTCATTCGTCGTCTCCGGTGCCATGCTCGGTTTCCTGTTGTTCAACATGAAGCCGGCCCGTGTGTTCATGGGGGATACCGGTTCACTTGCGCTCGGCGGCGCATTAGCGATGATCTCCATGCTCATCAAGCAGGAATTCCTGCTGCTGATCATCGGGATCGTCTATGTAATTGAGACACTGTCAGTCATCATTCAAGTGATCAGTTTTAAAACGACAGGCAAGCGGGTATTCAAGATGAGTCCGATTCACCATCATTTCGAATTATCAGGATGGTCCGAATGGAAAGTGGTGCTCGTCTTTTGGGGAGTCGCCTTCCTGGCAGCTGTTCTTCCCGTTCTTATGGAGGTAATGTAAATGAAAAACGAAACACAATTCGAAGGGAAGAAAGCACTTGTCCTCGGCCTCGCGAAAAGCGGTCATGCAGCAGCCAGCCTTCTCGCTGCTTGCGGCGCGGAAGTCACGTTGAACGATGCCGCGCCGGACGAAGGAAACCCGCTTGCTGCGGAATTGAGGGAGCTCGGCGTGACGGTTGTCTGCGGCGGCCACCCGGATACGATCCTGGACGCCGGCTTCGACTTCATCGTCAAAAATCCCGGGATTCCCTATCAGAACCCGGTCATCATAAAGGCGGAACAGCTTGGAATCCCGGTCTGGACGGAAATCGAACTCGCGTATCTGATCAGTGAAGCGCCGATCATCGCAATCACAGGATCGAACGGCAAAACGACCACGACGACGCTGCTGTTCCATATGCTCAACATCGGAGACCGCCATCCGCTCATCGCAGGCAATATCGGAACTGTCGCAAGCTCTGTCGCTTCAAAAGCGAAAGCCGACGAACTGATCGTCCTCGAAGCGTCTTCCTTTCAGCTGATGGGGACCGGCCAATTCAGGCCGCACATCGCCATTTGGACAAATCTGTATGAAGCGCACCTGGACTATCATGGAAGCCGGGAAGCATATGGCGAAGCGAAGGCGCGGATTACGGCAAACCAGACGTCCGATGATTACCTGATTTTTAACGCAGATCAGCCCGAGCTGGAACGCTATATCGCCGACTCCAAAGCCCGCCGCATTCCATTCACGACGAAAGGAAGAGCTGTGACCGGCATTTCGGCGGATGATGAACACATCTACTGGCTAGGCGAACCGATCATCTCACGCAGCAAGATCATGCTGCCCGGCGCGCATAATCTGGAGAATATCCTGTCTGCCACGGCAGCTGCCATACTGGCCGGATGTGAGCGGAGTGCCATCGAAAGTGTGCTAAGCTCGTTTACAGGTGTCCGCCATCGAATGCAATTCGTTAAGGAAGTCGATGGCCGGAAATTTTACAATGACTCGAAAGCGACGAATACGCTTGCGACGAAAAGCGCGCTGTCATCGTTCACCAGTCCGACGCTGCTCATCGCAGGCGGTCTCGACCGCGGTCATTCGTTCGAGGAACTCCGTCCGTACATGGCGCACGTCAAGGCTGTTATCGGAATAGGGGAGACAGCTGACCGGCTGCTGCAGTTCGCCGAATCATGCGGCGTTACAGCACTAAGTGAAATGCCGTCCCTTACAGCAGCCGTGCCGGAAGCTTTCCGGATGTCAGCCAAAGGGGATACGATCCTTCTGTCGCCTGCCTGCGCCAGCTGGGATCAGTACCCGAGTTTCGAAGCGCGGGGCGATGAATTCATCGAAGCGGTGCAGCAACTGAAAGTGTGACCTTCTTGAAAGGCCCTGTTCGGCAAATCCCAACAGCGAAAGGATGCATGTCCTGCATTTTACGTACCGGAACCTATTCATCTTCGCAGCAATCAGCCTGACTGCAGTCGGCGTTCTCTTCGTCCATTCGGCTGCAGCGTATTGGGGACAGATCCGTTATGCAGATACGGCGCCATTCGCCGTCAAGCAGCTCATCTACATAGGCGTTTCCATAACGGTGGCTTATTTCATGATGCGGACACCGCATCTGTCGAATGAGAAGTTTTGGACAGTCTTCTACATTATGGCCGTTGTAATGCTGGCAGCAGTGCTCGTGCCAGGCATAGGGGCGGTGCGCAACGGGTCGCAGAGCTGGATTGCGCTCGGCCCCGTCAGCATCCAGCCCGCCGAGTTCGTGAAGGTGGCCCTGATCGGGAAACTCGCCATGAGCATGAAACAGAAACCTGGCAGACGGGTTTGGGACTGGCGGCACTTTGCGCTGATCCTCCTGCCGTTTGCGCTCATCATGATGCAACCTGACTTGGGATCTGCCGTCATTATGATCGTCGCTGCATTCGTCGTCTTGTTCGCGGCGGGCTATCCGCTCTCCTTTTTCGCTTTTCTCGGGTTTGCCGGAGCCGGGTCATTTGCCGCCCTCATCCTGGCAGCCCCTTACCGGCTGGACCGCATCAAGTCCTATATCGATCCGTGGAGCGATCCGCTCGGCAAAGGGTTCCAGGGGATCCAGTCCCTGTTCGCCATTGCACCGGGCGGTCTGCTCGGGCATGGATTCGGCAACAGCCGGCAGAAGTATTTGTACTTGCCGGAGCCGCAGAACGACTTCATCTTTTCCATTATCGCGGAAGAAACAGGGTTCCTCGGTGCTGTGGCGGTCCTTGCCCTGTTCGTCTGTCTGCTGATCGGAGGCCTCGGCATCGCGGTACGGACATCGGGATGGCGGGAATGCCTGGTCGTGTCGGGCATGGTAGCCATCATCATTTTCCAGACGTTCCTGAATGTCGGGGTCGTTTCAGGGCTTCTGCCGGTGACCGGGGTGACGCTGCCGTTCATCAGTTACGGAGGCTCTTCCATGCTGACGACGTGGCTTGCTGTCGGAACCATCTTGCATTTTTCAAGGAGAACAACAGATTGAGTGAAAAGGAGGGGGAGGAATTGGAAAAAGTAATCGACATTGAAGATCGGATTCCGTCCATGCGGAAAAAACGCCGCAAGAAGACCAATCGGAAGTTCATCTTTGTCTTACTCGTGTTCGTGGCCGCACTCCTCGTCCTCCTTTACTTTCAATCTCAGATGAGCAAGATCGACAGCGTGGAACTGAACAGTACGGCACTGCATGACCGGGACTATTATTTGAAGCAGGCCGGACTTGCGGAAGGGGAGTCGCTATGGGGCTTTTCCGCTTCGGACGCGGCCGGCCGTCTTTCGGACACGGAAGGCGTGGAACGGGCGACCGTCAAACGGAAATGGCTTCGGACCGTCACCGTCACTGTTGAAGAGTGGAAACCGGTCGCATGGGCGGAAACGAAAGGCAGCTATGAATTCATCCTAGAGGATGGAGAACTGTTCGTACCGGATGCCGGTGCTTCGGCAGATATTCCGATCGCCATCGGCTTCAGCGACGAAGCAATGAGAAAGCAGCTCGCCTCTCAGCTTCTTGGTCTGGATGATACTGTCTATCAGCTCATTTCTGAAGTACGGATGTCAGGAGAGGACAAGTCCGACAGCATTGTCCTGTACATGGACGACGGATATGAGGTCCATGCGTCGCTTGCGACACTTGCGGACAAGCTGTCGTACTACCCGGATATCATCAATGAGTTGACAGGCTCCGAAAAAGGGATCATCGACGTGGAAGTGGGCACTTATTTTACGCCGTACAGCAAAGTGTACGGGGACAGAAAAGCAGGTGAGGACGATGACGAAACAGACGGAGCAGCAGAAGGCACTGCAGACTCCGAGTCGTAAGAAAAGGAATAACCGGATGTGGTATGCGCTCGTCTTTCTCGTACTCGGTTTCATCCTCGCGTTTTCCTACCGTACGCTCGGCCCCGGGTCGGAAGCCCAGCAGATCCGTTCCGAAGCGGATGCCCGCGAGGAGACGTACCGGTCGGAGCTGATCGAACAGAAGGAACGGAACAAACAGCTGACCGACGAAATATCGGCAAAACAGAAGCGGATCGCTGAAGTGGAGCAGGGACTGAGTAACTCGGAGGAAAATCACGATACTCTGGTCAAGGAAGCGAAAAGCCTCCGGCTGCTGCTCGGCGTCGTGCCGGCTGCAGGGCAAGGAGTGCGTGTCTCGCTTGAAGACGGGGACTATGACCCCGCACAGCAAAATCCGAACGACTACATTGTCCATGAAAGCCAGGTGCTGACAGTCGTCAACGAGTTGAAGATTGCCGGGGCGCAGGCACTGTCGATCAACGGTCAGCGCCTGAACGCTAATTCGAGCATCAAATGCACAGGTCCTGTTATTACGGTAGATGGACAAACCTATCCTGCGCCGTTTGTCATTGAAGCGATCGGGGATGTAAATGCGCTCAATTCTTCCTTGACGCTGAAAGGCGGGGTGATGGACACGCTGCTGCTCGACAATATTGTGATGACGATCGAAAAAAAGAAGGAGATCATCATGCCGGCACTCCGGGAGGATGCACCAAGTTGAAACCGGCGAAAGGAGAGGGGCGGGAATGAGACGTAAATGGATGTTCGCTATCATCCTGCTGATTGTCGGCTTCATGGTGGCCGTCCAGTACAATACGGTCCAGCAGCCTGAAGAACGGGATACACGCGACATTTGGGCTATCCGCAATGAGCTGGCGAAAGAGCGGAAACTCCATTCTGATCTGCTGACCGAAGTGCGCGGGCTCGATGAGACGCTTTCCAAGTACGAAACTTCGGAAGACGGGGAGGCTGGACAAGCCTTGGCAGATACGGTCAGGGACCTGCACGAGCAGGCAGGGATGACCGAACAGACCGGTCCCGGAATCATCATTGATGTCAACCCGTCCGATGAAAGCATTGCGTTCGGTACCCCGCTCCACGAAGTGAGTCCTGAGCTGCTGACCCGTTTCGTGAACGAAGCGAACCGATTCAAGGATATCGATATGGAAATCGACGGGAAACGGATCACTGCGTTAAGCGCCATCCGGGACATCAACGGAGAGACGACAGTCAATGGACTGCCGGTCGAACTGCCGCCTTTCCAGATCAAAATCATCTCCTCCGACTTGAAGAACAGTGAGAAACTTTACAATTTCCTGCAGTCGTCTTCCATCCTGGATGATTTCTATTTAGACGATTTTGTGCTGGACATCAGCGAGCCTGCTGAAGGGATCACGATCAGCGGGCGGACAGAACAGCCGGAAAACCGATTTTTGAAAGAACTGCCAAAGGGGGGCTGACCATGTGGCTGCCGATACTCGGACTGATTCTCGGCGTATCGCTCGGATTCCTTTCGGATATCCAAATACCGCAAGAATATGGAAACTACTTATCCATCGCCGTTCTCGCCGCATTGGACACACTGCTCGGAGGAATCCGCGCGCACTTGCAGCGGGTGTATGACGATCTCGTCTTCATCACCGGGTTCTTTTTCAACATCTTGCTGGCCGCGGCGCTTGCTTTCCTCGGAGTCCATTTAGGAGTGGACCTATACTTGGCTGCCATCTTTGCATTTGGAGTCCGGTTATTCCAGAACTTAGCTGTCATCCGGCGGGTGCTCCTGACGAAATGGTCAGAGATCCGGAAAGTTTCTGAGACAAATAATTCATAATGAAAGGATTTCGAGAGGAGATGGCGAAAATATTTAGACAACACACTCACAATACAATAGAATGGAAGAAGAGCCATAATGGGAGGTGCCAAAGATGAGTCAGTCAACTATATATGTATCACTCGACATCGGGTCCTCCACTATCAAAGTCCTGATCGGTGAGGTGGATGGCGGATCCCTCCATGTGATCGGGGTGGGCAACGTCCAATCCGCCGGCATCCGGAAAGGCTCCATCGTGGATATCGATGCCACGGTCCAGTCGATCCGCAAAGCGGTGGATCAGGCAGAACGAATGACAGGCCTGAGCATCCATGAAGTCGTCCTCGGGATCCCGTCGAACGGCGTGACCCTCCAGGATGTCAAAGGGGTCGTCGCTGTCAATTCCGACAACCGTGAAATCACTGACGACGAGCTGGATCGTGTCATGGAATCCGCTCAAGTCATGTCGGTTGCTCCGGAACGTGAAATTGTCAACATTATACCGAAGCAATTCATTGTCGATGATTACGATGAAATAAAAGACCCGCGCGGCATGATCGGCGTCCGTCTTGAAATGGACGGCACGATGATCACTACATCGAAAACACTTGTACACAATATTTTACGCTGTGTGGAACGGGCAGGGCTGTCCATCCGCGAAATCTACCTGCAGCCTCTTGCGGCAGGCACTTTCGCTCTGACCGAAGATGAAATGAACCACGGCACGGCGTTCATCGATATCGGCGGAGGCTCGACGACGGTTTCCGTCTTCTGGGAAAACCGCTTCGCAGCCACGGCAGTTGTACCGGTCGGCGGCGATCATATTACGAAAGATCTGTCCATCATCCTGAAAACCCCGACAGAACAGGCAAGGAAGATCAAGCACCAGTATGGTCATGCGTTCTACGACGATGCTTCAGACGACGAGCTGTTCGAAGTCCCGGTGATCGGCGCAGATACAAAAGACCAGTACAGCCAAAAATACATATCGGAGATCATCGGTGTCCGTCTGGAAGAGTTGTTTGAGCTCGTTCTGGAAGAGCTCTACCGGATGGGCATACGCGATCTTCCCGGTGGTGTTGTGCTGACAGGCGGCACAACTAAAATGGACGGCATCCTTCAGCTGGCGCGCCATGTCCTGAATACGCGCGTCCGCATCTACACACCTGAGTATATCGGTGTACGCGAGCCGATGTATTCGACGGCGGTCGGCCTGATCCGATACGCAAGCATGGAAGATGCATTCTTCGGCATTGCCGACGCCGGATCGGTCGGTCCGGCAAGTGAGGAAACAGCCGTCGCCGTTCCTGCGAAGAAGAATCAGGAACCGAAACAGCCGAAAGAGTCCATCCTCGGTAAAACAAAACGCTTTTTCGACAGCTTTTTTGAATAATGACGATAAATCCCACTGGAGAAGTTGAATGATTAGGAGGAAAACAAGATGCTAGAGTTTGATACAAATATCGAAGCGCTCGCTGTCATCAAAGTTATCGGGGTAGGCGGCGGCGGGAACAACGCAGTCAACCGGATGATCGAGCATGGCGTACAGGGCGTCGAGTTCATCGCCGTCAATACGGACGCGCAGGCACTCAACCTGTCGCAGGCTGAAGTGAAACTGCAGATCGGCGGTAAGCTGACACGCGGACTTGGAGCAGGTGCCAATCCGGAAGTCGGCAAAAAGGCAGCAGAAGAAAGCCGTGAGCAGCTTGAAGAAGCACTCCGCGGAGCAGACATGGTCTTCGTCACTGCAGGAATGGGCGGCGGGACAGGCACAGGAGCCGCTCCTGTCATCGCACAAGTCGCGAAAGATCTCGGCGCACTGACAGTCGGTGTCGTCACACGCCCGTTCACGTTTGAAGGCCGCAAACGTTCGACACAGGCAATCGGCGGTATTACAGCGATGAAGGAATCCGTTGATACCCTGATTGTCATCCCGAATGATAAGCTGCTTGAAATCGTCGACAAGAACACACCGATGCTTGAGGCGTTCCGGGAAGCAGACAACGTACTCCGTCAGGGTGTCCAGGGTATTTCTGACCTGATCGCTGTACCGGGGCTCATAAACCTCGACTTCGCGGATGTGAAGACGATCATGTCGAACAAAGGATCAGCGCTCATGGGGATCGGCATGTCGACGGGAGAGAACCGGGCATCGGAAGCGGCAAAGAAAGCCATCTCCAGCCCGCTGCTCGAAACGTCGATCGACGGAGCGAAAGGCGTTCTCATGAATATTACGGGCGGCTCGAATCTCAGCCTGTTCGAAGTGCAGGAAGCGGCAGATATCGTCGCTTCGGCTTCAGATGAAGACGTCAACATGATCTTCGGTTCAGTGATCAATGACGACTTGAAAGATGAAATCATCGTAACGGTCATCGCGACCGGATTCACGGATGAGCAGATGACGGCAACGCGCGGCAGCCGGACATCCGGATACGGCGGAATCCGCCAGCGCGAACAGCAGGCGCCGCAGACACATGCACCGCAATCTCAGGCGCCGCGTCACGAAGAGCCGCAGCACCATCAGCCTGCCCAGCAGGAGCCTGTCAGAAATCATCAGCAGCAGCAGCCGCAGGACGACGGTCTGGACATTCCGACCTTCCTCCGCAACCGCCGCCGTAAATAAGCATTTAGCGAGAAC
This sequence comes from Sporosarcina sp., assembly GCA_032099885.1. GTDB lineage: Bacteria > Bacillota > Bacilli > Bacillales_A > Planococcaceae > Sporosarcina. Next base: position 123,973 of record DAMDKL010000001.1, read on the forward strand.
GGTCCCCGACAGCCACGTCGGGGGCTTTTTACGTTTCCTCATCGGTTTCTGTCGAACTTTTATGCGGAATCTGTACGCGAAGTGACAAAACTTTTAATTCCTCCGTGATACTCTTGCAAGCAAGGAGGACAGCCTATGTATGGAGAAATCATGATTGTCGTCAATCTTATGTTCAACTACGCGGTGTTGACGTTCGCCAACGCAGCCGGTCGGACGCGCATCAGCAGGAAACGGCTGCTGCTCGCATCATTGGCCGGTTCGCTGCCGGCTGCAGTCTGGCCGGGTTCATGGGCCGCGTCCTGCATAGCGCTGTTCGCCATGGTCGGCGCAGCATTCGGTTTTTCCCGGAAGCGCATGGCCGGCGGTGCGGGATATGTTCTGATGGGGGCGCTGCTTGCCGGCGGACTGCTTACCGCCCTGCCCGTGGGCGAATGGGGCAGAGGCGGACAGTTCCGGCTCGTGCTCTGTGCGGGGCTGGCCTTCGCTGTCCTGCAGCTTGTGAAAGGGAAATGGCTGTCCGTGCGCCAGCTGAGCCGGCTGTCGGAGTTCCGGTGCGCCTCCCGTCTGGAACTGTTCGGCAGTCATATCCATTTGGACGTGTTCATCGACACGGGGAACAGCTGCACGGAACCGCTGTCGGGGGAGGCTGTCCATTTCGTCTCCCTGAAAGCCGTGAAGTCCATCATTCCTGATGAACTGCTCGCCTGCCTGCAGAAGACCGATCCATCGGGCATACCGAATTTGAAAGGCTTCCCAGAAGAGTTCCGCAGCAGTCTTCGACTCATCCGCATCCAGACGGTAGATGGTGCCGGCTGGGCGGTCGGAATCCGGTTCGGTGTATGGGAACTGGAAGGGAACCGGCCGCTCGATCCGGGCTGTATCGTCCTGACCGCGGATGATGCCCGTTATCCGCACCAGGCGTCTGCAATCTTACATGTCTCGGCCTTGGAAACGACAGAAGAAAGGGGAATGGCGCATGCTACATGAATTGAAGAAATGGATCGCCGTGTTGGCGGGGTTCTTCAAAAAGAAGAATGGTACGTATTATATCGGCGGCCACGAATCGCTGCCGAAGCCGCTGACACGCGAAGAGGAAGCAGAAACAATCGCCGCCTACATGGCAGGAGACCAGCAGGCACGCGACCGGCTGATCGAAAAGAACCTGCGGCTTGTCGTCTATATTGCACGGCGGTTCGATAATACAAATACGCATATTGAGGACTTGATCAGCATCGGGGCGATCGGCCTGATCAAAGCGATCGAAACCTTCAAAAGTGATAAGAACATCAAGCTCGCCACATACGCTTCCCGCTGCATCGAAAACGAAATCCTCATGCATCTTCGAAAGACGAACAGGCTCCGCTCGGAAATCTCATTCGATGAGCCGCTCAATTCGGATGCAGACGGCAACGAACTGCTTTTATCAGACATCCTCGGAACAGATGAAGATATTATCACGGATGACGTCGAAAAGAAGATGGAGCGGCAGCATATGATCGAAGCGGTCACCACTCTGAGCGAGCGCGAACGGCACATCATGGAATGCCGGTTCGGCTTGACGGGCAAGGTGGAGATGACACAGAAAGAAGTGGCTGATCTGCTCGGTATTTCCCAGTCGTATATTTCCCGTCTTGAAAAGAAGATCATTGCCGATCTGCGTGATCGGCTGAACCAGCCCATCGTCTGATGGTGGAAATTGGCGTTTCGTGAAACCGCATAGAACCCCACTCGGAGGATAAGCTATCCTGTACAGTCATCTACAGAATACGGAGGAATTCAGATGGTACGTACAAGAGTGGAAATTTGCGGTATCGATACATCTACTTTGCCGCTTCTGTCGAGTGAGGCTATGAAAGAGACATTCATCCGTCTTCAAAGCGGAGATGAGTCCGCGAGAGACGAATTGGTGACCGCCAATTTACGGCTCGTGTTAAGTTTGGTGCAGCGGTTCGCCTATCGGGGAGAGCCGGCAGACGATCTGTTCCAGGTCGGCTGCGTAGGATTGCTGAAGTCGATCGACAACTTCGATTTAAAACATAACGTCCGGTTTTCAACATACGCCGTCCCGATGATCATCGGGGAGATTAAACGGCATTTACGTGACCATCATTCCGTCCGTGTGTCACGTTCGCTGCGGGATATCGCCTACAAAGCGATCCGCGCCAAAGAAGCGTTCATCAACGAACATCAGCGGGAGCCGAGGATCTCGGATCTGGCAGCGCTGACCGAAATACCGGAAGAGGACATCCTTCTCGCCCTCGATGCTATCCAGGATCCGATGTCGCTGCATGAGCCGATGAACGGAGACGGCGGCGATCCGGTCTACATGATGGATCAGTTGCACGACAAAACAGTATCCGAGGAGCGGTGGCTCACCTATGTGTCCATGAAGGAGACGATGACGGAACTGGACGGCCGCCAACAGTTGATTCTGTCCAAACGCTTCTACCTTGGACAGACACAAACCGAAATTGCTCGTGAACTCGGCATTTCGCAAGCCCAGATCTCCCGTCTCGAGAAGCAGGCGATTGCCCAGATCCGAGCCGGAATGGAACAGAGCAAATAGACAGCAGCGCAATGTGCACAGCACATTGCGTTTTTTCTTATCGCTTCCGCATAGAATGTGACAAAGGAGGGGTTCCATGCGGTTCTCGGAAATCCAGAAAAAAGAAGTGATCGATCTCCACCGCGGCAAGTTCCTCGGCTTCATCCAGGATGCATCGATCGACGTGACGGATGGCAGAATCCAAACACTGCATGTCGGAGATACAGAACGATCGCTGTTCCTGGAAACCCGGGTGAAAGACCAAAAACAATTCCGTTACGAAGACGTGGTCACGATCGGCAAAGACATCGTACTGATCCAAAAGAAACCGTCCATGGAATGACAAATCATTGAAACTTGCGCCGCTGCTTGGTACAATGGAACAAAGTATCGAGAAAAGTAGTGAAAATGATGACACGTTTACAACAGCGTATCGAAACAATCGAAGAGACGATCTGCCGCGCATGTGAACAGGCCGGCCGAGACCGCCATGATGTCACCGTCGTCGCAGTGACGAAGCAGGTGTCCGAGCAGCGCACACGCGAAGTGCTCGAAGAAGGGATCATCCATCTCGGTGAAAACCGGCCGGAAGGGCTCCTTCTGAAGCAGGAAGCGATACCTCAAGGGGCGGTATGGCATTTCATCGGCAATGTTCAAAGCCGCAAAGTGAAGGAAATCATCGACCGCATCGACTACCTGCATTCCCTGGACCGTCTCAGTCTTGCAAAAGAGATCCAGAAGCGGGCTGTCGAGCCGATCGACTGCTTTGTACAAGTCAACGTCTCCGGCGAAGCATCGAAATCCGGGCTGTCTCCCGAAGAAACGGCAGACTTCATCGATACACTGCATGATTACGATAAAATCCGGGTCATCGGACTGATGACGATGGCACCGAACACAGAAGACGAGCAGCTGATCCGCAGCGTGTTCAAGCGGCTCCGCGAGCTGCGGGATGAACTTGCTGCGAAACGGATGACGCATGCGCCAGTCACACTATTGTCAATGGGGATGTCGAATGATTACAGCATTGCAATCGAAGAGGGCGCAACCCATGTCAGGATCGGGACGGCACTCGTCGGTTCGGAGAGCGAGGGAGACGAATGAGCATTAAGAACAAATTCGAAAAGTGGTTCTACCTTGATGAAGAAGAAGCCGCAGCCCAGGAAACTGAAGTCCGGCAGCCTGCTCCTGTAAAGCAGGAACGCAAACCAGGCAAACCGGCTCCGATGAAAAACGCCCCGATGCCGAAACAGCCCCGTGAAAATGTACCGGCCGGGAACATTGTAAGCCTGCAGAGCGTCCAGAAATCATCGAAGGTCGTCCTTGTCGAGCCGCGTGTCTACGCGGAAGCCCAGGACATCTCGGAGCATTTGACGAACAAGCGTGCAGTCATCGTGAACTTACAGCGCATCGACCGCGACCAGGGTATCCGGATCGTCGACTTCCTGAGCGGCTCCGTATATGCGCTCAATGGCGATATTCAGCGGATCGGCACAGACATTTTCCTCTGTGTGCCGGAGAACGTCGAAGTGAACGGCTCCATCTCCGATTATTTGAATGAAAGAAACTGAATGAGGTGTACCGACCGTAATGTATGTTATCCTAAACCAGCTGTATATGATCATCTCGTACGCAATCTCCGCGTATTCAATCGTGCTAGTCATTTATATTTTAATGTCATGGGTACCTGCTTCCCGTGATACGGGATTTGGAAGATTTCTTGAGAAAATTGCAGAACCGTATCTTGGATTCTTCCGGAAGTTCATCCCGCCGCTCGGCATGATCGACATATCACCGATCATCGCCCTGCTTGCCCTTCGGTTGATTTCCGGCGGTGTGCTGACAGTGTTCAATATGATTCTTCGTATGACCTATTCGTAATCTCACTCGGTTTACAGCAGTACAAAACAATCCTCACTCCGTGGGGATTTTTTCATAAGGAGAGAATCCCATGGATGGCATCATGCAGCATTTCAGAAAAGAAGAACAGCCCTTTGTCGAACTCGTGCAGGACTGGGTGCGCGAAGTGGAAGATCTCTATTCCCCTAAACTGACCGGCTTCCTCGACCCGCGTGAGCGGTTCATCGTCCAGTCGATCGTCCGGGGGAGCGGCCTGCTCACTGCGGAAGATGGCGGTTTCAGCGAGGCGGAGCGGAAACGGCTGCTGCTGTATCCGGACTATTATGAACCGGCCGCGGATGACTTCCAGATTGCAGTCTTCGGAATTCGGTATGCGTCCAAGTTCGTGACGCTGGAACACCCCGCCACCCTCGGCTCGCTTATGGCGCTCGGACTCGATCGATCTAAATTCGGCGATATCCGGCTGCAGGAGGAAAACGCCCAGTTTGCAGCCGCCGCCGAGCTCACCACCTATCTCCAGACGAATTTCACGTCCGCTGGCAAGGCGAAAGTGCACCTCGACGAACTGCCGGATACTGCCGACTGGATCGAGACGGACGACGTATGGACGGAAGAGACACAGATCGTCAGTTCACTGCGGCTCGACACGGTCATCGGGTCTCTGCTGAATATCGCGAGGCAGAAATCAGCCGCCCTTATCCATGGCGGGAAAGTGAAAGTGAACTGGCGCATAGTCGATCAGCCGGCTTTCGAATTGAACGAATCCGATATTCTGTCCATCCGCGGGCATGGACGCTTCAAAGTGATCGCCATTGAGGGCCGTACGAAGAAGGACAAGATCCGGCTCGTCACTGGGAAGTTGGAATGATTTTACCGGGCGGACTTTAGAAAAAGCCTGTTTTCTGTTATAGTCAACGATAGACGCAATAAGTTCATCTAAAAGGGGAGAGACTTGAATGGCGCTTACACCAATTGATATACATAATAAGACGTTTGGCAGCAGATGGCGGGGGTATGACGAGGACGAAGTGAACGAATTCCTCGAACAGCTCATGAAAGACTACGAAAACCTGCTAGACGAAAACAAGGAGCTGGCACGCCGGCTGAAAGAAACGGAAGAACAGGTCGCCCATTTCAATGCCATAGAAGACACGCTGCAGAAATCCATCATGGTTGCACAGGAAGCCGCTGAAGATGTCCGCCGCAATTCCACACAGGAAGCGAAACTGATCATCAAAGAAGCGGAAAAGAACGCAGACCGTATTGTCAATGAAGCCCTTTCCCGCTCCCGCGAAATCACGATGGAGATCGAAGACTTGAAAAAGCAGTCGAAAATCTTCCGCAACCGCTTCCGTATGCTGATTGAAGCGCAGCTCGATCTCGTCAAGATGGATGACTGGGATGCGCTCTTGGAATACGAAACGACTGCGAAAAAGCTTGAAACTGCCGCAGACGGCGAATGACCGCTGCTTGACGAACGGCATGCTGCACGATTATAATATGGTTCATATTACATGACAGGCGCTGAAAGAGACAGTACTTTTCAAGTCAGGTGCAGCACAGCGAGCCGGGGGCGGTGGGAGCCCGGTCAGGCACATGGAGAGGAAAATCACTCTGGAGCCGGACTGCCCTAGCGCAGTCCCGGTCACACCCCGTTACGGTGTTCGAGAGGCAGCTGAAAAAACAGCTGCAACTAGGGTGGTATCGCGAGCTCAGTCCTCGTCCCTTTTTTAGGGGCGGGGATTTTTCTATTTTCAGGCGCATTTGTCACTTTCCAAAAAACACGGACGACACGAGGAGGAATTGGAATGGATTATAAAGACACGCTGCTGATGCCGAAAACGGACTTTCCGATGCGAGGCGGCTTGCCGACGAAAGAGCCGCAGTTACAGGAACAATGGGATCAGGAAAACATGTATGAAAAAGTGCTGGAACGTACAAAAGGACGCCCGACGTTCATCCTGCATGACGGGCCGCCTTACGCAAACGGCGATCTCCATATGGGCCACGCGCTCAATAAAGTGCTGAAGGACATCATCGTCCGCCATAAGTCGATGACCGGCTACCATGCCCCGTACGTCCCGGGCTGGGATACACACGGCCTGCCGATCGAACAGGCACTGGTCAACAAAGGGGTCAAACGGAAAGAACACAGCATCGCCGAATTCCGGCAGATGTGCGCGGAATATGCACTCCAGCAGATCGACAACCAGCGATCGCAATTCAAGCGTCTCGGTGTCCGGGGGGACTGGAACGATCCATATATCACGCTGAACCCGGCATTCGAAGCCCGGCAGATCAAGGTGTTCGGGGAAATGGCGAAAAAAGGCTATATCTACAAAGGATTGAAACCAGTCTACTGGTCGCCGTCTTCCGAGACTGCACTGGCAGAAGCGGAAATCGAGTACCACGATAAGAAATCGCCATCCATCTATGTCAGCTTCCCTGTCCGGGACGGCAAAGGCATCCTGGATTCCGATGTCAACATCCTGATCTGGACGACGACACCATGGACGATCCCGGCCAACCTCGGAATCTCCGTGCATCCTGACTTCACCTATACGGTCGTCGAAGCCGACGGCAAGAAATTCCTTGTAGCGAAAGATCTCGTCGATCACCTCGCTTCCGAGCTTGGATGGGTAGACTATTCGACAGCCGGCGAATACAAAGGGCGCGAGCTGGAAATGATCACAGCGAGCCATCCGATCTATGACCGTGAATCGCTCGTCATGCTCGGCGAACACGTCACTGCCGATGCAGGTACAGGATGTGTCCATACAGCACCCGGCCACGGGGAGGACGACTTCCATGTCGGTAAGAAATACGGGCTAGGCGTCCTGTCACCGGTCAATGACCGCGGTGTCATGACGGCGGAAGCACCGCTGTTCGAAGGACTCTTCTACGAAGACGCGAACAAAGCGGTCACCGAGAAACTGAAGGAAGTCGGCGCGCTTGAAAAGCTGTCATTCTTCACGCACTCCTATCCGCATGACTGGCGTACGAAGAAACCGGTCATCTTCCGGGCGACGTCCCAATGGTTCGCGTCGATCGAATCGTTCCGCGGCGAGCTGCTCGAAGCGATCCGCAATACGAAATTCACGCCGTCTTGGGGCGAAACACGGCTGTTCAACATGGTCCGCGATCGCGGCGACTGGTGTATTTCCCGCCAGCGTGTGTGGGGTGTTCCGATTCCGGTGTTCTATACGGAAAACGACGAGCCGATCATCACGGATGAAACGATCGACCACGTCTCCGATCTGTTCCGGGAACACGGCTCGAATATCTGGTTCGAATGGGACACGAAAGATCTGCTGCCTGAAGGGTTCTCACATCCGGGCAGCCCGAATGGCGTGTTTACGAAAGAGACGGATATCATGGACGTCTGGTTCGACTCCGGTTCGACGCATCAAGGTGTCCTGGTCGAACGGAAAGAGCTGTCGTACCCGGCTGATCTGTATCTTGAAGGTTCGGACCAATACCGCGGCTGGTTCAACTCGTCGCTGACGACAAGCGTCGCGATCAACGGCATCGCGCCGTATAAAGGTCTGCTGAGTCATGGCTTCACACTCGACGGCGAAGGCCGCAAGATGAGTAAGTCGATCGGCAACGTCATCCTGCCGTCGAAAGTGATGAACCAGTTCGGTGCCGACATCCTGCGTCTCTGGGTGTCATCTGTCGACTACACGGCGGATGTGCGCGTCTCCGATTCGAACTTCAAGCAAGTGTCCGAAGTGTACCGGAAGATCCGCAACACGGTCCGCTTCCTGCACGGGAACACGTCCGACTTCACACCGGGCGCGGACACGGTAGCGTTCGACCAGCTGCGTCCGGTCGATCAGTACGTATACGTCAAGCTGCAGGATTTGATCCGCGAAGTCCGCACGGCGTATGAAAACTACGAGTTCGCAGTCGTCTACCATGCGATCAACTCGTTCTGTACGAACACACTGAGCTCGTTCTATCTCGATATCGCAAAAGACGTCGTCTATATCGAAGCTGCAGATCATCCGCACCGCCGTGCGATGCAGACCGTCATGTATGACGCGCTGATCACGCTGCTGAAACTGTCCGCGCCAATCCTGCCGCACACAGCGGACGAAATGTGGGCGTACCTTGAACACGAGACAGCGGAAAGCATCCAGCTCACCGACATGCCGGATTCGAAAGAACTGGACGCGGAGGACCTCCGCAAGACGTTCGATCAGCTGATGATCGTGCGGGACGATGTTCTGAAGGCGCTCGAAGAAGCACGCAATAGCAAAGTGATCGGAAAATCGCTCGAAGCGCATGTCTCCATGGCGGTGAGTGAAGACCTGGCAGCCCTCTTCGAAACAGAGGACATCAACTTCGCCCAGTTCTTCATAGTCTCCGAGTTCAGCATCACATCCGAAGCGGAACTCCCGGCAGATGCAGGGACGTATGCTTCCGGCAAGATCGCCGTTGAAAAAGCATCCGGCGAAAAATGTGAGCGATGCTGGACCATTTCCGAAACGGTCGGGGACAACAATGAGTATCCGGAACTTTGTGCACGCTGTGCAGACGTCGTCGCACATCACTACGCATAACGGGTAACTTGCGACACTGCAGCCATGCCGCCGAACCGGCAGCTGCAGTGTCTTTTGCATGATGAACATATTGGCTTGCGCGCTGCAGGGCGGGGTATGCTAAACTAAGAACAACACTGCAGGACGGAGGGAACGGGTTGCTGATCTATTACGGAATTGCGGTGATTGTCATTTTGCTGGACCAGCTGACAAAATGGGCAGTCGCAACGAACATGGAAATCGGGGAGCGGATTGCGATATGGGATCCCTATCTCAGCCTGCTGTCCCATCGGAACCGCGGAGCGGCATGGGGCATGCTGGAAGGGCAGATGTGGCTGTTCGCCATCGTGACGGTGGCCGTCGTGGCGGGAATCATTTATTTCTTCCGGAAAGAAGGAAAGGACAGCCCGCTGTTTGCATGGAGCCTGATGCTGCTGCTCGGCGGGGCGGTCGGGAATTTCATCGACCGGATGGTGCGGGGTGAAGTGGTCGACTTTGTCAGCGTCCTCATCCCTGTCATCCATTACGACTTCCCGATTTTTAATGTGGCGGATTCGGCACTGACTGTGGGTGTCATCCTCGTTATCATCTACTTGCTGACAGAAGAGAAAAAAGAGAAGAAAGCTAAGGTGGACTAATGGAACAAGTTGAATACATCATTGATACAGAGACAGCCGGGGAACGGATCGACAAAGCGCTCGCATCCGTCCAGCCCGACTGGTCGCGGACCCTCATCCAGCAATGGGTGAAAGAAGGCATCGTACTCGTCAACGGCAGCACGGTCAAGGCGAACTACAAAGTGAAGCAGGGGGATGTCCTGACGGTCGACGAACCGGAACCGGAAGAACTGGATATTCCTGCAGAAGATCTGAATCTGGAAATCGTCTATGAAGATCAGGATGTCCTCGTCGTCAACAAGCCGAGCGGCATGGTCGTCCATCCTGCGCCAGGCCATACGACAGGCACTCTCGTGAACGGGCTCATGCATCACTGCACAGATCTGTCAGGGATCAATGGCGTCATGCGGCCTGGGATTGTCCACCGTATCGACAAAGACACGTCAGGTCTGCTGATGGTGGCGAAAAACGATAACGCCCATACGTCGCTTGTCGACCAGCTCGTGAAGAAATCGGTGACACGCGTGTATACAGCACTGGTACACGGCCATATCCCGCACGATAACGGAACGATCGATGCGCCGATCGGCAGGGACAAGAAAGACCGGCAGAGCATGGCTGTTGAAAATAATGGGAAACATGCGGTGACGCATTTCAAAGTGCTCGAACGGTTCGGCGATTTCACCCTTGTCGAATGCCGTCTGGAAACAGGCAGGACCCACCAGATCCGTGTCCACTTGAAGTACATCGGCCACCCGCTCGCCGGAGATCCGAAATACGGACCAAAGAAGACGATCGACTTCGGCGGCCAGGCACTCCATGCAGGGACGCTCGGCTTCGTCCATCCTGTGACGGGCGAGTATATGGAATTCACCGCGCCACTGCCAGAAAATTACGAACTGCTGCTAAATGAAATGCATGCACAATAAGGTTGACGCCGGCCGTTTTGCACGGTATGCTGAAGAAAGAAATTGAATAGCGAACCTTTAACGCCAATCCAGAGAGGTTGGGAAGGATGCACGGAATTCCAGGGAACCTGTCTGCGGATAAGGGAGTCCCGGGAACTGATTACGCACGCAAACCTTCCTGCCTGAACGACGGCCGGAAGGTTTTTTGTTTGAAAGCAGATCTTTCCGGCTGACCAGGCAGACATCCTCTCCTGTTCGCCACCCACCATCCAAAGGAGGCAGTACGTATGACGGAGAAAGCGAATATTTTAGATGAAAATGCCATCAACCGGGCGCTCACCCGGATTGCCCACGAAATCATCGAGCGCAACAAAGGCATCGACCGCTGCATACTCGTCGGCATCAAGACACGGGGAGCTTTCCTCGCAAACCGTCTCGCAGAAAAGATTGAGAAGATCGAAGGGCGTCCGATCCGCATCGGGGAGCTCGACATCTCACTGTATCGCGATGATCTTGGACTGAAATACGAAAACAAGGAACCGCTCGTCAAGCAAGTGGACATCGACTACAGTCTGGCGGATGAAAAAGTCGTCCTGATAGATGATGTGCTCTATACGGGCCGCACCGTGCGCGCTGCGATGGATGCAGTCATGGATCTCGGACGGCCTGCAGCCATCCAGCTCGCGGTCCTTGTCGACCGGGGACACCGGGAACTGCCGATCCGGCCGGACTTTGTCGGAAAGAATATCCCGACATCGAGCGAAGAACGCGTTGTCGTCAACTTGGTCGAATCGGACAGTGAAGACAGCGTCACAATCCATGCCCGCTAACTGAATGAACTTTTTGGAGGCTAGAATAGTATGGCAGAAAAAGTATTGGACGTACATGAAAAACCGCAGCCGGCGAGATGGCTCGCCCTCAGTCTCCAGCACATGTTCGCAATGTTCGGCGCGACGATCCTCGTTCCGCAGCTGGTCGGCCTGAGCCCGGCGATTGCCCTCCTGACGAGCGGAATCGCCACTCTCGTCTTCATAGTCATTACGCAGGGGAAAGTGCCCGCGTACCTCGGATCGTCGTTCGCCTTCATCGTGCCAATTCAGGTAGCGACGAAAACAGGAGGGATCGGCAGTGCGATGATCGGCAGCATGTTCGTCGCTCTCGTTTACGCGATCGTTTCCCTGATCATCTGGAAGACCGGTCATAAATGGATCATGAACATCCTGCCGCCGGTCGTCGTCGGTCCGGTCATCATGGTCATCGGTCTGGCTGTCGCTCCGACGGCTGTCGGCATGGCGAGCCGGATCGACATTGACGGCGTCTCGACCTACAGCCTACTGCACTTCTCGGCAGCGATCGTCACATTGGCTGCTGCCGTCATCTGCATGATGTTCTTCCGAGGGGTTGTCAGCTTGATGCCGGTATTGATTGGGATCATCATCGGGTACATCTACTCGGCACTCATCGGCATCCTCGATTTCGAGCCGGTGCTGGCTGCGAAATGGTTCGCTGTCCCGGACTTCCTGATTCCGGGCGTCACCTATGACTTCGTCGTCACACCGACGCTGCTGTTCATCATGGTGCCGATCGCAATTGTCACGATTTCCGAACATATCGGCCATCAGCTCGTTCTCGGCAAAGTGGTGGAGCGGGACTTCATCACGGATCCGGGACTGAACCGGTCACTGCTCGGTGACGGGGTCGGTACATTGATCAGCGGTCTGCTCGGCGGTCCTCCGAAAACGACATACGGGGAAAACATCGGTGTCATGGCAATCACCCGCGTATATAGTGTGTACGTCATTGTCGGCGCTGCAGTGTTCGCAATCGTCTTCTCATTCCTCGGAAAAGTGATGGCGCTGATCGCGACGATCCCGACGGCAGTCCTCGGCGGTATTTCGATCCTGCTGTTCGGAATCATCGCTTCGTCCGGACTGCGAATGCTCGTCGATAATCACGTCGACTTCGACAACCAGCGCAACCTGGTCATCACGTCGATCATCCTCGTCATCGGGATCGGCGGGGCGTCCCTCAACTTCAGCGAGACGTTCCATATCGAAGGGATGGCGCTCGCGGCAATCGTCGGTGTCCTGCTCAACCTGCTGCTGCCCGGACGGGAGAAACAGACACTCGAGGATCATCCGGAAGACCCGATTCTCGTCAAGAAAGACAACTGAATACGCGTGACCTTTTAACATTGTACTGAGAGACAAGGAAAGGTTTATGTGGATGGTGTCCTGCACTGCGGGACCCGTGTATACATAAATAGCCTTCCTGCCTGCCGGGAAGGCTTTTTTCAAAGCCTTCCCCTAACTAAAGGAGGATGACAGCATGGATAACCTACTGACAATGACCCAATTCAACGAAGAGAACATTATGGAGATCCTGAATTACGCGGAATATTTGAAGCGTCACGGCATCCGGGAATTGCCCGGGAAATATTTGGTGAGCAACCTGTTCTTCGAGCCGAGCACACGGACGAAGCTGAGTTTCGAAATTGCCGAGCGGAAACTGGGATTGGAGATCATCCAGTTCGATCCGGGACATTCAAGTACCACGAAAGGGGAAACACTGTTCGATACGGTGAAGACATTGGAAGCGCTCGGTGTCAACGCAGTTGTCATCCGCCATCCGGAGAAGGAATATTACAAGCAGCTCGAAGGGATCAAGATCCCTATCTTCAACGGCGGTGACGGAACAGGGCAGCACCCGAGCCAGTCATTGCTCGACCTCTTTACCATTAAAGAAGAGTTCGGCCGATTCGAAGGTCTGAATGTCGTCATCGCAGGCGATCTGTCGCACAGCCGAGTCGCTGCGTCCAATGCGGATGCACTGAAGAAACTAGGGGCGAACGTCCAGTTCGTCTGTCCGCCGGAATGGGCGGGGGATTATGAAACGCTTTCCGGCTGGGATAGGGTCATTGAGCAGGCGGACGTCGTCATGCTGCTGCGCGTCCAGCATGAGCGCCACGATGAAAAAATGAGTTATACGAAGGAACAGTACCATGCACAATACGGGCTGACGGAAGAACGGGCAGCAAAGCTGAAGAACGAAGCCATCATCATGCATCCTGCGCCGATAAACTGGGGTGTAGAGATTGCAGAAACCCTTTCGTCCCACCCGAAACTGCGTGTTTATGAAGCGGTGGAGAACGGTGTCTACATCCGTGCAGCCGCAATGGAAATCATTTTACGAGGAGGAAACGTCCATGCACAAGCTGCTCCGAAATATTTGGCTATATGATGAAACACCGGAAAACCGGAAAGATGTACGGATCGAGGACGGTCACATAAAGGAAATCGGCCATAATCTGGAAATAAATGGCGCGAAAGTCATCGAAGGCAATGGATATTGCCTGGCACCTGGTTTCGTCGATGTCCATGTCCACTTGCGCGAACCGGGCGGTGAGCGGAAAGAGACGATCGCGAGCGGGACGCAAGCCGCTGCAAAAGGCGGCTATACGACGATCTGCGCCATGCCGAATACCCGCCCAGTACCGGACACAGCCGAAAATCTCGAGTACGTGAATGGGCTGATCCGCGACAATGCAGCCATCCGTGTGCTGCCATATGCGTCGATCACGATCCGGGAAGCCGGCAAAGAGCGGACGAACCTGGCAGAGCTGAAAGAGCATGGCGCGTTTGCGTTCACGGATGACGGCGTCGGTATCCAGGATGCCGGAATGATGTTCGAAACGATGCAGGATGCTGCAAAATTGGATATGGCTGTCGTTGCCCACTGTGAAGACAATACACTCATCTACGGCGGCGCGATGCATGAGGGTATCCGCAACAAGGAACTTGGTCTGCCTGGCATTCCGTCCGTTGCAGAATCGGTTCACATTTCACGTGACATTCTTCTTGCGGAAGCTGCAGGCGCACACTATCACGTCTGTCACGTAAGTACAAAGGAATCCGTCCGAGTGATACGCGACGCGAAGCGGGCAGGAGTGCGCGTAACGGCAGAAGTGACTCCCCATCATTTATTGCTGACGGAGCATGACATTCCAGGCGATGACGCTATGTGGAAGATGAACCCGCCGCTCCGCGGAACAGAGGACCTGGCGGCTTTACGTGAAGGACTGCTAGACGGGACACTTGATTTCATCGCGACGGACCATGCACCTCACACCGCTGAAGAGAAAGCGGCCGGCTTCAAGAAGGCCCCGTTCGGCATCACCGGTTTCGAGACTGCATTTCCTCTGCTGTATACACACTTCGTAAAAAACGGCGAGTGGACACTGAAACAGCTCGTACAATGGTTTGCCGAAAAGCCGGCGGATGTATTCGGACTGCCTTACGGAAAGATCGAGGAACAGGCACCGGCGGATCTCGTGCTTCTCGATCTGTCGACAGAGAAAACGATCGATCCGGAACAGTTCGTATCGAAAGGGAAGAACACACCATTCACAGGCAGCACATGCACAGGCTGGCCAGTGATGACATTCTTCGGAGGGGAACTTGTCTATTCCCGTCAGAACTGACACTGCACACAACAACTTGAGGAGGCACGCACATGATACTGCAGGAACAGATGACTATACAGAGCGTACGCCAAGTAGCTGACCGCATTTACGAACTGGTGCTGGAGGGGAGTTTGGTGACCGAGATTTCAGCACCGGGCCAATTCGTCCATATCCGGGTGAGCGATACATATGAGCCGCTGCTCCGACGGCCTATATCCATTGCTTCCTATGACCGGGACAGCAGGCGGATGACGCTCCTGTTCCGTGCGGAAGGCAGGGGGACCGAACTGCTCGCGGAGAAAGCGGCTGGTTCTGCAGTCAATGTGCTCGGCCCTCTCGGTAACGGTTTTCCGATTGACCAATCGGAACCCGGCAGTACAGCATTGCTGATCGGCGGAGGCATCGGAGTTCCGCCGCTGTACCAGCTGTCGAAGGAACTGACCGCTCGCGGAGTCCGCTGCATCCATGTACTCGGTTTCCAAAATGCGTCCGCCGTATTCTATGGAGACGAATTCGCGGCACTCGGGGAGACCCGTATTGTAACTGCGGACGGAACGGCAGGTGAACAGGGCTTCGTGACGGATTCCCTCCGCCGTGATCCGGCCGAGTTTTCTGTCTACTACACATGCGGTCCGACACCGATGCTCCATGCAATCCAGGGAGCTTATCCGGAAAAACAAGGATTTTTATCGTTCGAACAGCGCATGGGCTGCGGCATCGGTGCGTGTTTCGCATGTGTCTGTGAAACGCAGGACAGTGACACACGTCCGTATGTCAAAGTGTGTTCAGACGGACCGGTATTTCCGGCAGGGGTGGTGGCGATATGAATCGATTAGCAGTGGAACTTCCAGGATTGTCTCTAAAAAACCCGATTATGCCCGCATCCGGCTGTTTCGGATTCGGCAAGGAATATGGAAATCTGTACGATCTATCTGAACTTGGCGCCATCATGATCAAGGCGACAACACTTGAGACCCGCTTCGGCAACCCGACACCGCGCGTCGCCGAGACGGCGGCAGGGATGCTGAATGCGATCGGTCTGCAGAATCCCGGGCTCGACAAGGTGCTGTCAGAAGAACTCCCGCGTCTGGAACAGTACGATGTTCCGATCATCGCGAACGTCGCGGGATCGGAAGTGGAGGACTATGTGCTAGTGGCGGAGCGTATCTCGAAAGCACCGAATGTCCATGCACTTGAACTGAATATTTCATGCCCGAACGTCAAATGCGGCGGGATCGCTTTCGGTACGGATCCTGTACTCGCGGGTGAGCTGACAGCCGCCGTCAAAGCGGTATCGAGCGTACCGGTGTACGTCAAATTATCCCCGAATGTCGCGGACATTACGATCATTGCCAAAGCAGTGGAAGCTGCGGGGGCAGACGGCATCACGATGATCAATACGCTTGTCGGCATGAGGCTCGACCGGAAAACCGGCAAGCCGGTCATCGCGAACAAAACTGGCGGCCTGTCCGGCCCGGCGGTAAAACCGGTGGCGATCCGGATGATCTATGAAGTGAGCCAGGCGGTCAATATACCGATCATCGGGATGGGCGGCGTTACGGATACAGGCGACGTCATAGACTTTCTTTCAGCGGGGGCAAGTGCTGTCGCTGTCGGGACCGCCAATTTCGTCAATCCGTTCGCCTGCCCGGAAATCATCCGGGAACTGCCGGCTGCCCTGGACGAACTCGGCGTGGGTAAAATAACAGAACTTATCGGAAGGAGCCACGCGAAATGAACACATCACCGATCATTGCACTCGATTTTGAGGACCGGGACACGGCATTGTCGTTCCTTCAGCCGTTCGGTCAAGGGACGTTCGTCAAGGTCGGCATGCAGCTTTTCTATAAAGAGGGTCCAGCTATTGTCCATCAGCTGAAAGAGCGGGGATTCGACGTATTCCTTGACCTGAAACTGCATGACATTCCGAATACCGTGAAGTCCGCGATGACGTCGCTTGCACAGGTCGGCGCCGATCTCGTGAATGTCCATGCGGCAGGAGGCTCCGCAATGATGGAAGCAGCTGTCGAAGGCCTGGACAAAGGGACGGCTGCCGGCAAAGAACGCCCGAAGATCATCGCGGTGACCCAGCTGACTTCAACGACCGAAGAGCAGATGCAACGTGAACAGTTAATTACCAGTGCGCTCGATGAATCTGTCATTCACTATGCTAAACTGGCACAAGCCTCCCGGATGGACGGCGTCGTCTGTTCTGTCTGGGAAGCGGCTGCTATCGCGGCTGCCTGCGGGACAGATTTCCTGAAAGTCACACCCGGCATCCGTTTGGCATCCGACCAGGCACACGACCAGAAACGGATCGCCACCCCGGCAGAGGCGGCAAGACGCGGCTCGACCCATATCGTCGTTGGCCGTTCAATCACCCAGGCGGCTGATCCAATCGCCGCCTACCAAGAAATTACGCAGCAATGGAAAGGACTCGATGGTAAATGAATAAACATGAAATAGCGAAAATCCTGCTGCATGCAGGCGCAGTGACACTGAGTCCCGACGAGCCGTTTACTTGGGCATCGGGCATCCAATCCCCAATCTATTGCGACAACCGTCTGATCATGTCCGATCCGGGCGGACGGCGACGGGTCGCGGAAGGGATGGCAGAAGTGATCCGCACGAAGTATCCGGAAACAACACTGATCGCCGGGACAGCAACTGCCGGAATTCCGCACGCTGCCTGGATCGCCGACATCCTCGGCCTGCCGATGGTCTATATCCGGTCGAAGGCGAAAGGCCACGGACGCAGCAAGCAGATCGAAGGGAAAGTAAAACCGGAAGACCGCGCCATCATCGTGGAAGATCTGATTTCTACAGGCGGAAGCAGTCTGACAGCAGCTGCAGCACTTCGGGAAGAAGGAGTGCACGTGGAAGGGGTCGTCTCGATCTTTACATACGGACTCGAGAGCGCTGACCGTGCGTTTGAAGAAGCGGGGCTGACGTATACGAGCCTGACGGATTTCCATGCACTTGCAGAAGTGGCCACACGCACAGGTGCGATCCGTGAAGAGTCTGTCAGTCCGCTGCTGGACTGGCACGAGAAGTTGAAAACAGGGGTTTTATAAGTGAAGTGGAGGCCGGGCGATGATGCCCGGCCTTTTTGAATGGCAGAAGGACATTGCTGCGCGGCGGGTGGGTGTGGAGCGGCCGGTGGACGGCCGCGTGCGGAGATTAATATGAGCGAAATTTGAAGGTTATGAGCGTTTCCCATGATTTATGAGCGCTTCCTCTACACTTCACGAACCCTCTCGCCAAAACGACAGGGAAAACCGGCAAGGCATCCGCCTTGCCGGCTCGATTATGCTTTCAATTGACGGACGATCTCTTCATCCGGTGTGACGAAGAGGGTCTGCTGCTCGAAATAGATGACGAATCCCGGTTTTGAGCCGTTCGGCTTCTTCACGTGGCGCACTTCCGTGAAATCGACAGGGACGGATGCCGAGCCGCGTGCTTTGCTGAAATACGCGGCGAGCGCTGCCGCTTCCTCGATCGTCCGGTCGTCCGGCGCTTCGTCGTGGATGACGACGTGGGATCCCGGGATGTCCTTCGTATGGAGCCATACATGATTGCGCGCTGCGAGTTTCGAAGTCAGCCAGTCGTTCTGCCGGTTGTTCTTCCCGACGGAGATCGGTATCCCCGATGACGACACATAGGACTCGGGTTTCGGCTTCTTCGGCTTCGCTTTCTTCTTGCCTTTCCGCGCCTTCATCAGCCCGAGGTCCGCGAGTTCGTCCCGGATTTCATCGATATCATCAGTGGAGGCCTGCATCACTTGCTGCTTCACCATTTCGAAATAGTCGATGTCCTCCGCGGCTTTCTCCAGCTGCCCTGCAATCTGGATGAGGGCGTTCTTTGCCTTCGAATACTTCGAGAAATACCGCTGGGCGTTGTCGATGGGCGACTTCCTCGGGTCGAGTGGGATGGTGACCGTCGTGCCCTGTTCGTAATAATTATCCACAGTCGCTTCTTTCTGGCCTTTTTCGATGGCGTAGCTGTTCGCGGTGAGCAGCTCACCGTACAGCTGGAACGTATCGAGCCGTCCTGCGTCTTTCTGCTCTTTCTCGAGTTTCTGCACTTTCAGCTTGAGTTTTGCGATTTCATTGTCAAGCCAGCGTTCGAGATCGGCGGCCTGCGCTTTCACCCGTTCGCGGACCGCACGCGCAAAATACACTTTGTCCAGCAGATCACCGAGTGTCGGGAATCGGGTCTCCTCGCCGTCGATATGCGTCAATTCCGCAGCGGAAAACAGCAGTTTTCCGTTATTCTCGACCATGTTCGGATGGAAAGGCCCTTCGGAGAATGTCTTGACGAACGTGCGGTAGGTGCCAAACGCATCCGACCCTTCCAAGCCGCGCATCCGATAAAGCAGTTCCTCTGCATGGATCGGTGAGAATCCGGATAGTTCCCGGACGACCGACTTCGGCGAATCGAAGGAGGGGAGTAAGGTTTCGAAATCGTGTTCCGAAAGTCCGAACGGATCCGCCTTGTCCTGGGGAGGTGCCGGTATGTATGGCTGGCCGGGCATGATTGTCCGATAACTGTTGACCGACGGCGGTAAATGCTTGAGGCTGTCGATGATCATGCCGCGTTCCGGGTCGATGAGCAGGAAGTTGCTGTGGCGCCCCATGATTTCAAAAATGATCTCCCGTTCAATATCGTCACCGATTTCGTTTTTCGCACGGATCGAAAACTTCAGGATCCGGTCCGTGCCGACCTGTTCGACCGCTGTGACCGTGCCGCCTTCCAGGTGCTTCCTGAGTGTCATGCAGAACATCGGCGGCTCTGCCGGGTTCTGGATCGTTTCTTCTGTAAACTGGACGCGCGCGTAGGAAGGGTGGACGGAGAACAGCAGCTTCCGGTTCTGGCCGCCCGCCCGGATGATCAGGACGGTTTCCTGTGCGTTCGGCTGATGGATTTTCGTGATCCGGCCGTTTTCGATCGTCTGCAGTTCGCGTCTCATCGCGGTTGTAAACAATCCGTCAAATGCCATGTGAATTCCTCTTTCCGTTCGTTTTCTCCATTTTAGCACTAGACGGCAGACATATGGTATAATACGAATACATTCTTCGGATCGATCCCGTCCAGGGCTGATTTGAATTGAGAGACTATAGTTAGAAGAGGGATTGCATGTTTAAACAACGAGGACTTCTGATCGTCCTGTCCGGCCCTTCCGGTGTCGGAAAAGGGACCGTTCGAAAAGAGCTGTTTACACAGCCTGATACGAATTATGAATATTCGATTTCGATGACGACACGCTCTCCGCGCGAAGGGGAAGTGGACGGTGTCGATTATTACTTCCGCCCGCGAGAGGAGTTTGAACGGCTGATCGCTGAAGGAAAACTGCTGGAGCATGCCGAATACGTCGGCAACTATTACGGCACCCCGCTCGACTACGTGAACGAAACACTCGACTCCGGAAGAGATGTGTTCCTCGAGATCGAGGTGGTCGGCGCCGCACAGGTCCGTGAAAAGATGCCGGACGGACTGTTCATCTTCCTCGCACCCCCGAGTCTGTCCGATCTCGAGCAGCGGCTCGTCGGCCGCGGTACGGAAGTGCTGGAAGTCATCGCCACCCGTGTCGCCAAAGCCCGGGACGAGCTGGAAATGATGGACTTATACGATTATGTTGTCGAAAACGACGAAGTCTCCAAAGCATGCGACCGCATCAACGCCATCGTCACAGCGGAGCACTGCAGAAGAGAACGTGTTGAAGAACGCTATTTAGCGATGCTGGAAGGGGAATGAAACCATGTTATATCCATCCGTAGATTCACTGAAAGAGAAGATCGATTCCAAATATACGCTCGTCTCGCTTGCTGCGAAGCGTGCACGCGAACTGCAGGAAAGCCATAATGAGCAGTCGATGAAATACGTATCCCACAAAAACGTCGGCAAAGCACTGGAAGAAGTGTCTGCCGGCCTGCTGAATAAGCAAAAGACGGATGACTCCATTGTCTACGAAGACGAAATTTAAGCAAGCCTCAGCTGAATAAGAAATGGAAGCTCCCTTAGAAAACGATTTTCTTTGGGAGTTTGCTATTTTTGGAAAGGAATGAACACGATGCTGGCGAACAAAAAGATTTTGCTCTGTGTGACGGGAGGGATCGCCGTCTATAAAGCTGTGGCCTTGGTGAGCAAGCTGAGCCAGGCAGGTGCGGACGTCAAAGTGGTCATGACGGAATCCGCACGTGAATTCGTGCAGCCGCTGTCCTTCCAGGTCATGTCGCACAACGATGTCTATACCGATACGTTCGACGAAAAGGATTCTGCCGTTATCGCCCATATCGATCTCGCAGACTGGGCGGACCTGATCATTGTGGCGCCTGCTACGGCGAACGTGATTGGGAAGCTTGCGAATGGGATCGCAGATGACATGGTGACAACCCTGCTGCTCGCAGCGACGTCTCCTGTCTGGATCGCGCCTGCCATGAACGTCCATATGTACGAGCACCCGGCAGTCCTCCGCAATATCGAACGGCTCAGCCGGGACGGATACCGGTTCATCGAGCCGTCGGAAGGGTTCCTTGCGTGCGGCTATGTCGGCAAAGGGCGTCTGGAGGAGCCTGAACGGATCACCGAACTCGTCGGGCAGTTCTTCGGACAACGGGACAACCGGCCGCTTCTAGGGAAGAAGATAGTCGTCACTGCCGGACCTACGCTCGAGCGGATCGATCCGGTCCGCTACATCTCGAACTTCTCAAGCGGCAAGATGGGCTATGCCATGGCAGAAGCGGCGGCCGCGCTCGGCGCTGACGTCGTCCTCGTTTCAGGTCCGGTCGCGCTCGATCCGCCTGAGGGCGTTCATATCGAACACGTCGAAAGTGCAGCACAGATGCTCGACGCGGTGCTTGCGCATTACGGGGATGCCGACTATGTCGTGAAATCGGCGGCCGTGGCGGATTACCGTCCACAGGCGGCACACCCGCAAAAGATGAAGAAAAAAGAGGGCAGCGCTGTCCTCGAACTCGAGCGTACTGAAGATATCCTGAAAACACTTGGCGAACAAAAGACCCATCAGTGCCTCATCGGCTTCGCTGCCGAGACGAATGACGCCGTTGCTTATGGGAAAGGGAAGTTACAGTCGAAGAATCTCGACTGGATCATCGTCAATGATGTCACGGCTCCTGGCGGCGGGTTCGGCAGCGATTCCAATGTCGTCACCCTGCTCGGTAGAAACGGGACGGAGCACGCCTTCCCGGCGATGGAGAAAAAACGGCTTGCCGGGGAACTGCTGGCAGTGATCACGGCCAAGGGATCTGATGCGCAATGATTGCTGAAGTGATCGTAGACGTCGCGGCCTATCCCATTGACCGTCCGTTCGATTATACGATTCCCGCGCTCTTTCAAGGGTTTGTCGAGCCGGGCATGCGGGTGAAAGTGCCATTCGGCCCCCGCAAAGTCGTCGGCTACGTCATCGATGTCAAGGAGACGAGCGGTCTCGACGAAACGAAGCTGAAACCGATCGAGCAGCTGATCGACTTCGAGCCGGTCCTGTCACCGGAACTGCTGGAGTTGTCAGAGTGGCTCGCTGAAGATACACTCGCCTATCGGATCGAAGCGCTGCAAGTCATGCTGCCGGCTGCGATGCGCGCCAAATACGAGAAATTCATCGTCATCATCCGGCCGGAAGCTGTCACGGACGAGGCGTTTTTGAGTATGTTGAAAGGCAGGGAGCGGGTGCCGCTGAAAGCCGCCGATACGCCGGAACTGCTGAAACAGCTGAAAACCTATACAACGGAAGGTGCTGTCCGAGTGGAGACACTCGTCAAACAGCAGACTGCCGTCAAGAAGGTCCGGATGATCCACATACAGGAAAAAAAGACGATCGAAACGCTGCTCTCAGGCTTGAATAAGCAAGCAGCCAAACAGCGGGAACTGCTCGAATGGACGCTCCTGCATGCCGGGGAATCGATGGAAGCGGGCCGGCTGATGAAAGAGGCCGATGTGTCGGCGACCGTCCTGAAAGCCGTCATTGACAAAGGAGCCGCCGCAGAGCGGAAGACGGAAGTATACCGGGAACCGGAAACCGTCCATATGCATGGCGGTGCGGCCCCGGCTGAACTGACGGGCGATCAGCAGGAAGCGGTCCGGCAGGTGACGGACGCTTTCCATGAAGAGCGCGACAGTGTCTTCCTGCTGCACGGCATCACCGGCAGCGGCAAAACTGAAGTCTATTTGCGGTCGATCGAAGAAGTGCTCAAAAACGGCCGGGAAGCGATCGTCCTCGTCCCTGAAATTTCACTTACCCCGCAGATGACGTCCCGTTTCAAGGAACGGTTCGGCGATCAGGTCGCCGTCATGCACAGCGCATTGTCGGCGGGCGAGAAATACGACGAATGGCGGCGCATCCACCGGAAAGAAGTGAAAGTCGTCGTCGGTGCGCGTTCGGCCGTCTTCGCCCCGTTCGAGAACCTGGGCATCCTTATTTTGGATGAAGAGCACGAATCCACATACAAACAGGAGGATTCACCGCGCTATCATGCACGGGACGTCGCCATCTGGCGTGCCGCGTACAACCGCTGCCCGGTCATACTCGGGAGCGCGACACCGGCACTTGAATCGTATGCCCGCGCTTCGAAAGGGGTGTACGAGCTGCTGG
Source organism: Sporosarcina sp. (assembly GCA_032099885.1). GTDB lineage: Bacteria > Bacillota > Bacilli > Bacillales_A > Planococcaceae > Sporosarcina. Next base: position 147,517 of record DAMDKL010000001.1, read on the forward strand.
AACTGCCGACGCGGGTGAAAGAACAGGCGCTGCCTGCCGTCCGCGTCGTCGATATGAGGAATGAGCTGAAGGACGGCAACCGTTCGATGTTCTCGGTACCGCTCGCTCAAGCGATTCGTGACAGGCTGGCGAAGCACGAACAGATCGTCCTGTTCCTGAACAAACGGGGCTTTTCCTCATTCGTCCTGTGCCGTGACTGCGGAACGACGATCCAATGCCCGAACTGCGACATTTCGCTGACGTATCACCGGGCGACCGAAAACTTGAAATGCCATTATTGCGGCCATGAAGAACAGGTGCCTCACAGCTGCCCTGAGTGTGAAAGCGAGCACATCCGGTTTTTCGGGACAGGCACACAAAAAGCGGAAGAGGAAGTCGCGAGGCTGTTCCCGGAAGCGCGTGTCCTCCGGATGGATGTCGATACGACACGTCAGAAAGGGTCGCATGCCCGTCTCCTCCAGAAATTCGGTGAAGGCAAAGCAGACATCCTACTCGGCACGCAGATGATCGCAAAAGGATTGGACTTCCCGAACATCACGCTCGTCGGAGTGCTCGCGGCTGACACGACCCTCCACCTGGCCGACTTCCGGGCTGCCGAGAAGACGTTCCAGCTGCTGACGCAGGTGAGCGGGCGGGCGGGCCGCCACGATCTCGAAGGTGAAGTATACATCCAGACATATACGCCCGAACACTATGCCATCGAACTCGCAAAAGCGCAGCGGTACGAACCGTTCTACGACATGGAAATGAGGACGCGCAAGCAGTTCGGTTATCCGCCGTTCTACTATATCGTCAATATCCAGTTCAGCCATGAGAATTTGCTGAAGGTCGTCGAATACGCCGAGAAAGCCGCCCGTTTCCTGACGGAGCATCTCGGACCGGACAGTGTGCTGATCGGTCCGACCGCATCCGCCATCAGCCGGGTGAACAATAGATATCGCTACCAATGTCTGATAAAATACAAAAAAGAACCGAAACTGACAGAAACACTGCAGGCTCTCATCCGGAACTACCGCACAGGGTGGATAAAGGACGGGCTGCTGCTGTCGGTCGACAAATCCCCGGTCGTCATCTACTGACCGGGGCAAGAAAAGAGGAATTTGTTTGACTGTATTGGAAATCGTGAAATACCCGGATAAAATACTGGAAATGAAAACTGCACAAGTCACGAAATTCGACCGCAAGCTGCATAAGCTGCTCGACGACATGATGGACACGATGATTGCGGCGGACGGTGTCGGCATTGCGGCACCGCAAGTCGGACAGTCCATCCGCGCAGCGATTGTCGACATCGGAGAAGGCGATGCGCCGATCGAATTGATCAACCCTGTCATCACGGCTGTCGGCGGGGAGGACATCGACTTGGAAGGGTGCCTGAGCTTTCCTGATCTGTACGGCGAAGTGAAGCGGCCGTTCTTTGTGCGTGTCGAAGCGCAGGAACGGGACGGATCGCTCTATGAGCTGGAAGCGGAAGGCTATGAAGCCCGGGCGATCATGCATGAGATCGACCACCTGGACGGCATCCTGTTCAATACGAAGATCAGCCGGATCGTAGATGCCTCGGAATTCGAAGCGCTCGACGAAACCCTTGTGGAACTTGGAGAGGACGGGAACGATATTGAGTAAACTAGTATTCATGGGAACACCTGACTTTTCAGTGCCGATCCTGCGCATGCTGCACGATGAAGGACACACGATTCTCGCTGTCGTTACGCAGCCGGATCGTCCCGTCGGCCGCAAACGGGTCATGACGCCACCCCCTGTCAAAGCGGAAGCGCTGAGACTCGGACTGCCGGTCATCCAGCCGGAAAAATTGAAAGGATCTGCCGAACTGCAGGAAATCATCGCGCTTGAACCGGATTTGCTGGTTACTGCTGCATTCGGCCAACTGCTTCCGAACGAATTACTGGAAGCGCCAAAACTTGGTTGCATCAACGTACACGCTTCCCTGCTTCCAGCTTACCGTGGCGGCGCACCGATCCATCAGGCGGTCATGGACGACTGCAAGGAGACCGGCGTGACGATCATGTACATGGTCCAGAAACTCGATGCAGGCGACATGATCTCCCAAGTCACCGTGCCGATCCTGGAGTCTGATGATACCGGCAGTATGTTCGAAAAATTGTCGAAGGCCGGCGAGAAGCTGCTGAAGGAGACGCTGCCTTCCATATTGGAAGGGACGAATGACCGCATTCCTCAAGATGAGTCGCTCGTGACGTTCGCTCGCAACATTTCACGTGAACAGGAACGGATTGACTGGACTCGCACGGCGCGCAGCATCCATAACCAAGTGCGGGGCCTCTCTCCATGGCCGACTGCCTACACGGTGTTCGGCGGGGAGAACGTAAAGGTCTGGAAGACGGCACTTGCTGGCGGTTCTCCGGACGGTACTCCTGGTGAGATCATCGGACTCGCCAAAGACCGGATCCTCGTCCAGGCAGGGGACGGACATGCCGTCGCCATCACCGAACTGCAGCCTGCCGGCAAGAAACGGATGACAGCAGACGTCTTCCTGAACGGATCAGGAAGCCAATGGAAAGAAGGGGACCGTTTCCAATGACAGCGAAAAAGAAACCGATCTGGAAAGGGAATGTCCGGGATGCCGCCCTGTCCATCCTGCTCGAAGTGAGCCGCAACCAGGCATACAGCAACTTGTTGCTGACACGGACAATCGACACATACGGCATCAAGAGCCAGGACAAGGGACTGCTGACGACGCTCGCGTATGGGACGCTCCAGCACCGCCTGACACTCGACTATTACCTCGAGCCGTTCATCAAAGGGAAACTCGACGACTGGGTGCGGGAGCTGCTGCGCCTGTCACTGTACCAGATCGTCTACCTGACGAAGATCCCGCCGCATGCTGCGGTAAATGAAGCGGTCGAGATCGCGAAACGCCGCGGCCACAAAGGGACGGCGAGTTTGGTCAACGGCGTGCTGCGTTCTGTTCTCCGACAGGGAGTGCGTTCGATTGAAGAAGAGACTGACGAAGTCAAACGGCTGGCACTTGAGACGAGCCACCCCGAATGGCTGATCCGCAGATGGATCGATCAGTACGGTATGATCGACACACGGGAGATGGCGCTCGCCAATAACATCCCGCCGATTAACACTGCACGCGTCAACACAGTGCAGACGACAGTGGAAAAAGCGCTTCATCAGCTGAAAAGCGAAGGGGCGAAAGCGGAGATCGGCAAGGTCGTGCCGGAAGCGATCTACTGCCACAGCGGCAATATTGCCGGCACGTACACGTATACGAAAGGCTGGCTGACAGTGCAAGATGAAAGTTCCATGCTGCCCGTCTATGCGCTCGACGTCCACCCCGGCATGAAAGTGCTCGACATGTGCGCGGCACCAGGCGGGAAGACGACGCAGATCGCCGAACATTTGGCCGACGTCGGCGAAGTGCACGCACATGATCTGCATGATCACAAACTTGCGCTCATCGAAGAGAATGCGGATCGCCTCGGTCTGAAATCGATCTGGACGTCAAGCGGGGACAGCCGGGAACTTGCCGAAGAATACGAGCCGGAGACATTCGACCGGATCCTGGTCGATGCTCCGTGCAGCGGACTCGGCGTTATACGCCGAAAACCGGAGATCAAGTACAACAAGACGGAAGCCGACGTGGAATCACTGTCTGAAATCCAGGCACAGCTGCTGGAAACGGCTTGGACACTTGTGAAACCGGGTGGCAAGATCGTCTACAGTACGTGCACTGTGGATAAAACCGAAAATGACGGGGTTGTCCTGCATTTCCTTGAAAAGCATCCGGCAGCTGTGAAGGAAGTGCCTGAATTTTTCCGGGAAGCAGGCTTGTCGACGCCGAACGGGATGCTGCAAGTGCTGCCGCAGCATTTCGGCAGTGACGGATTCTTTGCAGCTGCAATCGTGAAGCCGGAATCTGCACAGAAAAGCGAGTGACGAATGGGGGAAGAGAGATGCTGTTCAGTATTCGGACGGACATTGGCCGGAAACGGACGTTCAACGAAGATCAGGCAGCCTGCTTTGAGCTGGAGGACGGGACGGTCCTAGCGGTGATAGCGGACGGGATGGGCGGCCATCGGAGCGGCGATGTCGCCAGTGCCATGGCGGTCAAACTGATGGGAGAACACTTTGACGGACTCCGGGATGGTGTTCCGCAAAGCGCTGAAACGTGGACGGAATGGCTCGATGAAAGTGTATGCAGAGTCAACCGGCAGATCTATGAAAAAGCAAAGTCCGGCCCCGAGCATGAGGGGATGGGCACAACACTCGAAGCGGCTGTCATCCAAGACGGCGACTGCCATATCGCACACGTAGGGGACAGCCGGGTGTATCTCCTGCGGGCGGGTCAAATAACCCAGATTACAAAAGACCATTCGTATGTCAATGCACTGCTGGCAAGCGGTGAAATAACGGAAGCGGAGGCGGAAGTACACCCGCAGCGAAATTGGATTATGCGGGCGGTAGGCTCCGAAAAAAGAATCACATCCGATTTTTACCATCTGCAGTTCCATCCTGGAGATTACCTGCTCATGTGTACGGATGGATTGAGCAACAAAGTGGAACCGGAAACGATGCAGGCGCTCATTAATGCTGAAGGGACACTGGACACGAAAGTCACCCGGCTGATCGATCTGGCAAATGAACGCGGCGGCGAAGACAATATCACTGCTGTCCTGCTCGCTTATCCGGCGCATGAGGCGGGTGCCCTATGATCGGAAATCGTATTGGAGACCGCTATGATATCATCGGCACGATCGGCGAAGGCGGCATGTCGAAAGTCTATTTGGCGCACGACCTCATTTTAGATCGGGATGTCGCCATTAAAGTATTGAATTATGACTTTGCCCACGAAGAAGAACTGAAGCGCCGGTTCCAGCGGGAAGCCCTCTCGGCAACGAGCCTGACCCATCCGAACATTGTCAATATTTTCGACGTCGGAGAAGAGGACGAACTCCATTACCTCGTGATGGAATACGTGAAAGGCATGACGCTGAAGCGGTACATACTTGAGAACGGACCGCTTTCTCCGGAAAAAGCGATTCCCATCATGCTGCAGCTGGTGGCGGCAATCTCTAACGCGCACCATAACGGCATCGTCCACCGCGATGTCAAGCCGCAGAATATCCTGATGGACGAGGAAGGCAACGTGAAGATCACCGACTTCGGAATCGCGATGGCGCTCACGGCCACGTCGCATACGAAAACGAATTCCGTCCTCGGCACGGTCCATTATCTGTCGCCGGAACAGGCGAGAGGCGGTATGGCGACGAAAAAATCCGACATCTATTCACTCGGCATCGTTTTCTATGAACTGCTGACGGGGAAACTGCCGTTTTCCGCAGAATCCGCCGTCGCCGTCGCACTGAAACATCTGCAGGAGGAAACGCCGTCCGTCCGGGCGGAATTCCCAGCCATCCCGCAAAGTGTCGAAAACATAATCCTGAAGGCAACAGCGAAAGATCCGCGGCACCGTTATACTTCGGCAGACGAGATGTATGACGACCTGCAGACAGCGTTGAATCCAGAGCGAAGAGATGAACCGAAATTCGTATTACCATTTGACGAAGACGAAACACGGGCACTGCCGATCATCAAAGACGTACCGAACTTGATCGATCCGGAAGAGACGGTGAAGATGGAGCCTGTGAAACCGTCACCGGACCAACCGGCAGTGACACAGACGAAAGCAGAGAAAAAGATAAAGAAAAAGCGCAGAAAGTGGCCTTGGCTGCTGGCCATCCTGCTGCTCATCGCAGTCGGGGCCGTCCTGTACCTGACGGGCGTGTTCGACCGCAAAGTGTCTGTGCCGGATGTCCTTGGGAAAAGCGAAGCGGATGCGATCGCTCTTCTGGAGGAAAACGGGTTTGTCGTCGGCGATAAGGATGAACAGCCGTCCGAGGAGTACGAATCCGGTGAAGTGTTCAGGACGATTCCCGAGGCGGGCAAAGAGCGTGACAAGGGAAGCACGGTGAAACTGTATGTCAGCACCGGAAAACAGACGATGACCTTCAGCGATTACACGGACAGGGAATACAAGTCCGTGAAAGAGCGGCTCGATACGTATAAATTCCGCTCTGTCAAAGCGGATGAAGTGTATGACGATAAACCGGCTGGGACCATCCTGGATCAGGATCCGGAACCCGACTCGGAAGTTGTGCCGAGTGAGACGGATGTCGTCTTCACGGTGAGCAAAGGCCCTGAACTGGTGACGCTGGAAAGCCTGATCGGCTATACCGATGACCAGCTCAACAAGTATGCGAAGTCATCCGGCTTCAATATCACCGTCAAGAAACGGACGCACTCGGACAGCATTCCGGCCGGCCAGGTCATGAGCCAGGATCCGTCTGCCGGGCAGTCTCTGCCGATCGGTGCACAGATCAATGTCATCGTCTCGAAAGGCCCTGCCCAGAAGCCGGTCAAACTGTACGCGAAGCGCATCAAGATCCCTTATGAAGAGCAGGAAGCCGACGATTCATCGGAAGATGGCGAAGATGAAGAGAGACTTCCGCAGACCGTGCGGATCTATATCCAGGACCGGTCGCATTCCATGACCGATCCGGTGGAGGAATTCGAAATCACGGAAGATACCGAGAAACAGATCACCGTGGAATTGGAAGAAGGCCAGCGGGGCGGCTATAAAATACTCCGCGGTTCGACGATCATCGATGAAAAGACATTCGACTACAAAGACATTCAATAAGGAAGAGGGATAGGATGCCGGAAGGACAAATTCGAAAAGCTCTCAGCGGTTTTTACTACGTCAAAACAAAGGACGGAATGATCCGTTCGCGCGGACGCGGCGTATTCCGGAAACGCAAGATCACGCCGCTCGTCGGCGACTGGGTGACGATCGTCCAGGAGGGGGAGGAGGACGCCACCGTCACGGAGATCCACCCGCGGAAGAACGAACTCGTCCGCCCGCCGGTCTCCAATATCGACACGGCTCTGCTTGCCGTCTCGATTGTCGAGCCTGATTTCAGCCCGGGTCTGCTGGATCGATTCCTCGTCCTCGTCGAATCACACGGGATCGAGCCGATCATCTGCCTGACGAAAAAGGACAAGGCATCGGCTGAAGAACTGAAGCGGGCGGAGGAATGGGCTTTGTATTACCGATCCATCGGCTATACCGTCCTGCTGACGTCGATCGATGATCCCGGCATCCTGCCGACACTTCAGCCGTATCTGGAAGGGAAAACGACGGTCCTGGCGGGGCAGTCCGGTGTCGGGAAGTCGACCTTGTTGAACACGCTGCTGCCCGGCCTGCACCTGGAAACCGGCAAAATTTCGGAATCCCTCGGCCGGGGCAAACATACGACCCGCCACGTCGAACTGCACGAAGTGGCGGGCGGCCTCGTGGCGGACACGCCGGGCTTCAGTTCACTCGAGTTCGAAACACTTGAAAAAGAGGAACTCAGCAGCTGTTTCCCGGAATTCGCAAAAGCATCCGAACAGTGCAAGTTCAGGGGCTGTCTCCATCTGAAAGAACCGTCCTGTGAAGTGAAACGGCAAGTGGAGACCGGAGAGATTCTGCAGAGCCGGTATGATCATTATCTTCAATTCCTGCAAGAAATCACTGACAGAAAGCCGAGGTATTAAACATATGATTAAAATTGCCCCTTCCATCCTATCAGCCGACTTCGCGAAACTCGGCGAAGAGATCAAAGACGTGGAACGCGGCGGCGCAGACTGGATCCATGTCGATGTGATGGACGGCCATTTCGTCCCGAACATTACGATCGGACCGCTGATCGTCGAAGCGATCCGTCCAGTGACGGAGCTTCCCCTCGATGTGCATCTGATGATCGAGGAGCCGGACCGCTATATCGAACAATTTGCAAAAGCGGGTGCCGATTATATAACTGTACACGTCGAAGCGTGCCGTCATCTGCACCGGACGATCCAGCTCATCCGCTCGTTCGGCGTCAAGCCGGGCGTCGTCCTGAATCCGCATACACCTGTGGAGAGCATCCAGCATGTGCTCGAAGACATCGATCTCGTGCTCTTCATGACCGTCAATCCCGGCTTTGGCGGTCAGAAATTCATCCCGACGGTCGTCCCGAAAGTGAAGCAGCTGTCGGACATGCTGAAGGAACGCGGTCTTTCCGTCGACATCGAAATCGACGGCGGCATCACGCCGGAGACGATCGGGCCTTGCGTCGAAGCGGGCGCCACCGTATTCGTCGCCGGATCCGCGATATACAACAAAGAAGACCGTGCTGCCGCCATCTCTGATATCCGGTCGGCAGGCGAACAGGCATTGGCCAAGTGAAGACAGTCATCATATGTGCAGGAGGGCCGGAGGAAGAATTGATTCCTCTGGCTTCTTCTGCAGAGGGGGACGTCCGATACATCGGGGCGGACAGGGGGACGGTGCATCTGCTGAACGCGGGGATCATGCCGGAGACAGCGATCGGTGATTTCGACTCCGTCAGTGCTGATGAAATGGCAGCCATCGAACGTGCCGGCTGCCGGATCGAGCGCTGGCCCGCTGAGAAAGACGAGACCGACACGGAACTGGCCCTCGAGGCAGCGCTCAGCCTGGCACCGGACCGTGTCATCGTCACAGGAGTGACCGGCGGGCGGCTCGATCATATGTATTCGGCGCTCCAGCTGCTCGGCAGGTATACGCTCGCGCATCGGGGCACGGAGTGGCTGCTCGCCAACCGGCAGAACGAGATGAGGGTGCTGATACCCGGTGTCTCACGCGTGGAACGCCGGGCCGATTTCCGCTACTTGTCGTTTTTCCCGATGACGGGATCAGTGGATGGCCTGTCGCTAACTGGTGTGAAGTACGAAGTGGATGATGAACCAATGCAGTTCGGGGATACCCGTTTCACGAGCAACGAAATCACGGACACCTTCTGTACTATCACGATCCGCACGGGCATATGTTTAATGGTAAGGAGCTCAGATTCCTGAAAGGAGTGGGAACTTGCGGATTTATACATTCACATTGCCTAAGTTTGTCAGCGGAATCGTACGGAAGTGCATGGTGGTGTTCTCGAAAGAGGAAACGGCGAAAGCGAAGACGAAGCCTGCAGCCTCTGCTGCGAAGAAACGGAAAAAACGCAATGAAAAAACGCCCGGCTGAATAACCAGCCCGGCGTTTTCTTTTCGTTCGGTCTATTATACGCGTTGAACTTTACCTGATTTGAGTGCGCGGGCAGAAACCCATACACGCTTCGGCTTACCATTAACAAGAATACGGACTTTTTGAAGGTTTGCACCCCAAGTACGTTTGCTGGAGTTCATTGCGTGGGAACGGTTATTCCCTGTACGTGCTTTGCGACCTGTAATTACACATTCTTTAGCCATTTTATAACCTCCTCGCGAATGATGATTAATATAATTCGCATACTAGAACAATTTATCATATCCCCAGGATGCTTGCAAGCTTTTTTCGCTGTTCTTTCAAGGACTTTTCCTTTACACGGGCAAGAAAACGTTTGCTTTCTTTTCTTATAGCGGGTGGTATAGTACAATGTGAACAGTGAAACTGGATGCAGGAGGGATCGTGGCATGTCAATTCAAATAGAGAACGATCATGGGAAAATTGATATTACGAATGATGTGATCGCCCGGGTCGTCGGTGAAGCTGCAGTCGAATGTTACGGCGTGGTCGGAATGGCATCGAAACACCAGATTCGCGACGGGCTGACGGAAATCTTGAGAAAAGAGAACTTCAGCCGGGGGATCATCGTGAGAAACGCAGGGGCTGATATGCAGATCGATCTGTACATTATTGTCGGTTACGGAACGAAGATCACGGAAGTCGCCTACCAAGTACAATCCAAAGTACAGTATACACTCAAGAAAACACTCGGATTGACGATCGGTGCCGTCAATATTTACGTACAGGGCGTTCGTGTAACGAACCTGTGAAGGAGGAACCCAGTTCAATGAAGTCGATCGATGGACAGAAGTTTGCGGAAATGGTGCAGATGGGTGCACATCACCTCAAACAGAATGCAGATTATGTAGATTCTTTAAATGTTTTCCCGGTGCCTGACGGCGATACCGGGACGAATATGAACCTGTCGATGTCATCAGGGGCGAAGGAAACCGAAGCGCACGTCTCCGAGCACCTGGGAAGGACATCACAAGGTCTGTCGAAAGGGCTGCTGATGGGCGCACGCGGCAATTCGGGCGTCATCCTGTCCCAGCTGTTCCGCGGTTTCGGTAAAGCGGTGGAGGACAAGGCATCCTTGACAGCAGGCGAGTTTGCGGCTGCTCTTCAATATGGGGTGGAAACGGCCTACAAAGCGGTCATGAAGCCGGTGGAAGGGACAATTTTGACGGTCGCCCGCGAAGCGTCGGATGCGGCTGTGAAAAAAGCCTCGGACACAGATGATCTAATTGAAGTGATGGACGCGACAGTCGAAGAAGCGAAAGCCTCTTTGAAACGGACACCCGATCTTCTTCCTGTCCTGAAAGAAGTAGGTGTTGTGGACAGCGGCGGCCAAGGACTGGTCTATGTGTATGAAGGTTTCCTAGCGTCCCTGAAAGGCGAAGCGCTGCCTGAACGCACGGTCGTCCAGTCGATGGACGAGCTCGTCAGCGCGGAACACCACCGCAGTGTGCAGGGATTCATGGACACGAGTGAAATCCAATTCGGTTATTGTACGGAGTTCATGGTCCGTTTTGAAGATGAAAAAACAGAAAACCACCCGTTCGATGAGACGGAATTCAGACAGCATCTGAGCAGTCTCGGAGATTCCCTGCTGGTCATCTCGGACGATGAGATCGCCAAAGTACATATCCACACGGAAGATCCGGGAGACGCATTATCCTACGGTCAGACGTTCGGCTCTCTCATCAACATCAAGATTGAGAATATGCGCCAGCAGCATATGGACATTGTCGGCAGTCCGTCCGCCCGTAATACGGTGAAAGAACCGGCAGCCAAGCATCCGTACGCCGTCGTCACCGTGGCGATGGGTGAAGGGATCGCGGATCTGCTGAGAAGTCTCGGCGCATCGTACGTAATCGAAGGCGGCCAGACGATGAACCCGTCGACGGAAGACATTGTGAAGGCGATTGGGGAGGTCGGTGCGGAACGTGTGCTCATCCTGCCGAACAATAAGAATATCGTGCTGGCTGCAGAACAAGCAGCAGAGCTGGTCGGCATAGAAGCCGCGGTTGTGCCGACGAAGTCGGTGCCGGAAGGGCTTGCTGCCATTCTCGCATTCAATCCGGAAGCCGGCGTCTCGGCCAACGCCAAATCGATGGCTGCAGCGGCAGCGGGAGTGAAAACGGGACAAGTGACCACCGCGGTGCGCGATACTTCGATTGATAACATTTCGATCCGCAAAGATGACTACATGGCAATTGCTGACGGCAAAATCACGATTGCGACACCGTCACTTGAAACGACGGCGAAAGCGCTGATCGACAGCCTCGTCACGGAAGAGGATGAAATCGTCACGGTCATTTACGGGGAAGGCGTTTCAGCCGATGATGCCGAAGCGATGTCCGCGTACATCGAGGGCCAGTTCGAGAACGTCGAAATCGAATTGTATGACGGGAAACAACCGTTGTATCCTTATATATTCTCTGTCGAATGACAGTATATGAAAAAGCGTCGCAGCCTTGCTGCTGACGCTTTTTTTAGGGGTATGAACGTTCGCTATTTTTGTTTTCCGGGCGGTTATCGTGTAGAATACTATATAGGAAGATGTGCAAAAAAGGGGGAGTTTTCATTGAAATATAGATCCGTTTTCGAAATCATCGGACCCGTCATGATCGGTCCGTCATCATCCCACACTGCAGGTGCTGCGAGGATCGGTCTCGTCGCACGCGATTTGTTCGGCCGGCAGCCGGACTGGGCGCGGATCCATCTGTATGGCTCATTTGCAGAAACGTACAAAGGACACGGCACAGATGTGGCGATCATCGGCGGCCTTCTCGGATACGATACGTTCGACGAGCGCATCCGGACGGCCTTCGAGGATGCGGAAACACTCGGCTTGTCCTTTGAATTCATCCCGGAAGAGGAGGAAGCGGATCACCCGAACACAGCCAAACTCATCATTGGAGATGAAAAGGGCGTCATGGAACTGATCGGGATTTCAATTGGCGGGGGCACGATGGAAGTTGTCGAGCTGAACGGCTTCCCGCTGCGCCTGTCGGGCCACTTCCCGGCACTCCTCGTTGTACATGATGACCGTGCTGGCGTCATTGCGAACGTTTCGAATGCGATCGCTGCACAGGACATGAATATTGCACATATGGAAGTCGGGCGGAAAGAAAAAGGGGAAATGGCGCTGATGGTGATCGAAGTCGACCAAGTCGTCAACGACGATCTGATCGAACAGCTGCGCGGACTCCCGAATGTCACACAAGTTTCGACATTGGCGAACTAAGGAGGCGGACAACTATGGATATTTTATTTTCAACAGTGAAGGAATTGGTCTCAGTCGCGGAAAAGGAACAGCAGCCGATCTCAGAGATCATGATCCGTCAGGAAATGCTGCTGACGCGGAGGTCGCGTGAAGAGATCTTCTCGCAGATGGAACACAATCTAGCAGTCATGGAGAATTCGGTCGAAGAAGGGCTGAAAGGGGTCCATTCGACATCAGGTCTGACCGGCGGGGATGCCGTGCTCATCCAGAATTACATGAAGACCGGAAAGGCGCTGTCCGGAGAACTCCTGCTGGATGCTGTGAGCAAAGCGGTCGCAACGAACGAAGTGAACGCTGCAATGGGCATGATCTGTGCGACGCCGACTGCAGGCGCTGCGGGCATCGTCCCGGGTACGCTGTTCGCTGTGAAGAACAAACTCAATCCGACACATGAGCAGATGGTGAACTACTTGTTCACGACGGGAGCATTCGGCTTCATCGTCGCGAATAATGCGTCAATCTCGGGTGCTGCCGGCGGCTGCCAGGCGGAGACAGGTTCGGCTGCGTCGATGGCGGCTGCGGCAATCGTTGAAATGGCCGGTGGGACACCGCAGCAGAGTGCAGAAGCCTTTTCGATCGTCATGAAAAATATGCTCGGCCTCGTCTGCGATCCGGTCGCAGGGCTCGTCGAGGTGCCATGCGTCAAGCGGAATGCGATGGGCGCTGCAAAAGCGCTGGTCGGTGCGGATATGGCGCTTGCGGGTGTCGTCAGCGTTATCCCGACCGACGAAGTCATCGAGGCGATGCACAAGATCGGCCAGTCGATGCCATCCGCACTCCGTGAAACTGCGAAAGGCGGTCTGGCGGCGACGCCTACAGGCAAAGCGCTGGAGGCCAAAATCTTCGGGAAAGACAGCGAGACACGTGACACTGTCACTAAGTGATCCGGTCATCTCGCTGAAAGGGATCGGCAAGACAGCTGGCGAGCAGCTGGAGACTCTTGGGATCCATACAATTGAAGAACTGGTGATGATGTTCCCTTACCGTCATGAAGACTTCCGGCTGAAAGATCTGTCGGAGACGCCTCACGGTGAACGCCTCACGATCGAAGGACGGGTGGAGAGTATCCCATCCGTCCTGTTCACCGGGAGTAAGCGGTCCCGCCTGCAGATCCAGCTCCTTGTCGGTCAGCACCTTGTCAAGGCGGTTTTCTTCAACCAGCATTATCTGAAAGACCGCCTGAATCCCGGACAGATCGTCACCATCACAGGGAAGTGGGACCGCGGCCGTCAGCTGATCAACGTAAGCAGCTTTAAAGACGGACCGAAGATCGGACAGGCGGATTTCGAACCGGTCTACAGTTTGAAAGGTGTGGTGAAACAGCCGACGTTCCGGCGCTGGATGCGTCTTGCGCTCGACGAAGCTGCCGGGGAGATCACGGAGACCCTGCCGCCATCGATTTTGTCGGCATACAAACTGCCGACGCTTGCAGATACCCTTGAAATGGTGCACTTCCCGGACACACCGGACGATGTCAAACATGCACGTCGCCGTGTCGTCTACGAAGAGCTGCTGCATTTCCAGCTGAAGATGGCGGCTCTTAAAAAAGTCCGGAAAGAGGCGGGGAAAGGGACACCCATCCCTTACGACATCGAAAAACTGAAACAATTCATCACGTCCCTGCCGTTTGAACTGACGGGTGCCCAGAAGCGTGTCGTCAACGAACTGTGCGCTGAACTGAAAAGTCCGCTTCGCATGAACCGTCTGCTCCAGGGAGATGTCGGATCCGGGAAAACGGTCGTTGCCGCTATCGCACTCTACGCGGTAATCACAGCAGGTTTCCAGGGAGCGCTGATGGCACCGACTGAAATACTCGCTGAACAGCATGCCGAGACTCTTGCCGGCTGGCTGGAGCCAGCAGGGGTAACGGTCGCTTTTTTATCAGGATCGACGAAAGGGAAAGCGCGCAAGGAACTCATCGCGCGGCTTGCTGCAGGTGAAATCGATCTGCTCATCGGCACGCATGCCCTTATTCAGCCTGACGTGAATTTCCGCCGGCTTGGACTTGTCATTACGGACGAACAGCACCGGTTCGGAGTCGAACAGCGGCGCATACTCCGGGATAAGGGCGAGCATCCGGATGTGCTGTTCATGACAGCCACACCGATTCCGCGGACGCTCGCCATCACGGCGTTCGGGGAAATGGATGTTTCCCTGCTGGACGAAATGCCGGCCGGCCGTAAAGAAGTCGAGACCCATTGGCTGAAGGAAGATTCGCTTGCTCCGGTGCTGAGAAGGATGGAAAAGGAACTGCAGGCAGGACGCCAGGCGTATGTCATCTGTCCGCTGATTGAAGAGTCCGATACGCTCGATATCCAGAACGCGGTCGACGTGTTCGGCCAGCTGTCGGCTTATTTTGCAGGCAGGTTCACGGTCGGCTTGATGCACGGTCGTCTCCATGCGGATGAAAAGGAGCAGGTCATGCGTGACTTCAGTGAAGGCAGGATCGACTGTCTCGTCTCCACCACAGTTGTCGAAGTCGGTGTCAATGTGCCCAATGCGACGTTCATGCTCATCTATGACGCGACCCGGTTCGGCCTGGCCCAGCTCCATCAGCTCAGGGGGCGCGTCGGCCGTGGAGCGGACCAGTCGTACTGCATCCTGCTGGCTGACCCGAAAACCGAAGAAGGAAAAGAACGCATGATGACCATGTCCGAAACGAACGACGGGTTCCTGCTGGCAGAAAAAGATCTGGAATTGCGCGGCTCCGGTGATTTCTTCGGCAAGAAACAAAGCGGTCTGCCGGACTTCAAGATGGCGGATCTCGTCCATGATTTCCGGGCGCTCGAGACAGCCCGGCAGGATGCGGAGCGGTTATTGGAATCCGACGAATTCTGGAATGACCGTGACTATGCAGGGCTCCGCCGGACAGTGGAAGAATCGGGGGTCCTGCAGAGTGAGCGGATCGACTAGCCGCTTACCGGCTGGTGCCATATGCAGGGAGGATTCCCGTGTGGAGAATGCAAATGAGCAGACCGCTCTTGCATTCTTTTTTTTTACTTTATATACTGTTACTATTACCAAGTGCTAATCAGGGAGGGCGGACGGCGGTGCGTTTACAAAAAAAAGAGCGTCAGCAAAAGCTTCAGCAGCTGCTGGAGATGACCCCTTTCCTGACGGATGAGGAAATTGCAGCACACTTTGACGTCAGTGTGCAGACCATCCGGCTGGATCGGCTGGAGTGCGGGATTCCCGAACTCCGCGAACGGCTCCGTTCAGCTGCGGCTGAAACGATTGCCGGGAAAGTGAAGGCGCTTGAACAGGACGAAGTGATCGGGGAAATCATCGATATCGAATTGGACAGCAAGGCGATTTCCATTCTGGATATCACCCCTGCCCACGTATTCCAGAAGAGCGGGATTGCCCGCGGACACCATCTGTTCGCGCAGGCCAATTCCCTCGCTGTCGCTGTGCTTGATGACGAGCTGGCGCTGACCGCAAAATGCGTTCTGCATTTCGTGAAGCCGGTCAAGGCAGGGGACCGTGTCGTCGCTCGCGCTATTGTCCGCGGTGAAAAAGACAGCCGGTCCATTGTCGATGTTTCGTCAGCCGTCGGGGAAGAACCGGTTTTCAGCGGTGAGTTCCACATGTACCGTGCGGCAGGGACAACCAAGGAGGAAACGGAATGAAAATTGCAGTCGATGGAATGGGCGGCGACCACGCCCCGAAGGAAATCATAGCGGGCGTTCTGCAGAGCCTGGACGAGTTCGATGATATACATATACAGCTTTATGGAGATCAGGAAACGATGGCCCCTTATCTGACTGCCCATGACCGGCTGACGGTCATCCACTGCAGCGAGAAGATTGAGGCTGAAGACGAACCGGTTCGGGCAGTGCGCCGGAAAAAGGATGCCTCCATGGTCCGGATGGCGCTGGCCGTAAAGGACGGCGAAGCAGATGCATGCGTATCAGCCGGCAATACGGGAGCCCTTATGGCAGCAGGTCTTTTCGTCGTCGGACGGATTGACGGGATCGAACGTCCGGCTCTTGCGCCGACACTGCCGACGCTCGGCGGGGAAGGGTTTGTGCTGCTGGACGTCGGTGCGAATGCCGATGCGAAGCCGAGCCAGCTTGTCCAATATGCGATTATGGGAAGCATTTACGCGGAAAAAGTGCGGGGCATCCAAAATCCGCGTGTCGGCCTGCTGAACATCGGGACGGAGGCAGGAAAAGGCAACGATTTGACGAAAGAGGCCTATGAAGCACTGCAGGGGGCACCGCTGAACTTCATCGGCAATATCGAAGCGCGTGACCTGCTGACGGGCGTGGCGGACGTCGCGGTGACGGACGGCTTCACCGGCAACATGGTGCTGAAGACGATCGAAGGGACGGCAGCCGGCCTGTTTTCCATGCTGAAGGGTGTCTTCGCCTCTTCCGTGAAGTCGAAGCTCGCCGCAGCCCTCGTCAAAGACGACTTGCGCGGGTTGAAGAAACAGATGGACTACACGGAATACGGCGGAGCGGGGCTGTTCGGACTAAACTCCCCCGTCATGAAGGCCCACGGCTCATCGAATGCCAATGCGCTGAAGAATGCCGTGCGGCAGGCGAGGACGATGGCGGAACATCACGTGAGCGAAACGATCCGCGAAACGATTGTTGAGGAGGAAGCACGATGACGAAGATAGCGTTTTTATTCCCGGGACAAGGGTCACAGAAAGTCGGCATGGGGACGGAACTCGCTGCAGAAGCAGGCGGCCGCGGGTTCTTTCAGACCGCTGACCGTGTGCTCGAATTCCCGTTGAGCCGGCTGATGGAGGAAGGTCCTCAGGAAGAGCTGACGGTGACGTATAACGCCCAGCCGGCACTATTGACGGTGGGAGCGATGGCGGCGGACCGCCTCAATCAGGCAGGCATCCGTCCGGACTTCACGGCAGGCCACAGCCTCGGGGAATACACGGCGCTCTATGCAGCCGGAGCCCTTTCATTCGAAGATGCGGTGCAGACCGTCCATAAGCGGGGGCTGTTCATGAACGAAGCGATGCCGGCAGGAGAAGGCGGCATGGCTGCGATCCTCGGATTGGATGAAGAAACGGTGACGGGCGTTACTGCCGCCATCACAGCGGAAGGCAAGCTGGTCCAGCCGGCGAACTTGAACTGCCCCGGGCAGATTGTCATATCCGGTACGAAGGCAGGCGTCGAGGAAGCCTGCGTCCGCTTGAAGGAAGCAGGTGCAAAGCGGGCGCTCGTACTAGACGTCAGCGGCCCGTTCCATTCCGAACTGATGCGGCCGGCAGCAGGAAAACTCGGAGAAGTCCTCGATAATCTATCGATGCAGGATGCAGCAGTGCCTGTATTCGCCAACGTGACGGCTAAACCTGTCACGGACAGCAGTGAAGTGAAACAGCTGCTGATCGAACAGCTGTCTTCGCCTGTCCGCTGGGAAGAGTCGGTGCGCCATATGATCGAGTCGGGTGTCACACAGTTCATCGAATGCGGGCCGGGCAAAGTACTGAGCGGTCTTGTACGCAAGATCGACCGGACCATGACTGTCTGGCCGGTCTACGACGAAGAAACGCTGGCAGCTGTCATCGAAGCAGCAAAGGAGTGGTCATAATGGGGAGATTCACAGGGAAGACAGCGGTGGTGACCGGTGCATCCCGCGGAATCGGCCGGGAAGTCGCACTGCTGCTCGCGCGTGAAGGAGCGAGCGTCACAGTGAACTACAGCGGCAGCAAGGACCGTGCTGATGAAGTTGTCGCCGAAATTGAGGCGGGCGGCGGACGGGCTGTCGCCATCCAGGCGAACGTCACCGATCCGGACAGTGTGAAAGCGATGATGGATGAGACGCTTAAGACATTCGGATCGATCGATCTGCTCGTCAACAATGCAGGCATTACAAAGGACAATCTTCTGATGCGTATGAAAGAAGACGAGTGGGATGCGGTCATCGATACGAATCTGAAAGGGGTCTTCCTCTGCACGAAAGCCGTTTCACGACAGATGATGAAACAGCGGGCCGGCCGGATCGTCAACATGGCGTCGGTCGTGGGGATCGCAGGCAACGCAGGGCAGGCCAACTATGTCGCCGCCAAAGCCGGCGTGATCGGGCTGACGAAAACGACGGCGAAGGAGCTCGCTGCACGCGGGATCACCGTGAATGCCGTCGCTCCCGGTTTCATCACGACGGATATGACGGATGCTCTCGGCGGGGACGTCAAGGATCAGCTGCTCGGCAGCATTCCGCTCGGATCCCTCGGTCAGCCGGAAGATGTGGCGAAAGCCGTTGCCTTCTTTTTATCGGATGATGCGTCCTATATTACCGGACAGGTGCTCAATGTCGACGGCGGCATGGTGATGTAACCAGCCTGTACCTGCGCTTTTTGTACAGGCTAGCTCCGGCGGGCAGGGATCGGGGTCGCTTCGGAATTGAAAACAGGACAGAGAGCGTCCTGTTTTTCAGGCCCTCCAGCGCCCGCCTGCGCTTTTTGTACAGGCTAGCTCCGGCGGCCAGAGGCTCGGGGTCGCTTCGGAATTGAAAACAGGACAGAGAGCATCCTGTTCTTCAATTCCTCCAGCGCCTGTCGCCTCTCCCAGGCCGCCTGCGCTTTATGTGCAATCCAGCTCCGGCGGGCAGGGCTCGGGGTCGCTTCGGTCCTGAAAACAGGACAGAGAGCGTCCTGTGTTTCGGGCCCTCCAGCGCCCGCCTGCGCTTTTTGTACAGGCTAGCTCCGGCGGCCAGAGGCTCGGGGTCGCTTCGGAATTGAAAACAGGACAGAGAGCATCCTGTTCTTCAATTCCTCCAGCGCCTGTCGCCTCTCCCAGGCCGCCTGCGCTTTATGTCCTTGAAGGGAGGTGAATCTATTGTCTACTGTATTGGATCGTGTAACGAAAGTTGTTGTTGACCGTTTGGGGGTTGACGAGAGCGAAGTGAAACCTGAAGCTTCTTTCCGTGATGATCTCGGCGCTGACTCGTTGGATGTCGTTGAGCTCGTAATGGAACTGGAAGATGAATTCGACATGGAAATTTCCGATGACGACGCTGAGAAAATCGGCACTGTCGGAGATGCTGTCTCTTATATCGAAGAAAAAACAAAATGAGTGTAGCACTGAGACACATCCGCACTTTCCCCGGAAAGTGTAGATGTGTCTCTTTTCCGTTTTGCACTGCACCTGCCGACAAGGTAGAATAGAAAGAGTATGCAAAGAAAGGCAGGTTGACTGAATGACCACTAACAAACGACCGAATGGTAAATCCTCCAAAACCGTTCTGCCCGCGGCAGTCCGGAAGAAATTCGACGAACTCCAGCAGCACCTCGATATCCGATTTGGCAATGTCCTGCTGCTGTATAATGCTTTCACCCATTCTTCATATGTCAACGAACACCGCGGGAAACGTTTCACGGATAACGAACGTCTTGAGTTTTTGGGAGATGCCGTCCTTGAACTTGCGGTCTCGCAGTACTTGTATTCAACTGAACCTTCCAAAAGTGAAGGCGAACTGACCAAGCTGCGTGCTGCCATCGTCTGTGAGCCTTCGCTCGTGACGTTCAGCACGGAACTGAATTTCGGGGACTATATCCTGCTTGGCAAAGGGGAGGAACTGACAGGCGGACGGACCCGGCCTGCGCTTCTTGCCGATGTGTTCGAAGCGTTCATCGGCGCCTTGTATCTCGATCAGGGATTCGACGTAGCTACTGACTTCCTGGAACGTACCGTGTTCCCGAAGATCGGTCTTGGAGCTTTTTCGCATGTGATGGATTACAAGAGCCGGCTGCAGGAAATCGTCCAGCAGACGAACCATGGACAGCTTCAGTACCGGATTGTGGAAGAATCAGGTCCTGCACATGCGAAAAAATTTCTAACCTACGTGGAACTTGGCGAAGTGAAGCTGGGTGAAGGCATCGGCCGTTCCAAGAAGGAAGCGGAACAGGAAGCGGCGCGTCAGGCGATTCAGCAGCTATTGGAAGAGCATACGAAAGAGGAGAGCTGAACGTGTTTTTAAAACGTCTAGAAATTATCGGATTCAAATCATTTGCTGACAAAGTCTCTATCGATTTCGTCCCGGGCGTCACGGCAGTGGTCGGTCCGAATGGCAGCGGCAAGAGCAATGTCATCGATGCGATCCGCTGGGTTCTCGGGGAACAGTCCGCGAAGTCGCTCCGCGGCTCGAAGATGCAGGATGTCATCTTTGCGGGGAGCGATTCACGCAAACCGCTCAATTTCGCTGAAGTGACCTTGATCCTCGACAATACGACGGGCCTGTTCCCGCTCGATTATACGGAAATCAGTGTCAGCCGGCGGGTCTTCCGATCAGGGGAGAGTTCGTTCCATCTGAATGGCCAGGTGTGCCGCCTGAAGGATATTAATGACGTGTTCGTCGACTCCGGGCTTGGAAAGGAAGCATTCTCCATCATTTCGCAAGGACGGGTCGATGAGATTCTGAACAGCCGTCCGGAAGACCGGCGCAGCGTGTTCGACGAAGCGGCGGGCGTCCTGAAATACAGGATGCGGAAGAAAAAGGCCGAGTTCAAACTCATTGAGACGGATGATAATCTGGATCGGATCCTCGATATTCTGAAAGAATTGGATGATCGAATGGAGCCTCTTGCGGCCAATGCCCGCGCTGCTGAACGGCACCGCACGCTGGCCGCGGAACTCCGGGAAGCAGACGTTCGGCTCCTGAATGCGGAAGCCGCCTCGCTGCGGAACGATATGCAGACTTATGAGCAGGAAACAGCAGCAAAAACCGCAAAACGGAATGAACTCGAAAAAGCAGCCGCTGTGCTCGAAAACGAAGTCTCAGCGGCAAAAGCGGCCCTCGCCCGTCTGGACCGGGAAATCGCAGAACTGCAGGAACAGCAGGTCACCGCGAGTTCCGAAGCAGAAAAGTGGGAAGGCCGCCGTCTTCTGTCCATCGAAAAACAGCGGAACGCGAAAGAGCGGTCCGTGCGCCTTGCCGACGAACTGCAGGCCGTCCGCCGCTCACTGGAACTGCTGGCTGCGAAGAAGTCGGAACTGACCGAAGAGAATGGACAGACGAGCCGCCAGCTGGAGAGCAAGACCGAAGAAATGGCAGGTATTTCGAAGAAGCTGAAGCGGTCGCTGGCAGAAACGGAACAGGAAATCGACAACTTGAAGTCCGCCTATATCGAAGTTCTGAACAAGGAAGCGACTGTGCGCAATGAGCTGAAGCATATCGAAGAGCGGTTGACGGGTGAACAGTTTTCCTCTGAACGGAGCACCGAGCAGACCCGCGAATTGGAAGTGAAGATTGCGGATCTCCGGAAGCAGGAAGAGGAGCAGTCCGCACAGCTGGAACGACTAAAAAAAGAGACAGAACAGATCCGGCAGCAGTCCCAGAAGGCACGCACCAGTCTCCAGCAGAGCGAATCAAAGCTTGCGGAGACGCAGTCGCTGCAGCAGCAGGCTGTGAACAAGCGTTATGAATTACAGGGCCGGCTGCGTGCGCTGAAAAGCATGGAAGCCGATTTTTCGGGATTCTACTCCGGCGTAAAAGAAGTCCTGCTCGCCAAACAGGCAGGCAAGCTGCAAGGCGTGGAAGGAGCGGTCGCGGAACTGATCACTGTCGACAGTAAGCATCTGAAAGCTGTGGAGACTGCACTTGGCGGAGCAATGCAGCATATCATCACGTCGACTGAACAGCATGCGCGGACAGCCATCCAGCATCTGAAGAAGAGGAACTCCGGCCGGGCGACATTCCTCCCGCTCGATGTTATGAAGGCCCGCTTCGTGCCGAATGATGTCTTGTCGAGAGTCAGCGCCCATAGTCAGTATGTCGGCACCGCCGAACAGCTGGCAGCCGCCGATCCGAAATACCGGCATGCAATCTCCAATCTGCTTGGCTCCACGATTGTCGCAAGCAGTCTCGGCGGTGCCTCAGAAATCGCAAAACTCGCCGGCTACCGGTACCGGATCGTCACTCTTGACGGCGATATTGTCAACGCAGGAGGTTCCCTTACCGGCGGTGGGTCGAAAGGCCAGTCGACCGTCTTCTCACGAAAAGCAGAGCTGGAAACGCTGACAGGCCAGCTCGCTCAGCTGAATACATCCATCGAAGCGGCTGAGAAACGGGCCGGGGATGTCAAACTTGCCATGGCCGGCTATATGCAGACTGTATCCGCCGCAGACCGTAAGATGAGTGAACTGCAGACGGCTGCCGGTCAGCTTGATGGTACGCTGCGGGAGACGGCTTTCCTGCTCCGGTCCGCTGAGTCCCAGTACGAAATGATCGAACGCGGCCGTGCCGGGGCAGAAGATACCGCAAGTGTCCTGACGGCCAAGCGGCTCGAGCTGCAAAAACAGCAGCAGCAGCTGAAGGCGGAACAGCAGGACATCCAGGCATCGGTCACATCCCTCGAACGGCTCGCGGCCGACCGGCGGACGGAAGAACAGTCGCTGCGAGAACGCTACAGCGAGCTGCGGGAACAGACCGCCATCTTGCGGGAACAGACCGCTCACCGGTCTGCGCTCGCCGCGGAGGCCGGAAGGGAATTCGAGGAAGCACAGCAGAAACTTGCCCGCCTCGAAGAGGAAAGCCGGTTTTTAGCGGAGCAGGAGCAGGGGGAAGCGCTCACGCCCGA
This sequence comes from Sporosarcina sp., assembly GCA_032099885.1. GTDB lineage: Bacteria > Bacillota > Bacilli > Bacillales_A > Planococcaceae > Sporosarcina. The sequence continues at coordinate 170,449 of DAMDKL010000001.1, forward strand.
ACAGATCGAAACGAAGATCAGCGAAGCAGCTCGTGCACTCGAACAGGTCAAGGCCCGACTCTCAGAGAAACGCGCGGAGCGGGCTCTCGTCGATCAGGACTGCACCGGAAAAGAAGGAACACGCAAACAGGAAGCGGACCGGCTGTCGGCCCTGGTCACTGAACTGGGCCGTCTGCAGGTGCTCCTGTCCCGTTCAGAAGTCCGTCTCGAATCACTTGCAGAACGGCTGCTGGAAGAGTACGGCCTCGTTCCGGATTACGACGTGCCGGACGGCTTTAGTGAAACGGAAGCGCGGTCCCGGGTGGAAGGATTGAAACAGGAAATCTCCTCACTCGGCCCTGTCAATCCCGGTGCCGTGGAAGAATACCGCGAAGTGCTGGAGAGGCACACGTTCTTAACGGAACAGCGCAGCGACCTGCTGGAGGCGAAGACGACACTGGAAGAGGCGATGTCTGAAATGGACACCGAGATGAAAACACGGTTCTCCTCGACATTCGATGCTGTCCAGCAGCGCTTCCGCACCGTATTCCGGGAAATGTTCGGTGGAGGAGAAGCGGATCTTGTCCTCACCGAGCCCGATAATCTGTTGGAAACAGGTGTCGACATCATTGCGCGGCCGCCAGGGAAGAAACGGCAGAACCTGAGCCTCCTCTCCGGAGGGGAACGGGCGTTAACCGCAATTACCCTGCTGTTTGCTATCATCGAGGTGCGTCCCGTCCCATTCTGTATTCTGGACGAAGTGGAAGCGGCGCTGGACGAAGCGAACGTCCTGCGGTACAGCCGCTATTTGAAGAAATTTTCGGAGGACACGCAATTCATCGTCATCACCCACCGAAAAGGGACGATGGAAGGAGCGGATGTCCTGTACGGGATCACCATGCAGGAATCAGGCGTCTCCCGTCTGCTGTCAGTCAAACTGTCAGAAGTGCCGGAAGCCGCGCTGCAAGCAACGTAACTTGACGGAAGGAATGTGAATGGAATGTCATTTTTCAAGAAGATGAAAGAGAAAATCACAGGTACGAACGAAGCGGTGACAGGGAAATTCAAGGAAGGGCTGACCAAGACACGCGACTCGTTCACGTCGAAAGTGAACGACCTCGTCGCCCGCTTCCGGGAAGTGGATGAGGAGTTCTTCGAAGAACTGGAAGAGGTGCTGCTGCAGGCCGACGTCGGCTTTGAAACGGTCATGGAGCTGATCGATCAGCTTAAATTGGAAGTGAAGCGGAAAAACATCAAAGACACCGCGGGGATCCAGACGGTCATTTCCGAGAAGCTCGTCGATATCTACAACGCGCAGGGAGAGAGTGACAATTCGCTGAACATCCAGGAAGACGGCATCACCGTCATCCTGATGGTCGGTGTGAACGGGGTCGGCAAGACGACGACCATCGGAAAACTCGCATCCCGTCTGCAGGAGGAAGGCAAAACTGTCATGCTTGCAGCCGGAGACACATTCCGGGCAGGCGCGATCGACCAGCTCGTCGTCTGGGGGGAACGCGCTGGCGTCGAAGTCATCCGCCAGTCTGAAGGTTCGGACCCTGCAGCCGTCATGTTCGACGCGGTCAATGCTGCGAAGAAACGGGGCGTTGACGTCCTGATCTGTGACACTGCGGGACGTCTGCAGAACAAAGTAAACCTGATGAACGAACTGCAGAAAGTCCACCGTGTCATCGGACGGGAAATCGAAGGGGCACCCCACGAAGTGCTGCTCGCCCTCGATGCGACGACCGGCCAGAACGCTTTGATCCAGGCGGAGACATTCAAGGAAGCGACGGACGTCACCGGAATCGTCCTGACGAAGCTTGACGGCACAGCGAAAGGCGGGATCGTCCTCGCCATCCGCAACAAACTGAACATCCCGGTCAAGTTCGTCGGCCTCGGAGAAGGCATCGACGATCTGCAGCCGTTCGATCCCGAGAAATACGTCTACGGCCTCTTCGCGGATGGTCTGGAACTGGAAGCGGCGGAAGAGCAGCTCGAAGAAGAAGACAAGTAAAATACCTTGACAGTGAAACAGGCTGAGGCTACTATTAGGATAGGTATGAGGAGGAGTTCCAAATGCTTGAGAAAACAACGCGTGTCAACTTCCTCTTTGATTTTTATCAATCGCTGTTAACGGACAAACAACGGATTTATATGGAGTTGTATTATCTCGATGATCTCTCCTTAGGGGAGATCGCAGAGGAGTACCATGTGTCGAGACAGGCAGTGTACGACAACGTGCGCCGGACGGAAACGATGCTCGAAGACTACGAAGCGAAACTTATGCTGTTTGAAAAGTTCAGGAAACGCACAGCGGTGATCGACCAGCTTGAACAGCATTTGTCTGCCCGTCAGGCGCTGGGCGAGGAAGCGGCCGGGCTGCTTCAACAAATACGAGAACACGACTAAGGAGGCTCTATGCATGGCATTTGAAGGATTGGCTGAGCGCCTGCAAGGGACGCTTCAGAAAATTACAGGCAAGGGCAAGATCAGCGAAGCCGACGTCAAGGAGATGATGAGGGAAGTCCGTTTCGCTCTCATCGAAGCGGACGTCAACTTGAAAGTGGTCAAGGAATTCGTCAAAACCGTCAGTGAACGTTCCGTCGGCCAGGACGTCATGAAGAGCCTGACACCGGGTCAGCAGGTCGTCAAGATCGTCAAGGACGAACTGACGAAACTGATGGGTGAAGAGCAGACGGGCATCCAGTTCGCCCGCAAAGCACCGACGGTTATCATGATGGTCGGCTTGCAGGGAGCTGGGAAAACGACGACCTCCGGGAAACTCGCCAACTCGCTCCGCAAGCGGAACAACAAAAAACCGCTCCTCGTTGCGGCGGACGTCTACCGTCCGGCAGCGGTCCAGCAGCTCGAGACGATCGGCAAGCAGCTGACGATCCCGGTATTCTCCCTCGGCACGGACGTCTCACCGGTCGAAATCGTCCGGCAGGCGCTCGCAAAGGCGGATGAAGACCATAACGACGTCGTCATCATCGATACGGCGGGACGTCTGCATATCGATGAGACGCTCATGCAGGAACTGAAAGACATCCGCGAACTCGCTTCCCCGGATGAAACGTTCCTTGTCGTCGACGCGATGACAGGGCAGGATGCGGTCAACGTCGCGAAGAACTTCGATGAAACGATCGGCATCACCGGCGTCGCCCTGACAAAACTGGACGGCGATACACGGGGCGGGGCGGCACTCTCGATCCGTTCCGTGACCCAAAAGCCGATCAAGTACGTCGGTATGGGTGAGAAGATGGACGCGCTTGAACCGTTCCATCCCGAGCGCATGGCTTCCCGGATCCTCGGCATGGGGGATGTCATGTCCCTCATCGAAAAAGCGCAGGAGAATGTCGATGAGGAAAAAGCGCGCGACCTTGAGCAGAAACTGCGTACGCAGACATTCACACTCGACGATTTCCTCGACCAGCTCCAGCAAGTGAAGAAAATGGGGCCGCTCGACGAAATCCTGAAGATGATGCCCGGCTTCAACAAAATCAAGGGGCTGGAAAACGCGCAGGTGGACGAAAGCCAGATGGGGAAGGTCGAAGCCGTCATCTATTCCATGACGACTCAGGAACGCGCCACACCGGAAATGATCAACGCCAGCCGCAAGAAGCGCATCGCCAAGGGGTCGGGTACGTCGATCCAGGAAGTCAACCGTCTTCTGAAGCAATTCGAAGAGATGAAGAAAATGGTGAAGCAGATGACCGGGATGCAGTCAAAAGGTAAAAAGAAGATGAAATTCCCGGGAATGGATGCGTTTTTCAAGTAATTCATCGTAAAAAAACAGGTGTTAAGAAAAAACACTTTACAAACACCGAGAAGGTTGATAATATACTATCTTGTGTGAAACTATTCGGAGGTGCAACAAAACATGTCAGTTAAAATTCGTCTTAAACGTATGGGTGCAAAGAAGACACCTTTCTATCGTATCGTAGTTGCCGATTCACGTTCACCGCGTGACGGCCGTCAAATCGAAACAGTCGGAACTTACAACCCGCTTACAAAGCCGGCTGAAGTTAAAATCGACGAAGCGAAAGTACTGGACTGGATGCAAAAAGGCGCGAAGCCGTCTGACACAGTCCGCAACTTGTTCTCGGAACAAGGCATCATGGAGAAATTCCATAACGCTAAACTCGGTAAGTAATCAGGAGGTGCGCTCATGGAGCAGCTGATCCAGACAATCGTAAAGCCGTTGGTCGATCATCCAGAAGCGGTCCAGATCGCAAAAGATGAACAAGACACCCGGATTGCCTACAAACTTTCCGTCCACCCCGACGACATGGGGAAGATTATCGGAAAGCAGGGCCGTGTCGCCAGTGCGATACGGACAATTGTAACATCAGCTGCAGGCAGCCACCGCGGTAAACGGGTTTACCTCGATATCGTTGACTGATACTGTAAAAAGGAGGAGCCTCGGTTCCTCCTTTTTTCTATAGGGCTGAGGAAGCCGGAAACGATGACAGAACAAAGGAAGGGATTGGCCCCATGCAATGGTTTAACGTTGGAGAACTTGTCAACACACACGGCGTACAGGGAGAAGTGCGCGTCCTCTCCCGCACCGACTTTCCAGAGGAACGGTTCGCCGTCGGCAGCGAACTGGCGCTGTTCATGCCGAATGAGAATAAGCCGGTCCATTTGAAGATCGCAAGCTCACGCCGCCATAAGAATTTCTACTTGCTCACATTCGAGGACCATTACAACCTCAGTCATGTTGAGAAGTACAAAACCGGCATGCTGAAAATCTCCGAAAAACAGCTCGGTGAACTGGATGACAACGAATTTTATTACCATGAAATCATCGGCTGCAGCGTTGTCTCCCTGGAAGGCGAGCCGATCGGTAAAGTGACGGAGATACTGGAGACCGGTGCAAATGACGTATGGACGGTCACGCCGGAAACGGGCAAGCCGCACTATATCCCGTACATTGAAGACATCGTCAAAGACATCGACATCCCGAACAAGACGATCACCATAGAGGTCATGGAAGGCCTCCTGTCATGATGAACGTCCATGTCCTTTCCTTGTTTCCGGAAATGTTCGAAGGGGTGTTCAACTCCTCTATGCTGAAAAAAGCGCAGGAGAACGGCGCAGTGGCACTATCGGTCACGGATTTCCGGGACTACTCGGAGAACAAGCACCGGAAAGTCGATGATTACCCATATGGCGGAGGTGCCGGCATGGTGCTGAAACCCGAGCCGCTTTTCAATGCCGTCAAAGCGGTGGCCGGGGCAGCGGAAAAGCCGCCGCGTGTCATCCTCATGTGTCCACAGGGGGAACGCTTCAGCCAGGCGAAAGCGGAGGAGCTGGCGGCGGAAGAACAGCTCGTCTTCATCTGCGGGCATTACGAAGGATACGACGAGCGGATCCGGGAGCACTTGGTGACGGACGAGCTGTCCATCGGCGATTTTGTTCTGACAGGCGGAGAGCTGGCGGCGATGACGATGATCGACAGCGTTGTCCGTCTGCTTCCGGGCGTCCTCGGAAACGAAGCGTCCCCCAAGGAAGATTCATTCTCGACCGGCCTGCTGGAGCATCCGCAATACACCCGTCCGGCAGATTATGAGGGGATGGCGGTGCCGGATGTGCTGCTGTCCGGAAATCACGCCGAGATCGAGAAGTGGCGGATGGAGCAGTCCCTGAAACGTACGTGGGAACGCCGTCCGGACCTGCTTGAATCGTATCCGCTGACGGCGGAGCAGAAAAAAGTGCTGGCCCGGCTCAAATCACGGAACTAGCAGTTGCGGAAACCGGACAGCTATGCTAACATGATATACGTGCTCCTATGCGGGCACATACTTAACTGATGTTCCGCTGCAGCCAAATGAGCTGCATGAGCCTCTAAGGATAGGAGAGATAATCATGCAACAACTTATTGCTGATATTACAAAAGACCAGCTGAAAAGCGACCTGCCGGCATTCCGACCGGGAGACACTGTGCGCCTGCACGTGAAGATCATCGAGGGCACACGTGAGCGTATCCAGCTGTTTGAAGGTGTCGTCATCAAGCGCCGCGGAGGCGGAATCAGTGAAACATTCACAGTCCGTAAAATCTCCAACGGTGTCGGCGTCGAGCGTACATTCCCTGTACACACACCGAAAATCGCAAAACTAGAAGTGACACGCCGTGGTAAAGTACGCCGTGCGAAGCTGTACTACCTTCGCAACCTGCGCGGAAAAGCTGCCCGTATCAAAGAACTTCGATAAGCATAACAAGATCAGGAGACCGTTCACACGGCCTCCTTTCTTTTTGCCTCCGAGCGGCATTACCTGATACAATCGAAGTACTAGACTGCAGGAGGATGAGGCATGAACGAGCAAGAGGAGAAAAGTGAAACGTTTGAATGGGTGAAAGCGCTTCTAATTGCGTTTGGGATCGCTGCGATCATTCGGCTGTTCGTTTTCACACCGATTGTAGTCGATGGTGTTTCCATGATGCCGACGCTTATCGACGGCGACAAGATGATTGTCAACAAGATCAGCTATACGGTCGGTAAACCGGACCACTTCGACATTGTTGTATTCCATGCACCGGAGAAGAAAGATTACATCAAGCGCGTCATCGGGCTGCCGGGGGATGAAATCGAGTATGCGGATGACGTTTTGTATATAAATGGAGAATCGCAGAAAGAGCCGTATCTGGATGCGTATAAGAAGGAACTTCCTGAGGGGACACTGACGGAAGACTTCACGCTCGAAGAGAAGATCGGCCGCCGAAGCGTACCGGAAGGGCATGTGTTCGTCATGGGTGACAACCGCCGAAAAAGCAGGGATTCCCGTCATATCGGTGTAATCAGCATCGACGAAATCATAGGCACGACAAAATTCGTTTTCTGGCCGTTTAACGACATCGGACCAGTGGAGTAGAAGGCAGGGATCGTAAATGGCTATACAATGGTTTCCCGGGCACATGGCAAAGGCCCGGAGAGAAGTAACCGAGCAGCTGAAACTAGTCGATATCGTATTTGAATTGGTGGATGCCCGTCTTCCGCTGTCATCGCGGAATCCGATGATTGACGAAGTGATTCACCAAAAGCCGCGGCTGCTCATCCTGAACAAGATGGACCTGGCAGATGAACACGAGACGGCAAGGTGGATCCGGAACTTTGAGGAGCAGGGCATTCAGGCGATCACCATCAACTCCTTTGAAGGAAAAGGACTGCAGGCGGTCACCAAAGCGGCAAAAGAAGTGCTGGCCCCCAAAATCGAACGGATGAAAAAGCGCGGCATCCGGCCGGGCGCCATCCGCGCGATGATCGTCGGCATCCCGAACGTCGGAAAATCGACCCTCATCAATCGGCTCGCAAAGAAAAACATTGCGAAAACGGGGAATAAACCGGGCGTCACGAAAGCCCAGCAATGGATCAAGTACGGAAAAGAGCTGGAGCTTCTCGATACGCCGGGGATCCTCTGGCCGAGATTCGAAGATCCGGAAACCGGTCTGAAGCTCGCCCTCACCGGCGCCATCAAAGACACGATCGTCAATATGGAAGAGCTGGCCATGTATGGCTTGCAGTTCCTGTCCGACCATTACTCGCAGAGGCTGGAGGAGCGGTACGGCTTCGCAGCGGCTGATGAGGGAACACGAGACTTGTTCGATGCTGTCGGCGCGCGCAGGAAAGCGTATGCCGCCGGCGGGGAGATCGATTATGACAAAGTGGCTGAATTGATCGTCCAGGATGTCAGAAGCGGCAATTTCGGCCGGCTGACGTTCGATTGGACAACTGAACAGCAATAATCAAAGGCCGGAGCCGGCACAAGAAACCGGCTCCGGCTTTTTGCATATCGAATCAGCGGAGAACAAACCGATAACAATTGTAGAGGAACGAAAAAGGACAGAAGGTGAGCGCGTGAAGACGATACAACTGATAAAAGAACAATTGAAAGCGGCAGCAGAGCCGGCTCCCTGGATGGAAGAGCTGGCGTTCGACACTCGTTCGGGTGTGCAGCAGGCGCTGAAGTCCTGGCAGCGGGCATATGAAAAGCAATGCCTCCGGATCAGCCGCCATCAGGACAAGGTGGAGTTCGACCGATCATTCGCACCGTATCCCGGAGCACTTGGAGCCGGGACGGACGAAGCGGGGAGAGGACCGCTCGCGGGACCTGTCGTGACAGCCGCTGTTATCCTGCCGGCTGAAGCCGATAGGCTCATCGGACTCGATGATTCCAAAAAGATCCCTGTCCGGGAACGGGAGCGGCTGGCAGACATGATCCGTCAGACGGCGGTCGCATGGTCAGTCCATATCCAGCCTGCGGAGCGGATCGACGAAGTGAATATTTACGCGGCCACCCGGGAGTCGATGGAACAATCCATCCGCACGCTGTCCGTAAAACCGGACTACGTCATGGCGGATGCGATGCGGCTTTCGGTCGGCTGTCCCTCGGCATCTATCGTGAAGGGTGACGCGCAAAGTCTGGCCATCGCCGCTGCTTCGATCCTTGCGAAGACAACAAGGGACCGTCTGATGACGGACCTGCATACCGAGTATCCGATGTACGGATTCGACAAGCATGCAGGCTACGGCACTCAGGAGCATGTGGATGCGCTCCGGCAGCACGGTCCGTGTCCGCATCACAGGAAGACATTTGAACCTGTCAAAACAATGATCGCAGAAGAGGAGGCGGACCGATGAATTACCCGACAATCGGGCAGAGCCTCCCTGCGAACGTGCTGGGAGCTGTCCAATCCGGCCAGAAGCTCCCGATGCGGGAAGGTCAGGTGTTCCAGGGAAAAATCCAGCAGCTGTTCCCCGGGGAGATGGCTGAGATCCAGATCGGGAACCAAAAACTGCATGCCAAGCTGGAAGTGCCTCTGAAGGCCGGTGATTCCTATTACTTCCAAGTGAAGTCGACGGATCCCGAGCTGCAGTTGAAGATCCTGTCGGGACCGTACGGACAGAAAGAGTCGCCGGGCGTCAAAATAGACAATCTCCTGGAGACGCTCCAGCTGCCGAAGACGCCCGAGATGCGACAGCTCGCCGAGGCGTTCATGAAGATGCAGCTGCCGCTGTCGAAAGACACACTGCTTGCTGGGGAGGCGCTGTTAAAACAGGTGCCGGCGGACAAGCTGGCGGCGGCACTCCAGTCGATCACCAAACTGGCTGCCCTGAAGCTGCCGGTGACTCCTCAGCTGTTTGGGGCGATGATGGGCGTGGAGATGAAAGAAGGGCTGCAGGACGTTATCGGTAAACTTGAACAGGTGCTCACAGCCGATACGGAGCTTCCGGACGAACGGAAAAAGGACATTCAGCAGATCGTGCAGCAAGCGAAACAGCCGCTGCTGGAAACGTCCGGAGGGAAACTTCTTGCGCTGACAGTAAAGACAGCACTCGATCCGGCAGCTGAACCCGGAGTCCGTTTTCAGGCCGTCCAGCTGCTGAAGTCGGCGGGTGTGCTGCCGGCCGGGACGTCGCTCGCCAATCTGCCGGAGACACTTGCGAAGCTCGCTGCCCCGAGCGGAAGTCCGCAAGCCGGAGCAACGCCGTCAGTACCGACAGAAGGGGCACAGCCAGCGGCCGCCGCAAAACCCGCCGCTGTCACGCCAGCCGCCGTCAAAGACCCTGTGCAGCAGCTGCTGACGGTCATCCGGCAGGCGGACCCAACTGCGAAGCTGCCCGCAGCCGCAGCGGCTGAGACGATGCGGCTTGCGCAGCAGGCCAATCTGCCGCAGCCGGTGAAAGCCGGGATTGCGGACCTGCTGACCGCACATACTAGAAACGCCGAGCCGGCATCCGCGCTGCTCGGCAAAGTTTCAGCCTTCCTGTTCAGCGCAGCAGCCGAACAGGAAAGTGCAGTACAGGCACCTGCCCGCCCGGCTGCAAGCAACGCTGTGCAGCAGACGCCTCCGTCAGGCAGTCCGTCAGCAGTCCCGCCGATCCTCCAGGCACTCACCGGAGACGGACAAGGGAAACTGGCAGACCTGATGCGTCAGGCGCTGCAGTCCGGCTCACCGGAAGTCCGGGCACTTGCAGCAGCGGCGGACGAAGCCGCTGCCCGGGAGCTTACCGGCACCGCAGTCAAACAGTCGATCCAGGCTGTGCTCGCAAAACTCGGCGTGAACTACGAAGCGGGTCTCGCCGTGCGGGAACCGGATCTTGAGCAGATCCAGCACTCCTTGAAGCCCCATCTTGTCGCGCTTATGCAAGACAGCGCAGCCGGCACAGCTTTGCGCGAAGCTGCAGAGTCCGCCGTCTCCCGTCTGAACGGACCGCTGCTGCAGTCGGCGGAGAACGGGGCGCAGCAGCAAATCATTATGCAGCTTCCCCTGCAGCTGCACGGCCGCCGTATCGACGCGACGCTCGAATGGAACGGCCGGCTGAAAGAGGACGGCAAGATCGATCCGGATCATGCGCGCGTCCTTTTCTACCTCGATCTCGAGGCAATGAAGAAGACGGTCGTCGACATGCAGGTCCAGAACAAAGTGATCACGCTGACAATCTTCAATGAGGACACCCGGCTGGAATCGGCGGGTGCAGTGCTGCAGGAAACGCTGAAGGCAGGACTGGAGGACGGCGGCTACCGGCTGTCCGCGGTACGGTTCCGGCCATTCCGTGAAGACCCGGCGGCCCGGGAAGTCCGCACACCTGTCAGCAGCAGGACGGAAGGGGTGGATTACAGGGTATGAGCGGAAAACCGTACAAACGGAAAGAAGCCGTCGCGCTGTCCTACATTCCCGAGAAGAGCGATGCCCCCCGGGTGACGGCGAAAGGAAAGGGCCAGATTGCGGATAATATCCTCAGCAAAGCGAAGGAGCACGGCGTCCCGATCCAGGAAGACCCGTCGCTCGTTGAACTGCTCGGACAGCTGGAAGTGAACGAGACAATTCCTGAGCAGCTCTATCAGGCCGTCTCCGAAGTGCTGGCATATGTGTACCGGCTGGATCGCGCAAAAAGCGGCAGATGATCGTTAAAGCCTGTCATAGTACAGAAATTTCGCCTCACACGAGTACAAATATGGACATAGTATGACAAGTTTACTACAATAGAGTACGCAGTAAACTATAGTTATCAGTTTGATTGGAGGATATAAGATGAATATCCATGAATATCAAGGGAAGCAGCTGCTCCGTGATTATGGAGTTGCAGCTTCTAAAGGGATTGCAGCGTTCTCGCCGGATGAGGCGGTCAGCGCAGCAAAAGAACTTGGCACCGATGTATTTGTCGTAAAAGCACAAATCCATGCCGGCGGCCGCGGGAAAGCGGGCGGCGTTAAGATTGCCAAGAATCTGGACGAAGTGCGTGCGTACGCAAAAGAACTTCTCGGCAAAACGCTGGTGACGCACCAGACAGGCCCTGAAGGTAAAGAAGTCAAGCGTCTCCTGATCGAAGAAGGCGCAGACATCAAAAAAGAGTACTACATCAGCCTTGTCGTCGACCGTGCTACGGACCGCGTCACACTGATGGGTTCTGAAGAAGGCGGAATGGATATCGAAGAGGTTGCAGCCGCAACTCCTGAAAAGATCTTCAAAGAAGTCGTGGATCCGGTCGTCGGACTGACTGGTTTCCAGGCACGCCGCATGGCATTCAACATGAACATCCCGGCACACCTCGTGAACAAAGCAGCGAAGTTCATGACAGGGCTCTACCAGGTATTCGTCGACAAAGACGCTTCCATCGTGGAGATCAACCCGCTTGTCGTGACAGGGGACGACAATGTGCTCGCACTTGACGCGAAGTTCAACTTCGACGACAACGCACTGTTCCGTCATAAGGATATTGTCGAACTGCGCGACTTCGATGAAGAAGATGCGAAAGAGATCGAAGCATCGAAGTACGACCTGAGCTACATCTCCCTCGACGGCAACATCGGCTGCATGGTCAACGGAGCAGGGCTTGCGATGGCTACAATGGATACAATCAACTACTACGGCGGATCACCCGCGAACTTCCTGGACGTTGGGGGCGGTGCGACAGCTGAAAAAGTTACGGAAGCGTTCAAGATCATCCTTTCCGATGACAATGTGAAAGGGATCTTCGTCAACATCTTCGGCGGCATCATGAAATGTGACGTCATCGCGGAAGGTGTCATCACGGCGGCCAAGGAAGTCGGCCTCGAAGTGCCGCTCGTTGTCCGTCTTGAAGGTACGAACGTCGACCGCGGCAAGGCGCTGCTGAACGAGTCAGGACTCAATATTATCGCTGCCGGCTCCATGGCGGACGGCGCACAGAAGATTGTTGAAATCGTAGGCTAAGAAAGGCAGGGACAAACGATGAGTATTTATATCGACAAAAATACAAAAGTGGTCGTGCAGGGAATCACCGGCGGGACTGCAAAATTTCATACCCAGCAAATGCTTGAATACGGCACGAAAATCGTCGCAGGTGTAACACCTGGTAAAGGCGGTACTGAAGTGGAAGGCGTTCCTGTCTTCAACACGATGGAAGACGCAGTCAAAGCGACTGGCGCAAACGTCTCCGTCATCTACGTTCCGGCTCCTTTCGCAGCGGATGCGATCTTGGAGGCGGTTGACGCAGAACTCGATATGGCGATCTGCATCACGGAACATATCCCGGTTCTCGACATGGTGAAAGTCGTCCGCTATATGGAAGGCAAGAAGACCCGCCTCGTCGGTCCGAACTGTCCGGGCGTCATCACACCGGAAGAGTGCAAGATCGGTATCATGCCGGGCTACATCCATACAAAAGGCCACGTCGGCGTCATCTCACGTTCAGGCACACTGACGTATGAAGCGGTGCACCAGCTTTCTGAAGCAGGCATCGGACAGACGACAGCTGTCGGTATCGGCGGAGACCCGGTGAACGGCACGAACTTCATCGACGTATTGAAGGAATTCAATGAAGACGAAGACACGTACGCTGTCGTCATGATCGGCGAAATCGGCGGTACTGCTGAAGAAGAAGCAGCCGAGTGGATCAAAGCCAACATGAAGAAACCGGTTGTCGGCTTCATCGGCGGACAGACTGCACCTCCAGGAAAGCGTATGGGCCACGCTGGCGCCATCATTTCAGGAGGTAAGGGAACTGCTGACGAAAAGATCAAAGCGCTGAATAACGCAGGTGTGGAAGTGGCAGAGACTCCTTCCGTCATCGGTGAAACGCTGATCAAAGTCATCAAGGAAAAAGGTCTTTACGACAAATGTAAAACCCACTGATCAGGAAAAGAAGCAGCGTATCTGACGATGCGCTGCCTTTTTCTATAAAAATCGAGGAGGAATGTCATGAAGCTGTCCGATCAGGAACTGGATCTGCTGAAACTGCACTACGCCTGGCCCGCAGCCTACCCTGTACTGAAACAGTATCTGTCTGGAGATCCCCAAAGCCAAAACATCCTGCATTCGTCAACCTTGAAACAGAAGAAGCTGAGCGAACGACTCCGTAAACTGTCCTCCCTTCCCCTTCAGGATCTATTGAACGAAAAGGGAATCACCCCTATTCCTTATACTCATCCGGATTATCCCTCCCGTCTGAAACAACTGATCGACCCGCCCGCCATCCTCTATACAAAAGGGAACAAAGATTTACTGAAAAAAGAACACCTCATCGCAATTGTCGGCTCCAGGAAAGCGACGGAGTATTCAATGCTGGCAATGGAGCAGATCGTCCCTCCTCTTGTCCGGCACAAGGCGGTGATCGTGTCGGGTCTTGCAAAAGGTGCGGATACATTAGCCCACAAAGCGGCAATCCGGTACGGAGGAGACACGGTTGCCGTACTCGGCAGCGGATTCTTCCATCTGTACCCGAAGGAGAACCGGCAGCTTGAAGCCCATATCGGCCGTCATCATCTGCTGGTCACCGAATACCCGCCATACCAGCCGCCGGCCAAATGGACATTCCCAATGCGCAACCGGATCATCAGTGGACTGTCCAAAGCGGTCGTCATCACGGAATCCGCCGAAAAAAGCGGGACGATGAGCACAATCGAGCATGCGCTCGACCATGGGAAGGATGTGTTCGCCGTTCCGGGTCCGATAGATTCGCCGTTATCCCTCGGTCCGAACAAGCTGCTGAATGAAGGCGCACAAGGGATCTGGAGTGGATTTCAGATCGTGGAATCCTTTGTCGAATCCTGACAGAAAAAAGGTTCTTTCGTTTAAATAGTTGCTTTTCCACAAAAACTGTTATACATTTTGCAACAGATATTCTTTTAGACGAATAAATACAAAGAACCTCTGTAAGGGGGACCCAGCAGAATGGCAGATTACTTAGTAATCGTGGAATCACCCGCGAAAGCAAAAACGATTGAACGATATTTAGGGAAAAAATACAAGGTCCGCGCCTCGCTCGGACATTTACGCGATCTGCCCCGGAGCCAGATGGGCGTCGACGTAGAGAACAATTACGAACCGAAGTATATTACGATCCGCGGCAAGGGACCGATCTTGCAGGATCTGAAAAAAGAAGCGAAAAAAGCGAAAAAGATTTTTCTCGCGGCTGACCCCGACAGAGAAGGGGAAGCGATCGCCTGGCACCTGGCGCATCAGCTCGGTGTCGATGAGCAGACCGACTGCCGTGTCGTCTTCAACGAAATCACCAAAGATGCTATCAAGGATTCCTTCAAGCATCCGAGACCGATTAACTCAGATCTCGTCGATGCCCAGCAGGCACGCCGCATACTGGACCGGCTGGTCGGCTACAACATCAGCCCGATCTTATGGAAGAAAGTGAAGAAAGGCTTATCCGCCGGCCGCGTACAGTCGGTTGCGTTAAAGTTGATCATCGACCGCGAGGAAGAGATCAAGAACTTTGAACCGGAAGAATACTGGACGATCGGTGCGGACTTCAGTAAAAAAGAAGGCCAGTTCGATGCTTCCTTCTACGGGAAGGCCGGAAAGAAAGTGAAGCTGGCCGACAAGAAACAAGTCGATGATATCCTTGCACAGCTGAGCGGAGATGACTTCATCGTGCAGAAGGTCGTCAAAAAAGAACGGAAGCGGAACCCCGCAGCCCCTTTCACGACCTCTTCACTTCAGCAGGAAGCTGCACGTAAACTGAACTTCCGGGCGAAAAAAACGATGATGATCGCCCAGCAGCTGTACGAAGGGATCACAGTCGGAAAAGAAGGGATCGTCGGACTGATCACATACATGCGTACAGACTCGACGCGAATTTCGGAAACAGCCCAGTCGGAAGCGAAAGAACATATCGAAACGATGTACGGCAAAGACTTTTTACGGAATACGAAGCCGGCAGCTAAATCTGCTTCCGCGAAAACACAGGATGCGCACGAAGCGGTCCGGCCGACATCGGTCATGCGGACCCCTGAGGCGATGAAAGCGTTTTTATCGAAAGACCAGATGAAACTCTACAAACTGATCTGGTCGCGTTTCGTCGCGAGCCAGATGGCGCCTGCTGTACTGGATACGGTGACGGCGGATCTGGTCAATCAGGAAATCCAGTTCAGAGCGACAGGCTCCCAAGTGAAGTTCCAGGGGTTCATGAAAGTGTACGTGGAAAGCGACGATGACAAGGAAGAAGAAAAAGACAATGTTCTGCCGCCGCTTGTAGAAGGCGAGACTGTGACCTGCGCCAAAATTGATCCGAAGCAGCACTTCACCCAGCCGCCTCCGCGGTATTCGGAAGCCCGTCTTGTGAAGACGCTTGAAGAACTCGGCATAGGCCGCCCTTCCACGTATGCGCCGACACTTGATACGATCCAGCGGCGCGGCTATGTGACGCTCGATGCGAAACGCTTCGTGCCGACCGAACTCGGTGAAATCGTCAATGCTGCGGTGAATCAGTACTTTTCCGATATAACGAACGCTGAATTCACAGCCAACATGGAACAAAGCCTTGACCGGATCGAGGAAGGCGATATCAGCTGGGTGCAGGTCATCGATGATTTCTATAAAGACTTCGAACAGCATCTGCAAGTAGCTGAAGAAGAGATGGAAAAGATCGAGATCAAGGACGAGCCTGCCGGAGAAGACTGCGAAAAATGCGGATCACCGATGGTCTACAAAATGGGACGCTACGGCAAGTTCATGGCGTGTTCCAACTTCCCGGACTGCCGAAACACGAAAGCGATCGTCAAGCCGATCGGAGTGACGTGTCCGCTTTGCAAAGAAGGGGAAGTGGTCGAACGGAAGAGCAAGAAGAATCGTATCTTCTACGGCTGCGACCGCTATCCTGATTGTGAATACATTTCCTGGGATAAGCCGATTTCACGGCCTTGTCCGAAATGTGAAAGCACGTTAGTTGAAAAACGGTTGAAAAAAGGTCTTCAAATCCAGTGTACGGAATGCGATTATAAAGAGAAGCCCCAACAATAATTTTGCAGGAAAGAAGTGGTACGTGTGACACTAACAGTTAACGTAATCGGTGCAGGTCTCGCAGGAAGCGAAGCAGCCTGGCAAATCGCGAACCGGGGCGTGAATGTCCGGCTTTACGAAATGCGGCCTGTCCAGCAGACGCCCGCCCATCATACCGACAAATTTGCCGAACTCGTCTGCAGCAACTCGCTGCGCGCGAATTCACTGACCAATGCAGTCGGCGTCATCAAAGAAGAGATGCGCCGCCTGGATTCAGTCATCATTGCTGCGGCAGACGCATGCTCCGTACCAGCTGGCGGCGCACTCGCCGTCGACCGGCACGAGTTTTCCCAGCACGTCACGGACAAAGTGCGGAACCATCCGTTGGTCGAAGTCGTAAACGAAGAAGTGACGGACATCCCGGAAGGAATCACCGTGATCGCAACCGGCCCGCTCACTTCTCCGGCTCTGGCCGAAAAAGTGCGGCAGCTGACCGGTGAAGACTACTTGTACTTTTATGATGCAGCCGCGCCGATCGTCGAGAAAGATTCCATCGACATGGACAAAGTCTACTTGAAGTCCCGCTATGACAAAGGGGAAGCAGCGTATTTGAACTGTCCGATGAACGAAGAGGAGTTCGCCCGCTTCCACGAAGCGCTCGTCAATGCGGAAGTCGCCGAACTGAAAGAGTTCGAGAAAGAGATCTACTTCGAAAGCTGCATGCCAGTGGAAGTGCTCGCCTCCCGCGGAGAAAAGACGCTCCTGTTCGGTCCGATGAAACCTGTCGGGCTCGAGGATCCGAAAACCGGCAAGCGTCCGAAAGCGGTCGTGCAGCTGCGCCAGGATGACGCAGCCGGAACGCTCTACAATATCGTCGGTTTCCAGACTCATATGAAATGGGGCGCACAGAAAGAAGTGCTCCGCATGATCCCTGGTCTTGAAAATGTGGAAATCGTCCGATACGGGGTGATGCACCGGAACACGTTCATCAATTCACCGCGTGTATTGAAACCGACGTATCAGCTCCGTGAAAACTCCAAGCTGTTCTTTGCAGGCCAGATGACAGGTGTTGAGGGGTACGTGGAGTCGGCGGGTTCCGGCCTCGTTGCCGGCATGAATGCAGCACGGCTTGCACTCTCAGAAGATCTCATCGTCCTGCCCGAGGAAACGGCGCTCGGCAGTATGGCGCGTTACATCACTGAAGCGGACTCGAAAAATTTCCAGCCGATGAACGTCAACTTCGGTCTGTTCCCTGGTCTCGGTGAACGGATCCGGTCCAAAGCGGAACGTGCGGAAAAGCACGCCTCCCGAGCCCTCGATGCATTGGAAGCATTCAAAGAGACCCATCAGCTTGTCAACTGAACCGTGACTTACGATTCAGCGTGGAGGCAAGACCAGCAGAGCGCTTCCGCTCTGCTGGTTCTTTTTACGTCAATTCGCCAGCAGGATGTGAAGTTTTTGTGAAGTTTATATGACAGTCTTTAGAAAACCTTGATAGACGTCAGACAACCTAATATCAGATAGTTGATGGGTTGGTACATAATCGTGTATAGTAAAGCGTGGTTGTATTTGAATTTAACGAGTAGTCGACATATTCAATCATTTTGGTAAAATTGCCCTTACTCTAAACAGACAGTACAAGACACAGACGATATTTTGGAGGTGGAACTGGTGGATGAGCGAACCCTGCAGCTATGCAAGGAATATATTTCGTATATCCGGCTGGAAAAAAACTACTCCGTCCGTACTGTGCAGGAATATGGAAACGACGTCCGGGAATTTCTCGACTTCTTAGCAAGTGAAGGAATCAGCTCGATCGAGTCGATCACCTACCAGGAAGCGCGGCTGTTCGCGTCACGTCTGTATGACCGTAATTTGTCCAGAACAACCATCTCCAGAAAAATTTCATCTGTCCGCTCGTTTTTCCGCTTTGCCAACTCCCGCCATGGTACGGACGATACAGCATTCCGTCTGCTGCATCATCCGAAAAAGGAAGAACGGCTGCCGGCTTTTTTTTATGCAGAAGAACTTGACAAATTGTTTGCTGTCTGTAAGGGGGGATTGCCGCGCGACTTCCGGGACTGTGCGATGCTCGAGCTGCTGTATGCTACCGGCATCCGCGTCAGTGAACTGACATCGATCGAACTCCCGGATCTGGATCTCGATCTCGGTATCGTGCGGGTGATGGGGAAAGGGAGGAAGGAGCGCTACGTCCCATTCGGCAGTATCGCAGCGGACGCTCTCGAGAATTATTTGAGGGATGGCAGGCCGCGTCTCCTGAAAAAGGAAAAGCATGATAAACTGTTCGTCAACTTGCGCGGAGGCCCATTGACCGACAGGGGTGTACGGCATGTGCTCGATTCCATCGTCGGGCGGGCGTCCATCCAGTCGAATGTCTATCCACACATGCTCCGGCATACGTTTGCCACCCATCTGCTTTCTGCAGGTGCGGATATGCGGACGGTTCAGGAACTGCTTGGACACAGCGATCTCTCTTCCACGCAGATCTACACACATACGACGAAAGAGCATTTACGGAGAACTTACATGAATACGCATCCGCGAGCCTAGGAGGAGTTTACATGGAATTTCATGCAACTACGATTTTTGCAATCCGTCATAACGGAGTAGGCGCAATGTCCGGTGACGGCCAGGTGACGATGGGGGAAAGCGTCGTCATGAAGCACACGGCGAGGAAAGTGAGACGACTGTTCAACGGCAGGGTGCTTGCAGGGTTTGCAGGTTCAGTGGCGGACGCCTTCACCTTGTTCGATCTGTTCGAAGACAAACTCACGGAATATAACGGCAACCTGCAGCGCGCAGCTGTCGAACTTGCAAAACAATGGCGTGGTGACCAGATCCTCAGGAAACTTGAAGCCATGCTGCTCGTCATGAACGAAGAAAGCCTGCTTCTCGTGTCGGGAACCGGGGAAGTGATCGAGCCGGACGACGGGATCCTTGCGATCGGCTCCGGCGGCAACTATGCCCTCGCGGCCGGCCGGGCACTTGCAAAGCATGCAGGCGGAACACTGACTGCCGAGCAGATTGCGCGGGCATCCCTTGAAACAGCCGCTGAAATCTGCGTGTTTACGAACGATAATATAATCGTGGAGGTGCTCGGCGAATGAAATCTAAAGAACTGACACCAAAAGAGATGATTTCCTTTTTAAACCGCTATATAGTCGGGCAGGATAAGGCGAAGCGGGCGGTAGCCGTCGCGATCCGCAACCGGTATCGGCGCAACTTGCTGACGGACGAGGAAAAGAGCGAAGTGATCCCGAAAAACATCCTCATGATCGGACCGACGGGTGTCGGGAAGACGGAGATCGCGCGCAGGATCGCAAAACTCGTCGATGCGCCGTTCGTTAAAGTCGAAGCGACGAAGTTCACGGAAGTAGGGTACGTCGGCCGTGATGTGGAATCGATGGTCCGCGACCTCGTCGAGACCGGCGTCCGTATCGTTAAAGAACAGCAGCGTGCAAAAGTGAAGGATCAGGCGGCAATCCAGGCGGAAGAACGGCTTGTCGAGCTTCTCGTCCCTTCGAAAAAAAAGAAAATGCAAATGGGCAATCCGTTCGAAATGCTGTTCGGCGGCCAGAAGAACGATCAGGACGGAGAATCCCCTCAAGAGGAAACCGACCGTCAGCGGAAACGGAGTGAAATCGCCGCACTCCTGAAAGAAGGCAAGCTGGAGGAGGAACAGGTCACCGTTGACGTGGAATCCCAGCAGCCATCGATGTTTGACGCACTGCAGGGTTCGGGAATGGAACAGATGGGATCCAACATGCAGGATGCACTGTCCTCCCTCATGCCGAAGAAAACCGTCTCGCGTAAGATGAAAGTGAAGGATGCCAGGAGAGTCGTTGAAGCCGAGGAAGCGGATAAGCTGATCGATCACGACGAAATTGCGCGCCTTGCGGTGGAACTGACCGAACAGTCGGGGATCATCTTTATCGACGAAATGGACAAAATCGCAAGCAAGGGCGGCTCCGGCAATGCAGACGTCTCCCGGGAAGGTGTCCAGCGGGATATCCTGCCGATTGTCGAAGGTTCGACAGTGAACACCAAATACGGAGCAGTGCGCACCGATTACATTCTGTTCATCGGGGCAGGCGCTTTCCATATCGCGAAGCCTTCCGATATCATCCCAGAACTGCAGGGTCGGTTCCCGATCCGTGTCGAACTCGACAAGCTGTCAAAAGAAGATTTTGTGCGCATTCTGAAAGAACCGGACTTTTCACTGATCCGCCAATATGAGAAACTTCTGGCGACGGAAGACGTCCAATTGGAGTTCACGGATGATGCAATCGACCGGATTGCGGAAATTGCATTCGATGTCAATGACAACACTGAAAATATCGGAGCGAGACGCCTCCATACGATTGTAGAGCGGCTGCTCGAAGAGTTATCCTTTGAAGCATCGGATATCGGTCCGACCAGCATCCGGATCACGCCTGCTTATGTGGATGAAAAGCTGGCGGGAATCGTCAAAGAC
The DNA here is from genome assembly GCA_032099885.1 of Sporosarcina sp. Taxonomy (GTDB): domain Bacteria; phylum Bacillota; class Bacilli; order Bacillales_A; family Planococcaceae; genus Sporosarcina. Next base: position 191,139 of record DAMDKL010000001.1, read on the forward strand.
AAAGATTTGTCACATTTCATCCTGTAAATAAGACAAAATTGTTTATTTAACAATTGAAAACCTTTAGAATATTCATATCAGTTACGTAACTCAAGGAGGAAAACATAATGACACTGTTAGACAAAACGAGAAAGATTAACGCCATGCTGCAAGCAACTGCCGGAAAGCAGGTAAATTTCAAGCAAATGGCCGAACAGCTGAGCGAAGTCATCGACTGCAACGCATTCATCGTCAGCCGTAAAGGGAAATTGCTGGGCCACGAAATCCACCATCAGATCGAAAACGAACGCATGAAGCAGATGTTCGAAGATCGTAAGTTCCCGGAAACATACACAAACAACTTGTTCAATGTCCGTGAAACATCCCAGAACATCGGCATCGACAGCGAATACACTGTATTCCCTGTTGAAAACAAAGACTTGTTCAAAGAAGGGCTCACAACGATCGTACCGATCATCGGCGGCGGTGACCGTCTCGGAACGCTTATCCTTGCACGCCTGAGTGAAGAATTTAAAGAAGATGATCTGATCCTCGCAGAATACGGCGCAACAGTAGTCGGCATGGAAATCCTCCGCGAGAAATCCGAAGAGATCGAAAAGGAAGCGCGCAGCAAAGCCGTCGTCCAGATGGCGATCAATTCCCTGTCTTACAGTGAACATGAAGCGATCGAGCATATCTTCAATGAGCTGGACGGCAACGAAGGTCTCCTCGTCGCATCCAAAATTGCTGACCGTGTCGGCATCACCCGCTCCGTCATCGTCAACGCGCTCCGCAAACTTGAAAGTGCGGGCGTCATCGAGTCACGTTCACTCGGTATGAAAGGAACGTACATCAAAGTGTTGAACAGCAAGTTCCTTGAAGAACTTGAAAAACAAAAATCATAATACGGGCTGCATGGAAACGGGCGAAAAGCGAGTTCTGCTTTTCGCCCGTTTTATTTATTTCTTTTTGAAAAATATACTAGGAAACGGAGTATTTCGACAAATTTGCGGTTTTGTGCAGAATGGACAGGGGAATGGAATACTATCAAAATGAAATAAGACTTTAGATTCAATTTGTAGGCTGAAGGTTTGGAAAACATGTGAAGAAGTATAGAAGTTCCCTTGTTTTTTTCAAGGATATGTATAGACAAAATGGTTCACGTTCCGATACAATGAGATGTAATTGTTGATTTTTAATAGATTATGTCGAATTTAATATATTTCGTAATAGATACCTAGGGAGGTAAACAAATGGACCTTTTTGGCGGTTCGATTTCAATGATTGAAAGAGGTTTGAATTTCTCGGCTGACAAGTCGAAAGCGATCGCGCAGAACGTGGCGAATGTTGACACCCCGAACTATAAAGCGAAAACGGTCGACTTCAAGAGCTATCTGAACGAAGCGAAGACGGCCCAGCTCGAAGCGTATCGGACTGACAGCCGTCACATACCGTTCTCCACGTCTTCAGCGGGCACCTCTGTAAGATCCTATGCGAATTTCAGCTTCAACCAGAATGGCAACGGCGTGGATATGGATAAGGAGCAGGCCGACCTGGCTGCCAATCAAATCTATTACAATGCGCTTGTCGACAGGATGGGCAGCAAGTTCAGCTCGCTGAATAACGTCATTAAAGGAGGCCGCTGATTATGTCGATTTTCCACGGTATGAATACGACAGCTTCTGCGTTGACTGCACAGCGCGTAAGGATGGACGTCATTTCCTCGAATATGGCGAATATCGACACGACACGCGGCAAGCTTGTCGACGGTGAATGGCAGCCGTATGCCAGGAAGAACGTCTCGTTCCAGCCGAAAGAGGGTCAATTCTCCAATTTCCTGAACATCGCGATGGGCACCCGGGAACGGGGAGCGATCGGCAACGGGGTATCCGTGTCGAAAATTGAAGAAGATACGGAGACGCCGTTCAAGCAGGTGTACGATCCAAGCCACCCGGATGCAGACGAGGACGGCTATGTATCCATGCCGAACGTCGATCCGCTGCGTGAAACGATCGACATGATGTCCGCCACACGGTCGTATGAAGCGAATATCACGGTCCTGAACGCCAACAAGGCTATGCTCATGAAAGCACTCGAGATCGGCAAATAATCCAACAGAAATCAGGTGAATTGAAATGGCGATACACTCAATCATGGCCATGGGGCCGGCAATGACTCCGAATGCAGCGAAGGCGGCACCCTCCTCTTTTGACTCGCAGCAGAAATTCGGTGCCTATCTGAAAGAGGCGATACAGGATGTGAACACTGCGCAGGTCCAGTCGGATGTCATGACGGAAAAACTGGTAAGAGGCGAAGATGTCGACTTGCATAATGTCATGATCACCGCGCAAAAAGCATCAATTGCACTCAGTGCAACGATGGAAGTCCGCAACAAAGTAGTCGAGGCATACCAAGAGATCATGAGAATGCCTGTATAACAAAAATAGAGCGTTGTTCTACTATAAGCCATACGGATAACGTCTGCCGACCGGAGGATCAGAATGAAAGATAGATTGACAAAACTTATAAACGATATACGAACGTTCTGGTCGAACCGGACGATGAAACAGAAGATCCTGTATATCAGCACGACGGCAGCTGTCCTGATCGGAGCTGCCCTGCTGACGTTCTTTCTGTCACGGACCGTCTACGTGCCGCTGTACAAAGATCTTTCCCGCTCGGATATCGGCCGTATCAAGGAAGAACTCGATGCGCAGGCCGTCCCGAACCAGATCGCACCCGGCGGCACGTCGATCCTCGTCCCCGAAGACCGAGTCGATGAACTGCTCGTATCGATCGAGTCGCAGGGGCTGGCGGACTCGGGAAGAATCGACTACTCGTTTTTCTCGGAGAACGCCGGATTCGGAACGACTGACAACGAATTCAATATGATCAAACTTGCAACGATGCAAAATGAGCTTGCCAAGCTGATCACAGGTATCGAAGGTGTGAAAGATGCGAAAGTGATGATCACGCTGCCTACGCAGGGTGTCTTCGTGAACGAGGATACGCAGGCGGCAACCGCATCTGTCGTCTTGAAAACGGAACCCGGACAGCAATTCAGCGATGCGCAGATCAACGGACTTTATAACCTAATATCCAAAAGTATTCCAAATCTCGCGCCGGAAGATATCGTTGTTATGAACCAATACTTCGAATACTATGACCTGAACCACGAGAAGAACCAGTTCGGCTCGAATGTCGCTGATCAGATAGCGATCAAGAAATCGATCGAACGTGACCTGCAGCGTCAGGTTCAGACGATGCTCGGCTCGATGATGGGGCAGGACAAGGTCATCGTATCCGTCACAACGGACATCGACTTCATGCAGGAAAAGCGGGAAGAAAACCTGGTCACGCCTGTTGATGAAGAAAGCAAGGAAGGCATCGCACTAAGCGTCCAGCGGATCACAGAAACATTCTCGGGTGACGGCGCCGTTCCTGGCGGTGTCCCGGAAGCCGAAGATCCGACGGACAATCGTACGACGGTCGTGGAAGGAAATACCGCGAACGGTGACTATGAACGCATCGAAGAGACGATCAATAACGAAGTGAACCGCATTCGTAAAGATATTGTAGAAAGCCCGTACAAGATCCGTGATATCGGCCTTCAGGTCATGGTGGAACCACCGGTCGCAGATGACCCGAATTCACTTGACCCTGGTGTCCAGCAGGATATTGAGAAGATCCTGGAAACAATCGTCCGGACATCTATCGACAAAGTATCCGCGGGAGAACTGACCGAAGAGCAGCTTGCTGAAAAAATTGCAGTTTCCGTCCAGCCGATCCGCGGCAAACAGGCGGACTTCTCGGAGAAACAGACTGCCATACCTTGGTGGGTCTACCTCGTCGGCGGCCTATTACTCGTTGTTATCATCGTGCTGGTCGTCCTGTATATGCGGAAACGCCGCAGAGACAGTGAACTTGCTGAGCAGGAAGCGCTGGCACTCGAAGAACAGCTGCAGGCGATCGACGTCAGCGATATCAACGATGAAGTCGAAACGGAAGCGACAACACGCAGAAAACAGCTTGAAAAAATGGCGAAAGACAAACCGGAAGAATTCGCGAAATTGCTCCGTACGTGGATAGCCGAGGACTAAGGAGAGATCAGTCATGGTGAAAAAAGATAAAGAAATGTCGGGAAAGCAAAAGGCTGCACTTCTTTTGATATCCCTTGGTCCTGAAGTATCGGCTTCCATCTATAAGCACTTGACGGAAGAGGAGATCGAGCGTCTGACCCTCGAGATTTCCGGGGTCCGCAAAGTCGAGTCCTCCGTGAAAGAGGAGATCATTGAGGAATTCCATAATATTGCACTCGCGCAGGACTACATCTCCCAAGGCGGAATCGGCTATGCGAAGACGGTTCTGGAAAAAGCGCTCGGAAAGGAACATGCTCAGGCGGTTATCAATCGTCTGACATCATCCCTGCAAGTGAGGCCGTTCGATTTTGCGCGCCGTACGGAACCGAGCCAGATCCTGAACTTCATCCAGAACGAGCATCCGCAGACGATCGCACTGATCCTATCCTATCTGGAGCCGGAACAGGCGGGGATGATCCTGTCCTCGCTGCCGCAGGAAGTGCAGGCCGATATTGCAAAACGGATCGCGACGATGGATTCGACCTCACCGGAAGTCATCAGCGAAATCGAAGCCGTTCTCGAGCGAAAACTGTCATCGACGGTTACCCAGGATTATACCGACACGGGCGGTGTGGATGCAGTGGTCGAAGTGCTGAATGGCGTCGACCGGTCGACCGAAAAAACGATCCTCGACGCGCTGGAGATCCAGGATCCGGAACTCGCAGAAGAGATCAAGAAGCGGATGTTCGTCTTCGAAGACATCATCACACTCGACAACCGTTCCATCCAGCGTGTTATCCGTGATTGTGAAAATGAAGATCTTATCCTCTCCATGAAAGTGTCGAGCGAAGAAGTCAAAGAGATCCTGTTCAAGAACATGTCCTCCCGTATGGCGGAATCGTTCAAGGAAGAGATGGATGTCATGGGCCCTGTGCGGCTGCGTGATGTGGAAGAAGCACAGACCCGTATCGTCGGCACGATCCGCCGCCTGGAAGACGCCGGTGAAATCATCATTGCGCGCGGCGGAGGAGATGATGTGATTGTCTAACATTTACAGACCGCAGACGAATCAGACGGCAGGTGTGAAGAAGATCGGCATCCGGCGCCTTGAAACTCCGAGCGACGCAGCAGAAACGACCGCGCCTGCAGCCCATGCAAGTCTGGCTGATATCATCATGGAACGCGATCGTCTCCTAAGTGAAGCCCGTACACAGATCGGAGTCGAGCGGGCTGATCTGGAACAATTGCGCACTACAGCGCAAAATGACATCGAAGCGATGCACGGCGCCTGGGAGGCGGAAAAAGCCGAGCTTCAGCAGCGGGCCTACGACGAAGCGTTCCAGGTCGGCTACGAAGAAGGCATGAAAAAGAGTCAGTCGGATATGCAGGAAGCGGTCCGCAAAGCGAACGGAACTGTGGAAACCGCAAAAGCGAACGGTGAAGCCTACTTGGAGTCACAAGAGCGGCTGATCCTTGAGATTGCCATGAAATCAGCTGAACGGATTCTCGGTCACCAGCTTGAAACGGACCCTGAACTGTTCCTTTCAATCGTCAAACGGGGACTGAAGGAAGCGCGCGAAATGCGGGATATCAAAGTTTATGTTTCTCCGGACTGCTACAAGCTCGTCTCGGACAGCCGGGAAGAACTCGCTTCGATTTTCCCTCCGGACGTGCCGATGCTCTTGTTCGTGAACGATGACTTTGAGAATGACGAATGCTATATAGAAACGAATCACGGAAGGATCGTCGTCAGTGTTGACGAGCAGCTGAACGAATTGAAAGAGCGCCTTGTGGAACTACTCGAAAGCGAGGGCTGATCATGAAAAAAGCTGAAGAACTTTCTAAAAAAATCCCAACCTTGAAAACAATGAAAAAGTATGGGCGTGTGGCACGTGTCGTCGGTCTGATGATCGAGTCGAAAGGTCCTGAGAGTTCGATTGGCGACCTATGCATCATCCACTTGAACCCGTCCGATGATTCCGATTCGAAAATAATGGCGGAAGTTGTCGGTTTCCGCGAGGAGATCGTCATGCTTATGCCGTATACGAACGTCACCGATATTTCGAGCGGCTGCTTAGTCGAAGGAACAGGCAAGCCGCTTGAAGTGAAAGTGGGCATGAACCTGATCGGGAAAGTGCTGGATCCGATGGGCCGTCCGATCGATCAGACACAGCTGCCGAAAGGGCTTGCGACTGTCCGGACAGAACAGAACCCGCCGAATGTCCTCACCCGTCCGACAATTAACGACAAAATATCCGTCGGAGTCAAAGCGATCGACGGAATGCTGACAGTCGGCTCCGGTCAGCGCGTCGGGATCTTCGCCGGGTCCGGTGTCGGGAAAAGTACACTACTCGGCATGATCGCCCGCAATACGACAGCCGATATCAACGTCATCGCGCTGATCGGTGAACGGGGCCGGGAAGTCCGCGAATTCATCGACAGGGACCTGGGACCTGAAGGGCTGAGCCGGACGATTGTCGTTGCTGCCACTTCCGATCAGCCCGCACTGATGCGCATCAAAGGGGCTTTCACCGCAACTGCGATCGCTGAGTATTTCCGCAACAAAGGCATGAACGTCATGCTGATGATGGATTCCGTGACGCGGGTCGCGATGGCGCAGCGTGAAATCGGGCTGGCTGTCGGGGAACCCCCGGCGACACGCGGTTATACGCCTTCTGTCTTCGCGATATTGCCGAAACTCCTCGAACGCTCCGGCACGAACGAATTCGGAGCCATCACCGCGTTCTATACAGTGCTGGTTGACGGAGATGACATGAACGAACCGATTGCCGATGCTGTACGGGGGATTTTGGACGGACATATTGTCCTCGACCGGACCCTCGCCAACAAAGGGCAGTACCCGGCCATCAACGTCTTGAAAAGTGTCAGCCGTCTCATGAACCACATTGCCGACCCGGAACACGTGAAAGCGGCGGAGAAACTCCGTGAACTGTATTACACGTATGACAAATCGGAAGATCTGATTAATATCGGGGCTTACAAGAAAGGGACGTCACGGGAGATCGACCAGGCGATCGAGTATGAGCCGATCATCACGAAGTTCCTGAAGCAAAGCTACAAAGACAACATTACACTTGACGAAAGTGTCGAAGAGCTTATCGCGCTCGCTCCAGGGGGCGGTCAGACGTGAAACCGTACCACTACCGGTTCGAGAAAGTCCTGACATACCGGGAACAGGAGAAGAACGAAACGGAATCCGCATACAAACAGTCCATCGAAGACTTCGAAACGATTGCGACCGAACTGTACGGCCTGCTGAAACGGAAAGAGACGGTGCTTGAACAGCAGCAGGAAAAGATGTCCGTCGGGTTTGCCGTTAACGAGATCCATCACTATGCCCGTTTCATCGAAAGCCTGGAAGCGAAAATTACATCCGTCCAGCAGCAGGTGATCCAGGCGAGAAGCAAAATGTCTTGGTTCGAGGAACAATTGCTGCAGAAGACGATCGAAGTGAAGAAATACGAAAAGATGCGGGAGAAAGACCGGGAAGTGTACCGGAAAGAGATGGAGCACGACGAAGCCGAGCGGCTGGATGAACTGTCCACGATGAAATTCCGCAAAACTGAAGATGGGTGGTAAGCCGGTGAAACGTAAAAAAGAGAAACAGGACGATCCGTTCAAGGAAGAACGCAGAGCTGGCGGAATCTTTCAGCTGCTGCTGGCATGGTTCATCATCCCGCTGATCTTTGCGGCCGCCGTCCTGCTGATCATCGCGAAAGTTGCTGACGTCGATGTCGTAGGAAAAGCGAAAGAATGGACTTCTTCCATCCCGGTGCTGGAAGAGAAGAAAGAGCAGAAATCAGCGAAAAAGGATGAAAAGATACTGGAAGAGCGGGCAGACGCACTGAAAGAAGAAGTCAAACAGAAAGAACAGCAGCTGCAGGATGTCCAGGAAGACTTGAAGAAATCGAACGAAAAAAACGAGAAGCTGCTGCTGGAACAAGAGAAACTGAAAGCCCAAATCCTCGTACTGCAGCGGACGAACGACGAGAAAAAGCAGGAAATCGGCCAGATCGTATCCACATATGAAAAGATGTCAGCCAAGTCGTCAGCAGCCGTTATCTCGAAAATGGAAGAGGCGCAAGCCCTCCAATTACTGTCCCAGATGAAAGTCGATACTTTGGCAGCCATCCTCGAAAAAATGTCACCAGAAGATGCAGCGAAATATACTGCTCTTTTAGCCAAATGATGATATAATCATAAAGTAATAGATTTCAACTTCGGAGGTGAAAACATGAATGCAGGTTCAGTACAGCAAGCCCCTCCCGCGGCGGTCAGCCAGCCTGTGAAAGGGACTGCAGCCAGCGACAGGAACAGCGGCGCATTCGGCCAGGTGCTGGCGGGAATGACAACGCCGTCTCAACCGGCCGAGAGCCCGAAAGCCGACGGGATCAGCAATGCTGCACAATCCATTGATGACCTATTGTCGTCGACGGATATCGGTACGCTTGCAAATGCACTGGAAGAGGTGACAGGAGTGCCGGCCGAAGATCTGCTCCAAGGACTCGGAGAACTGAAAGCTACCTCAAAATTATCCGATTGGTCGGAAGTTCTCGGTTCAGATGTTTCTGAGCTGATCGACGTGCTCGGACCGCTGCTGGAAGAGACAGGGTTGACGAAGGAACAGCTGGCCGAAGTGTCCTACTCGAATGAAATCTGGCCGCTCTTAACTGCGGTCGCTGACCACGCGCCCGAACTCACTGCACGCCTGGAGAACATGCTGGCAGGAAAAGAAGGTCAGGAAGTCCAGCAGCAGGCAGTGAAAGCGATCGCTTTGCTGAAGACACTGGCAACAACGATGCCGGCAAAAGATCTGATGGGCTGTCAGGAAGAAAGTATCGGGAAATTGAACGAACAGTTGGCAATCATAAAAGACAGTACCGTGCTGCGCACAATGCTGGATACGAAACCGACAGGCAATGCATCCGGTTTCCAGCTGCTGCTGAAGAAATCCGCACAAAGTGCAGTGACGCCATTCCAGCAAGTGACCACTGAAACCATGCAAGAGAAGAATGGTGTCGAACAGCCTCGTATCGTGGCCCAGGCAATGGCCGCTTCTTCGCAAAACAGTGACAGCAGTTCGGATGGTGAAGGAAAAAGTGAACAAAGTCAGGTCCAGCTTCTTCATAATTCGACAAACCAGCCGATAGTATCCAGGAGCGTTTTCAGTCTGGAAACACCTGCCGAAAAGCCGGCCGGACAAGCTGAAGCATTACTTATGAAGCTGCAGGGTCTGTTCAAACAGACGAACTTCGGTCAGCTTGGCGGAACGAACCGTCTGCTAGTGAAACTGTATCCGGAGCATCTCGGCCAAGTACGTATCGAGCTTATCCAGGTGAACGGAATCATGACTGCTAGAATTCTGGCATCGACAGCACTCGGGAAAGAAATGCTCGACAGCCAGCTCCACCAGCTGAAACAGTCGTTCAGCCAGCAGAATATCCAAGTGGATCGCATCGATGTCACGCAGGCCGTGCAGGATCCGTCGAAAAACGAGCGGAACCAGCAATTCGGTCAGCAGCAGTTCAAAGGGAACGAAGACCAGCCTGAACAGCGGGAAGCTGAACAGGAGGAACAGCAGACGTTCCAGGAATTTTTAGTCGATTTGGAGGTGTAACGCATGGTAGACGGACAATCACCGATCGTCGATTCGATGTATCTCGTCAACAAACAGCGGGATGAACGGAAAACCGGACAGGGAACACTCGGCAAGGACGACTTCATGAAACTGCTGATCGCCCAGCTGCAGAACCAGGACCCGACGAATCCGATGAAGGATAACGAATTCATCGCCCAGATGGCCCAGTTCTCCTCACTTGAACAGACGATGAACCTGGCGAAAGCATTTGAGAAGTTCGCCGAAACGACGAACCAGAGTCAGCTGATCCAGTACAACTCATTCGTCGGCAAAGACATCAAGTGGCACAAAATCGCGGAAGAACCTGACGCAGACGGCAAACCCGTCATCACGGAAGGGACCGGCACCATCACATCCATCAAGTACGTAAACGGCTCTGTCATCTTCACGATGAAAGACGGTCAGGAACTGTCGCCGGGCAATATTTCCGAAGTGCTCTCAGGAAGCGTGAGTTCGAACAGCTTAGTCGAAGCGAGCATGCTGATCGGAAAGACAGTCGGCTACACAGATGGAGAGACGGAGAAAACAGGAACCGTCACATCGGTATCGAACAAAGACGGCAAACTGCTCTACATCCTCGACAACGGCGAGAAAGTCGACGGCAGCAAATTCACGACCATCAGCAAATAACGAAAAGAACGGAGCGATCGCATGGAACCGATAAACCTCCAGCGCCTCCAATCGCAACCGCAGCTGCGCCCCGGACAACCGACGAGACCAGTACCGAGACAGTCATTTGCCGAACAGCTGAACCACGCTATCGCACCGGTTCCGCTCAAGATCAGCAAACACGCATCGGCCCGGCTCACAGAACGCAACATCACGATCTCTGAAACCGAATGGGCTCGCGTCACGGACAAAGTAAACGAGGCGAAAGCGAAAGGAATCCGCGACTCCCTCGTACTGATGGACCAAGCGGCACTGATCGTCAGCGCCAAAAACTCCACAGTCATTACAGCGATGGACCGCACGGAAGCGAAAGACCAGCTGTTCACCAACATCGATGGAACGATCATCCTCAGCTGAGCAACACCCGGCAGGACCTCCAGAAGTGAGGATGCCGACGCACTGCCGACCGAATGAGGCAGCTGCACTCTACAATCCGAGAGGGGAAAACAATCAATGTTACGCTCAATGTACGCAGGAATCTCAGGACTCAAAAACTTCCAGACAAAACTGGACGTCATCGGTAACAACATCGCCAACGTTAATACTTATGGATTTAAGAAAGGGCGTACTGTATTTAAGGACCTTTATTCACAGACAGTTGCAGGAGCAAGCGGTCCAGTCGGCCCTGTAGCTACGCCTACACGTGGTGGAGTTAACCCTAAGCAAGTTGGTTTAGGATCACAATTAGCTGCTATTGACACGCTTCACTCTGCTGGTTCTACACAGTTCACAGGACAAACTCTGGATTTAGCTATTGAAGGGGACGGGTTCTTCGCAGTTGAAAGTAACGGAGAAAAACAATACACGCGCGCTGGAAACTTCTACATGGATAAAAATGGTACAATCGTAGACGGAGACGGTCGGTTTGTTGTTGGATTACAAGCAACCACAACAAAAGATACCGCAGGAGATATAACAGCGACGACATTAAAGGCTGATACAGCTGGTAACTATGGTTCTATTAATATTCCTTCCAATGCCACTGAAATGTCAATTGGGCAGGATGGAACAGTCAGCTATGTGCAAGGTGGTAAGCTCTGGACAGCAGGGAGAATAAATGTTGTTAACTTTAATAATCCAGGCGGTTTGACAAAGGTTGGGGGGAATCTGTTTACAGTTTCCGCTAACTCTGGTGACCCGATTGAAGGAGCGCCTCTCACAGCAGGCCGAGGCTCCATCAAATCCGGCTCCCTAGAAATGTCCAACGTTGACCTCTCCGAGGAATTCACGGAAATGATCGTCGCACAGCGTGGTTTCCAGGCGAACACCCGGATCATCACCACATCCGACGAAATCCTCCAGGAACTCGTCAACTTGAAACGATAACCTAGCTTAAAAATTTGAGTGTCCGGTATCATCTTAACCGGCTACACAGTTGTCCGGAGCGGAAGGCGGCGACTCCTGGGGATCAGCGAAGATCGAAGACCCCGCAGGAGCAAAGCGACGAGGAGGCTGAGATCGAGCCTCCGGAACGCGTCCGCCTGCAGTACAGGACAACGACCGTCTGCAAACTGCAACCCATTTCACCAATCAAAGGAGGGCCGGGCCGGCTCTTGTGCCCGGCCCTTTACATATGATACAAGTCACACGCCTGAACGGAGCGACCTTTCATCTGAATGCGCTCTACATAGAAAAAATCGAAGCGATGCCGGATACGCGAATCACGCTGACCACCGGAACGACCTATGTCGTCCTCGATCCGCTTGAAACGGTGAATGCCCGGATTGCCGAGTTTTACCGATCCGTGCAGCTGCTGTCCAATCCCCACTTGCGAGGTGAAGAAGATGAAGAATAAAGTCCTGACCGTCTCCCTGATCATATTGGTGTCCATCACGCTCGTCGGCATCGTCGGCCTGATCCTGGTCCTCCAGTTCAACAAAGGGGACGACAAACCGGCCGAACCGACCATCGATGAAATCATCGAGGCATCCGTCGACGTACCGGAAATTACAACCAATCTGAACGGCCGCCAGTTCATCCGCATCTCGCTGAAGATCCAGACGGACAACAAGAAAGCGGCAGCCGAACTGACCAAGCGCGACTTCCAAGTGAACAATATCGTCATCCAGCAGCTCTCCGAGATGACGTCCAAGGATTTCGAAGGTAAAGCCGGCAAGCAGCAGTTCGAAGACGCCCTCAAAGCGCAGCTCAACCCTCTCATGCAAGAGGGCAAGATTGAAAAAGTCTATATTACGTCCTATATCATTCAATAACGCTGCCCGATGAGCGGTAGGAGGAGGTGGGCCCATGCCGGGAGATATTTTATCGCAAAACGAGATCGATGCATTGCTGTCCGCCATTTCCACAGGCGAAATGACGGCAGATGAAATGAAAAAAGAAGACGAAACGAAGAAAGTGAAAGTGTATGACTTCAAGCGGGCGCTCCGGTTTTCGAAAGACCAGATCCGCAGCCTAACGCGGATCCATGAAAACTTCGCCCGTCTGCTGACGACATACTTCTCGGCGAAGCTGAGGACGTACATCCAGATCAACGTCGCGTCCGTTGACCAGATCCCGTTTGAGGAATTCATCCGTTCCATTCCGAATATGACACTCCTCAACATTTTTGAAGTTCCGCCGCTCGAAGGCAACATCATCATGGAAGTGAACCCGAATGTCGCCTACTCCATGCTGGAGCGGCTGATGGGCGGATACGGTGAGAGCTCGGGCAAGATCGATAATATGACCGAAATCGAGACGAAGATCCTCACCGTGCTGTTCGAGCGGTCCTTCGATAATTTACGGGAAGCCTGGGCGAACATCGCGGACATCGATCCGTATCTTGCAGAGATGGAAGTAAATCCGCAGTTCCTCCAGATGATTTCACCGAACGAAACGGTCATCGTCATTTCGTTCAATATCGTGATCGGGGAATCGAGCGGAATGATCAACATCTGCATTCCGCACGTCGTCCTTGAGCCGATTATCCCGAACTTATCCGTCCAGTACTGGATGCAGACGAACAAGAAGGAACCGACGCCCGAACAGAGCATCGTCCTTGAAAAACGTCTGAAGAAAGCGACCCTTCCTGTCGTGGCACAACTTGGGGAAGGGAAGATGACGGTTGAAGATCTGCTCTATCTGCAGCTGGGAGACGTCATTCAGCTGGATACCGCCCACGATGCTCCGCTGACGATTGAAGTGAGCGGTGTACCGAAATTCACTGCACAGCCCGGCCATTTACGGAACCGGATGGCAGTCCAAATACTAGATACCCTGATTGGAGGGGATGACGAAGATGATGAGTGACAATATCCTTTCGCAGGAAGAAATCGAAGCCCTGCTTCGCGGCGAATCCATTGATACGGGAGGCGAAGCGGAGCTGAATGGGGAACAGCTTATCCGGACAGAAGATTATCTGGATGAGATGGAGCAGGATGCCCTTGGTGAAATCGGCAACATCTCGTTCGGCAGTTCGGCAACCGCCCTCTCCGGCCTGCTCGGCCAGAAAGTCGAAATCACGACGCCGACGATATCGGTCATTCACCGTGATGACCTTGATACCGAATTTGTTCATCCATACGTTGCGGTCGGTGTTGAGTACACCGTCGGACTGAGCGGAACGAACCTGCTCGTCATCAAACAGAGCGATGCGGCAATCATTGCGGATCTGATGCTCGGAGGCGACGGACTGTCACCGGATGAAAATCTCGGCGAAATCCATTTGAGCGCAGTCCAGGAAGCGATGAACCAGATGATGGGTTCGGCAGCGACGTCAATGTCCACCGTCTTCAACAAAAAGGTGGATATTTCACCGCCTACAATTGAACTGCTTGACGTCCAGGCGGATGAAGGGACGGACAGCATCCCGCACGAAAACCTGCTGATCCGGGTGTCCTTCAACTTGAAAGTCGGTGAGCTGATCGATTCGAACATCATGCAGCTGTTCCCGCTCGACCTCGGGAAGGAGCTTGTCGCTTCCCTCGTCGGTGAAGCGGCAGCTGAGGCGGCACCAACTACCGCAGAACCGGAAATGAGAGTGTCGCAGCCTTCCGCACCTGCGCAGGGGGCCGTCCAGGAAGAACTCAGTTCCCGACAGCCGGCGTACGAGCAGCCGAGTGCTGCGGCACAGCCTGCTTATATAGAACCGCCGCAACAGATGCCGCAGCGCCAGCATGCCCCGCAGCATCTGGACGTCCAGCAGGCGCAATTCGCGAATTTCGATGCGCCTTCGCTGTCCCAGTCCGAAGCCTCCAACTTGAATCTCCTGCTGGATATCCCGCTTCGGGTGACCGTGGAACTCGGACGGACCCAGCGTTCGGTGAAAGAGATCCTCGAGATGTCGAGCGGTTCGATCATCGAACTCGACAAACTGGCCGGAGAGCCTGTAGACATTCTCGTGAACAACCGGCGGATTGCCAAAGGGGAAGTCGTTGTCATCGACGAAAACTTCGGAGTCCGGATCACCGATATTTTAAGTCAAACTGAACGATTGAACAATTTACGCTAAAACTTGGAGGTCATTGATATGTCAAAACGTATTCTCATAGTGGACGATGCTGCATTCATGCGCATGATGGTGAAAGATATCCTGTCAAAAAACAATTTCGAAGTCGTCGGGGAAGCGGCGGACGGTGTCCAGGCTGTCGAGAAGTACTTCGAGCTCAAGCCGGATCTCGTAACGATGGATATTACGATGCCGGAAATGGACGGTATCGCCGCCCTGAAAGCCATCAAAGAAAAAGACCCGAGCGCAACAGTCATCATGTGCTCTGCGATGGGGCAGCAGGCTATGGTCATCGACGCCATCCAGGCAGGTGCGAAAGACTTCATCGTCAAGCCGTTCCAGGCAGACCGGGTTGTAGAAGCCATTGAAAAAGCGCTCAGCTGATCCAGCTCGCACATCCCGGCTAATCGGCCTGCTGATTGCCTGTGCCGTCTTTTTCTTTGCAATCTGCCTGCCGGCGGAGTCCGTCCATGCGGAAAAGGACTCCTCGGTGACGGATTATCTGAAGAAGAACAGCGAAAAGGAGAAGGCACCTGGAGGGACCGAGCAGACGCCTGTAACCGATGAACCGTCTGCCGCAGCTCCCGGCGTCGGCCTGTCCGTCTGGGATTACTTGAAGACGGGTCTCGCCCTGCTGTTCGTCATCGCGCTCATCTACGGCATGGTGAAAGTGGTGAACACCCGCAACCGCATCACCCAGCACGGCAAGCTCATGAAGAACATGGGCGGCCTGTCGCTCGGCCAGCAGAAGTCGATCCAGCTCGTTCAGATCGGCGACCGTTATTACCTTGTCGGTGTCGGGGAAGATGTCCGGCTGCTGAAAGAGGTGACAGACCCGGACGAAATCGCCGGGCTGACCGCGTATTATGCGGAAGAGGAGGAAGGCGGGCAGCACAGCCCGATCCTTGCCCTTCTGGAGCGCATGAAAAATGGAAAGCGGAATCCATACCAAGAACAAGAAAGCCCCGGGGATTTCGGGGATGTTTTCAAAACAAGGCTGGCTGAAATCGAGAACGAGAGGAAGCGGAAGCTGAATCAGCTGACGGAGAAGGAGCGCAATCGAGAATGACAGACTTCATGCAATTTTTTTCGGATAGTGATCCGGGTGCCGTATCGACATCCGTCAAAATGCTCCTTCTTCTGACCGTTCTTTCGCTGGCGCCTGCGATCCTGATCCTGATGACTTCGTTCGCCAGGATCATTATTGTTTTATCGTTCGTCCGCTCAGCGCTCGCTACCCAGCAGATGCCGCCGAACCAGGTGCTCGTCGGGTTAGCGCTGTTTCTGACGTTCTTCATCATGGCACCGACGTTCCAGCAAGTGAACGACGAGGCGCTGACTCCGCTGTTCAATGAGGAGATCTCGCTTGACGAAGCGTATGCAAAGGCGAGCGTCCCATTCAAGGAATTCATGGGCAAGCATACCCGCCAGAAAGACCTGGAGCTGTTCCTCCGGTACAACAATGCCGACCGGCCGGAGACGATGGAGGATATCCCGCTGACGATGATGGTCCCGGCATTCGCCCTTAGTGAGATCAAGACTGCGTTCCAGATGGGCTTCATGGTGTTCATCCCGTTCCTGGTCATTGACATGATCGTCGCCAGTGTCCTCATGTCGATGGGTATGATGATGCTGCCGCCGGTCATGATTTCACTGCCATTCAAAATCCTGCTGTTCGTGCTCGTGGACGGCTGGTATTTGATCGTCAAATCACTGCTGCAAAGCTTCTAGGAGGGGTTCAGGTTGACAGGAGAACTGATAATCGAGATTGCGGAACGTTCCGTCTGGGTCATTTTGATGGCATCCGGGCCCCTGCTAATCGTCGCGCTTGTGACGGGGCTAGCGGTCAGTATTTTTCAGGCAACGACGCAGATCCAGGAACAGACACTCGCGTTCGTGCCGAAGATCATCGCCGTCATGGTGGCGATCGTCTTTTTCGGTCCGTGGATGCTGTCCAAAGTGACGGCGTATGCGGCGGACATCTTTGACAACTTGTCACGGTATGTAGGCTGACGGGCATGGAAGCGTTCGTTCCTTTCGTCTCCGTCTATCTGCTCGTCCTGACACGCATCTCGGCTTTCTTCGTCACGATGCCGCTGTTCTCCTATCGGGCGATTCCGCCGGTCATGCGGATCGGAATCGCCGTCCTGCTTTCCTGGGTGCTCGTCTTCACACTGGACACCACATCAGTGGACATTAACGGGGAGTATATTCTGCTCGTCCTGAAAGAAGCGGTCATCGGCCTTTCGATCGGTATCATCGCGTTCATCGTCATGGCGGCCATCCAAGTGGCCGGCGGACTGATCGACTTCCAGATGGGATTTGCCATCGCGAACGTCATCGATCCGCAGACAGGCACCCAGTCGCCGCTGCTCGGGCAGTTCTTCAATTCATTGGCTCTGCTGCTGCTCCTGGCGGTCAATGGACACCATGTGCTGCTGGACGGCATGTTTTACAGTTACGAGTTCCTGCCCATCGACCAAGTATGGCCTCATTTCGGCAACGGCGATGCGGCGGAACTCGTCCTGAAGACGGTCGCCGCCGTGTTTGCAATTTCGTTCCAAATGGCGATCCCGATCGTTGCCACCTTGTTCCTTGTCGACCTTGCACTCGGTATCACTGCGAGGACCGTGCCGCAGCTGAACATTTTCGTTATCGGTTTCCCGATCAAAATCGGAGTCGGCTTCCTCGTGCTCTTCATCATGGGGTCCGTCATCGTTGCAATGATGCAGAAGATATTCGAAGTGATGTCGTATGCCATGAGAGATCTGATGATGCTGTTAGGAGGATGACCGGATGCTGCGCTTGGATCTGCAGTTCTTTGCAGGGGAGAAAACGGAGAAGGCGACACCGAAGAAGCGGGAGGATTCCCGGAAGAAGGGGCAGGTGCTCAAGAGCCAGGATGTCACGAGCGCCATCGTCCTGCTGTCCGTGTTCCTATTTCTGTTTTTCGCCGCCGGCTTCATGAAAGACCGGTTCTTCCAATTTTTTAAACAGACGTTCCATACATACATATCGATGGAGAAACTCGACATCGACCAGACGATGCTCATCTATTTGGAAATCGTCAAAGAAATGGCGATCGTCCTGCTGCCGATCATGCTCGTCGCGATGGTAGGTGCGATTGCCGGCAACCTGATGCAGTTCGGTCTGCTATTCACCGGAGAGCCACTGAAATTCGACTTGAAGAAAATTGATCCCCTGAAAGGGCTGAAGCGGATCTTTTCCATCCGTGCCATCGTGGAATTGCTGAAATCTCTATTGAAAATTTCTTTCATCGGAGGGGTGACTTCCCTCGTTCTGTACATGAATATCGACAAAGTGCTCGACTTGGCGTTCAAGTCGCCATCTGCTTCCATGAAAACAATCGCGCAGCTTGTGGCACTGATGGGGATTACCGCATCGTTCGTCCTTCTGTTCATCTCCATCCTTGATTTCCTCTATCAGAAATTTGACTATGAAAAAAACTTGCGGATGTCGAAACAGGACATCAAAGACGAATATAAAAATATGGAAGGCGATCCGCAAATCAAATCGCGGATCAAACAGAGGCAGCGCGAAATGGCGATGCGGCGCATGATGCAGGAAGTGCCGGAAGCCGACGTTGTCATCACGAACCCGACCCACTATGCGATTGCGCTGAAATACAAAGACGGCGAAATGGATGCACCCGTCGTTGTGGCGAAGGGGGTGGACTTCATCGCCCAGAAAATCAAGCTGATCGCCAAGGAACACAATATCGTCACTGTCGAAAACCGTCCGCTCGCGCGGGCGCTGTACGCCGATGCGGAGATCGGATCGGGCATCCCCGACCAGTTCTTCAAAGCGGTCGCCGAAGTGCTTGCGTACGTCTACCGCATCCAGCGGAAAATCTAACTGACCAACAGAAAGTAGGGATGACATGCAGTTCAAAGATATGGGTGTGCTCGCAGCAGTGATCATGATCGTTGCGATGCTTGTCATCCCGCTGCCGCACTGGCTCCTCAGTTTTTTGATCATCATCAACATCACGCTTGCACTTCTTGTGCTGCTGACTGCCATGAATATGCAGGAAGCACTCCAGTTCTCCATCTTCCCGTCACTGCTGTTGCTGCTGACGCTGTTCCGTCTCGGCCTGAACGTATCGACGACACGGGCGATCTTGAGCGACGGAAGCGCGGGCGGAGTCGTTGACACATTCGGCTCGTTCGTCACCGGCGGCAACGTCATCGTCGGACTAGTCGTCTTCGTCATCCTCATCATCATTCAGTTTAT
The DNA here is from genome assembly GCA_032099885.1 of Sporosarcina sp. Taxonomy (GTDB): domain Bacteria; phylum Bacillota; class Bacilli; order Bacillales_A; family Planococcaceae; genus Sporosarcina. Next base: position 210,226 of record DAMDKL010000001.1, read on the forward strand.
CGTCATCACGAAAGGGTCAGAACGGGTATCCGAAGTGGCGGCGCGTTTCACACTCGATGCGATGCCCGGTAAGCAGATGAGTATCGATGCCGACTTGAACGCCGGCATGATCTCCGACACCCAGGCCCGTGAACGCCGTGACAAAGTAAGTAACGAAGCGGACTTCTACGGGGCGATGGACGGAGCAACGAAATTCGTCAAGGGGGATGCGATCGCAGGGATCATCATCGTCATCATCAACCTGCTCGTCGGCATGATCATCGGTGTCGTCCAGCTCGGTCTGCCGTTTGCGGAAGCAGCTACGCAATTCTCGAAACTGACAGTCGGGGACGGTATCGTTTCCCAGATTCCGGCGCTGCTCATTTCGACAGCGACAGGGATCGTCGTCACCCGTGCTGCATCGGAAGGCAATCTCGGTTCGGATATTACGAGCCAGCTGCTCGGACAGCCGAAGCTGCTATATGTAGCAGGCGGTACGATCCTGCTGCTTGGACTTGCCACGCCGATCAATAACATTCTGACGATGCCGATTGCAGCCGCTTTGGCAGCAGGCGCTTTTTTCATGTCGCGTCCGAAAGAGGAAGACCCGGAAGAAATGCTCGAACTCGAGGAGAGCGAGCAGACGGAAGGGCTCAAGAGTCCGGAGAACGTCGTCAATCTGCTCAATGTCGATCCGATCGAATTCGAGTTCGGCTATGGTCTGATCCCGCTCGTCGACGCTTCCCAGGGCGGGGACTTGCTGGATCGGGTTGTTATGATCCGCAGGCAGCTCGCCCTTGAACTCGGTCTCGTGATTCCGGTTGTGCGCATACGCGACAACATCCAGCTGCAGCCGAACGAATACCGGATCAAGATTAAAGGGAGCGAGATGGCCCGCGGTGAACTGCTGCTCGACCATTACTTAGCCATGAGCCCTGGCGGCGATGACTCAATTCCTGGAATCGAAACCGTCGAGCCGTCATTCGGACTGCCTGCGAAGTGGATCACTGAAGAAGTGAAGGAAGACGCTGAAATACTCGGCTATACGGTCGTTGACCCGCCGAGTGTCGTCTCGACACACTTGACGGAGATCATACGCAGCCACGCAGCGGACCTGATCGGCCGGCAGGAGACGAAACAGCTCATCGACCATGTCCATGAGACGTATCCGATCCTTGTCGATGAGCTCACCCCGACTCCGCTGTCCGTCGGGGAGATCCAAAAAGTACTGGCCAAGCTCTTAAGCGAAAACGTCTCGATCCGCAACTTGCCGATCATCTTCGAAACACTGGCGGATTCGTCGAAGTATACGTCAGATGTTGACCTGCTGACGGAATATGCGAGACAATCGCTCGCGCGGCAGATCACGGAACAGTACACACCACAGGGGCAGGCACTCAAAGTCATGACCGTTTCCGGAAAAGTCGAGAAACTGATTGCAGACAGTGTCCAGCAGACGGAAACGGGAAGCTACTTGACGATCGACCCGCAGGATTCCCAGGCGGTCCTGGAATCGATCGCGGGTGAAGTGGAACGGGTGGCACTTCTTGACCAGTCGCCCGTTATTCTCTGCTCTCCCGCTGTCCGTATGTATTTACGGCAAATAACCGAACGGTATTTCCCGCAAATTCCGATCTTGTCGTATAACGAACTTGAAGCATCCGTTGAAGTACAGAGCGTAGGGGTGGTGGATATCGCGTGAAGATGAAGAAGTATACAGCAGATACGATGGTGCAGGCAATGCAGCAAGTGCGCAAAGACTTCGGCGACGAAGCTGTCATCCTGAGCTCATCGATTGTCCGCTCAAAAGGGTTTCTCGGATTGTTCAAAAAGAAAAGTGTGGAAGTGGTCGCAGGTTTTGATGAACCGTCAACTGCCAGGCAGGCTGTCCGTCAGCCGGAGATTCATGGTGAACCTGCCGCCATCAGTCAGCCGGATGCGTCCCTTCAGGAGCTGAAGAAGGAAATGCGGGAGATGAAACAGCTGCTGAAGACGGCAAAAGAATCTGCCCCGCTCGACCAGTATCCGCAATCGATGCAGCCGCTGCTCAGCACCTTGCAGAAAGCTGAACTGCACACGGAAACAGTCCATGAAATCGCTGATCACCTTTTCACCCGTATGAAAGAAGAGAAAGCCGACTATACAGATGCTGAACAGCGGGAGATGTCCCGGGCATTGCTGAAAGAGAAGCTTGCGGATCTGCCGTTCGGCGGTGTGCCGATGAAGAAAAAGTATGTTAATGTCCTCGGTCCGACAGGTGTCGGCAAGACGACGACCATCGCCAAGATTGCCGCACGCGCGCTCATTGAAAACAAGCGCAAGGTCGGCTTCATCACAACCGACACATATCGGATAGCAGCAATCGAACAACTGCGGACGTATGCCAACCTGCTGCAGGCACCCGTTGAAGTGGTGTACAGTGCGGAGGACTTCAAGAAAGCACTGAGGAAACTGGCGGATAAAGACATCGTATTCATCGATACTGCGGGACGCAATTACAAAGAGACGAAATTTATCGAGGATCTGAAAACCCTTATCGACTTCGATTTGGAGATGGAATCCTATCTTGTGCTCGCCGCCACAACAAAAGAATCCGACATGCGTGCCATCGCGGACCAGTTCCTCGAATTCCCGATCTCCCAGTTCATCTTCACGAAACTGGACGAGACGGAGTCAATCGGACCGGTATTCAATATGCTCCTCGACTATCAGAAGGGCATCGCCTATGTAACAGACGGACAAGAAGTGCCGGAGGACCTTGAAGAAGCGAGCGTCGGCAAATTATTGACGCTTCTGCTGGAGGAGGACGCCCATGCGTGACCAGGCGGAAGCACTGCGGGTGAAGATGATGCAGGCCGATGGGACGGCTGCCCGCTCCATCGCGGTCATTAGCGGGAAAGGGGGAGTCGGGAAGACGAATTTCACGACGAACTTTGCAACCGCCCTCCAGGCTGAAGGGAAGCGTGTGATCATCGTCGATATGGATATCGGCATGGGAAATGTACATATTATGCTTGGCACGTCTGCGGAATACAGCCTGAAAGACTATTTGACCGGTGAACGGTCTCTTGAGGAGACAATTACCGAGAGTGCGGACGGACTCCGTTTCATCTCGGGCGGCTCCGGACTTGAGACAGTCCTCGAATGGACGGAGCAGCGGTTTGCCAGGCTGATCGGCGCTTTCGAAAAACTGCAGCAGCAGTATGACTATATTTTGTTCGACATGGGCGCAGGGGCTTCCGAGAGTGCAATTGAGCTCATTGTGTCCGTGGATGAAATCATCGTCATTGCGACGCCTGAACCGACGTCGATCACCGATGCGTACTCGATGGTAAAATTCATCTGCCTGCGGGATCCCGAAAAGAAATTTTACATCGTCAGCAACCGGGCGCAGCTGAAGGAAGATGGAAACGAAGCGATTACGCGTCTGCAGTACGCGATGCGGAAGTTCCTGAACAAAGAGACGACATTGCTCGGGGCCCTTCCGGAAGACGCGGCAGTCCATAAATCGGTCGTCGCCCAAAGACCGTTTGTCACTCTTTTCCCCCATGCACCTATTTCGCGGCGGATGAATGCAATTGCCGCTAATTATCTCTCTTCCGGCACCGATATAGATACTAAAGAAGGCAGTACATTTTTGAGTCAGCTCAAAAAACTATTTGCGAGGGGGCGTGGATGACCGTGAGTGGACCAGCCGTGAAACGAGTGCTGATCGCAGATGACTCTGCCTTCATGCGCAAGCTGATTTCTGAGATTATCTCTTCCCATCCGGGACTCGAAGTGGCCGGCACTGCCCGGAATGGGCTCGAGGCCGTGGAGAAAGCCCGCCTGCTCGCGCCGGATGTGATGACGCTGGATATCGAGATGCCGCTTCTGGATGGCCTCGGTGCATTGCAGCAGATCATGAAAGAGCATCCGCTGCCTGTTGTCATGCTGTCCAGCACGACGAAGGAAGGCGCTGAGAATACGATCCGTGCGATGGAATATGGGGCGGCCGATTTCATTACAAAACCGGGCGGTGCGATTTCGCTCAATCTGCGGGATAGTGAAGAACAAATTCTCAGCAAAGTATATGATGCTGCCCAAATCGATGTGACCAAGATCACTGCCCGCCGGTCCCTCGTTCCCTCGGCCATCCATAGGGATCCTGTGCCGGGAAAACGCCCACGGGCAGCTGCACCGGTGCGCGTCCTGAATAGCGAAGCTTCTGGCAGTATGCCGCGTTCTCTGCCGAAGCGAATGGTGATTATAGGCACTTCGACAGGGGGGCCGAGAGCCCTGCAGCAAGTGCTGACATCCCTGCCTGCGACGATCGGTGTGCCGATCCTCATCGTCCAGCACATGCCGGCCGGCTTCACGAAGTCGCTCGCGGACCGGCTTGACAGCTTGTGTGACATCCATGTGAAAGAAGCGGAGAACGGGGAACTGATCGAAAAGAACACTGCATATATCGCACCCGGCGGCTATCACATGAAGCTGGTGCGTGTTGGTGTCAGTTATGCGATCCGGCTCGACGCGGATGAAGCACCCCGGATGGGCCACCGTCCGTCTGTGGATGTGCTTCTCGAATCAGCCGCCGAATTTCCGGAATTGGATTATACGACCGCCATCATGACAGGTATGGGCCATGACGGCCTTGCGGGAATGCAGCAGCTGAAAAGCCGCTGCCGGACATTCACCATCGCTGAATCAGAAGAGACGGCTGTCGTATACGGCATGCCGCGGGCCATCGCGGAAGCGGGACTCGCAGATGTTTCAGCAGATGTACAACAGATCGGCAAACTGCTATCAGACCAGGTTAAGTCTTAAGGAGGCATTTAGATGGATACAAATCAGTACTTGGAAATGTTCCTCGAAGAGAGTAAAGAGCATCTCCAGGCATGCAACGAACAATTATTGGAATTAGAGAAGAATCCCGACGATCTCGGAATCGTCAACGAAATATTCCGTGCGGCACATACGCTGAAGGGCATGTCTGCGACGATGGGATATGAGGACATTGCTAATCTGACCCACAAAATGGAGAACGTACTGGATGCGATCCGCAACTCGAAAATCAGTGTGACATCGGAGATTCTCGATGTCGTTTTTGAATCCTCCGATGCATTGGAAGAAATGGTCATCGACATCGAAGAAGGCGGTACGGGGAAAAAAGACGTCGGCGGTCTTGTTGCGATGCTGAATCAGATTGAAGCTGGGAAATCACCGTCCGCTGCTGTGGAAGCGACATCCGTTGAGGAAGCCGAACAGCCGCAGCTTGAAGGTCTCGTGTACGATGATTTTGAACAGACAGTCGTTACACAGTCCATTGAACAGGGATTCCATGCATACGAACTGACTGTGACGCTGCGGGATGACTGCCTGCTGAAAGCTGCACGGGTATTCATGGTCTTTGAGATCCTGGAAAAAGCCGGTGAGATCATCAAGACCTCCCCGACGGTGGAACGTTTGGAGAACGAAGAATTCGATAATCGGTTTACCGTCGTCCTGGTGACCAAGGAAGATGCAGAACAGCTGAAGGCGAAAATCCAGAAAGTATCCGAACTCGAACAGGCGGACGTCCGGCCGGTTCAGTTCCACACGGCTGCCAGCGAGACAGCAGCAGCTGTTGAAGCGCCTGCAGCTGTCAGTGCGAAAACGACGGTCGCGAAGGAAGCGGTACAGCCCGCGAGCAATAAGAAGACCGATAAAGCAGAGTCTTCGGCAAAACGGACAGGGTCCTCACACTCTGCCAACAAAACAATCCGCGTCAACATCGACCGTCTCGATGTGCTTATGAATCTGTTCGAGGAACTCGTGATCGACCGGGGCCGTCTTCAGTCGATCGCCACAGAACTTCAAAATGCAGAACTCAATGAGACGACGGAGCGGATGACCCGGATTTCCGGAGATCTGCAGAACATCATCCTGAATATGCGCATGGTGCCTGTTGAAACGGTGTTCAACCGGTTCCCGAAAATGGTGCGCCAGCTCGCCCGCGATCTCAACAAGAAGATCAACCTCGAAATTATCGGGGCGGAAACGGAACTCGACCGGACGGTCATCGATGAAATCGGCGATCCGCTCGTGCATCTGATCCGGAATGCGCTCGATCATGGCGTGGAAAGTCCCGAAGTCCGCCGTGCGAACGGAAAACCGGAAGAGGGGACCGTCACACTGCGTGCTTATCATTCCGGCAACCATGTCTTCATCGAACTGGAAGATGACGGGGCGGGCGTCAACCGTGAACGGGTCTTGAAGAAAGCGATTGAACGGGGCATCGTTTCCGAAGACGCAGCAGATACACTGACGGATAAGCAAGTAGCGGAACTGATCCTGTCATCCGGGTTCTCGACAGCCGAAAAACTGACAGACGTCTCTGGACGCGGTGTCGGACTGGACGTCGTGAAGAGTACAATCGAATCACTCGGCGGTCACATCTCCATTGATTCGAAAGAAGGGGAAGGCTCACTGTTCCAGGTACAGCTCCCTCTGACACTGTCCATCATCTCCGTCATGCTTGTCGAAATGCAGAAAGAAGTATTCGCAGTTCCGCTGTCGTCAATTATTGAAACAGCGATCATCCACCGCGATGATGTCCTGAATGCCCATAACCAGCGAGTGATCGACTTCCGCGGCAAAATCGTACCGCTCGTCGATCTGCGTGAAATTTTCCATACCGGCCTGCCTGAAGGCGAAGAGGAATACAAGTCGGTCGTCATCGTCCGTAAAGGCGAAAACTTAGCTGCGCTAGTTGTTGATTCGTTCATCGGCCAGCAGGAAATCGTGCTGAAATCACTCGGAAATTATTTGCAGAGCGTGTTCGCACTGTCGGGCGCTACGATTTTAGGCAACGGCCAAGTGGCGCTGATCGTAGACTGCAATGCACTCATTAAATAAGCAGGAGGGAAGCTCAATGACAGCTGGAACGGAAAACAACGTGATGAAAACAATCGTCTTCCAATTGCTTGATAAGGAATATGCAATTGAAGTGGATGTCGTCCAATCCATTGAAAAACTATTACTTATGACAATCACCCGTATACCCGGGGTGCCTGATTACGTCAAAGGCGTGATCAACCTGCGCGGGATGGTGACGCCGATCGTCGATTTGCGTGTCCGATTTGACTTGCCGGAGACCGGTTATGACGACAATACACGGATCATCATCGTCAACTTGGAGAACTACGACGTCGGCTTGATCGTGGACAACGCGAATGATGTGATCGACATCCCCGCCGGCGCTCTTGAATCGCAGCCGGAAGTGGTGGGCTCCGTCGAATCGGAATTCGTCGCAGGTGTGGCAAAAATCGACAAACGCCTCCTCGTGATGCTCAATCTGGATAACGTGCTGAAGCCGATCAGAAACGGAAATACCGATGACAACTGAATTCACGATCAGTGACATGCACTTGGATGTGCTGAAAGAAATCGGCAATATCGGGGCGGCGCATGCTGCGACCTCCCTTTCCGAGCTGCTGCAGCGGACGATCGATATGCACGTGCCGAAAGTGGCGCTCGTGTCGTTTGACGACATGTTCGAGCTGGCGGGTGATCTGTCGGGAAGCATGTTCTTCGTCCTGCCGATCGAGTCGGCAAACCGTTTCATCCGCAGGCTGATCGGTGACGATTCGTTCGATTTCTCCAATCCGTCGACAATTATGGACATCGGCGTTTCCGCCATGCAGGAGCTCGGCAATATCTTATCAGGTTCCTACTTGTCGGCCCTGTCGGATTTCACCGGACTTAAGATTTTCCCGACTGTCCCGTCGCTCAGCGTCGACATGGTCGGTGCGATTGTCAGTTTCGGTCTCATAGAAGTGTCGCATTACAGCGATGAAGTGATCGTCATCGATACGAAAATCGTCGAGGTGGACGGCGAGGACACGAGTGTCGACGGACACTTCTTCCTGCTGCCCGATCCGCCGTCCTATGTCACGATCTTCAAATCACTGGGAGTCATGTGATATGGGGAGCGTCAAGACGGTCGTACGTGTCGGAATAGCAGATTTGAACGTAGTGAAGGATCCGGATACGATCCGGACATCAGGTCTCGGTTCCTGCGTCGGTGTCGTCCTGTATGACGAACGGCGCAAAGTTGCGGGAATGGTGCATGTCATGCTGCCGGACAGTTCACTCGGCAAGGGCGGCCCGCTGAATGCTGCGAAATTTGCGGACACGGGCATTTATGCGCTGATGGAGATGTTGAAAGCGGAAGGGATCCGGCCGATGGCTCTGAAAGCGAAAATTGCGGGCGGTTCACAAATGTTCCAGTTCGGTTCCGGTGACACAGTGCGGATCGGTCCTCGCAATGTAGAAGCTGTCAAACAGGAACTCCGCAGACTGTCGATTCCGCTCATAGCGGAAGACACCGGTGGATCGAGCGGCCGGACGATCGAATTCGATCCGGCGACCGGCCTGTTGAATGTCCGGACGGTCAATCAGGGGTCTAAAGAGATATAGTAGTTTCACAGCGGTTTCTTCCTATGAAACTGCTGTTTTTTTGATGAATATAATCTGCGTTCACTGTCTTTACGGCATCGGTTTTGCTATACTGTCTTTATAGATACATAATTACTACACCGTTCAGCATGGAAGCGAGGGATTCTATGTCAAAAAAGGAATTGTCCGAAGAGGATTACTGGGAACTTTGGTTGACCAAGCGGGATCCTGATGCAGGCGATGTGCTTGTGCGTAAATATATGCCGCTCGTCAATTATCATGTCCAGCGGATCGGCTCCGGCCTGCCCCGCAATGTTTCCAGGGATGACGTGAAAAGCCTCGGCTATCAGGGATTATTCGACGCGCTGACAAAATTCGATCCGAGCCGGGACCTAAAGTTTGATACATATGCCTCATTCCGAATACGCGGCAGCATTCTGGACGGACTGCGGAAAGAAGACTGGCTTCCCAGGTCTTCGAGGGAGAAGTCAAAGAAACTTGAAGAGCAGATCAGCAGGCTGGAACAAAAGCTGATGCGCAGTGCAACGCCTGAAGAAATTGCTGAGCACACCGGCCTGTCGGTGAGCGATGTCTATCAGACAGTCCATGAGCACTATTTCGCGAGCATCCTGTCGATCGACGAACGCATGAATGATGACGAGGAGGACGCGGGGAAAGGGTTCGTGCTGAAAGACGAAAGGACCGTCACGCCGGAACAGCAGACGGTAAAACTGGAACTGCTCGGTGAAATGACGGAAAAGATCAAAGACCTCAACGACAATGAGCAGCTTGTGCTGAGTTTGTTCTATTCAGAAGAGATGACCCTCACTGAGATCGGAGAAATCCTGAGCCTGTCCACTTCCCGAATCTCGCAAATCCACTCCAAAGCACTTTTCAAACTGCGCAAAGTGCTGCTGCCGGAAGTGCTGGATCGGGGGATCTTATGAGCTTGAAATCGATTGAACTGCAAATCGCCATCCCGAAGACGTTCGATGCGGGGAAACTGGCGGAGCAGAAAAACCAGCAGTCCGTCCTCAATCATCAGCAGGCGGCTGCCCAGACCGAGGAACGCGTCATGAAACAGCGCAGCACGGTCATCGACAGCGCACAGTCCGAAAAAACGAATGACAAAGGCCAGGCGGCTGACAGCGGCAGTCCGTCCGGCGGCGGGCGGAAAGACCCGGAAGAAGAGAAAAAAGAACTTTACGCTAGCCATCCATACAAGGGCGGCTTCGTGGATTACACAGGGTGAAACGATGACAGCAATAGTGCTTACCATCTTATTCGTATTGCAGTTAGGCAGTTTCTACATGATCGCTTTGCTGTACATGCGCCTTTCAAAGCTTGACGGCACGGAGAAGAAACAGCGGCAGCTCATGAAAGAAATGGAAGACAGCCTGGCGCTTTATATAGCAGATGTGAAGGAAGAGAATGACAGACTGATCGAACAGCTCACGCACCGTCCAAAAGGCCAGAACGACTGGGCGGACAGCGGAGGAGCCGGCATCATCAGCAAGGAAATGGACGGGGAACCTGCCGTCAGGACTTCGGATGCTCCCCCTGCTGCCATCTCAGCAGTGAGACCTCCTGCACGGAAGGTGATGGATTCGTACCGATCTCAGCAGACAGTGAACTCCCGGGAGAGCGGAATATCCCCAGCCGGGCAGCAGCCTGGGTCTGACGGGGAGACAGGGTTCGAGCCTGTCTACCGGCTCCATGCCGAAGGGCTGACGCCCGGTGAGATCGCGAGCCGGCTTGGAAAAGGGAAGACGGAAATCGAATTGATCCTGAAATTCAAACAGTAAAGGTTGTACAAGTCGCGATAGCTATGGTATAGTATCAAGTGGTATTACTACACACGTGCGCGGACGCGGAAGACGGTGCCGAAAGGTAGCTCCCGACGGATGAACTGCACGGAGGAATCCAACCAAACAGGAGGAAAACACTATGTCAGTTATTTCAATGAAACAATTGCTTGAAGCTGGTGTGCACTTCGGACACCAAACACGCCGCTGGAACCCAAAAATGAAGAAATACATCTTCGTTGAGCGGAACGGTATTTACATCATCGACCTTCAGAAAACAGTTAAAAAACTGGAAGAAGCTTACAACTTCATGCGCCAAGTCGGTGCAGACGGCGGGAAAGTATTGTTCGTCGGTACGAAGAAACAAGCTCAAGATGCGATCAAAGAAGAAGCGGAACGTGCAGGAATGTACTACATCAACCAACGCTGGTTGGGCGGTACCCTCACAAACTTCGGAACAATCCAAAAGCGTATCGCACGCATGAAGCAAATCGAAAAGATGGAAGAAGACGGCACGTTCGATGTCCTTCCTAAAAAAGAAGTTTCCCAATTGAAGAAAGAGCACGAACGCCTCGTGAAATTCCTCGGCGGTATCCGTGACATGAAACAGATTCCAGACGTGATCTACGTAGTAGACCCGCGTAAAGAGCGTATCGCAGTTGCGGAAGCTCATAAATTGAATATCCCACTCGTCGGCATCGTAGATACAAACTGCGACCCGGATGAGATCGACTATGTCATCCCTGCAAACGACGATGCAATCCGTGCAGTCCGTCTTTTGACTAGCAAAATGGCAGATGCGCTGATCGAGTCTAAACAAGGTGAAGATGACGAAGCTGTGCAAGCAGAAGAGTCAGAAGCAGTAGCTGCAGAGTAATAGAAACAGGAAAGACGATAAGCGGCCAACCCCACTTATCGTCTTTTTTAGGAGAACAAACTACAACTAATGTCTCTATAGGAGGAATTCAACATGGCAATTACAGCACAAATGGTAAAAGAACTTCGTGAAAAAACAGGTGCAGGTATGATGGACTGCAAAAAAGCGCTGACTGAAGTCAATGGTGATATGGATGCAGCGATCGATTTCCTGCGTGAAAAAGGACTTTCCAGTGCAGCGAAAAAAGCGGATCGTATCGCAGCTGAAGGCACAACTTCTATTGAAGTGCGCGGAAACGACGCTGTCATCCTCGAAGTGAATGCAGAAACTGACTTCGTAGCGAAAAACGAGGCATTCCAGACGCTCGTCAAGGAATTGTCCGACCACCTTCTTTCCACGAAACCGGCAACTGTTGAAGAAGCGACTGCTTCCACAATGAGTAACGGCCTAAACGTTGCTGACTATATTTCGAACGCAATTGCGAAAATCGGTGAGAAAATCACTCTCCGCCGTTTCGAAATCCGCACGAAGACAGATAACGACGCTTTCGGTGCTTACTTGCACATGGGCGGCCGTATTTCCGTTCTGACACTTCTCGAAGGTTCTACTGACGAAGAAGCAGCAAAAGACGTTGCGATGCATATCGCAGCGATGAACCCGAAATACATCTCGCACGATCAGATTTCTGAAGACGAAATCGAGCACGAGCGTAAAGTACTGACAGAACAAGCTCTTAACGAAGGCAAGCCTGAGAACATCGTTGCAAAAATGGTGGAAGGCCGCCTGCGCAAGTACTTCGAAGAGATCTGTGTGCTTGACCAGCCGTTCGTCAAGAACTCCGATCAGAAAGTCGGCGAGTTCGTCAACTCAACGGGCGGTACTTTGAAAGAATTCATCCGTTACGAAGTAGGCGAAGGCATTGAAAAGCGTGAAGACAACTTCGCGGATGAAGTAATGAGCCAAGTGAACAAAGGCAACTGATTTCACTCATACAACTGACAGGGGACACATTTTGTGTTCCCTATTTTTAAGAAAATCAAAAAAATGGGGGATACATATGAGCACTCCTAACTATAAACGGATTGTATTGAAACTAAGCGGAGAAGCGCTCGCCGGAGAGCAGGGGTTCGGCCTTTCCCCGGAAATCATCAAGTCTGTCGCCATTCAGGTGAAAGAAGTGCTGGATCTCGGCATCGAAGTGGCCGTTGTCGTCGGAGGCGGCAATATATGGCGCGGTAAAGTCGGCAGCGAAATGGGCATGGACCGCACAACTGCCGATTACATGGGCATGCTCGCTACCGTTATGAATGCACTCGCCCTCCAGGACGCGATTGAAAAACTCGGGGCTGAATCCCGTGTCATGTCTTCGATCGACATGCGCCAGGTGGCAGAGCCGTATATCCGACGCAAAGCGATCCGCCATCTTGAAAAGAACCGCGTCGTCATCTTCGCTGCAGGTACTGGCAACCCGTACTTCTCGACTGATACGACTGCAGCATTGCGTGCAGCCGAAATCGAGGCAGACGTGATCCTGATGGGGAAAAATAATGTCGATGGTGTTTACTCTGCCGATCCTATGATTGATGCGACAGCAGTCAAGTACGAACAGCTGACCTATTTGGAAGTGATCAGCAAAGGACTGCAGGTCATGGATGCAACAGCTTCCACACTCTGTATGGACAATGACATCCCGCTCGTAGTATTCTCAATTATGGAAGAAGGAAACATTAAAAAGGCTGTATGCGGTGAAACAATCGGTACAGTCGTTGGGAGGAACGAAACATGCCAAAAGCAGTAATGGACCAAACAACAGAACGTATGGAGAAAGCGATCAGCTCGTTGACACGGGAACTCGCTTCCATCCGCGCAGGACGGGCGAATGCTTCGCTGCTCGACCGGATTTCTGTGGAGTATTACGGTGCGCCGACCCCTCTGAACCAGATGGCTGGTATTTCCGTACCGGAAGCACGTCTGCTCGTCATCCAGCCGTATGACAAAACGACACTCGGCGACATCGAAAAGGCGATCCTGAAGTCGGATATCGGAATCACTCCTTCCAATGATGGGTCTGTTATCCGCCTTGCGGTTCCTGCCCTGACTGAAGAACGCCGGAAAGAACTCGTCAAGGAAGTGAAGAAGGACGGGGAAGAATCGAAGATCGCCATCCGCAACATCCGCCGCGATGCCAACGAAGAACTGAAGAAGCTGGAAAAAGACGGCGAGATCACCGAAGACGAACTGCGCCGCTACAGTGACGAAGTTCAAAAGCTGACAGACTCGTACATCACGAAGATCGACAGTCTGGCAGCGGACAAAGAAAATGAAATCATGGAAATCTAAACAGTAACTTTCCCTTTCAATGGACGTCCTACCGGTAGGGCGTCCTTTTTAGCATGCAACTTTCCCCTCAGTTTGATAGGATAAAGAGGGTGAATGATTCGAAACGCCGCCGAGTGGAGGAAAATTTATGTTCGGAAAACTGCTGCGAAAAAAGACGGCGGCTGCTCTGCCGTCATACGAAGAGCGGCTGGCCGCTGCAAAAGAGAGGCCCATGCCTGTCCATATCGCCATCATCATGGATGGCAACGGCAGATGGGCGAAGCAACGGAAACTGCCACGGATCGCAGGGCACCATGAGGGCATGAAAACCGTCCGGAAGACGACGTTGTTTGCCAACAGGCTCGGTGTGGAAGTGCTGACACTATACGCCTTCTCAACGGAAAATTGGAAGCGCCCCAAGCGGGAAATCGACTTCCTTATGAAATTGCCGGGCGAATTCCTGAGCACGTATCTGCCTGAACTGATCGAAAATAATGTGAAAGTCGAAATGATCGGAAGTGCTGATCTGCTGCCGGTCCACACGAAGGAGGCCATCGAACGGGCCATCCGGGAAACCGCCTCCAATGACGGAATGGTGCTTAATTTTGCGATGAATTATGGCAGCCGCTTCGAAATTACGGAAGCCGTCAAGAACATCGCCGATCGGCTGCAGCAGGGTGAATTGACCATCAGTGAGGTGAGCGAAGACACCGTTAGCAGGGCAATGATGACCCGCCATTTGCCGGATCCAGATCTTTTGATCCGCACAAGCGGGGAAGTCCGGCTGTCCAACTTTATGCTCTGGCAGCTCGCGTACGCGGAACTGGCATTCACTGATGTGCTGTGGCCGGATTTTGATGAGAACACGATGCTGGCCATCATTGAAGATTATCAAAAACGCAGCAGACGATTTGGAAGTCTCGAAGGGAATGAATTTACATGAAACAACGAATACTCACTGCAGTTATCGCAGCAGCAGTTTTCATTCCTTTTGTTATAACAGGGGGAGTGCCGTTTACGCTGCTCGTCTATGCAATCGCGACAATCGGTCTGTATGAACTGCTGAAAATGCAGTCGATCAGACTGGCCTCAGCTGAAGGTCTACTCGCGTGGCTTCTGGCTGCTGTCTTTCTGCTCCCGGAAAACACGGCGGATCATTGGCTTGGAGCAATTGGCTATACAAAATTAGATGCCGCTTTCGTTATCATTCTGCTTTTATTGATCTATACGGTTATCGTCAAGAACCGTTTTACTTTTTCGGATGCCGCCTTTTCAGTACTATCAGCATTTTACGTCGGGATGGGCTTCTACTTCCTCACAGCAACGCGGGAAGCAGGCCTCGTCTTCATCATCTACGCACTCGTCGTTGTTTGGACGACCGACTCGGGTGCGTATTTCGTCGGCCGCAAACTTGGGAAGACGAAACTGTGGCCGGAAATTTCACCGAACAAGACGGTGGAAGGATTTGTCGGCGGTATTATCAGTGCAGTGATCTTCGTCATCCTCTTCCAGCTCATCGAGCCGATCGCCTCTTCATATCTTATTCTGATCGGTATGACGATTCTCGCGTCGGTTGTGGGCCAGCTCGGGGATCTGGTGGAATCTGCATTTAAAAGAACTTACAATGTGAAAGACTCCGGGAAACTTCTTCCCGGGCATGGCGGTATTTTGGACCGGTTCGACAGCCTGTTATTTGTCCTGCCGCTGCTTCATCTGCTGCACTTCGTTAGCTAATCGAAAGGGATGTATTGACCATGAAGAAAAAGATCAGCCTGCTGGGAGCGACCGGTTCGATCGGCCTCCAGACATTGGACGTCATCGGAGCACATCCGGAAAAATTCGAGCTCACTGCGCTCTCTGCCGGACGCAATATCGGGAAAGTGAGGGAAATCGCTGCAGCCTTCAAACCGCCGCTCATCTCGGTCATGGCGCAGGGTGACGCGGAAACACTGCGTACGGAATTCCCGGAGATCACATTTGTCTACGGCGCCGAGGGGCTGGAAGAAGTCGCGGCCGGTTCAGGGGCTGACATCCTGCTGAACTCGGTGATCGGCAGTGTCGGCCTGAAGCCGACGCTTGCAGCGATCCGCGAAGGCATCACCATCGCCATTGCCAACAAGGAAACGCTCGTTGCCGCAGGTGACGTCGTCATGGCTGAAGCAAGGAAGCGCAATGTGCCGATCCTGCCTGTCGACAGTGAACATTCTGCGCTGTTCCAGGCACTGAACGGGGAACAGCCGAAGTCGATCCAGCGGCTTATCCTGACCGCATCGGGCGGCAGCTTCCGTGATCTGACACGGGATCAGCTGCAAGATGTGACGCTGGAGCAGGCGCTCGCCCATCCGAACTGGTCGATGGGGAACAAACTGACGATCGACTCTGCGACTATGTTCAACAAAGGGCTCGAAGTCATCGAAGCCCATCATCTGTTCGATATGCCGTATGACCGGATCGACTGCCTGCTGCATAAGGAGAGCATCATCCATTCGATGATCGAGTTCGAAGATACGAGCGTCATGGCGCAGCTCGGCTCCCCGGATATGCGCGTGCCGATCCAGTATGCGCTGTCCTATCCGGAACGCATACCTATGGCCAATCCTCAGCGCCTCAAACTGGAAGAGATCGCAACCCTGCACTTCCAGGCGATGGACTATGAGCGGTTCAAAGCGCTTGCCCTCGCTTATGAAGCGGGCCGCACGGGAGGCACGATGCCCGCGGCCATGAATGCCGCCAATGAGGTGGCCGTCAGCCAGTTCCTTGCCGGCCGTATCCCGTTCGTCATGATCGACGAGCTTGTGGAACAGGCGATGGACCAGCATCAGACAGTGAAGGATGCAACGCTCGATGCCATCTTGGAGACAGACTCGCGCACTCGTCAAATTGTCCAGTCCATGATAAAATAAGGTATTTAGTACAGCGGCCTGAATGGGCCGAAAAGGTGGGTATGAATGGAGACAGTCATTGCGTTTATCATAATTTTCGGTTCCCTTGTCTTTTTCCACGAATTCGGGCACTTCCTGTTTGCGAAACGGGCCGGTATCATGGTGCGCGAATTTGCGATCGGAATGGGGCCGAAGATCCTCGGCATTCAAAGAGGGGAAACCCTGTACACCATCCGGCTGCTGCCGCTCGGCGGATATGTCCGGATGGCAGGAGAAGACTTTGACACGGTCGAACTGCTGCCGGGCTATCGGGTCGGTCTCATCCTGAACCGCGAGGATGAAGTCACGAAGATCTACTTGAATTCGAATGTGTCCAATCCGGATGTCCTCTTCATCGAGACAGAAGCAGCGGACTTGTCGGATGAACTGTACATCAAAGGATATGACGAGGATGAAAATCTCGTCCGTTTCCGTGTCTCAAGGACGGCTGTCATCTATGAAAAAGGGGAAAAGACGCTGATTGCGCCGAAAGACCGGCAGTTCGACTCCAAGCCGCTGCTCGGACGGTTCCTCACGATTCTGGCGGGTCCTGTTTTCAACTTCATCCTGGCGTTCTTCGTGTTTCTTGCGCTTGGTCTGCTGAATGGAGTTCCGACGAACGAACCGATTATTTCGGAAGTCCAGAAAGACAGTCCGGCCGCCGCTGGAGGCATGCAGGCAGGTGACTTCGTCAAAGAAGCGGACGGCAAGGCAGTAAAGAACTGGACGGACTTCACTCAGGAGATCCAGGACAGCCCGGGCCGGACGATGACCATCGAAGTGGAACGTAACGGCGAGATGGTGGAGCTGCAGGTCACTCCGGATAAGATGGAAGATGCCGGCCAGTCATTCGGACAGATCGGTGTCCTCTATACGAGTCCAGTCGAAAAGAATCCGGTGAAAGCAATCGCATACGGCGCTCAGCAGACCTGGTTCTGGATCGCCAAAATCTTTGAACTTCTCGGCATGCTGCTAACAGGCCAGTTCACGCTCGATGCACTGTCCGGACCGGTCGGCATTTACAAAGCGACCGAAGAAGTTGCGCAGTATGGCATCTACAACCTGATGAACTGGGCAGCCGTCCTGAGCATCAACCTCGGGATCATGAACCTGCTTCCGCTTCCTGCACTTGACGGCGGCCGCCTCCTGTTCTTCCTGTTTGAAGCAGTCCGCGGCCGGCCGATCGACCGTCAGAAAGAAGGGATGGTGCACTTTGTCGGCATCATGCTTCTTATGCTGCTCATGCTCGTAGTAACATGGAATGACATCCAAAAATTCTTTTTCTAAGAGATACAGTCCTTTTCAAAGGGCAGATGGAGGCGACACACGATGAACCAATCAGGTGTTTTCATACCTGCTGCAGATTCACCGAATCACTGTGTGGCGGATCGGATACTTGCGCAGGCGGGCTACGTGCAGGAAACGTCAGAAGGCATGTACGCCTACTTCCCGCTTGCCGGTAAAGTGCTGGAAAATATCAAGCAGATCATCCGCAGTGAAATGGAAGCGGCAGGAGTGTTGGAGGTCGACCTTCCGTACGAACAATTTGAACACGCATCCGGCAAATCCGATGAAATGATCATCCTCTCGTTCATCGCAAAAGAAGTGATCTCCTCAGAGCAGCTGCCGATCTCCGTGTTCCACATCAAACAGCACGTTCGCAGCGCCGAACGGCTGGCACCGGAGAACGGACTGCTGAGTGCGAAGGAATTCGCCCTGATGAGCGGGTATTCCTTCCATACGGACACGGCTGAAGCGAAAGAGCACAGCTCCCTTCTGCACAGTGTATTCTCGGGGATATTCACTAAGATCGGCATACCGTTCAGTGTCATGCAGAGTGAACAGGAGGCGGGCATGACGGCATACGAGTTCGTCGCGTATTCGGACTGCGGTGAAGAATGGATCGCCAGGAACCCGAGCGGCTCGTACGTATCAAGAGCGGAATTCACAGAAGCCTTCCGCGAGGTTCGGGATGAGAAAACGAAACAGAAACCGGCTGAAAAGACGGCCGGCTCCGGGCAGACGGTGGACCAGCTCGCTGAAGCTTCCGGTATCATTCCTGCCCGGGTGATCCACTCGTATTTGTACGAAATCAGCGGAGAGCCTGCTGTCGTCCTAATCCGCGGGGACCGGGAGTTGAATGAACTGAAACTGCAGAAAGCAAGCGGATCAGTTTCTCTTATTAAACTGCCAGACGCCAAGGTGAAAGAAATTCTCGGGACTGAGCCGACCACGCTTGGACCGGTTCAATTGCCCTTCGGTTTCCGGGTGTTCGCTGATTACAGTGTGGAAAGTGTCGTGAACGGACTTTGCGGAGCGAACGAAGCGGATACCTTCCTGCTGAATGTCAACCCGGACAGGGATTTTACGGTGGATGAGTACATGGATATCCGATCGGTCGCAGAGGGAGAGCCATCCCCAGACGGAAACGGTGCACTCCTATTCTCGAAAGGGACAGTTCTCGCCCGTATTCTCGATCCGAAGCCGGTCTTCAGCAAAATCGATATTGCCGGTAAAGGGACTCTCGAGGTTTCGACTGGGTATTCCTACATGGATCTAACCCGGCTGTTCGCGGTCACCGCCGAACACTACAGTGACGGTCTCGGTCTGAAATGGCCGCTCCGTCTCGCGCCGTATGACGTTCATCTGCTAATCGAGGACTTTGAAGATGCCACACAGCGGCAGCTGGCGGAAGAACTGGACGCGGTCATGGAAGGATACCGGTACAGGATCCTGTTTGACAACCGGAATGTAGGCGTGGAAGACAAAAGACGCACGTCTGATCTGCTCGGCATCCCGGTGAAAATCACCGTCGGAAGCGAAGCGGAGGACGGCATGATAGAGGTCACCTACCGGAGTACAGGGGAGACGCGTCACTGGCGAAAGGAAGAAGTGACCGAGAAACTTCAGGAATTTTTCAGAACAGAGTAAAGTCATGGGAAGGCCGTATTCCGGTCCTTCCCTTCTTTTTCGGGAAAGGAGACAATTATGGATGCTACTACGAAGATGTCAATGCTGCTGCAGCAGATCGGACTGACAGAAGATGCAGTCGCTGCCTATTTCTATCATGCAGAGCTGGAACGGGTCGACATCTATAAGAAATCCAGGGTCTGGCAATTTGCGGTGACGCTGGACGAGCCGCTGCCATATGATGTGTACACCTTGTTCCGCAAGCGGGTGAGTGAGGCGTTTTCCGCCATCGCTGCCGTCCGCCTGCATATTTCGTCACGGAACCGTCAGTCGGATGCAGGCAAGGTAATCGCCTACTGGCCGGCAGTAATGGATGAACTCGGGGATATTTCTCCCCCGCTCCGCGAAGCGCTGACGGCACGGGAACCGGTCCTGACGGGGGATAAGCTGTCTGTCTGCTGCGTGAATGACGTCCAGCAGCGGACTCTGAAGAACAAATACGGCCAGCTGATCTCAGACGCCTACGAATCATTCGGTTTTGCGGGCATTTATCCGGAATTCCTGCTCTCTGAGATTCCGGAAGAAAAACTGCAGGCAGAAGCCGCGTTCTTCGAGGAACGGAAAGCGGAAGAGGAAGCGTACGCCCAGAGAGCACTGGAAGCGATGCAGCAGCGGGATACGGCGAAGAAGGAAGGCGGACCTGCCCCGAGCGGACCGATTTCTCTCGGCACAGCGATCCGCCATGACGAACCGATGGTCAGCATCCGTGAGATCCAGGACGAAGAGCGCCGAATCACCATTGAAGGATTCGTATTCGACGCGGAAGTCCGCGAACTCCGCAGCGGCCGTTCCCTGCTGACACTGAAAGTCACCGACTACACCGATTCAATACTCGTTAAAATGTTTTCCCGCGATAACGAAGATGCAGAGCTGATGAAGGCACTGACCAAAGGCAAGTGGGTCCGTGCACGCGGCAGTATCCAAAACGACACATTCGTCCGTGACCTTATCATGATGGCGCAGGATATCATGGAAGTCGCCCCTGTCGTACGGAAGGATAAGTCGCCAGACGGACGCAAGCGCGCTGAACTACATACCCATACGAAACTGAGCCAGATGGATGGGGTGTCTTCCGCGGGAGCGCTCGTAGAACAGGCCGCCAAATGGGGGCTGCCGGCAATCGCTATCACGGACCATGCCAACGTTCAGGCGTTCCCGGAAGCATACAATGCAGGCAGGAAACACGGCGTGAAAGTGCTGTTTGGGCTGGAAGCGAATCTGGTGGACGACGGTGTACCGATCGTTTATGACGAACAGCACCGCCTGCTGGAAGACGATACGTATATCGTGTTCGACGTGGAGACGACCGGTCTTTCCGCCGTCTACGATACGGTCATCGAGCTTGCGGCCGTCCGTGTCAGAGGCGGCGAGATTATCGACCGCTTCGAGCGCTTTGCCAACCCGCATCATCCGCTGTCGTCTACGACGACGGAGCTGACAGGCATCACTGATGATATGGTCAAAGATGCGCCGGAAGTGGCGGACGTCATGAAAGAGTTCATCGAATTCATTGGTGACGCCATCCTGGTTGCCCACAATGCGTCATTCGATATGGGCTTTTTCTATGAATCATGTAAAAAGGCTGGCATCGAAACGGTGAACTATCCGGCCATCGATACGCTGGAACTTGCCCGCATGCTGTATCCGGACCTCAGGAACCACCGGCTCAACACGCTCGCGAAAAAATTCGGCATCGAGCTGACCCAGCATCACCGCGCAATCTATGATACGGAGGCGACTGCCCACTTGTTCGTCCGCCTCATGAAAGATGCGACTGAGAAAGGGATCCTCTATCTTGACGACTTCAATAAGAATGTCGGCGAGGGGGATGCTTACAAACGGTCCCGTCCGTCCCACTGCACATTGCTTGCGACGACGGATGAAGGGCTGAAAAACCTGTTCAAACTCGTCTCCTATTCGCATCTGGATTATTTCTACCGGGTGCCCCGCATTCCGCGTTCGCTGCTCGTCAAGCACCGGAAAGGGCTCATCGTCGGTTCCGGCTGCGACAAAGGGGAAGTGTTCGAAGCGCTCATGCAGAAGTCGCTCGAAGAAGCGGAGGAAGTCGCGTCATTTTATGATTATCTGGAACTTCATCCGAAACCGGTGTACAGCCATCTGATCGAACTCGAACTGATCCGGGATGAATGGAATCTGGAAGACATCATGCGGAAGATGGTGAAGCTCGGCAAAAAGACAGGGCTCCCCGTCGTCGCCACCGGCAACGTCCACTACATCGACCCGACGGATGCTTCCTACCGGGAAGTGCTCGTACGCTCGCAAGGCGGCGCAAACCCGATGAACCGTCACAGTCTGCCGGCTGTCCACTTCCGGACAACCGACGAAATGCTGGAAGAGTTCGCTTTCCTCGGACCGGAAACGGCGGAGAAGATCGTCATCGACAACAGTCTGGCGATCGTCGAAAGAGTCGGGGATGTCAAGCCGATCAAGGACGACTTGTATCCGCCGCATATCGAAGGGTCGGAAGAAGAAGTCCGGTCATTGACCTATACGATGGCCCACGAGATCTACGGGGAAACCCTGCCTGACATCGTCGAAGCGCGTATCGAGAAAGAGCTGAAGTCGATCATCGGCAACGGGTTCGCGGTCATCTACCTGATCTCGCACAAGCTCGTGAAGAAGTCGCTCGACGACGGCTATCTCGTCGGCTCGCGCGGCTCGGTCGGCTCATCGCTCGTCGCAACAATGATGGAGATCACGGAAGTCAATCCGATGCCGCCACATTACATCTGTCCATCATGCAAACAGGCGGAATTCTTTTCCGACGGTTCGGTCGGTTCAGGCTTCGACCTGCCCGACAAAGAATGTCCGGCATGCCATGTTCCGTACCGCAAAGACGGGCATGATATCCCGTTTGAGACCTTCCTTGGTTTCAACGGTGACAAAGTGCCGGATATCGACTTGAACTTCAGTGGGGAATATCAGGCGCATGCCCATAACTATACGAAAGAACTGTTCGGCGAAGATTATGTCTACCGGGCCGGTACGATCGGGACGGTCGCTGAAAAAACTGCCTACGGCTATGTCCGCGGCTTCATGAATGATAACAACCTGAACTTGCGGGGAGCGGAAATCGACCGTCTCGTCCAAGGATGCACCGGTGTCAAACGGAATACCGGACAGCACCCGGGCGGTATTATCGTCGTCCCGGATCATATGGAGATCTTCGACTTCACGCCGATCCAGTATCCGGCGGATGACGTCGGATCCAGCTGGAAGACGACCCACTTCGACTTCCATTCCATCGATAACAACTTGCTGAAACTGGATATCCTCGGACATGATGACCCGACGATGATCAAAATGCTCGAAGACTTGTCAGGGATCGACCCGAAGACGATTCCGCCGGATGATGCAGGCGTCATGTCGCTCTTCAGCGGCACTGAATCTCTCGGCGTCACGGAAGAACAGATCAACTGCAAGACCGGGACACTCGGTGTACCTGAGTTCGGGACCCGGTTCGTCCGGCAGATGCTTGAAGAGACGAAGCCGTCGACGTTTTCCGAGCTCATCCAGATTTCAGGGCTGTCCCACGGCACGGACGTATGGCTCGGCAATGCACAGGAACTGATCCAGAACAAAACGTGTGTGCTGGCCGAAGTGATCGGCTGCCGGGATGACATCATGGTCTACCTCATCTACCAGGGACTCGAACCGGCGATCGCCTTCAAGATCATGGAGTCCGTCCGGAAAGGGAAAGGGCTTACCCCAGAATTTGAGGAAGAGATGAAAAAGAACAAAGTCCCGGCCTGGTACATCGCCTCCTGTAAAAAGATCAAGTACATGTTCCCGAAAGCGCACGCAGCCGCCTACGTTCTCATGGCTCTGCGGATCGCATACTTCAAAGTGCACCATCCGATCATGTACTATGCAGCCTATTTCACAGTCCGGGCGACCGATTATGATCTGGCCACGATGATCAAAGGCTCGGCATCGATCCGTGCGTCGATCAAAGAAATCTACGACAAAGGTCTCGATGCGTCACCGAAGGAAAAGAGCTTGGTGACTGTCCTCGAGATTGCACTGGAAATGTGCGAACGGGGGTATACGTTCGCGAAGCCGGATCTGTACAAATCCTCCGCGACGGAATTCATCATCGATGGGAACTCCCTTATCCCGCCATTCAACGCCATCCCGTCACTCGGAACGAACGTGGCGAAAACGATCGTCGAAGTGCGGGAAGACGGCGAATTCCTCTCGAAAGAGGACTTGCAGCGGCGGGGCCGTGTCTCAAAAACGATTACGGAATACATGGACAGCCTCGGCTGTCTTGAAGGACTCCCGGAGATGAACCAGCTTTCCCTGTTCTGATTTTAAGGAATGCAGGAGAGCGAGTTCTGGCGGCGGTCTGTAACATTTGCGGCAAGTGAAGGCCTGTGGTATAATAATTGTAACTTTTGCTATAGTTTCACGCGAAAAGAGTGGGAATCCCCGCTCTTTTCTGTTGTTTACTGTGAGTTGCAAGCAAATTACAACCTGTGAGGGAGGGGTAAAATGAGTAAAGTAACCGAACAAGTCGAGGAATTAGCACTTCCCGTTGTTCAGGAACTCGGACTGGAACTTGTCGATATCGAATTCCTGAAAGAAGGCCGTGACTGGTTTTTGCGTGTCTACATCGATACACCGGAAGGCAATATCGATATCGACCAGTGTGCCCAGGTGAGCGAACGTCTGAGCGAGGAACTCGACCGGACGGATCCGATTCCGCAAAACTACTTCCTGGAAGTGTCTTCACCGGGAGCCGAACGTCCGCTCAAGAAAGAAGAGGACTTCGAAAAAGCGGTCGGCCGGTACATTTATGTGAAAACATACGAACCGGTGGACGGCATGAAGGAATTCGAGGGACATCTGATCGCCAACGGCCCGGAGGTTCTAGAAATGCAGATCCGCATTAAAACAAGGACATTGACAGTCAGCATAGCAAAAGACAAAATTGCGATCGCCCGATACGCAATCGACTTTTCGGCATAATCGAACCAATCAGGAGTGATGAAGATGAGCAGCGATCTGCTTGATGCGTTAACCGCTTTGGAAAAGCAAAAAGGAATTTCTAGGGATGTACTGGTGGAAGCGATCGAAGCTGCACTTGTAACAGCGTACAAACGGAACTTCAACCAGGCCCAGAATGTCCGCGTAGATCTGAATCTGGACCAGGGCACTATCAAGGTCTATTCACGCAAGGACGTTGTGGAAGAAGTGGAAGATGATCTCCTGCAAATCGAGCTGGAGGATGCACTGCTGCTCAACCCTGCGTATGAGGTAGGCGATATTGTCGAACAGGAAGTGACGCCACGCGACTTCGGCCGTATCGCTGCCCAGACCGCGAAACAGGTCGTCACGCAGCGGGTGCGGGAAGCGGAGCGCGGATTGATCTACGAGGAATACATCGACCGGGAAGACGATATCGTCAACGGAATCGTGGAACGGTTCGACGCTCGCAACCTGTTCGTCGGCCTCGGCAAAGTCGAGGCTGTCCTTCCGACGACTGAACAGATTGCTTCAGAGACTTATAAGCCGCACGATCGCATCAAAGTCTATATCACAAAAGTGGAACGGACGTCCCGCGGACCGCAAGTGTTCGTATCTCGTACACATCCCGGCTTGCTTCGCCGCCTGTTTGAAATGGAAGTCCCTGAAATCTATGACGGCATCGTAGAGATCAAATCCATCGCGCGGGAAGCCGGCGACCGTTCAAAGATCTCCGTCTTTACGTCGAACGAGGACGTCGATCCTGTCGGCTCCTGTGTCGGCGCGCGCGGTGCCCGCGTCCAGACGATCTCGAACGAGCTCCACGGTGAAAAAATCGATATCGTCGAATGGTCGGAAGATCCCGTCGTTTTCGTTGCAAACGCATTGAGCCCGTCCAAAGTGCTCGACGTCCAAGTGAAAGAAGAAGACCGCTCGACAACAGTCGTCGTGCCGGATTACCAGCTGTCACTGGCCATCGGAAAACGCGGTCAGAACGCTCGTCTTGCAGCCAAGCTGACAGGATGGAAAATTGACATCAAAAGCGAGACGGACGCTCGTGAATTAGGAATCTATCCGCGCCTCGAAGAAGAAGGAACGGAAGAGGAATACTTGGAGAACGAAGAGTTCGATATCTATGCAGACGAAGAAGATTCATTGGAACCGGCTGATTCTGCAGAGGCGGACGAACAGATCGATCTCTATTCAGAAGAGCGCGAATAAGAAAGGCATGGAGGTGCATCCGCATGGCAGCAGGTAAACGAAAAGTGCCGTTGCGCAAATGTGCAGCTACCGGGGAAATGTTCCCGAAAAAAGAATTGCTCCGGATCGTCCGGACGAAAGAAGGCGAAGTCTCTGTCGACCTGACAGGGAAGAAATCCGGGCGGGGCACCTATGTATCAAAATCCGAGGCGGCTGTCGAAAAAGCGAAGACGACACATGCCATCGAGAAACAGCTCGGTGCAGCCGTTCCGGAGGACGTGTATGCAGATCTGCTGCACGCCATCCGGAGAGAGGCATTGAAATGATTACGGCAGAGACGAAGATCTACCAGATGCTCGGACTCGCCGCCCGGGCAAGGAAACTTACCGCCGGGGAAGAACTCGCTGTGGCCGAGATCCGGGCACAGCGCGCAAAACTTGTTATACTATCTAATGACGCATCTGATAACACGATGAAAAAGGTGTCAGATAAATGTACTAGCTACAACGTTGAGAAGCATGTATTCGGGGATCGCGCATCACTCGGGCATGCAATCGGAAAAGAGTCGCGAGTCGTCCTCGCGGTAACAGACAGCGGCTTCGCCAAAAAGCTGTCTGGGCTCCTCAACGAATTATAACGGGGGTGGGCTAATGACGAAAATACGTGTACATGAATACGCGAAAAAAGTGAACAAATCGAGCAAGGAAGTCATTGAAGAACTAGGGAAGATGAACGTGAGCGTCACGAACCATATGTCGATGATCGACGCCGGGGCAGCAGACAAGCTGGATAAGAAATTCAACAGCCAGAAATCAGGACAGCCGTCAAACCGTCCGCAAAACAGAGACGGCAATCGTGCACCTAAGCAGGGAGGCGGACGTCCGCAAGGCCAGGGAAGCAATCCGCGCCCTCAGGGACAAGGGAATTCCAACCGTCCGCAAGGCCAATCGGGCAGTCGCCCGGCAGGTCAGGCGAGCAGCCGTCCAGCTGGCCAGTCAGGCAACCGTCCGCAAGGCCAATCGGGCAGCCGTCCGCAAGGCCAATCAGGCAACCGTCCAGCAGGCCAATCGGGCAACCGCCCGGCAGGTCAGTCAGGCAGCCGTCCGCAAGGCCAATCAGGCAACCGCCCAGCAGGCCAGTCGAGCAACCGTCCTGCAGGTCAGTCAGGCAACCGCCCGGCAGGCCAGTCGGGCAACCGTCCAGCAGGCCAGGGTTCCTCTGCACCGAATCGTCAGGGAGGCGGAGGCAACCGCCGAGGCGGCCGTCCGCCAGCACGCGGGATCAACCAAGGACGCAGAAGACACCGTCCAGCAAATCCGATGCCGAAAATCGAGAAGCCGCTGCCGGAAAAAATCACGTTCTACGAATCGCTGTCTGTCGGGGAACTCGCAAACAAACTAGGCAAAGAACCTTCTGAAATCATCAAAAAGCTCTTCTTGCTCGGTGTGATGGCGACCATCAACCAGGAACTCGACAAAGACGCAATTGAACTGATCTGTGCCGAATATGATGTGGAAGTGGAAGAAGAGATCCGCATCGACCGTACCGACTTGGAGATCTACTTCGAAGAGCCGGAAGAAGGCGAAAAGGCAGCGGAAAAAGAGGCGGCAATGGAAGAAAGACCGCCTGTCGTTACGATTATGGGTCACGTCGACCACGGGAAGACGACATTGCTCGACTCCATCCGTGACACGAAAGTGACACAGGGCGAGGCTGGCGGCATCACGCAGCATATCGGTGCCTACCAGATTACGTCGGGCGGCAAGAAGATCACCTTCCTTGATACACCAGGACACGAAGCATTCACAACGATGCGTGCCCGCGGTGCAAAAGTGACTGACTTGACGATTCTCGTCGTCGCAGCCGATGACGGTGTCATGCCGCAGACTATTGAAGCGATCAACCACGCCAAAGCGGCAGAGGTTCCGATCATTGTCGCGGTCAACAAAATGGATAAGCCGACTGCGAATCCTGACCGCGTTATGCAGGAACTGACTGAGCACGGACTCGTTCCAGAAGCATGGGGCGGGGATACGATCTTCGTATCGATCTCGGCACTGAAAGGCGAAGGGATCGATCAGCTGATCGAAATGATCCTCCTCGTCTCCGAAGTCGCCGAACTGAAAGCGGACCCTGCAGTCCGTGCAAAAGGAACAGTGATCGAGGCGCAGCTGGACCGCGGTCGCGGCGCTGTGGCTTCACTCCTTGTCCAGGATGGCACATTGCGCGTCGGAGATCCGATCGTTGTCGGCAACACGTACGGAAGAGTCCGTGCGATGATCAACGACGTCGGCCGCCGTGTGAAAGAAGCAGGTCCGTCCGCTCCGGTCGAAATTACCGGATTGAGTGACGTCCCTCAGGCAGGAGACCGTTTCGTCGTCTTCGAAGACGAAAAGACGGCGCGCCAGATCGGCGAAAGCCGTGCGGGTGACGCCATCCAGGAATCGCGTACTGAAAAGGCGCGTATCACACTCGACAACCTCTTCGATCAGATGAAAGAAGGGGAAATGAAGGAACTGAACCTGATCGTCAAAGCGGACGTTCAGGGGACGGTCGAAGCGATGGCCGCTTCCCTCATGAAAATCGAAGTGGAAGGCGTCAACGTCAAAATCATCCACACAGGCGCCGGAGCGATCAACGAGTCCGACGTGTCCCTTGCAGCCGCATCCAATGCGATTGTCATCGGCTTCAACGTCCGGCCGGATACGAACGCGAAACGGGCTGCTGAAGAAGAGGGCGTCGATATCCGGCTTCACCGTGTCATCTACAAAGTCGTCGAAGAGATCGAATCGGCGATGAAAGGGATGCTCGATCCTGAATTCGAGGAGAAAGTGATCGGTCAGGTCGAAGTACGTGAAACATTCAAAGTTTCAAAAGTGGGCACGATCGCGGGAAGCTATGTAACCGACGGCAAGATTTCGAGAGATGCCGGTGTTCGTATTTACCGGGATGATATTATGATCTTCGAAGGGGAACTCGATACACTGAAGCGATTCAAAGACGACGCGAAAGAAGTTTCAAAAGGCTACGAGTGCGGAATCACCATCAAGAACTTCAATGACATCAAAGAAGGCGACATCATCGAAGCCTTCGTCATGCAGGAAGTCAAGCGGGTGTGATCGTCTTTGCAGAGTGTTCGTTCATCATTCCAATGGCGGCTTCTCTGAAAGACAAACGCGCGGTGCTGAGACGCATGATCGATCGCGTCAAAAATGGGTATAATGTTTCTATATCCGAATTGGATCATCAGGATCTCTGGCAGCGAACAACACTCGGTGTTGTCGCTGTCGCTTCTTCTGCCGAAGCGGCAGAACGGGAGATCCGGCGCGTCCAGAAGTTTCTGGAGTCCAATCCGGAATGGGAACTTACAGAAATACAGATCGACTACGTACGATAGCAAAGCGGGGTGAAACTCCATGACAATGCGTGCAAACCGGGTGGCCGAACAGATGAAGAAAGAGCTGGGCGACATTATCGGCCAGCGGCTTAAAGACCCCCGTATCGGGTTCGTGACGGTGACAGATGTCGACGTGACAGGCGATCTCCAGCAGGCGATGATCTACATTTCAGTGCTCGGCAAGGAATCCGAAAAAGCGGCGACGCTTGATGGCCTGAAAAAGGCGAAAGGATTTATCCGTTCTGAAATCGGCAAACGGATCCGGCTGAGAAAAACACCTGAAATCGACTTCGCTTTCGATGAATCCGTTGCTTACGGCAACCGGATCGAGTCCCTTTTGCGGGAAGTGAAAGAAGACGGGACGGACAGTTGACAAGAAGGGATCGGCATCCACTAGGATTCCCGGTCCCTTTTTTCCGTCATACATACATGCCGGCGGGAAAGCCGGAGAAGGAGGCGATACACGTATGGATGGTATTCTGCCGCTTTGGAAAGAAAAAGGGATGACGTCCCATGATTGTGTCTTCAAGCTCCGCAAAATCTTGAGGACCAAAAAAGTCGGCCACACCGGGACACTAGATCCGAACGTGGAAGGCGTGCTGCCGATCTGTATCGGTCAGGCAACGAAAACAGCATCCTATATTACGGATTCCGGAAAAGAGTATATCGCAGAAGTCTCGATTGGAACTGCGACGGAGACGGAAGATGCAGACGGAGCTGCAGTCGAATGTGATGCTACAGAGAAGTCGATCAGCCGCAGAGAGCTGCTGGACGTTCTGGAATCACTCACCGGGCCGATCGTTCAGATCCCGCCTATGTATTCCGCTGTCAAAGTGAACGGACGGAGACTCTATGAGTACGCCCGCAAAGGCCTGGAAGTGGAACGACCCGAACGGACTGTGGTCATCGGGCGGATCGACTTGCTGAGTGAGGAGGAACAGTTTACAGGGACAGAACCGAAATTCACCATACGGGTCGCCTGCGGGAAAGGGACCTATATTCGTACGCTTGCCGTCCAGATCGGTGAGCGGCTCGGCTATCCTGCGCACATGTCTAAGCTCGTAAGGACAGCTTCTGGCTCGTTCGTCCAAGAAGACTGCCTGACGCTCGGAAAAGTCCGGGAACTCGCGGAGGAAGGGCGTCTTGCACCTCACATCCGCCCGCTCGAATCGGCGCTCGCCGGCGTGCCTTCCGCAGAAGCGGAAGGTGAGTTGCTCGTGTCCGTCCAACATGGACAGGTGCTGCCGCTGCATCCCCTGCTTGTAACCGGAGGCGAGCTCGTCTTCACAGCAGGCGGGAAGGCGATGGCCGTCTATGCGGCACACCCCGGGAAAGCGGGTCTCATGAAGCCCGTAAAAATGTTCCCGCTGAATTGGCAAAAGGAGGACGACAGCAGTGGAAGTGATTAAAATTGATGCCGCACAGCGCATCGCCCCGATAGAGGATAAGGAATTTTCACTGGCCATCGGTTTTTTCGACGGCCTGCATAAAGGCCATCAAGCGGTGATCCGGGAAGCGGTCAAGGAAGCGGAGAAACGGCAGCTGTTCCCGGCGGTCATGACGTTCGACCCGCATCCCTCCCATCTATTTTCGAAAGACGGCCGGAAAACCGGCTACATCACTCCGCTTTCAGAGAAGGTGCGTCTGCTTGAGGAGATGGGGATCGACACGCTCTTCATCGTCACATTCGACAAGGCGCTTGCAGGGCTTTCACCTGTCCGCTTCGTCGAAGACGTGCTGAAGGAACTGAACGTCCGCCACGTGACGGCGGGCTTCGACTTCACGTTTGGCGCCAAAGGGCAGGGGACAATGGACGATATGCGGCAGCTCGGCGAAGGGGTGTTCACGACGACGACTGTCGCAAGAGTCGCGGAGAACGATGAGAAGATCTCCTCCACGAGGATCCGCGCGCTGCTGGCAGAAGGAAAGGCAGCTGAGACGGCAGAGCTGCTCGGGCGTCCATTCCGCTCTGTCGGCATAGTGACGGACGGTGACAAACGCGGCCGGCTTCTCGGATTCCCGACAGCGAACATCATCCCGGAGGACGAGCTGATCGTCCCGAAGAATGGCGTCTATGCCGTCCGGTTCGCGGTTGAGGGAACCGAATATGACGGCGTCTGCAATATCGGCGTCAAACCGACATTCGATAAGCCGGATGCTGCTAGGAAGACGATCGAGGTGAACGTCCTCGATTTCGAGGGGGACCTGTACGGTAAAGAGGCAGCGGTCGACTGGATCGCGTTCATCCGCCCCGAACAGAAATTCAACTCCATCGATGACTTGAAAGCGCAGATCGGCATCGATAAGGAAACCGCCAGGACGATCCTGGCTGACTTGGACTGACAGTTGCACATGCCGATTGGAAGTGGTATGATGACAAAGTGTACAACATACACAAACCTTTTCCTCGGCATCTCGAATCACCAACGGCTGCTCGGGACTTGGGGCTATTACAAACTAGGAGGTGAAAAGGATGGCTATTACACAAGAGCGTAAACATGAGCTGATCAACGAATTTAAGACTCATGAAAACGACACAGGGTCTGCAGATGTTCAGATCGCTATCCTTACCGAAGAGATCAACAACTTGAACGAGCACTTGCGCACACATAAGAAAGACAACCACTCGCGCCGCGGCCTTTACAAAATGGTCGGAACGCGCCGTCGTCTTCTCCGTTACCTGCGTGAGAACGAAGTTCAGCGTTACCGTGATCTGATTGCTAAACTCGGCCTGCGCCGTTAATATCGACAACCGAAAAAGCGGGCTCTGCCCGCTTTTTTCTATGCTTCCGGACAGCAGACGCATCCCCTCTGCAGGGCTGTCCCGGCGCACAATGAAAACTTTCGCATATCATTGCTTAATTTGATACACTACTAAGTATTACATACTACGTATGGACAGGATGTAAACCGAGAGGAGATCAATCATGACAGAACAGAAAAAATTCACGATGGACTGGGCCGGCAGAAAGCTGACGGTCGAAACAGGACAGCTCGCCAAGCAGGCGAACGGCGCTGTCCTCGTACGCTACGGCGATACGACGGTCCTATCCACCGCAACAGCTTCCAAAAAACCGAAGGCGCTCGACTTCTTCCCGCTCACCGTCAATTATGAAGAGCGGCTGTATGCAGTCGGGAAGATCCCCGGAGGGTTCATCAAACGGGAAGGCCGCCCTTCTGAAAAAGCGGTGCTGACAAGCCGTCTGATCGACCGTCCGATCCGCCCGCTGTTCCCGGATGGGTTCCGGAACGATCTGCAGGTCATCTCCCTGGTCATGTCCGTCGATCAGGACTGCTCATCTGAAATGGCAGCCATGCTCGGATCATCCCTGGCCATCTCCATTTCCGACATTCCGTTCGACGGTCCGATTGCAGGAGTCCAGATCGGCCGCGTGAACGGGGAATTGATCGTCAACCCGACACCTGAACAGCTGGAAGTAAGTGAGCTGGACCTCGTCGTCGCCGGAACGAAAGACGCCATCAACATGGTCGAGGCCGGCGCAAAGGAAGTATCCGAGGACGTCATGCTGGAAGCGATCATCTTCGGACACGAAGAGATCAAGAAACTGATCGAATTCCAGGAAACGATCATCGCGGAAGTCGGCAAAGCGAAGATGGAGATTGAACTGTTCGAACTCGATCAGGATCTGCTCGCAGCCATCAAAGAAAGCTGCCATGATGAGCTCGTATCAGCAATCCAGACGGAAGAGAAACACGCGCGTGAAGAAGCGATCACCGAAGTGAAAAACGAAGTGATCGCCCGCTACGAGGAGAACGAAGCTGACGATGCGACGATGAAACAAGTGCGCAACGTACTTGAACAGCTCGTCAAAGACGAAGTCCGCCGTCTCATCACCGATGAAAAGGTCCGTCCAGACGGCCGCGGTCTCGAAGAAATCCGCCCGCTGTCCTCTGAAGTAGGCGTCTTGCCGCGTACGCATGGTTCCGGACTGTTCACACGGGGGCAGACCCAAGCCCTCAGTGTCTGTACTCTCGGTGCTTTGGGAGAAGTGCAGATCATCGACGGTCTCGGCCTTGAAGAGACGAAACGGTTCATGCATCACTATAATTTCCCGAACTTCAGCGTCGGGGAAACAGGACCGATCCGTGCGCCTGGCCGCCGCGAAATCGGTCACGGGGCACTCGGCGAACGCGCATTGTCGGCAATCATCCCGGACGAGAAGGAATTCCCGTATACAATTCGTCTTGTAGCGGAAGTCCTTGAATCGAACGGATCGTCTTCCCAGGCATCCATCTGCGCTTCTACGATGGCAATGATGAATGCCGGCGTGCCGATCAAAGCACCGGTTGCCGGTATTGCGATGGGGCTCGTGAAAAAAGGCGAGAACTACTCGGTGCTCTCCGATATCCAAGGTATGGAAGATCACCTTGGTGACATGGACTTCAAAGTTGCCGGTACAGCGGAAGGCATCACTGCCCTGCAAATGGACATCAAAATCGAAGGCCTGTCACGTCAGATTTTGGAGGAAGCACTCGCACAGGCGAAAATCGGCCGCATGAAGATCCTCGATCACATGCTCCATACGATTGCCGCACCGGCTCAGGAACTGTCGAAATACGCTCCGAAAATCATCATGATCCACATCAATCCGGACAAGATCCGTGACGTGATCGGACCTGGCGGAAAAGTGATCAATAAGATAATTGAAGAGACCGGCGTCAAGATCGACACGGAACAAGACGGCACAATCTACATTTCATCGCCGAATTCCGAGATGAACGACAAAGCGAAACAGATGATCGAAAACATCGTCCGCGAAGCGAAAGTCGGGGAGTACTACATGGGGAAAGTGAAACGTATTGAGAAATTCGGTGCCTTCCTGGAACTGTTCCCAGGCAAAGACGGACTTCTCCACATTTCCGAAATCCAGGAAGAACGCACAAAGGCTGTGGAAGACGTCATGAAGCTCGGAGATGAGCTGTTCGTTAAAGTGATTGAGATCGACAACCAGGGACGCGTGAACCTGTCCCGCAAAGTGGTCCTGAAGGAAGAAAAAGAAAAAGCCGAGAAAAAAGGCGAATAAGCGGTTTGCAAGGTGCCCCCTCCCACACCAGTGGGAGCGGGGCTTTTTCGCTTCCGGGAGATGAAGGAGATGGCAAAATGGTACAAATCGATACATTGAATAATGGGGTCCGGCTCGTCAGCGAGCAGATGGAGCATGCCCGCTCCGTTTCACTCGGCATATGGGTGAAGGCCGGCTCCGCGTCAGAACAGGCAGGAGAAGAAGGGATCGCACATTTCATCGAGCATATGCTCTTCAAAGGCACGGAATCCCGATCCGCCAAACAGATCGCCCAGCAGTTCGACCTATACGGCGGGGACATCAACGCGTTTACGACGAAAGAGACGACGTGCTACTACGCGACCGTTCTGGCGGACAAAGCGGCGGAGGCTGCAGAAATACTTGCGGATATGCTGCTGAACTCGGTGCTGAGCGAATCGGAGATGGAGAAGGAAAAGACCGTCATTCTGGATGAACTCGCATCCGTCGAGGATTCACCGGAAGATGATGCGGATGAACAGTTATGGAAACTCATGTATCCGGAGCATCCGATTGGCAGGCCGATCGGCGGGACAGCCGCAAGCGTCCGCGCATTCACCAGGAGCCAGCTTCTCGATTTCATGGACCGGTATTATACGCCCGGCCTGATTGTTGTCTCGATCGCGGGAAACTTCACCCCCGCACTCCTGAAAAAGCTGGAGGTCCTGTTCGGCACGTTCCGGGAAGCCGGCGTCTCTGCAGAAACCGAGGCGTATCCTACTGCACAATTCAGGAGCGGTACCGTCAGAAAAAAGAAGGACATTGAACAGACCCATCTGTTCCTCGGCTATCCCGGCCTTGCGTCAGGTGATCCCGAGATCTATACACTGGCACTGCTCGACAGCATCACTGGCGGCACGATGTCCTCCAGGCTGTTCCAGCAAGTGCGTGAGGAAGAAGGGCTTGCCTACTCGGTCTATTCGTACTATTCAGCACATGCAGACGAAGGGGCGTTTGTCATCGGCAGTGCAGCCGCACCGGAGAATGAGCAGGCGCTGACCGGTTCGGTGCTTAACGTCGTCAGGGGCATCGCGCAGACAGGTATTACCGAAGAAGAGCTCCATTATGCGAAAGAACAGATGCGCGGAAGTTTCCTGATCGGACTCGAGAGTGCTGAATCCCGCATGCACCGAAACGGAAACAACGAGCTGCTCCTTCAGCGCCACAGGACGGAAGAGGAAGTTGTGGAACTCATCCGGGCAGTGACCGCAAGTGACGTGACCCGGATGGCGGAGCGCCTTCTCTTATCGGAGCCGGCCGTCTCCATCGTATCGCCGAACCGCCCATGACCAAACCGGCTGTCAGCTTTTCCGCCGCCTTATCATAGACTGTAGGGATACAGCGGAGGAGGCATGTGTATGCTATTGTCGGAACTCGCTCAAAAAGAGCTCATCCAAGTTGCAGAAGGGGTCCGTTACGGTTTTCTGGCGGATACAGATCTGCTGTTCGACAGAAGGAGCGGACGGATCATCGGGTTTGAAATCAGGGATCGCGCGGGCAGGATCCCCTTTCTGCAGAAGAAGGAGGCTTCGCGGGAATATATCCCATGGAGTGAGATTGTATTGATCGGTGAGCACCGAATCCTTTTCGGAAAAACACACGACCTGGACGGAGTGGATGCAGATGTCTGAGAACCGGTGGCTCATCATCGGCAGTGATGAACGGATGACGTCGTGCGCAAGGACGGTGGGGCAGAGCTATCCGGACTGCACCCGATATGAACAGGACCAAGTGACGGAAGACTTGCTCGCGCTGATCAGTCAGAAGATGCCGTCCCACGTCATTCTGCCTGTTCAGGGGGTGGCGGGGGATTTCCCGCCCGGCACGTTCCGAAAAGACGTCCGCCTTTTTACCGGACTCCTGAACGATGACCAGTTGCAGACATTCGGGCAGGAAAAACTGGAAGTGAAGAACTACCTGGCAGACGAACGGTTCGTCTGGAACAACGCCCGGCTGACAGCGGAAGCATTCGCCGCGGAATTCATCCGCACGGCAAAAGAGCCTTTGGGGAAGGCTGAAATCGGGATAGCCGGCTTCGGCAGGGTCGGCCGCATAACGGCAGCTGTCCTTGCAGGATTAGGGGCCCAGGTGATTGTCTACGCACGTTCCGAAACGCAGCTCGGGGAAGCGGAAGCACTCGGTTTTACTGCGCATCAGCTCGATCCGGAACGATTGCCAGCTGCCGGCTACCTCGTCAATACGATACCGGCCGCCTGGCTGAGCAGGGAGCCAAGCAGCAGGCTGCACGTCTTCGAACTTGCCTCCATGCCCGGCTGCCTAAGGGCCGATGACACCTCTGCATACTATACATTACATCTCGGTTTGCCCGGCAGGCATTTCCCGAAACAGGCCGGAGAGTATTTGGGGCAGACCGTTTTGAGAATGTGCAGAGGAAAGGAGTAAACAAGAGTGCTTCACAACAAGCGGATCGGCCTCGGCATTACGGCCTCCCATTGTACGTATGAAGAACTGCTGCCGATGATCGAACGGCTTCAGCAGGCGGGTGCAGCCGTGGTACCGGTCATTACACACTCCGTGCTGACAGCCGCCACCCGGTTCGGCACAGGTGAGGAATGGATCGAGAAAATAGAAGGTGCAACCGGTGAAAAAGTCATTTCCACCATCGCGGGGGCAGAGCCGTTCGGGCCCTCGTCGCCCGTCGATTGCATGATCATCGCTCCGATGACCGGCAATTCGATGAGCCGTCTCGCCAATGCGTCCACGGATTCCCCCGTCCTGATGGCCGCCAAAGCGACCATGCGGAACCATGCCCCTGTCCTTCTCGGTATCTCGACAAATGACGCGCTCGGACTGAATGCCTATAATCTTGTCAAATTGCTCAACATGAAAAACGTCTTCTTCATTCCGTTCGGACAGGATGATCCCTTCAAAAAACCGAACTCCCTCATCAGCGACTTTTCGCTGATCGCAGAGGCGGCCGCTGCAGCGATCGAGAAGAAACAGCTGCAGCCGCTGCTGATCACGCATTCTACGGAAAAATGACAGACAGAGAATTTACGGTTATGGTATAATTCGTGAAACGTGATTATCCGATGCCCGCAACGCGGGATATCGTGTCAGAGAAGGAGAATCGGCATGCAGACGTACAACGTAGCAATTGTAGGGGCAACAGGTGCAGTGGGCGCCAAAATCTTGGATAAATTGATGGAACGGTCATTCCCATTCCGTTCTATCAAACTGCTGGCGTCTTCGCGTTCAAGCGGGACCGTCATCCAGGCAGGCGGAAGGCTCTTCACGATCGAGGAGGCGAAGCCTGAGTCATTCAAGGATGTCGACATTGCATTCTTCAGTGCGGGCGGGGCGATTTCAGAAAAACTCGCTCCAGAAGCAGTAAAGCGGGGGGCAGTCGTCATCGATAATACGAGTGCTTTCAGGATGGATGCGAATGTGCCGCTCGTTGTCCCGGAAGTGAACGCTGCAGCATTGGAGAACCATAATGGACTTATCGCCAATCCGAATTGCTCGACCATCCAGATGGCTGCCGCGCTGCATCCTGTCCGGAAAGAATATGGACTCGAGAGGATCATCGTCTCCACATACCAGGCGGTGTCTGGAGCCGGCTCGGATGCAATCCTCGAGTTGAAATCGCAAAGCAGCCAATTCGACTCACGGGCCAGTAATTCGGCTTTACAGCTTCCAAGTGCTGGTGCGAAACGACATTATCCGATCGCATTCAATGCGATCCCCCAAATCGACGTCTTCGACGAGAAAGGCTATACGAAAGAGGAATGGAAAATGATCAACGAAACTAAGAAGATCTTCGGCGACACTTCCATTTCTGTCTCGGCCACGTGTGTCCGGCTGCCGGTCGTGACCGGCCACTCGGAGTCCGTCTATATCGAAATCCAGGAGGATGGGGTCTCGGCTGAAGAGCTGCGGCGGACGATCGCCAGCGGGCAGGGGATCACTGTCAAAGACGATCCTCTGAAACAGCACTACCCGATGCCGCTGTTTGCGGAAAACGAAGATGATGTTTTTGTCGGCCGCATCCGGAAAGATCCGGATCATCCGCGAGGGTTCCACTTATGGATCGTGGCAGATAACTTGCTGAAAGGCGCTGCGCTGAATTCCGTACAGATCGCGGAACAGCTGATTGGCCGGCCGCCGCGCCTTTCGTAAGACTACTGAATAAAGGATGGAGCGAATGGATTTAGGTCAGATCGGTACGGCGATGGTCACTCCGTTCGACAGGCAGGGCGCTCTCGATCTTGATGCGGCGTCACTGCTGGCCAGCCATTTACTGTCGACGGGAACCGATTCACTAATCGTCAATGGAACGACTGGAGAGTCCCCGACTCTTTCCGAAGAGGAGAAGGAACAGCTTCTCGCGCACATGATCCGTGTGGCGGGCGAAAAGGTGCCAGTCATCGCAGGAGTCGGAAGCAATGATACCCGCTCTTCGATTCGCGCTGCTGTCAGGGCGCAGGAACTCGGAGCGGACGGTGTCATGCTTGTCGTGCCGTATTACAATAAACCGGATCAACAGGGGATGTATGAGCACTTCAAGGCGATCGCTGAGCAAATTGAAATCCCTGTGCTGCTGTACAACATACCGGGCAGGTCGGGTGTCAACATGTCTGCGGAGACGGTGATCCGTCTGTCGGAAATCACAAATATCCAGGCTGTCAAGGAAGCGAGCGGAGATCTTACCCAGATGACCCGCATCATTGCAGGTACGCACAGCGGGTTTTCCGTTTACAGCGGCGATGATGCACTGACGCTCCCGCTGCTGGCAGTCGGAGGCAGCGGTGTCATTTCCGTCACGTCCCATATTGCAGGGAGCGAGATGAGGCAGATGATCGATGCTTATCGTGCAGGTCAGCTCCGGAAAGCTGGAGAATGGCATCAGACATTACTCCCGCTGTTCGAGGCGGTTTTCTCGAAACCGAACCCGGTGCCGGTGAAATATTACTTGAATCAGGCAGGGATTCCTGTCGGCAATGTCCGTCTGCCGCTTACCGGAATGCCTGATAACGACACAATTCTTGACGGCACCCTTCAGCAGATGAAGGCTGCCGCAAAGAGATTGATCGGATAGCCGGCGCATGAGCCGGCTATTTTTGTTTGTGCAGAACTGCACGGTCAAGTATAATGGGAACTAGTCGTTTAGTGCGGGAATCTTATATAGGAGGAAACAATGTGACAAAAGTTAAAAATGAAGTAATCAGAGTCATCCCGCTTGGCGGGGTGGGAGAGATGGGGAAATCCATGTACGTCGTGGAAATCGACGAGGAGCTGTTTGTTGTCGATGCCGGTCTCATGTTCCCTGAAGAAGAAATGCTCGGAATCGATTTCGTCGTTCCGGATATGACATACCTCGAAGAAAACAAGGACCGGGTCAAAGGGATTTTCCTGACGCACGGACACGAAGACGCAATCGGTGCGATCGCCTACCTGCTGCAGAAAGTCCAGGCTCCTGTCTACGGTTCGAAATTGACTCTGGCACTTGCGAAAGAGCATCTGAAAACAATGCCGGCTCCGGCGAGCGTCAAGTTCTTCGAAGTGTCGGCGAAAAGCCGGATGAACTTCAAACGGACGTATGTGACGTTCTTCAGCACGACCCACAGCATTCCGGATTCACTTGGAATTGTTTTCCATACGAGTGAAGGCGCCGTCGTGCATACGGGAGAATTTAAATTCGACCAGGCTGCCAAAGGCGCGTACAAGCCCGATCTCGGCAAAATGGCCGAACTCGGTGAAGAAGGCGTCTTCATCCTCATGTCTGATTCGACGGAAGCGGAACGTCCGGGCTACACGACATCCGAAACGGTCGTCGAAGCACAACTCTCCAAAACGTTCTACGGAGCGGAAGGAAGGATCCTGGTTGCCGTCTATGCATCGAACTTCCTGCGGATCCAGCAAGT
The DNA here is from genome assembly GCA_032099885.1 of Sporosarcina sp. Classification (GTDB taxonomy): domain Bacteria; phylum Bacillota; class Bacilli; order Bacillales_A; family Planococcaceae; genus Sporosarcina. Next base: position 250,052 of record DAMDKL010000001.1, read on the forward strand.
GCTGGACAAGGCTGCCGAGACAGGCCGCAAAGTGGCGGTCGTCGGGAAAAGCCTGGAGAGCTATTTCGAAGTCGGCGTGAAACTCGGCTACTTGACAGTGTCTGAAGGAACCGTCATTACTGTGAAGGAACTCGGGAACTACGATGACAGTGAAATCGTCATCATCATGACCGGCAACCAGGGCGAACCGCTTGAAGCGCTCGAGAAAATCGTCCGCAAGCATCACCGCGACGTGCGCATCAAAGACACGGATACCGTGCTGATCACAGTGACGCCTTCCCCGGGTTCCGAAGTATCAGTATTCTCGATGATGAACGAACTCGCGAAGCTCGGAGCGAAAGTGCTGACCTCTGCCCGCAACGTCCACGTGTCCGGCCATGGCAGCCAGGAAGACTTGAAAATGATGCTCAATCTCATGCAGCCGAAAAACTTCATCCCGATTACAGGTGAGTACCGGATGCTGATTGCACATTCCAAGCTTGCACAGGAGACTGGAATGCGCAAGAATCAGATCTTCATCGCAGACAAAGGCGATATCGTCGAATTCAAGAACGGCAAAATCCGCATGAGCGGCCGTGTGACCGCAGGCAACGTCCTGATCGACGGCATCGGTGTCGGTGACGTCGGCAATATCGTCCTTCGTGACCGCAAGCTGCTGTCACAAGACGGGATCTTCACGATTGTCATCACACTCAGCCGGAAACAGAAGAAAATTGCCGCAGGTCCGGAAATCGTTTCCCGCGGATTCGTCTACGTGCGGGAATCAGAAGAGCTGCTGGAAGAGGCATCGAACCTGATCCGGAAGATCGTCGAGAAATACGTGAATAAAGAAACGTTCGAATGGACAAACATTAAACAAGAGATCCGGGATACATTGAGCTCATATCTGTACCAGCAGACGAAAAGACGCCCGATGATCATTCCGATTATCATGGAATACTGATCATACAATTCCCCTTAAGGATTTCCTTGCCGGCTGGCGGGAAATCCTTTTTTCGCAAAAAGGAGGCAGAGCATGTCTAGGAAAGTCTCAAAAAAGAAAAAGAAACGGACACCGAACAAGAAAAAAGGCAAATCCCCTTTGAATCCGCTGCTGTTCGAAGTGATCGGCCTCACGATGCTTGCACTGGCGGTCATCATCCTGTTCGAATTCGGTCCCGTCGGAAGGGGGCTCGGTTCCGTCGGGCGCTTCCTGTTCGGCAACTGGCATGGTGCGCTGCCGCTCATGCTGATCCTCCAAGCCCTCGTCTTCATGGTGAAGCGCGGCGAACTCGGATGGAAAAACCGGATTGTCGGCGGGAGCCTTTGCATCCTCGGCAGCCTGCTGCTGTTCAGCCATATTCTGCTGTTCAAGGAGCTGTACGCGAGCCGTGTCCTGCTTTCGGACTCCTCCTTGAGAGAAACGTGGAACGTCCTTATTACGAACGGAGGGATCAGTACACGAAGCGGCACGCTCGGCGGCGGGATGATCGGCGCCGTCCTTTTTGCCATGTTCTTCTCCCTCTTCGATTCAGCGGGGGCCGCCGTGGCGGGCGTCCTTCTGCTGCTGACAGGTCTCATCCTGATTACGGGCAAAGCATTGGCACCGTATTTGGCAGAATGGTTCCCCTCGGTGTTCTCTTCGCTGAAAGAAAAAGTGAAGGGGATCGATTTCAAGCCGCAGCCGAAAGAGAAGCCTGTGAAAAAGCAAAAACAGGCACCTGCGACTCGGGCAGGCAAGCATAAGAAGAAACAGCCGAAGCCAGAGGAACCTTCATTGGAACCTGAGAATCCGCCTGTGGAAGCAGAGGAACCGTTCGTCCAGCCGATCATCTCGGCATTCAACGAACGTGCAGAGACGGCAGGCGGACAGCAGACCGCCGCTCCGTCGGCCGTTGTGGAACAAAAGGTGCCGGAACCGCCGGCTGCTGCAGAAGTGGCCGACCCGTACCAGGGCGTGTCAGGAGAGGAAGAGAACGAGTCGTACCAGCTGCCGTCATTCAATCTGCTGAAACAGCCGCCAGAACACGATCAGTCCGGTGAATATAACGCCATCCAGGCGAATGCCCAGAAACTCGAGCGGACATTCCTCAGTTTCGGCGTCAAGGCGAAAGTGACACAAGTCCATCTCGGTCCGGCTGTCACGAAGTATGAAGTGCTGCCGGATACCGGCGTCAAAGTGAGCCGGATCGTCAGCCTGGCAGATGATATTGCACTGGCGCTCGCCGCAAGCGGCATCCGCATCGAGGCTCCGATCCCTGGGAAATCGGCGGTCGGGATCGAAGTGCCGAACAAAGCGGTCGCTGTCGTCTCCTTGCGCGAAGTGCTTGAAGCGAAACAGAACAACCGGCCGGACTCCAAGCTGCTCATTTCACTCGGCCGGGACGTCAGTGGGGAAGCGATGCTTGCGGAACTCAACAAAATGCCGCACGTCCTGATTGCCGGAGCGACGGGCAGCGGGAAGAGTGTCTGCGTCAACGGCATCATTATCAGTATCATCATGCGGGCGAAGCCGCACGAAGTGAAAATGATGATGATCGACCCAAAAATGGTCGAACTGAACGTATACAACGGCATTCCTCATTTGCTAGCGCCCGTCGTGACAGATCCGCGGAAAGCCGCGCAAGCACTGAAGAAAGTGGTCGCCGAGATGGAGCGCAGGTACGAACTGTTTTCACACACAGGCACTCGGAACATCGAAGGTTACAACGACCACATTGAACAATGGAACGAAGAGAACGATGAAAAACATCCGAAGATGCCTTATATCGTAGTCGTCGTCGACGAGCTTGCCGACTTGATGATGGTTGCTTCGAACGAAGTCGAAGATGCGATCACCCGGCTGGCACAGATGGCACGGGCAGCGGGAATCCATTTAATCATCGCGACCCAGCGGCCGAGCGTCGATGTCATCACAGGGATCATTAAAGCGAACATCCCGTCACGGATTGCATTTGCCGTCTCGTCGGCTGTCGACTCCCGTACGATCCTCGACAGCGGCGGGGCGGAGAAGCTCCTCGGACGGGGAGACATGCTGTTCCTCCCGGCAGGTGCTTCCAAGCCGACCCGTGTACAGGGCGCGTTCGTATCGGACCGGGAAGTCGAAAGTGTCGTCGATTTCGTGATCCAGCAGCAGAAAGCGCAATACCAGGAAGACATGATTCCTTCCGAGGCGGAAGAGATCCAGGAACTCGAAGAAACGGATGAGCTGTACGACGAGGCCGTCCAGCTGGTCATCGAAATGCAGACAGCCTCCGTTTCTCTCCTGCAGCGGAGGTTCCGTGTCGGCTATTCACGGGCTGCCCGCATTGTCGACCAAATGGAGATGCGCGGAGTCGTCGGACCGCCGGAAGGAAGCAAACCGCGTCAAGTGCTGGCCGGCAGGGATGCAGCAGAGTAAGAGCGAGAGATTTTGACAGATTAAGAACACAAGTCTCCGTTCTTCAAGTTTTTTTCAACTGCCATGTTTATTTTCTCTCCGGGTAATGTTATAGTATGGTTGAATAAGACGACGTACAACATCAGAGGTCTGACCTCGTCCGGAGGGAGATGGGTTGGTGATCAAGGCAGACCAGAGGCACTTATATGTCCAAGTCATCGAACACATTAAACGGGACATCGAAGCCGGAAGATTCAAGGAAAATGAAAAATTTCCCTCGGAATTTGAATTAGCGAGGACGCTCGGCGTCAGCCGGGCAACGCTGCGTGAAGCACTGCGCGTGCTTGAGGAAGAGAAAGTTATTGTCCGTAAGCATGGCGTCGGTACATTTTTGAAACCACGGCCATTATTTTCATCAGGAATTGAGGAATTATCGAGCGTATCGACGATGATCCGGAATGCCGGTATGAAGCCGGGCACAATATTTATGGAAGTATCCGACGCGCCCGCAGGGGAAGAATGCAGTGAAAAGTTCGGTTGCAAAAAAGAGGAATCCATTGTTACAATAAAACGGGTGCGGACAGCAGACGGAGAACCGGTCGTCTACTGCATTGACCAAGTACGGGCGGGGAATCTCCGCGCGGACTCGACAGAACTCATGAAAACCTCACTTTTTGACGCCTTGGAACAAGACGGGAAGATTCATATCTCCCAGGCCATTGCGCATATTGAACCAGTAGGATATGATCAGGAAGCATCATCTATCCTGAGATGCGGGGTCGATGTACCTCTTCTTGTCCTGCTCCAAAAACACTACACGGAAACCGGGGAAATGGTTTTGCTTTCCAAAAACTATTTTCGCGCGGACAAGTTCAGCTTCCATGTAGTCCGGAAACGGGTATAAGGCGGTTTTCCGCTGTTAACATACCAACATATAAATAGGGAGGTCACAAAATGAGTAAACGCAGATTTGGTCTTGCCCTTTCCCTCGTACTTGCTGCAGGCACGGTCTTGGGAGCTTGTGGTTCAGACAAAGACAACGGCAAGGATAGTGGCAAAGGTTCAACTTCTGACGGAGGCAATACATCTGACTTTTCAGTAGCGATGGTAACGGATGTCGGCGGTATTGACGACAAATCGTTTAACCAGTCCGCTTGGGAAGGACTTCAGTCATTCGGGAAAGATAACAGCCTGAAAAAAGGCGATGGCGGTTTCGACTACCTGCAGTCGCAAAGTGACGCGGACTATACAACGAACTTGAATGCGCTTGCACGCCGTGATTTCAATCTGATTTTCGGTGTTGGCTTCCTGATGGAGGACGCGATCGATTCAATCGCCACTCAACAGAAAGATACGAATTTCGCTATCATCGATGGTGAAGTCGATCAGCCGAACGTAACGAGCGTCCTGTTCAAAGAGCAGGAAGGCGCGTACCTTGCTGGTGTGGCAGCAGCCCTCATGACGAAGTCCAACAAAATCGGCTTTGTCGGCGGCATGGAAATCCCGGTCATCGAACGTTTCGAAGTCGGCTTCCTTGAAGGCGTAAAAGCAGTCAAGCCTGATTTGAAAGTGGATGTCCAGTATACAGGTGCATTCGATAAGGCGGAACTTGGTAAAGCAGCTGCAAACCGTATGTATTCCGAAGGTGTGGACATTATCTTCCACGCTGCCGGCGGATCAGGAAATGGTGTCTTCAGTGAAGCGAAAGAGCGCAAAACTGCAGACAAAGACGCATATGTATGGGTAATCGGAGTTGACTCTGACCAGTATGACGAAGGTCAGGTCGGCGACCAAAACGTAACATTGACTTCCATGCTGAAACGTGTTGACAACGCTGTAACCGATCTTTCTAAGCTTGCGAAAGAAGGCAAATTCCCAGGCGGAGAAACAAAAGTTTACGGTTTGCATGACGACGGCGTCGCTCTTGCGGATTCCCGCGGTGCGATTCCAGAAGACATTCTTGCTAAAATCGACGGATATGCCAAAGACATCGCTGATGGGAAAGTTGAAGTCCCTGGCGAAAAGAAATAATTGCATGATCAGCTGAACAATGAGGGCCGGGTAATTCCGGCCTTCGTTATTTTTGTATACATAGTGAAGCCCCGTTCTGTCCTAAGTTGCCAGACTAAAAGATTTTGTTTCAAAATCTTTTATTGTGACAATTTAAGTGAAACAGAAACTATATGCAAGGAAGTGAGCTTAGTGGAATACGTCATCGAGATGCTGAATATTGACAAGAAATTCGGTACTTTCTATGCGAACAAAAATATTACCCTGCAGTTGGAGAAAGGCGAAATTCACGCGTTGCTCGGCGAAAATGGTGCAGGGAAGTCGACGTTGATGAACGTATTGTTCGGCCTATACCAGCCCGACGGCGGCCAGATAAAAGTTAATGGCAAAGCTGTCGATATCTCCGATCCGAACGTTGCCAATGATCTTGGCATCGGGATGGTCCACCAGCACTTCATGCTCGTCGAAAATCTCACTGTCACCGAAAACATCATCCTCGGCAGTGAACCGACGAAGATGGGCATGATCAACATTAAAGACTCCGCCAAAAAAGTAGCGGAAATCTCGAAACTGTACGGCTTGGATGTCGATCCGTCTGCAAAGATCGAAGATATCTCAGTCGGGATGCAGCAGCGAGTTGAAATTCTGAAAACGCTTTACCGCGGTGCAGAAATTCTCATTTTCGATGAGCCGACCGCATCACTGACGCCTCAGGAGATCGATGAACTAATCCGTATCATGCAGAAGCTGATTGAAGAAGGTAAATCCATCATCATCATCACTCATAAGCTCCAGGAAATCATGGCAGTTTCCGACCGGGTCACTGTCATTCGTAAAGGGGAAGGTATCGGGACGGTCATCACTTCGGAAACGAACCCTGAAGAACTCGCGACACTCATGGTCGGCCGTCAAGTGACGTTCAAAACCGAAAAAGGGCCGTCCCATCCGACAGAGGAAATTTTGCGGATCGAGAACCTCACTGTCGCTGATTACCGCAACATCAACAAAGTGAAAAACCTGAATCTCTCGGTCCGCCGCGGAGAAATTGTCGGTCTTGCCGGCATCGACGGCAACGGGCAGTCTGAACTGATCGAAGCGATCACCGGGCTGCGTAAAGTCAAGTCCGGTAAGATCATCATCGGTGACCGGGATGTCACGAACAAGAAGCCGCGAACGATTACGGAGACAGGCGTCGGACATATCCCGCAAGACCGTCATAAGCACGGGCTTGTACTGGACTTCAGTGTCGGTTACAATGCCGCGCTGCAATCGTACTATCAGAAACCGTATTCTTCGAATGGCCTGATGAATTACAAAGCGGTGGCGGAACATGCAAACAAGATCATCGCTGACTATGATGTCAGGACACAAGGGGAGCACGAACTCGCACGGGCGCTTTCCGGCGGGAATCAGCAGAAGCTGATTATCGGCCGTGAAGTGGAACGGAATCCGGATCTGTTGATTGCGGCACTGCCGACTCGCGGTTTGGACGTCGGAGCAATCGAATTCATCCACAGACGTCTCATCGAACAGCGCGATCAGGGCAAAGCGGTTCTACTTATATCCTTTGAGCTGGATGAAGTTATGAATGTGTCTGACAAAATTGCCGTCATTTACGACGGAGCAATTGTAGACACAGTCATCCCGGCTGAAACGACGGAACAGGAACTCGGTCTGTTCATGGCAGGACATAGTAAAAATGAAATTGTCAAAGGTGAAGAAGGACCTGTTTTGAAAGAAGGTGACGACAACCATGTCTAATCGAATTATCAATCTGCTTGTACCGGTAATCTCCATCATCCTCGGTCTGCTGGTCGGCGCTGTCGTCATGCTTGTGAGCGGTTATGACCCGGTCGCCGGATATGCTGCATTGTGGAACGGGATTTTCGGGGATTCCTATGCAATCGGTGAAACGATCCGCCAGATCAGCCCTTATATCCTAGCCGGTCTGGCTGTGGCGTTCGCCTTCCGTACAGGTCTCTTCAATATCGGTGTTGAGGGACAGCTGATCGTCGGCTGGTTCGCAGCCGCGTATGTCGGAATGGCGTTCGAACTCCCTAAGTTCATCCACCTGCCGCTTGCACTTCTCGCTGCAGCTGCTGCCGGTGCCATCTGGGGCCTCATTCCGGGTCTGCTGAGAGCGACCTTGAAAGTGCACGAGGTCATCGTCACGATCATGATGAACTACATTGCGCTGCATATCGTGAATGCGCTCATCAAGTCCATCTCACACGGTGGGTTCAAGTTGGACAAAATCCAGGATACCGCCTCTCTCCGGTCTGATTTCCTTTCGGAGCTGACGGACTTCTCGACGTTGCATTACGGAATCTTCGTAGCGCTCTTCATGGTGTTCATCATGTGGTTCCTTCTCGACCGTATGAAGCTTGGCTATGAACTGAAATCGGTCGGTTTCAATGAAAACGCAGCGGAATATGCCGGTATGAGCGTCAAGAAGAACATCGTCATGGCGATGGTCATTTCAGGCGCGTTCGCAGGTCTCGCCGGAGCTATGGAAGCGCTCGGAACATTCGGCAATATTTCTTCCCGTGCCGGCTTCACCGGAATCGGATTTGACGGGATCGCCGTAGCCCTGCTCGGTGCGAACACGCCGCTTGGTGTCATTTTCGGTGCAAGTCTGTTCGGTTCCTTGAAATATGGGGCGAACAACATGCCGAATGCTGCGAATATCCCGATCGAGATCGTTTCGATTGTTATCGCGTTAATCATATTCTTTGTAGCATCAGGCTATATCATCCGGGTTGGCTTGCTGCGACTTAGCAAGAAAAAGGAGGCGAAGTGAGATGAGTACGTTTCTTAATGTCCTGTATATCATCGTCCCTTTGTCGATTGCATATGCGGCGCCTCTCATCTTCACTGCGATCGGCGGTGTGTTCTCTGAGCGTTCCGGGGTCATCAATATCGGACTCGAAGGGCTCATGGTTATGGGAGCTTTCGTAGGCATCGTGTTCAACTTGTTCTTTGTCGATACGTTCGGTGCATGGACGCCTTGGGTATCGATCCTGGCAGCCATGCTCGTATCGGCGATCTTTTCACTGATGCACGCGGTCGCTTCCATTTCGTTCCGGGCAGACCAAGTCGTTTCAGGTGTGGCCATCAACCTGCTCGGGATCGCCATCGCGCTGTTCTCAGTGAAGATGATCTTCGGAAAAGGACAGACGGATTTCATCCAGGAAAAGATTCCGCGTTTCAATATCCCGTTTCTGCAGGACATTCCCGTTCTCGGGCCGATGTTCTTCAAGTCGGTGTACGGATCTTCCATTCTTGCGATTTCCGTTGCAATCCTGGCGTGGTTCATCATCTATAAGACACCGTTCGGTCTGCGTCTCCGTTCCGTCGGAGAGCACCCGATGGCAGCTGACACAATGGGGATCAAAGTGAATCGCATCCGCTATATTGCTGTGCTTGTATCGGGCGGCCTTGCTGGTATGGGGGGCGCGGTCTACGCACAGACGATGACGAACGATTTCGGCCACGCGACGATCAACGGGCAGGGCTTCATGGCGCTTGCTGCGATGATCTTCGGGAAATGGCATCCGATCGGCGCAATGGGGGCAGCGATCTTCTTCGGTTTCGCGCAAGCCCTCGCCATCAACTCATCTTCCATTCCATTCATGGAGAATGTGCCGTCGTTCATCCTTTATATTCTTCCGTACGTGCTGACAATTGTTGCGCTGGCCGGCTTCATCGGAAAAGCGAATGGTCCGAAAGCACTCGGCGATCCTTACGTCAAAGGATCCCGCTAATACAGCCTGTCCCGCCTGTCCGTTTCCCGGATCGGCGGGACTTTTTTTAGCCGGGACCCTTCGCTTGTATGCAGTTCGATGGAAATGTATAGTGAAGTTGGAAAGCAGCATACTAAAAAGAGTGTATCCGGCGTGCAGCTGCACACGGAATCCATCTTACCCAATCGAGGTGTTAGGAATGTTTGACAAAACCGAACTCCGATCGGGCGTCACGATTTATACACGCCCGACCGATCAGTTTAAAACAATCAGCCTGGCCATTAAATTCACGGCTCCGCTGACGGAAGAATCTGCAGCTGTCCGGACAGTACTGGCCAATGTGCTGGAAGACTCGACGGCACAGCATCCGAGCCGCACCGAGCTGCGTCAGGCGCTCGAGGAGCTGTATGGGGCTGTGTTCTACACAGACACCGGAAAACGAGGGGACGAGCACACAGTGACCGTCTACGCAGAAAGCGTCAATGATGAATTCCTGCGCAATCCCGACGGTCCTGTCTTCGAGCGTCTGCTGGCGCTCGTAAAAGAAAGCCTTTTCGAACCGAACCTTGTCAATGGGCAGTTCAGTGAAACTATCGTGGAACGGGAGAAGCAGTCCGTCGCCGACCGCATCCGCTCCGTCTATAACGACAAAACGCGCTATGCGAACAAGCGGATGCTCGAACTGATACGCCCCGGCGAATCTGCTTCGCAGTCGGCGAACGGCACCGAAGAGACGGTCCTGGCGGTGACAGGCGAATCGCTGAAGTCGGCCTATGAAGACATGCTCGCTAATGACAAGATCGACATTTACCTGCTCGGCGATACGGATACAGCTGAACTCGCTGAGCGCACGGGCAGCTTATTCCCATTCAAGGACCGCGATGTTATGCAGACGAAGTCGGCAGCACCTGCCGGACAACCGGAACACCGGCGTCCGCTTCATATCCGGGAAAAGCAGGACATGAAACAAGGAAAACTGAATATCGCCTACAGTACACCGGTTAACTTCCAGCATCCCGACTATCCGAAGATGCAGATGATGAACGGTGTGCTCGGCGGATTCGCACACAGCAAGCTGTTCGTCAACGTCCGGGAAAAGGAGAGCCTCGCGTACTATTGCTCGAGCTCTTATGCTTCCCAGTATGGTCTGCTCTATGTCATGTCGGGAATCGATGCAGAACAGGAAGAAAAGACGGCAGGCCTGATTGATGCGCAAGTCGAAGCGATGCGGCAGGGGGACATTTCCGATCTCGAAATGCGGCAGACACTTGCCCTGCTGTCCAACAGTATCCGCAGCGCATTCGATTCGGCGAAAGGCCAGATCGAAATCTTCGACCAATATAAAGAGCTGGATGAAAATTTCCGTGCAGACCATCTGATCGGCAAATGGGAACAAGTGACGAAAGAGGACGTACAGGAGATGGCGACAGCGCTTACGAAAGAGATTACGTATCTTCTGTCCGGACGGGAGGCGATGGATGATGAATAAAATCCACTTTGAACAGCTGCAGGAAACGTTGTACCACGAAACCCTCGAAAACGGGCTGAATGTCTATGTGCTGCCGAAAAACGGTTTTTCGAAGACGTATGTGACATTCACGACAAAATACGGATCCGTCGACCGGACATTCATTCCGCGAAACGGCAGCGATTTTGTGACGGTGCCGGACGGAATTGCCCATTTCCTGGAGCATAAGATGTTCGAAAAAGAGGAAGGCGATGTATTCCAGGAATTCAGTGAGAATGCCGCGGCAGCGAACGCATTCACTTCGTTCACCCGGACCTCCTACCTGTTTTCTTCGACTGCGAATCTGTACAAGAACACCAAGACCCTTCTCGATTTCGTCCAGCAGCCGTATTTCACCGAAAAGACGGTGGAGAAGGAAAAAAGCATCATTGCACAAGAAATCACGATGTACGATGACCAGGCCGACTGGCGGCAATACTTCGGGACGATCGCCAATCTGTTCAAGAACCACCCTGTCCGTATCGATATTGCCGGTACAGTCGAAACGATCCAGGAAATAACAGCGGAACACTTGTATGAATGCTATGAGACGTTCTATCATCCATCCAACATGGTATTCTTCGCCGTCGGCAATGTCGACCCAGAAGAAATGCTCGAGTTCGTCAAAAAAGATCAGCAGGCGAAATCGTTTGCGGCCCCGGAACCGGTCGAACGGAGCTTCCCGGAGGAACCGGACGAGGCTGCTGAAACGCGCAGTGAGCTGTTCATGGATGTCACGAAGCCGAAACTGATGATCGGCACAAAATGCCGGAATACGGATATGAGCGGCAAGGAGATGCTGATCCGTGAACTGGCGTCCGATGTGACGCTCGATATCCTGTTCGGCCGCTCGTCGGAATTTTACACGGAAGCTTACAACAGAGGGCTGATCGACGAATCGTTCTCGTATGAATTCAATTTGGAAAACGGCTTCGGGTTTGCTGCCATCGGTTCGGATACCGATCGGCCGGAAGAGCTGGAAAAGCTGATCTTGAGTGTCTTCGATGACGCACGGGATCACTGGTCCATTACAGATGACCAGCTGGAACGGATCCGGAAAAAGCGGATCGGCCTTTTCTTGAGAGCGCTCAACTCGCCGGAATATATTGCGAATCAGTTCACACACTACAATTTCAATGACATGAATCTGTTCGACGTCGTTCCTGTGCTGGAACAGCTCACCAACGCCCAGCTGCAGGAAGCGTACCGGGACTTCTATTACGAAGGCGGACAAACGGTCATGACGATCCGTCCGACAGAACTGAACAAGTGAGCAGCAGGCGGCATGCGCTCGTACTCGGCGCTTCAGGCGGCATCGGCAGTGCTGTCTGCCGGCGTCTCGCCCGGGACGGCTGGTCGCTGTATATGCAGTACCATTCGAACGCAGCAGCGGCTGAAAGCTTGAGGACCGGACTTTCCAATGAGTATCCGGAAGGCGAGTTTGTCTGCCTGCCGGCTGATTTCTCAGCAGCAGGAGCCGCGGATGCGCTGGCAGCGGAGGTCGGCAACATCAGATGCATTGTTGCTGCAGGCGGTCAGTCCATGCTGAAACTCCTGACAGAGACGTCGGAGGCCGACATGGAGGCACTTTGGCGGGTGCATGTCCAGAATCCCGCACGTCTTGTCAGCCTGCTGTCGGCCAAGCTGCGCACGGAAGCACCGTCGTATATCGTCTTCATCGGCTCGATATGGGGCAGTACTGGAGCTGCCGGTGAAGTGATGTATTCCGCGGTGAAAGGGGCACAGCACGCCTTCGTCAAAGCGTATGCAAAAGAGGCTGCCTATGGCGGTGTCCGTGTCAACGGCATCGCTCCCGGATGGATTGAAACCCGCATGAATGAAGACATCCCGGAAGACGAACGGGCGCTCGTGATGCAGGAAATTCCGCTTATGATGCCCGGGCGGCCCGAGGAAGTGGCGGATGTCGTCAGTTTTTTGACGGGCGGACAGGCGGATTACATGACGGGGGAGATCCTGAAACTGAACGGCGGCTGGTATATCTAGTCCGCCGTTTTGATCCGGATCCCCTTGTTTTAGTTTTTTCTTTCACTCACGTCTTAATTCAGCTATGATAGGAACTAAGGTGTGCGCTGCTGCGTCCTACCACTATGAGCGGCAATCAGGCGAAGGAGGGGTACCAATGGGTGAATGGTATCTGGAATATGAACTTCAGGTGAACCGTCCCGGTCTTCTTGGGGACATTGCTTCCTTACTCGGGATGCTTCGCGTCAATATTGTCACCATCAACGGGGTCGACGAGGACACACGGGGAATGCTCGTTCAGACAGATGACGATGACCAGATCAAACGGTTTGAACTGATCGCGTCAACGATGGACACGATCGAAATACGCAAGATCCGGCAGCCGAAGCTGCGGGACGTCCTCGCCGTTCGCCATGGCCGGTATATCCAGCGGACAGCGGACGACCGCAATACGTTCCGGTTTCTCCGCAGTGAGCTCGGCGTACTTGTGGACTTCATGGCGGAAATCTTTAAGCAGGAAGGCCACAAGCTGGTCGGGATCCGGGGGATGCCCCGAGTGGGGAAAACTGAGTCTGTCGTTGCCGCGAGCGTCTGTGCGAACAAGAAATGGATCTTTCTGTCATCCACGATGATCAAGCAGACCGTCCGCAACAGTCTGATGGGCGATGAGTTCTCCAAAGACAATATTTTTATCCTGGACGGTATCGTCACTAGGAAATCCGGTGATGAGCGGCATATGCAGCTCGTCCGGGAAATGATGCGTCTTCCTTCCACGAAAGTTGTCGAACATCCGGATATGTTCGTCCAGCACTCCGAATATTCCATTGAGGATTTCGACTACATTATCGAACTGCGGACAGATCCCGACCAGGAGATTACATATGAGGTCATCGACAATAATGTGATGAATTCAGGACGCGGCGGCGCAGATGGTTTTGGTATGTTCAATTTTTAAAACAGGCAGGTGATCAAGTTGTCCGGTTTAGGCAATCGTCTTCAAGAGGCGAGAAAAGCAAAAGGGTATACCTTGGATGACTTACAGGCAATAACGAAAATACAGAAACGGTACTTGGCCGGGATCGAGAACGAAGACTACAGCATGATGCCGGGCTCTTTCTATGTCCGCGCATTCATCAAGCAATACGCGGAAGCAGTCGGACTCGATGCCCAGGAAATGCTGGCACTTTACCGCGAGAACGAGTCCTCCGTCCAAATGCGGGAAGAAGAAGTACAGCGGAGTGCCCCCCAGATGCAGCAAAAGCCAAGCTACCTAAAGTCGGGGCGCATGAATGAAGTTCTTCCGAAAATCATCGCGGCGCTCTTCATCGTTGTCATCCTCGGAGTTGTCGTCTTCCTGTACCAGCATCAGGCCAGCGCACCGAAGCCTGAGGAAGCGGTCACGACAGATGAAGTGACAGTCGACAAACCGAAGGACGAGCCGGTGGGCGATGACAAGGGTCAAGGGGACAAAGAAGACGGGGAACCGGCAGATGGGGAAGATGCTGACAAAGCAGAACCTGAAGCTGAGCCGGAAGCACCTGCTCCCGAGCAGACGCTGACACAATCTTCGGTATCCGGTCCGACTTCCACATTCACATTGGAAAATGCGGACGCCTTCACTGTTACGGTGAAAGTAAAGCAGGACGGTGAATCTTGGATCGGCATTACTAACCCGAATGGGGAAGAGCTCCTGCCGCAAGGCGCCCGCGTCATGACCGGCGGCCAAGAAGAGACTGTCGACCTGAACGGTCAAGAATCAGCCAGAATCCGTGTGGGACGTACGCAATTCACGGAAATCCTTGTCAACGGTGAACCGCTGGCGTATCCGAACGACACGGTCACCCAAAATATCATCATCCAAAATAAAAAATGAAAATAGTCATCTGAGAAGATGACTTTTTTCTTTCGCACACTGCCTGCTGGCAGACGGTTTCACGAGATCGCATAATCGAATAAGGAGCGTTGCGCTATGAACTTGCCAAACAAAATCACGGTATCCCGTGTCCTGCTCATCCCGATCTTCATCGTTTTCATGCTTGCGGATTTCGGGATGGGCACCCTGTCGATCGGAGGAACGGTGATCCCGGTCGAACAATTCATCGGCGGCCTGATCTTCATCTTCGCATCAGCGACAGACTGGCTCGACGGCTATATCGCCCGGAAGAACAATCTGGTGACCAACATGGGGAAATTCCTCGACCCGCTCGCGGACAAGCTGCTCGTCTCTGCGGCGTTCATCATCCTCGTCGAGTTCGGCGCAGCACCGTCCTGGGTTGTCATCATCATCATCAGCCGGGAGTTCGCCGTCACAGGTCTCCGTCTGCTGCTCGCAGGCGAAGGGGAAGTCGTCGCGGCCAACCAGCTTGGCAAGATCAAGACGGTCACACAGATCCTGGCCATCGCCTCGCTGCTGCTGAACAATATCTTTTTCGAAGCAGTCAACTTCCCGTTCGGCACTATCATGCTGTACATCTGCCTGATATTCACGATTTGGTCGGGTCTCGATTACTTCATGAAGAACAAACACGTATTGACGCAATCCATGTAATGAGGAGGAATTTCGTTTGAAAGCTGAAATCATCGCGGTCGGTTCCGAACTGCTGCTTGGTCAGATCACGAACACCAATGCGAAATACATCTCGGCGCAGCTTGCGGAAATCGGCGTCGACGTATTTTACCAGACGGTCGTCGGCGACAATTCGTCACGGCTGGAAGAAGCCATCCGGATCGCGGAAAGCCGGGCGGATCTGGTCATCTTCTCCGGCGGGCTCGGACCGACTAAGGATGACCTGACGAAAGAGACGATCGCGTCACATATCGGCTGCGGCCTTGAAATGGATGCGCAGGCGCTAACCTCCATTGAAGCATATTTCGAGCGGACAGGACGCACGATGACCGACAATAACCGGAAGCAGGCACTTGTTCTTGCGGGAGCAACCGTGCTCGTCAACCGGAACGGCATGGCACCCGGCATGGCTGTTTCGGCAGCCGGCCGTATCTATATACTGCTCCCCGGGCCCCCTCACGAGATGGAGCCGATGTTCCGGCAGGAGGCGGTCCCTTATTTGCAGCAGATGCTCGGCCATCAGGAAGCAATCGTATCAACGGTCGTGAAGTTTTTCGGCATCGGGGAGGCGGAGCTGGCGTTCAGGGTGCAGGATCTCCTGGACCGGCAGTCGAATCCGACCATCGCCCCGCTTGCGACGCGGGATGCTGTGACGCTGCGGCTGACGGCAAAAGCACAGTCGGAAGAGCAGGCTCGCCGGCTCATCACACCGGTGATCGACGAGCTCCGTCAGCAGGTCGGCGATTATATCGTCGGCTTCGATGACGACACGCTTCCCTCGAAAGCAGCTGAACTGCTGCTGGCCAAGAACTTGACCATCGCGGCAGCTGAAAGCCTCACTGCCGGATTGTTCACGTCCCGGCTCGCAGAACAGTCTGGCATCAGCCGATCGCTTGCAGGCGGAATGACCGTCTATACGCGGGAAGCGAAAATCCGGCAGCTCGGCGTCGATCCGTCTCTGCTCGACCGTTTTGGTATCGTCAGCGCGGAATGCGCAAAAACGCTTGCCGAGGAAATCCGCAGCCGTTTCGGAGCGGACATCGGTGTCGGACTGACAGGCGCGGCCGGCCCGGATCCGCATGATGGCGAACCGGCAGGCACCGTCTGGATCGGGATTGCGTCAGGGGACCGTACGGAAACCTATCAGCTGCGGCTGTCCGGCTCCCGGAATACGAACCGGGAGAGGGCTGCAAGTTTTGCGCTCTACTATCTCATCAGACTGCTTGAACAGCAATAGCCCAAATTCACAGTTTCAGTCTGATTCTCAATTAAAATCCCGTTTTGACCTGTTTTCTCAATTAAATCTCGGATCTCAAGCAAAAAGTCGAATACTCGTTCGCTTTTTGCTTGTTTATTTTTCTCAAAAGGAGTATAGTAGAGACAGTTAGAAAACACCTTGAAGGAGGAATTTTTTTGAGCGAACGTAAAGCGGCGCTGGATCAGGCGCTGAAACAAATAGAAAAGCAATTCGGCAAAGGATCTGTCATGAAACTCGGGGAAAAGACGGACCGGGAGATCTCCACATCGTCCACCGGATCACTTGCGCTGGATGCAGCACTCGGGGTGGGCGGCTATCCTCGGGGCCGCGTCATCGAAATCTACGGACCTGAAAGTTCAGGGAAGACTACCGTTGCACTGCATGCGATTGCAGAAGTACAGGCGTCAGGCGGACAGGCTGCCTTCATCGATGCTGAGCATGCCCTCGACCCGGTCTACGCACAGAAACTCGGCGTCAACATTGATGAGCTTCTGCTGTCACAGCCGGATACCGGTGAACAGGCACTTGAAATCGCGGAAGCTCTCGTCCGCAGCGGCGCGATCGATATCATTGTCATCGACTCCGTTGCAGCGCTTGTGCCGAAAGCGGAAATCGAAGGCGAAATGGGCGACTCCCACGTCGGTCTGCAGGCACGTCTCATGTCACAGGCCCTCCGGAAGCTGTCAGGCGCCATTAATAAGTCGAAGACGATTGCCGTATTCATCAACCAGATCCGTGAGAAAGTCGGCGTCATGTTCGGGAACCCGGAAGTGACACCGGGCGGCCGCGCGCTGAAGTTCTACTCCTCAGTACGCCTTGAAGTGCGCCGCGGGGAAGCTATCAAGCACGGCAACGAAATCATGGGGAACAAGACCCGTATCCGCGTCGTGAAGAACAAAGTCGCTCCGCCGTTCCGTACAGCGGAAGTGGACGTCATGTACGGTGAAGGGATTTCCAAGGAAGGCGAAATCGTCGACCTCGGCGTCGAGGCCGAAGTCGTCCAGAAGAGCGGGGCCTGGTATTCCTACGAAGGCGACCGGATGGGGCAGGGACGTGAGAACGCGAAGCAGTTCCTGAAAGAGAACCCTGCCATCCGTGCTGAAATTTCGGATAAGATCCGCAGCAGCTACGGCCTGACTTCCGACAATTATGTCATCGCTGCTCACAGCGAAGACGAGGACGAGGAAGAACTGGCACTTTTCGAAAACGAAGAATGATAACAGCCGAGCCGGCAGCCCGATAACAGGGCGCCGGCTTTCTGTTTGGAAAAATAGGAGGCTTGCGTCTCTATCTTGACATGCCAGAATGACACCGATACAATTAGAATTGTATAATTCCCACCATTTGAAACGATGTTTGGTTGAAACAAATTTAGGCGGTATGTTGAAAGCTGATGTACAAGCCGACTACACATGAAAAAATAGGCAAGAGGAGGTGACCTGAATGGGTACGATCATCATCTCCGCTTTGCTCGGTCTCATCGTCGGTGCAGTTGTTATGTTTGTGTATAACAAAAACGTGAACGAGTCAAAAGTGACAGGTGCCAAGCACTCCGCTGAAACAATCGTGGAAGAGGCGAAGCGCGAAGCGGAGGCATTGAAAAAAGAAGCACTGCTTGAAGCGAAAGATGAAAATCACAAATTGCGTGTGGAAGCGGAAACGGAAATACGGGAAAGACGGACCGAATTGCAGAAGCAGGAAAACCGGCTGCTGCAGCGGGAAGAGAACCTGGACCGTAAAGATGATTCCCTCAACAAACGCGAAGCCAGTCTGGAGCGCAAAGACGATGCGCTTTCCGGAAGACAACAGCATATTGAAGAGATGGAACGCAAGGCGGAACAATTAGTTGCCGTGCAGCAGACGGAACTTGAGAAGATTTCAGCACTGACCCGTGATGAGGCGAAGCATCTCATCCTCGATGACGTGGAACGAGAACTGTCCACGGATATCGCTGTCATGACAAAAGAGTCCGAACAGCGTGCCAAGGAAGAGTCCGAAAAACGGGCACGGGAGATCCTTTCCCTCGCCGTGCAGCGGTTTGCTGCGGATCACGTGGCCGAAACAACCGTTTCTGTCGTCAATCTGCCGAATGATGAAATGAAAGGCCGTATCATCGGCAGGGAAGGCCGGAACATCCGCACATTGGAAACCTTGACAGGGATCGATCTCATCATCGATGATACCCCCGAAGCGGTCATCCTGTCCGGCTTTGACCCGGTACGCCGTGAAATCGCCCGTCTGGCGCTTGAGAAGCTCGTCGCCGACGGCCGCATCCATCCAGCACGGATTGAAGAGATGGTGGACAAATCCCGCCGTGAAGTCGACGAACTGATCCGGGAAACCGGGGAACAGACGACATTCGATATCGGGGTGCACAATCTGCATCCGGACCTCATCAAGATCCTCGGCCGATTGAAATTCCGTACAAGCTATGGTCAGAACGTCTTGAAGCACTCGACGGAAGTCGCATACTTGGCAGGTCTGCTTGCTGCAGAACTGGGTGAGGATGTAACGCTCGCGAGACGTGCAGGACTTCTCCATGACATCGGTAAGGCCATCGACCACGAAGTGGAAGGCAGCCACGTACAGATCGGTAAAGAATTGGCCATCAAGTACAAAGAGCATCCTGTAGTCATCAACAGTATCGCGTCCCACCATGGGGACGAAGAAGCGACATCTGTCATCGCGGTGCTTGTCGCTGCAGCAGACGCCCTGTCGGCTGCACGTCCCGGAGCCCGCAGTGAAACGCTTGAAAACTACATCCGCCGTCTGCAGAAACTGGAGGAAATCTCTGAGTCCTATGAAGGCGTCGAGAAATCATTCGCTATCCAGGCGGGCCGCGAAGTCCGAATCATCGTGCGCCCGGATGTGATCGACGATATTACAGCCCATCGTCTCGCCCGGGACATCCGGAAACGGATCGAGGAAGAGCTGGACTACCCCGGTCATATTAAAATCACGGTACTTCGGGAAACCCGTGCCGTCGAGTACGCAAAATAACGAATGGGGCTTCCGGCAGTATGCGGAAGCCTCTTTCTTTTGGAAAGAGGTCCACTATGAAAGTATTATTTATCGGCGATATCGTCGGATCACCCGGTCGGGATATGGTCTTTGACTATCTGCCCCGGCTCAAGAAGAAGCACAAGCCTGATATCGTCATCGCCAATGGAGAAAATGCGGCGGCCGGACGGGGCATCACGAAAGCGATCTTCGACGACCTGCTCCGTGCCGGCGTCGACGTGGTCACGATGGGGAACCATACGTGGGACCATAAGGACATCTATGATTTCATCGATGACACAGAGTTTTTGATCCGTCCCGCGAACTTCTCGGAAGAAGCCCCCGGCCGCGGCATGACCTATATTGAACGCGGTGGGGTCACACTTGCCGTACTTAACCTGCACGGCCGGACGTTCCTGCCGCCGCACGATGACCCCTTTAGAAAAGCGGACGAGCTGATCCGGGAAGCGAACGAACGGACACCGCTCGTCTTCGTCGATTTCCATGCGGAAGCGACGAGTGAAAAGATTGCGATGGGCTTCCACTTGGACGGCCGGGCGTCGGTTGTCGTCGGCACTCACACTCACGTGCAGACTGCAGACAGCCGGGTGCTGCCGGACGGTACAGCTTATATCACGGATGTCGGCATGACCGGTCCGTACGATGCAATTCTCGGGATGAAGAAAGAGGACGTCATCTACCGATTCCAGACGAATCTGCCGGTGCGCTTCCAGGTGCCGAAGCAGGGGCGTGCGCAGCTGAACGGTATCGTCGCAGACATCGATCCTTCAAGCGGCCGGGCCCGCTCGATCGAACGGATCCTCATCAATGACGACCACCCGTTCCAAGTATGAGGGACTGTGTCTAAAAGCTTCTTTCCTTTCATAGGATAGTGCATGGAGAACTGCATTCCATATTCGACTATCCATAAGGAGGAAACACGTTGAATCCATTGAAAGTATCTTCCCGCTCAAATCCGAATTCCGTCGCAGGAGCACTCGTGGCAGTCATCCGGGACCAAGGTTTTGCTGAAATGCAGGCAATCGGCGCAGGAGCGCTCAACCAGGCCATCAAGGCAGTGGCGATCGCCCGGGGGTTCGTGGCGCCGAGCGGGAGCGATCTTATCTGTTCCCCGGCGTTCGCCGATATCGAGATCAACGGAGAGGGCCGCACCGCACTCAAGCTGTTTGTCGAAAAGCGGACCCGCCAGCAAGCGTTATAATCCGGACACTGCGGCAGAACTTCACACCGCAGTGTCTTTTTCTGTGACAAATGGGGGACAATCCCGTAAGCTCATATACAGATGTCGAACGCTTCAGTATAATGGGGGATACCTGCTGTCTGGTTATACCGGGTGCAGCAGCATGAGGGATAGAAGGGACTTCCCGGAACCTCGGCAGCCCCATTTACAAGAGTGAAAGAAAGACGCCCGATGAGGGAATTCATCGGCGTGAACAAAGAGGAAAAGGTGATGGCATAATGGAACAGCGGTATACAAAAGAACAGATCATCGAAAAAGCACGGGAGATCGCACACATGATCGCCAATACGGAACAGGTCGAGCTGTTCAAACAGACTGAAGCGTACATTAACGAAAACAAGAAAGTGCGGGAGAAAATTGCGAGCCTGAAATCACTTCAGAAGCAAGCGGTTAACTTCCAGGAATATGACAAAGAGCGTGCACTCGGCATCATAGAAAAGAAAATCGAGGAAATCGAAAACGAAATTGACGCCATTCCACTCGTGCAGGATTTCAAACAGTCGCAAGCGGATGTAAATGATCTGCTGCAGCTCGTTTCCAACACGATCTCGAACCGGGTGACGAACGAAATTATCGATTCCACAGGCGGAGACGTCTTAAAAGGACAGACGGGTTCGTATGTCCAAAGCACACAACATAAGCCTTTATCCTAATAATCGATCGGAAGAGATGAATTCTCTTCCGATTTTTTTCACTTTCTGGGCTTCTGCTGCATAGGATGTAAAGAAGTCTACGAAGGAGGAAGGAAACTGAAGAATCTACGTCAAGTCGTAACGAAAGCGATCATCGCCAAGGGGAAGCAGCGTACAGAGAAGGAAGTTACGCTCACGCCGCCAAACCGCCCGTCAAGCATTCTCGGCTGCTGGGTCATCAACCACACCCACAGCGCGAAGAAGTCAGGGTCCTCTATCGAAGTGACAGGAAAGTTCGATGTCAACGTCTGGTACTCCCACCACGATCATTCCAAGACGTCGGTATTCACGGAAACGGTTGCGTACAAAGACACCATCAAGCTCCGCTATCGCGATGAGCCGTCTTCTTCCAAAGAAGAAATCCGAGTTGAAGTGCTCCAGCAGCCGAACTGTACGGAAGCCATCATCTCGGAATGCCAGCAGAATTTCCAGATCAAAGTAGAACGGGAACTGCTCGCCGAGGTGATCGGGGAAACGAAAGTGCTGATCACCGTCCATTCGAATGAGCTTGAAGAAGACTGGTCGTTTGACGAAGAATCATCGAATGAGCAGCACGCCAGCCACGGAAGCAACCGACAGGGCAATGACCATTCCCCATTCTAAAGCCGAAGCATGTTTTCGGCTTTTTCTTTTTGCCTTCAATCGGAGCTGCACATCTGTAAACGGAATGGAATGGATTCTGTTATACTAAAGGAATACTATTATGCTGTGAGGGAAACAGAATGACAACTTATACTCCAATGATGCAACAATATATGCAAGTGAAATCCCAATACGAAGATGCATTCCTGTTCTTCCGGCTGGGTGACTTCTATGAAATGTTCTTTTCGGACGCAACCGAAGCTTCCCATCTGCTCGAAATTACACTGACAAGCCGGGAAGGCGGCGAATCGGGACGCATCCCGATGTGTGGGGTGCCTTATCATTCGGCGGAAGGGTATATCGAGACGCTCGTCGGCAAGGGCTATAAAGTCGCGATCTGTGAGCAGACGGAAGATCCGAGACAAGTGAAAGGCCTCGTCAAGCGGGAAGTTGTCCGCGTCATCACCCCCGGAACGATCACGGAAGGCAAGTCGATCGACGCCCGTTCCAATAACTACATCGGCTCCGTGGACAGGATCGGCGGCACGTCATACGCCATTTCGTATCTGGACCTCGCCACAGGGGAAGGGACTGTCGAGTATATCGAAGGGGATGAAAACACGATCATCCAAGCGGTTGATTCGCTCGGCATGAAAGAAACAGTGGTCGACGAACAGTTGCAGATCATGCTTAGCGACGCTGCCGGCAGCAAAGGGATCGTCCTGTCGATCTGTGACGGGGACAGCTGCAGCCCACATGGACGCGATCTGTTCCGTGAATTGCCTGCACCTGCCGTCGCTGCCGGAAAACGGCTCGTCGCCTACTTGCAGCAGACACAGAAATCGTCGCTCGAACATCTGCAGCCGTTCCGTTTTCTCGCACGGGAAGCGAAGCTGTCGATCGACGCCAACTCGATGAGGAACTTGGAACTGATCCAATCGATCCGCTCTGGCGGCAAAGAAGGGACGCTTTTCTGGCTGCTCGACGAAACGAGCACCGCGATGGGTGCCCGCAAACTGAAGACGTGGATCCGGCAGCCGCTCGCTGACCGGCCCGAGATCGAACGGCGTCTGGAGACTGTTAACGAACTGATTGACGCGTTCTTCCTTCGGGATGAACTGAAAACCGCATTGCGGGACGTGTACGATCTGGAACGCCTTGCAGGCAGGTTGTCGATGGGGAGTGCGAGCGCAAGGGACCTTGCCCAGCTTCGAAACTCCTTACGCGTCATCCCGTCTTTGAAAAAACTGCTGGCAGACTCGGACAAGGAGCATTTACGAGCGTTTTCGGAGCGGATCAGCCCATGCGCGGAACAATGCCAGGTGCTCGAACAGGCGATCGCGGAATCGCCTCCGCTTTCCGCAAAAGAAGGCGGCATCATCAAGGACGGTTTCAACGGACAACTGGATACATACCGGGACGCCTCCATGAACGGCAAGATGTGGCTCGCTGAACTCGAGAAGAAAGAGCGGGAACTGACAGGCATCAAAGGCCTGAAAATCGGCTATAACCGTATCTTCGGCTACTTTATCGAAATTACGAAGTCGAATCTCCATTTGGCGGACCTCTCCCGCTATGAGCGCAAACAGACACTCGCCAACTGTGAACGGTATATTACACCTGAACTGAAGGAGAAGGAAGAGCTGATTCTGAGTGCGGAATCACAGAGCCTGGACCTGGAATATACACTCTTCACCGAGGTGCGGGAAGAGATGAAAGAGGGTATCGGGGAACTCCAGCAGCTTGCAGCGGTAATTAGTGAGCTCGATGTGCTGACCGCTTTCGCCGAAGTCTCCGAAACTCGGCAATACGTCAAACCGCAGTTCACCGAAGGGAAAACACTCGAAATCCGGAATGGCCGGCATCCCGTCGTCGAGAAGATGATGGATCATTCACTGTACGTACCGAACAGCTGCACACTGACGGAAGAGGCGAACATGCTGCTCATCACCGGACCGAACATGTCAGGGAAGAGTACGTTCATGCGTCAAGTTGCTTTGACAGCCATCATGGCGCAGATCGGCTGCTACGTTCCTTGCGAGTCTGCACGCCTGCCGATCACTGATCAGATTTTCACGAGGATCGGCGCAGCAGATGATGTCGCATCCGGTCAGAGCACTTTCATGATGGAAATGCTCGAATCCCAGCAGGCGATAGTAAATGCGACTGAGCGCAGTCTGCTGCTGTTCGACGAAATCGGCCGCGGGACATCGACATATGACGGAATGGCGCTCGCACAGGCGATGATGGAGTATATTCACGATGAAATCGGTGCAAATACGCTCTTTTCCACCCACTACCATGAATTGACAGCGCTTGACCAGGAACTGGACAGGCTTGTGAACGTCCACGTCGCCGCTATGGAGCAGGAAGGGAAAGTCGTCTTCCTGCACAAAGTGATGGCGGGGCCTGCAGACCGCAGCTACGGCATCCATGTAGCGGAACTTGCAGGATTGCCGCCAGCCCTGCTGTCCCGTGCGCGCATTCTGCTGGAAGGTTTTGAAAGTCAGCGGACCGATGAACAGATCGGTTCGCCGGCAAGTGAACAGATCAGCTTCTTCGATTTTGTGCCGGATGAGCCTGAGGAACTTCCTGCCGGACAAGCAGCGGTGCTGCAGCAGATCGGGGAACTGGACGCAGCGAATACGACCCCTCTCCAGGCGCTGCAGCTGCTGTTCGAATTGAAAGCCAAGCTGAAGTGAGAAAGGAAGTGGCACTATGGACATCATTAAAGTGATGGATGCTCCGCTTGCCAACAAGATCGCAGCAGGTGAAGTCGTGGAACGGCCGGCTTCGATCGTCAAGGAGCTTGTCGAGAACTCGATCGATGCCGGCAGTTCATCCATCGAGATCACGCTTGAAGAAGCCGGGCTGTCGAGCATCCGGGTCACCGATAACGGCAAAGGGATGAGCCCAACGGACGCGGTGCGATCCTTCGAGCGTCACGCGACGAGCAAGCTGGATAACGAACACGATCTGTTCCGCATCCGGACGCTCGGGTTCCGCGGGGAAGCTCTGGCGAGTATTGCAGCTGTGTCAAAGGTGCATTTATGGACATCTGACGGAGCGGAAGGATGCGAAGTCCTGATCGAAGGCGGCCGCGTCACCGACAGCCGGTCCGCCGGTCTGCGGAAAGGGACGGACATCACCGTGTCTCAAGTCTTCTTCAATACGCCTGCACGGCTGAAATACATGAAGACCATCCAGACGGAACTCGGCCATACGATCGATCTCGTCAACCGGCTCGCGATCAGCCATCCGAAGATCGCCTTCCGTCTTGCCCATGGGCAGCAGCAGCTGCTGAAAACGACGGGTTCCGGTGACTTGCTGCGCGTCCTGTCCGACGTTTATGGAATTGCCGTCGCAAAAAAAATGATCCCGTTCCAGGCGGATAATGCTGATTATCACGTCAAGGGATATGTTACGCTGCCTGAGATGACACGGGCGTCGAAAAATTACATGACAGTCCTGATCAATGGCCGTTGGGTCAAGAGCTATGCAGTGAACAAGGCGGTGCTCGATGCGCTGCATACGTATTTGCCGATCGGCCGTTTTCCGATCGTTGTCGTGGAAGCGGAGGCGGATCCGTATTTGACGGATGTCAACGTCCACCCGTCTAAGCAGTTCATCAAAGTGAGCAAGGAAGGGGAGCTGCTGAGTGCAGTCCGGGAAGGGGTGCACGAGGCGGTCAGGCGGGCGATGATCATTCCGGATGCCGCCCCGAAAGCACCGAAGCCGAAAAAAGCGAACAGTGTGCAGGAGTCCTTCTGGAAACGTCCGGAAGCTCCCTTCCAGTCAAGGGAAACCAGCGGGGCACCGGCGGATTACGAAGAAGTGACTCCGCGGTCATGGTCAGTGGAGGAAACAAAAGTACGTAAGGAGGAGCGAGTTGAAGTGGTGCCGGTGCTGCAGCCGGTCAGGCAGGAAGACGTTGCGAGCCAGCAGCCTGTGCAGTCAGTACCGGATATTGGGAAGCAGGAAGAAGCCGTCGCCCCTGCTGAAAAGTCCCGTCCTGCTTTCCCCGCCCTACTTCCGGTCGGACAGGTCCACGGCACGTATATCGTGGCACAGAATGAGGATGGTTTCTATCTGATCGACCAGCACGCCGCCCAAGAGCGCATTAAATATGAATACTTCCGGGACAAAATCGCAGAAGTCGATCATCAGGAACGGCAGCTGCTGCTGATGCCTCTCATCTTCCATTACTCGGCGGACGAACAGCTGAAAATCGAAGAACGGCTTGATGCCCTGCAGAATGTAGGCATCTATCTGGAGAGTTTCGGTCCGTCGTCCTACACGGTGAAAGAGTATCCTTCCTGGTTTCCGCCTGCTGAAGCATCTTCCATCATCGAAGAAATGATTGAACAGGTGATGCACACGAAGCAGGTCGATATTGCCAAACTGCGGGAGGAAACAGCTATCATGATGAGCTGCAAGCGGTCCATCAAAGCGAACCATTACTTGACAGCTGGAGATATGCAGCGGCTCCTGAAGGATTTAAGTGAAGCGGACAATCCGTATACATGTCCTCACGGAAGACCGGTACTCATCCATTTCACGACGCATGAATTGGAAAAAATGTTCAAGCGCGTGATGTGAGAAAGGGAGGAACTGAAATGATCACAGAAGTGATATTGATGTCGGATGGCACACCGATCGAAGTCCTTTCCGTCATGCCGGAAGGAGTGCCGAAAGCCCATATTCACCTCGTACACGGGATGGCCGAGCACATCGGAAGATATGAAGAGACAGCCGAAAAGCTTGCCGCGGAAGGATACACCGTTACAGGCCACAACCAGCGCGGCCACGGGGAACTCGCCAAAGAAGCCGGACAGCTCGGCGATTTCGAGGACGGTGTCACGTTCGACCGTCTCGTTGAAGACGTCCGCGAATTGCTGCATGTTTTCAAACAGCGCAGACCGGATCTGGAAACCGTCCTGTTCGGCCATAGTATGGGATCCTTTGTCGTCCGGCGGTTTTCCCAGCTTTACGGCCGGGAGATAGAAGCATTGATCTGTTCAGGCACTGCAGGGAAACCCGGAGTTGCCGGAATCGCGGGAACCGGCCTGTCTGCGCTTCTGTCCGTCAAAGACGGCAGGCATGAACCGAGTTATGTGCTGAATACGCTCGGTTTCGGCAGTTACAACAGAATGATGGACAATCCGCAAACGCCGTTCGACTGGCTGTCCACGGATCCGGAAACGGTGCAGACATACATCGAAGATCCTCTTTCGGGAGCGATTTCAACAAATGCGTTTTTCCGTGTCCTCTTCGATGGACTCCAAGTGATCAGTTCGGCTGGCAATTACAGCAATGTACCTCCTGAACTGCCGGTGCTGCTGTTTTCCGGCAGCAGCGATCCGGTAGGCAATATGGGCAGCGGCGTATTCGAAGCAGCCGGACTGTTCAGCACGGCGGGTGTACAGGACGTGACGGTCTATCTGGCGGAAGGTGAACGTCATGAGACATTGAAAGGCCTGTCTTCTGAACGCGTACTGTCGATGATGATCGACTGGATAGCGAAGCGATGGTGAAGCCGTTGGATACCGTCGTCATCGTCGGTCCGACAGCTTCCGGCAAAACGGAGACAGCCGTCCGTCTCGCCGGCTGTCTCGGCGGAGAAGTCATCAACGGGGATGCGATGCAAGTATACCGCGGTCTGGACATCGGCACCGCCAAAATAACGGAACCAGAGATGAAGGGCATCCCGCATCATCTGTTCGACATCAAGTCACCCGACGAACCGTTTTCCGCAGCGGAGTATCAGCGGACTGTCAGGCTGAAAATCGAGGAAATCAGGCAGCGGGGCAAGCTGCCGATCGTCGTCGGGGGGACAGGCCTCTATATCCAGTCTGTCCTCTACGATTACCGGTTCACCGAATCTGCCGGGGACGAACAGGTGCGTGCGAGGCTGGAACAGGAGCTCGAGGAACTCGGCGCCGACGTCCTGCACAGCAGGCTCGAAGCGATCGATCCGGCCAGCGCAGGGAAAATTCACCCGAATAACCACCGCCGCCTCGTCCGGGCCCTTGAAATCATCGAAGTGACCGGATCGACCAAAGCGGAACAGGAAGCGGGGGCAGGAGCAGCCCCCGTCTATCAGGCGCTCATCATCGGACTGGATATGCCGAGAGAAACGCTTTACGGCCGTATCGACCGGCGGGTGGACCTGATGATGGACGCCGGCCTGCTGGCGGAAGTGGAAGGTCTGCGGGACCTCGGCATCCGAGACGTCCAGTCCGTGCAGGCAATCGGCTACAAAGAACTGTATGATGCACTCGACGGGAAACAGACTGTCGCCGGTGCAGTGGAACTCATCAAGCGGAATACAAGGCGCTACGCGAAGCGGCAGATGACCTATTTCCGGAATAAGCTGCCGGTCATCTGGATGGATGCTTCGCTCGGCAGCACTGCGGTCGTCCAAGAGATTTGCAAATACGTGAAGGACTTTGCAGAAGAGACGCCGAATAAGGAAACAAGCTTTGAAGAAAACCTATAGTAGGGGGACTCCGCAGTGTCAAATGCCAATATGCAAGATGTCTTTTTAAACTCACTCAGGAAGAACAGCACGTTCGTCACCATCTTCCTGACGAACGGCTTCCAGCTGAAAGGGCTGATCAAGTCCTACGACAATTACACCGTCCTATTGGAATCCGACGGCAAGCAGCAGCTCATCTACAAACACGCCATTTCGACCTATGTGCCATCCAAACCGGTCATCTTGAAAGACGAACAGTAAAAAAAGGCCATGACGGCCTTTTTTTATTTGTGCAGCAGGGAACGCTGCGGCAGCTGCCAGTGGAATTTGATCGACAGCATCCGCAGCGCGGCCGTCGCGACGAGAAGGACATAGAGCGCAGCGTCGTGGACATACGTATCGAAGCCGACAATCAGACCGGCAAGCGCAGCCCAGACGGCGTAAATATCGCTTTTGAACACGAGCGGCTGGCGTCCGGCGAGCATATCCCGGATCACACCGCCGCCCGCTCCTGTCAGGACCGCAGCAGCAACAACCGCGAAAAGAGACATGTCCAGTTCGACAGCCAGCAGCGCTCCCTGGATCGCGAATGCGGCTAGACCGACGGCATCAAAATAAGCCCCCCAGCGGTTCCACGTCTTCAGCAGATAACCCGAGAAAAAAAAGATCACAGCAATGAGCACGGAGGCCACGAGGAAAAACAATTCCTGCCCCCACAGTACCGAAACAGGCAGCCCGATGAACACATTGCGCACCGCTCCGCCACCGAACGCAGTCACCATTCCAAGAATATAAACACCAAACATATCAAAGTCCTCTTCCATCGCTACAATCGCTCCTGAAATGGCAAAAGCGGCCGTACCGATCAGACTGAAAACATCCCAAGTCACTGATTCGTGCCTCCGTTCTTGATCAAATACAGCTGAACTATCAGGCTCTATCATTTACCAGGACGGCCCGAACTGCTAAAATGAGCAGTGAACTTACGGTAAAGAATGGAGCATCCTGAATGAGTATACAGCAATTGAACGACGAAATCCTGCAACGGGCAGAAAATATCGAAACGGATATCCGTCCATACACACGCGAGACAGAGCGGATTGCGCTCTACAACCAGCAGAAAGTACTCGCGGCCTTCCGTAATAACCGCGTCAGTGACTTCCATCTGAATGGATCCACGGGATACGGCTACGATGACACCGGACGCGAAGTGCTGGAGCGCGTCTACGCCGACACGTTCGGTACCGAAGCCTGCCTCGTGCGCGGCCAGATCATTTCCGGCACGCACGCCATCGCCATCACGCTTTTCGGCATCCTGCGTCCCGGAGACGAACTGCTGTATATAACAGGGAAACCGTATGACACACTGGAATCGATCGTGACGGGGGGCGACGTAGATACCGGTTCGCTGCGAGACCTGTCGATCGGCTATCACCATGTCGATCTGCGTCCGGACGGAAGTGTGGACTTTGAAGAAGTAGAGCGGAATATCCGCCCAGCGACAAAAATGATCGCCATCCAGCGTTCCCGCGGCTATGCGGACCGTCCTTCTTTCACCATCGAAGACATCCGTGAAATGGCAGTGCGCATCAAATCGAAACATCCCGATATCATCCTATTCACGGATAACTGTTACGGTGAATTCACAGAAGAACACGAACCGACGGAAGTCGGCGTCGACATCATGGCCGGCTCCCTCATCAAAAACCCGGGCGGCGGTCTCGCGCGCACCGGCGGTTACATCGCCGGTCGGGCGGATCTCATCGAGAAGTGCAGCTACCGCATGACATCACCGGGTCTCGGGTCTGAAGCCGGCGCCTCCCTCGACACGCTCCGGGAGATGTACCAAGGCTTCTTCCTGGCGCCGCACGTCGTCAGCCAGGCAGTGAAAGGCGCCCAATTCACCGCAGGGATGCTCGCGTCCTATGGCCTGAAGACCGCGCCGCATTATTCAGCTAAACGCACCGATCTCATCCAGTCGGTCTCGTTCGACAGCGCTGAGCAGATGATCGCTTTCTGCCAGACGATCCAAGCCAATTCGCCGATCGACGCCCATGTGAGCCCGGTCCCTTCCTACATGCCGGGCTATGCGGATGATGTCATCATGGCTGCCGGCACGTTCATCCAGGGATCCAGCATAGAACTGACAGCGGACGGCCCGATCCGCCCGCCGTATACGGCCTACGTACAGGGCGGTCTTACGTACGAACACGTCAAAGCCGCCATCCTCTCCTCCGTCGGCCGTCTCGAAGAACTGGGCTTGATCCAATGACTGGTCGGCGAAGCGTGGAACGCTCATAAATCGCCGGAATCGCTCATAAAACCGGAAAAGCGCTCATAAATCGCCGGAATCGCTCATAAAACCGGGAAATCGCTCATAAATCGCCGGAATCGCTCATAAAACCGGAAAAGCGCTCATAAATCGCGGGAATCGCTCATAAACCGGGAAAAGCGCTCATAAATCGCCGGAATCGCTCATAAAACCGGAAAAGCGCTCATAAATCGTCGGAATCGCTCATAAAACCGGAAAAGCGCTCATAAAACGGCAGAACCGCTCATAAATCGCGGGAATCGCTCATAAAACTGGGAAACCGCTCATAAATCACGAAAACCGCTCATAACTCCCGCCGCCCATCCGCCGCCCAAACAAAAAACTGCACGGCACGCCTCCGAACGAGGCGCGCCGTGCAGTTTTTTCGATTAATGGATCGCGCGGTACACACCGACGACTTTTCCGAGAATCGAGACATTTTCCACGATGATCGGGTCCATCGATGAATTCTCAGGCTGGAGACGGAAAAAGTCCTTCTCCTTGAAGAAACGTTTCACCGTCGCCTCATCCTCTTCCGTCATCGCGACGACGATCTCACCGTTGCTCGCGGTATGCTGCTGCTTCACGACGACACGGTCTCCATTCAATATACCGGCCTCAATCATACTCTCTCCGAGAATCTCCAGCATGAACAGATTGTCTTCCGACGTACCGAACGAATCAGGAATCGGGAAATACTCTTCGATGTTCTCAATCGCAGTAATCGGCAGACCGGCTGTAACTTTTCCGACAAGCGGCACGTGGAGCACGCCTGTCTTCAGTTCGTCAGAGCCATCCTGGTCAAGTACTTCGATTGCGCGCGGTTTTGTCGGGTCGCGCCGGATCAGACCTTTACTTTCGAGCCGGGCGAGATGCCCGTGCACCGTTGAACTGGAAGCGAGTCCGACAGCTTCCCCGATTTCACGGACGGATGGCGGATAACCCTTTTTCTGGACTTCATCCTTGATAAACGTCAGGATGTCTTCCTGCCTTTTGGAAATCTTCTTCAAAAGTATTCACCTCTTCGCTAGATTCGCAGGCGCTTGCCGCTCTGCACCGTGTTTCTATGAGAATAGTATAACAGGTGTTCGTACATATAGCAAACAGAGGTTCGAATTTTCCGGTTGACAGCCAAACCTCTGTTCGCTTATAATTAAAATTACATAAGCGAACGTACATTCTGAAAGGGGTCATCATCCATGACAGCACTGCTTACACGAAACAAAACAAGTATAACCGCATTCATCCTTTTCTCTGCCCTCGTCCTCCTCATTTTCTTGAAATTGTCGGTTCCGCGTGACGTTGTTGAAGTAACGGTCGTCCAGGGCGACACACTGACCTCCCTGGCTCAGCAATATGCAGGCGAAGTCCCCGCCGACCGGTGGATCCGGGAAGTGGCTGCGCTCAATAATCTGGAAGGCACAACTATTATTGCGGGCGAAGGCCTGAAGGTTCCGCTGCATCCCATTCTTGATTCGGATGATGTCCGGCTCGTGCTGGCAGAGGAGGCGAACTGATGGAGAAGAACGGAGACTGCGTAATCTACTGCCGGGTGAGCACGGAGAAAGATACCCAGGAAATGTCGCTTTCCCGGCAGCAGGAAGAACTTGAAGCACTGGCAGGAAGGCTCGGCTACACGGTCGCTGCCTCGTTCTCCGACCGCCAGAGCGGATATGAGATCGACCGTGACGGGCTGCTCGGCCTCCTCGATTTCGTACGGGATGAGCCAGTCGCTGCAGTATTGGTCCAGGATGAGACGCGGCTCGGCAGGGGGAATGCGCGGGTGGCGGTGCTGCACCTGCTTGCAAAGACGCAGACAGCCGTCTTCACCAACCACGACAGCGGTCCGCTCGAACTGAACGAGATGGATACGATGCTGCTCGAAATCCTCGCAATCGTTGAGGAATACCAGCGCAAATTACATAATGCAAAAATTCGGCGGGGGATGAAACGGGCGGTCGAAGCGGGATACCGGCCCGAGCGCAACTTGCGCAATCAGGGTAATGCAGAGGGCAGGGAGCGGATCGATACACCGATCCAGGAAATCGTCTCGCTGCGTGAGAAAGGATTGACTTTCGAGGAAATCACCAATGTGCTGAAAGGGCTGGGCCACCATGTCAGCAAAGCGACCGTCCACCGGAGATATCAGGAATATACAGCCGGACAGGAAAGCTAAATGGTTGCACTTCCACTCGTTTTTGTATACCTTAAATTGACGAACGAGTACAGGAGGGAACCGAATGCTGGAGGAGAAGAAAATTAAGCGGATCAATGAGCTCGCCAAGAAATCCAAGACGTCCGGATTATCGATCGAAGAGGCGAAAGAGCAGTCCCAGCTGCGGAGCGAGTATTTGAAAACGTTCCGTTCCACGATGCGCGATACGATCGAAAACGTGAAAGTCATTGATCCGGACGGCAACGACGTCACACCTGATAAAGTGAAGGAAGCCAGAGATAAAAAGTTCCTGAATTGACCGGAACGCCATATGCTTGAAACCGCAGTTTGTAATCCTGCGGTTTTTTCATTACAATGGATGAGGAATCTGATTCAATGAAGATAATCTGAAAGGGTGTTCTTACCGATGACCACTACTGTTGATCAGTTGGCGATTAACACGATCCGAACGCTGTCAATCGACGCAATCGAAAAAGCGAATTCCGGCCACCCGGGCCTGCCGATGGGGGCGGCGCCGATGGCATACGTCCTCTGGACACAGCATATGCACCATAACCCATCCAATCCATCCTGGTTCAACCGCGACCGTTTCGTCCTGTCGGCAGGGCACGGATCAGCACTTCTGTACAGCATGCTGCACTTGAGCGGATATGACCTCCCTCTTGACGAACTGAAGAACTTCCGTCAATGGGGCTCGAAGACACCGGGACATCCCGAATACGGCCACACTGCGGGTGTTGAGGCGACAACCGGACCGCTCGGACAGGGGATCGGCATGGCAGTCGGTATGGCGATGGCGGAAAAACACTTGGCCGCAACCTACAACAAGTCAGGTTTCAACATCGTCGATCATTATACGTACGCGCTCTGCGGAGACGGCGACCTGATGGAGGGAGTTGCCGCAGAAGCGATCTCACTTGCGGGTCACTTGGAACTCGACAAACTCATCGTCCTATACGACAGCAACGATATTTCACTTGATGGTGAATTGGACATGTCCTTCACGGAAAAGATCCAGAAACGATTCGAGTCGTATGGCTGGAACTATCTTCGTGTAGAAGACGGCAATGATACCGGTCGACTGAACGAAGCGATCGGTCAAGCCAAGAAAAACACGGGCGGCCCGACACTGATTGAAGTGAAAACAGTGATCGGTTATGGTTCTCCGAACAAATCCGGGAAGTCCGATGTACACGGCGCCCCTCTTGGCGAAGATGAAATGAAATTGACGAAAGAATATTACAAATGGACGTTCGACAAAGACTTCCATGTGCCGGAAGAAGTCTATGAAACTTTCAAGTCTTCTATCCAGCAGCTTGGCGTGGACAGCGAGTCGGAATGGAATAAGCTGTTCGGTGCGTACGAGCAGGAACATGGCGATCTAGCCAAGCAGCTGAAGGCGGCGATCGACGGTACCGATACGGAATCGATCCAGTCGCAGCTTCCTGAATATGCTGTAGGTAAATCCGTTGCTACCCGGTCCGCTTCTGGCGAGTCCATCAATGCGATTGCCAGCGTACTTCCATCGTTCTTCGGCGGAAGCGCAGACCTTGCCGGTTCCAATAAGACGTCCATCAAAGCTGCAGGCGATTTCCTGCCGGGCAGTTATGAAGGCCGCAATATTTGGTTTGGCGTCCGCGAATTTGCGATGGGCACAGCGCTCAACGGGATGGCCCTGCATGGCGGTCTCCGTGTATTCGGCGGTACGTTCTTCGTCTTCAGTGATTATGTACGTCCGGCCATCCGTCTCTCTGCGCTGATGGGACTGCCTGTCACGTACGTCTTCACGCACGACAGTATTGCGGTTGGCGAAGACGGCCCGACGCACGAACCGATCGAGCATCTCGCATCCTTGCGTGCAATGCCGGGTCTTTCCGTCATCCGTCCGGCGGATGCCAATGAGACGTCGGCAGCGTGGAACTTGGCGGTGACGTCTGTAAGCAAGCCGACGGTCCTCGTCTTGTCCCGCCAGAATCTGCCTGTCCTTAAGAAATCTGCAGAACTGGCGCATGCTGGTGTGCAGCGAGGGGCATATGTCGTCTCGCCAAGCAAAGCGGAAAAGCCGGAAGCGATTCTCCTCGCAACGGGTTCCGAAGTGAGTCTTGCGGTCGATGCCCAGAAAACACTCGGCGAAAAGGGAATCGATGTCTCTGTCGTTTCCATGCCATCTTGGGATCGCTTTGAGGAGCAGGACGCAGCCTACAAGGAGCAAGTGCTGCCGAAAGCAGTAACTGCCCGTCTTTCTCTGGAAATGGGCTCATCTCTCGGCTGGCACAAGTATGTCGGCACAGAAGGGGATGTCCTTGCGATCGACACGTTCGGCGCGAGTGCGCCTGGCGATATTGTTATGAATGAGTACGGCTTCCATACAGACAATGTCGTTGCGAAAGTCGAAAAGCTTATCGGCAAGTAATCTGCCGGCACGTGTAATTCCAGTCAGGCCATGAACTGTCTGCCTAAACGTCCATCCCGGATGTTCGGCAGACAGTTTTTTTTGTCTGCAAACCAGCCGTTAAAATTCGACAGAACTAGTCGTTGTCCGTTCCGCGAATAGACAGTCTTTTCGAAATCGTTCCGGTACGATGGAAGAAAGGAGTGGTCATTCATGCGAACTTATGGAATCTATAAAATCAAAGAAACCTATCAGGATTTTGTGCTGGGCAGGGAACGCCTGCTTTATGATCTGCTGAAAGCGGACGAAACCGACACCCACTTACAGGAAGTCCGGTATTTATGCGATCGTCTGGAGATCAGTTCGATCGAAAAGGCGATTATGAACGAGTTAGGGAAGAACTTCCATACAATAGATGCGGGTGATATGAACTATACATTGACACATCCGCTGAAAGGGACTATCGATGTCGGATTTTCAAGCCACGCGCTGCATGCGACTTGTCACGGATCCCGTATGCTTGACCTCGATCTGTTCGTTGCGCTGTCAAGTGCGGAGGACCGCTACTTCGCGATCATGGACGAATCACGCGAATGGGGCTGGCTGAAACCGGTGCGCACTGCAGGTCCCGCCCTGTCACGAGGCTGCCTGCTCGCCTGATAGGAAGTGCGAATAGTCTGTATTATGAGACGCTGGAAGTCTATAATTGCGATAGCTGTCATTGAGACGTTGCGCACATAGGCTTCGATGCTGTATAATCCTTCTTGGTGGAAACACTTGGACTATTGCAGCAGGGGAGGTAGTACGTATGACTGTTTGGTGGATTCTAGGAATCATCGTGGCACTCGCAGCTGGAGTAGCGCTTGGTTTCTTCTTGGCTCGTCAATATATGATGAAGTATCTGAAAGAAAACCCGCCGATTAATGAAGATATGCTCCGCATGATGATGATGCAGATGGGGCAGAAACCTTCTCAGAAAAAGATCAATCAAATGATGGCACAAATGAACAAGATGTCTGACAAAGAAGCGAAAAAGAAGAAATAACCCGTTATTATACTCGATGCCTGACTTCAGCATCGATCACATACTGAGGGGCGGCTGCAGAGTATCAATTACTGATACCCGGCAGACGCCCCTTTTGTTTTCTCTCAATCTGCTATTCAGTTAAGCAGTCCATACTTTCTCAGGAAACGCCGGACAGTCGTTTCGTACTCTTCCGGGTTTTCATTGAACGAACGGGCATGTGCCCCGCGGTGAAATAGTTTGATTGCTTTCGGGCCGTCTTTCAAATTATACAGCTCCTCTGTCATTGCCGGCAGGATGAAATCGTCTTCCAGGCTGTGGATGAACAGCATTGGCCGTGTAATGCGGCCGACGACCTGCTTCGGGGAGACGAGCGACGTCGTGTACCCGTCGCGGATCTTCAAGAACATATTGGCGATCCGGATGACTTTCGGTGTTCGCAGCGGGGTCGTCGTCTTCAAGATATGGAATACTTGGTCCGTGAAGTCGGAGAACGGGCAGTCCGCGATATAGAAGTCCGCTTCTTCCTGATATGTGCCTGCCATTAAAATGGTCGTCGCCGCTCCCATCGATTCCCCATGGATCCCGAGCATCGCCCGCTTGCCGATCCGGTCGCGCACCGCAGTCACGACCGCCTGCAGGTCCATCTTCTCGTAGAAGCCGAAACTGGTCGTCCGCCCGCCGGATTCCCCATGGCGGCGGTGATCGTAGACGACTGAGTTGAAACCGAGCCGTTCGAACATCCGTGCATACTTCATGGAATTCACTTTGTTTTCGGTGACACCGTGACAGATGATGACGGTCCTCGTCGTATCGAGCGGCTGCAGGAAAACGGCATGGAGGAAATAGCCGTTCGGAGAGGGGATCTGCATAACGGTTTTCCGCACCGTTTCATACCAATGTGCGTCGAACCGTCTGGCGATCGTTTCCCGCTTCAGTACGACTTCTGCATCTTTTGTCTTCAGGAACATCAGCCTGTTTGTCGCAAGGATGCCGAAAACCGACACAACTCCCGCTGCGAGCGCCGTCATTCCGCCTGTGATTGCTAGAAAGCGCTTCCTCATGCAGCCTCATCCTCTCTTTTAAATCCTGCCGTTTTCGTACAGTCGGTACATGCCGGTTTCAATCGGACGGGAGACGTGCGGCGCAATTCCCTCGACGGCTCTGCACACGTCCTTCACACGGATACCCGTCTCGATCCCGAGTGAATCGAGCAAATTTACGACATCTTCTGTTGCGACGTTGCCGGTTGCCCCGTCAGCGAACGGGCAGCCACCAAGACCTCCTGCCGCACTGTCGAACCGGGTGATGCCCGCCTGCAGGGCAGCGAAAATATTGGCGAGCGCCATCTTCCGGGTATCGTGGAAGTGCGCAGCTATGAGCACTGACGGGAACGCCTGCTGCAGACGGGAGAACAATTCATAGCTCTCCACAGGATTTGCCATACCGACAGTGTCGGCCACACTCAGTTCATCTACACCGAGGGCCACGAATTTCCGGCACAGGTCCATAACATCCTCCACGTCGATTTTCCCTTCGTACGGACAATAGAACGCGGTCGATATGCAGGCGCGGACGAATTTGCCCTGCGCTTTCAGTTGTGTGATGACAGGGGCGAGCGCTTCGACACTTTCCTCTGTCGACCGGTTGATGTTTTTCATGTTGAACGTGTTGCTGACACCTACGAATACGGCGACCGCCTCCGCCCCTGCTTCCAGAGCGAGTTCCACGCCTTTCGAGTTCGGCGCAAGGACGATCGGTCTGCCGACTGCGGCCGCCTGCTGTACAATCTCTTTCGCATCTTTCATCTGCGGCACCCACTTCGGCGACACGAACGAGGTGAGCTCCATCTCGGAAATGCCTGAATGTGCCAGCTGCCGGATGAATTCCAGCTTCGCTTCGGTCGTCACTTGCAGTTTCTCATTCTGAAGGCCGTCCCGCGGTCCGACCTCGATAATTGTTGCGCGGTTTGGTAAACTGAACATACAATCCCTCCTATAGCCTATTCTACCGGACGGTTGCAGATGCAGGCAATTCATAAGTGGGAATGTTCAGGTAATCATCAGGGGAACTGCTGTTTCATCACAAAAAGGGGGAACACATTATGACAGAACAAATTGTAATCGCGAGTGCAGTTCGAACACCGATCGGCTCGTTTTTAGGTGCTTTACAATCATTCAGTGCAGCACAACTCGGTGCCATCGTAATCGAAGAGGCAGTGAAACGGGCAGGCATCCCTGCCGGCGAGGTCGACGAAGTCATCATGGGGAATGTGCTTCAAGCGGGAGCCGGACAGAATCCTGCACGGCAGGCGTCCATGAAAGCCGGTTTGTCCGAACAAGTGCCTGCCATGACGATCAACAAAGTATGCGGCTCCGGTCTGAAAGCTGTGCAGCTCGCACGCCAGGCCGTTCTGGCGGGGGATGCCGATATTATCGTGGCGGGAGGCATGGAAAGCATGAGCCAGGCACCGTACGTACTTAAAAACGCGCGCGAAGGGTTCAAAATGGGGGATCAGAAACTGGTCGATACGATGATTTCCGACGGTCTCTGGTGTGCCTTCAATGACTATCATATGGGCATCACTGCCGAAAACCTGTGTGACCGTTACGAATTGTCAAGACAGGAACAGGACGAATTCGCAGCATCATCACAGAAGAAAGCAGCAGAAGCACGGGCGGCTGGCCGTTTCCAGGACGAAATTGTTCCTTTTGAAATCCCTGTCCGAAAAGGCGACCCCGTCATTTTTTCAGAAGATGAATACATTAAAGAGGGCACGACAGCTGAGAAACTTGGCAAGCTCCGCCCGGCGTTCAAAAAAGATGGCAGTGTCACGGCAGGTAATGCGTCCGGCTTGAACGACGGCGCTGCGGCTCTTGTCATCATGTCGAAGACGAAAGCGGACGAGCTCGGCGTCACGCCGCTTGCCCTCATCACGGCCAATGCCAATGCAGGGGTGGATCCGTCCGTCATGGGGATCGGACCCGTCCAGGCAGTGAAGAATGTCCTGGCACGTGCTGAGCTGTCACTAGAGGATATCGACCTTATCGAAGCAAACGAAGCGTTTGCGGCCCAGTCCCTGGCGGTGGACCGCGAACTGAATTTTGACTCTGGCAAATTGAATGTGAATGGCGGCGCCATCGCGCTCGGCCATCCGATTGGAGCAAGCGGTGCCCGCATCCTTGTTACGCTGCTGCACGAAATGCAGCGACGTGAGGTAAAACGAGGACTTGCCGCACTCTGCATCGGAGGGGGACAAGGCGTCGCCGCCGTCGTCGAACGGCCTTGAACGAAGAAGAAGGGATGATGGAGATGGCGAAGAAGAAACAGCAGCCGCGCGAGACTCGAAGTAAGAATGAAGACGGCTCCCTGACACTCGCCGACGCACTCGGCGACAGCGTCCTCGCCAAGCTGAAAGCAGCCAAATCGGAACTGACCGAGGAAGCAGCACAAGCGGAAGAGCAGCGGAAGCAGCAGGCGACCCGTGAACGGAAAGAACGTGAAGCGAACAAAAGTTTCGCAGAACTGCTGGACGAGTACGACTGGCCTGCCGGCAAATAAGAAGGACGAACACCGCACTCTTCCCGTGCGGTGTTTTTGAAGGAGATGAACGAACGGATGGAAATTCGCAGTGTGACGGTCCGGGAGCTTGAAATGACGATGAAACAGCCATTTGCCACTAGTTTCGGCTCAATGCAGACGAGACACTTCACGATTGTCGAAGTGACAGATGAACAGGGTAACCGGGGATATGGTGAAGGGGTGGCCTTTCCGGCACCTTTCTATACAGAAGAGACGACGCAGACGTCGATCCACATTATGCACGAGTTCCTCATCCCTCTGCTGAAAGGGAAACGGATTTCCCACCCTGACGAAATCCGCGAACTCTTCAGACCTGTACGGAAAAACAATATGGCAAAAGCGGCAGTTGAGTGCGCTGTCTGGGACTGCTTTGCAAGACGCGAAGGTATTTCATTGGCATCAGCACTCGGTGGAACAAAACAGACGATCGGCACAGGAATCAGTATCGGCCTCCAGCCGTCAGCTGCTGCGCTCAATGAACGGATTGCCGACAGTCTCGCCGCTGGCTATCAGCGCATCAAAGTGAAAGTGAAGCCTGGCCGGGACATCGGTCTGCTGTCGGAAATCCGGGAAGCGTTTCCGGATATCCCGCTTATGGCGGATGCCAATTCCGCCTACTCCCTGGATGACCTGGAGCTGCTGAAAGAGTTCGATCGATTCGGACTTCTGATGATCGAACAGCCGCTCGGAACGGATGACATCATCGATCACGCCGTACTGCAGAGTGAATTGAAGACACCAATCTGTCTCGATGAAAGCATCCTGTCTGCCGAAGATGCGCGGAAGGCGATCGGGCTCGGCAGCTGCCGTGTCGTCAATGTCAAAATTGGCCGGGTTGGAGGGCTGACAGAAGCGAAAGAGATCCATGACGTCTGCCAGGCGGCCGGGATTCCCGTCTGGTGCGGCGGTATGCTCGAAGCAGGGGTCGGACGCGCCCACAACATTGCACTCACATCCCTGCCGAATTTCACACTGCCGGGAGATACCGCCGGATCAGCGAATTATTGGCACCATGACATCATCGTTCCTGAAGTAACGGTCAACCACGGCGAGATTACGGTTCCGGACAGCCCGGGCACCGGTTTCGATATCGATTGGCGGGAAGTGGAGCGCCATACGATCCGAGTGATCCATACAGAATTGTAAAGCCGGCACATAATTCCCTCACCTCTTGTCCATACTGGTCAGTAAACAGGATGGAGGAGAAAAGATGAAGAGAATTTGGATGCTCCTGGCTGCCTGCCTGCTGATCGCTTCGCTCGCAGCCTGCGGAAAGAAGGATAACAATAACGCCGGTCAGACAACTGGAAGCGGAACAACGGAGAACGGAACCGCGGACAAGGGGACAACAGACGGCAGCGACACGACGAGCGGAATGGATAACGGCGGCAATGCCGGTACGGCAGACGGACAAGGGACAGGTACTGAAACCGGCACGGGCGGGAACCGTGTCGAAAATGCCGACGAGGTGGCCGATGCTGTGAAAACGGTTGACGGAGTTGACCACGCCAGCGTTCTCAAGATGAATGACAGTGTGTATGTAGGTGCGACATTGAAAGAAGGTACGACCGCGTCGCAAGACATCGATGAAAAAATTGCTGACAAGGCCAAAGAAGCATTAGCCGACACCGACAAAGTCTACGTGTCGACGAATCCTGA
Organism: Sporosarcina sp.; assembly: GCA_032099885.1. Classification (GTDB taxonomy): domain Bacteria; phylum Bacillota; class Bacilli; order Bacillales_A; family Planococcaceae; genus Sporosarcina. Next base: position 291,634 of record DAMDKL010000001.1, read on the forward strand.
CTTCGCAAAACAAATTGACGACTACCATGCGAAATTGCAGGGCGGAGAACCTGCAGAAGGTTTATTTGACGAAATCGGCGATGCATTGAGACGGATCTTCCCTGATGCACACTGAACAAAGAGAATGCCCGGCCCCTGAATTGGGGGCCGGGCATTTCGTTATCCGGTTATTTCAAGAGGTGCAGACAGATTCGTCACCCAACCGAGCGGATCCTCGATGTCTCCCATCTGGATGCGGGTCAGCGTGTCATATAACTTCTCTGAAAGGGGACCGGTCTTGCCGCCATTGACTTCCATGATCGTTCCGTTCCAGTTCAGTTCGCCCACTGGCGAAATAACGGCCGCTGTTCCTGTTCCGAACACTTCTTCCAGTTTGCCTGCCGCAAAACTTTCTGCCACTTCCTCCATCGAAATCTGCCGCTCCGTCACAGGCGTTCCCCAATGGGCAAGCAGTTCGATGATCGACTTGCGGGTGATCCCTTCGAGAATGCTGCCGTTGATGGCCGGCGTGATGATCTCACCGTCGATCTTGAAGAAAATATTCATGCTGCCGACTTCCTCGACGTACTTATGCTGCACCCCATCGAGCCACATGACTTGGGAATATCCTTTTGCACTTGCAGTCTCCTGCGCTTTCAGGGCGGCTGCATAGTTGCCGGCAGTCTTTGCGCCTCCGGTTCCCCCTTTGACAGCCCGCACGAATTCATTCTCCACTAAGATTCTCACCGGGTGGATTCCTTCTTCATAATAGGAACCGACTGGTGACAAAATGATGTAGAACTGATAGGTGGCAGCAGGAGCAACTCCGAGAAACGCTTCCGTCGCAATGACGAACGGGCGGATATACAGGGATGTGCCTTCCAGGCGGGGGACCCATTCCTCTTCCACTTTCAGTAATTCCAGCAGGCCTGTGAGCGCTCGGTCCTCATCGACTTCCGGCATGCACAGTCGGTCGAGGGACCTGTTCAGACGTCTGAAGTTCTCTTGAGGGCGGAACAGCCGTATGGAGTCATCATCGGCCCGATAGGCTTTCATGCCTTCGAAGACGGTCTGGCCATAGTGGAAGACAATTGAAGCGGGATCCAGCGAAATCGGCGCGTACGGTACGATACGGTGATTCTGCCAGCCTTCTCCCTTTACATAGTCCGCGATGAACATATGGTCCGTAAATGTCCGTCCGAACGCGAGCGTTTCATCTTGGGGTTTTTCTTTCCGGGATTCAGTCTTTGTTACAGTGATCTTAGGTGTCGTCATTTCTCATGTCCCCTTTATAAGTGATGGCTGTCGATATATCGAATACTGCCATAATACGCCTATTCTTTCTAAAAAGAAAGAATAGTCCGTATTTTAGTTCTGTTACAAGTTTGAAATCGTTTTCATGCGCCTGGATTGAGCAATCTACTTAGCAAGTGTACACTAAATGGTGGAAAAAGGAGTGAATCAGCATGCAGCATATCGTAATCGCAGGTGCGGGAATAGCCGGGTGTTCAGCGGCCTATGAACTGGCAAAGAGGGGATGCGCCGTAACAGTGATCGACCGGGCCGACATAGGCAGGGCGACGGATGCAGCAGCCGGAATCATCTGTCCCTGGCTGTCACAGAGACGCAATCAGGACTGGTACCGTCTCGTCCGCCTTGGAGCAAAGCATTACAGCGGTCTGATCGGCGAACTTGAACAACTCGGCGAAAGGGAAACGGGTTACCGGCAGGTCGGTGCTCTTCAACTGTACAAAGACGAAGACAAACGGGAAAAGGCATATGAGCGTGCACTTTCCAGAAGAGAGGATGCGCCGGAGATTGGTGAAATCGAAAAATTAAATACGGAACAAATCGGGCGCATCTATCCGCCTGCTGCTGCCGGCTATGCAGGACTGTATGTATCAGGCGCCGCCCGAGTCGATGGAAGGAAGCTGCTGCAGTCACTGAGACGGGCAGCTGAGTTACACGGAGCTGTTTTTGTTGAAGGCGACGCGGTGCCCGTCGAGGACACCAGCGGGTCTCTGGGCGTGCAGGCGGATGGCCGGAAGTATCCTGCAGACCGCCTGATCTGGGCGACGGGCGCATGGCCGCCCGATTTCCGGTGTCTCGGCCTGAAGCTCGCTGTACGAGGGCAGAAAGCGCAGATCGTCCATTTGGATCCGCACGAAGAGCAGGCACCGCACTGGCCGGTCATCATACCGCCCGGCGACCAGTACTTGCTGTCGTTCGATGACGGGAGGATCGCTGCGGGGGCGACGCATGAAGACGACGATGTTTTCAATCCGTCGATAAGCGCTGGCGGCATACGGGAAGTGCTCGATAAGGCGCTCGATGTCGCCCCTGGACTCGGACAAGCTGAATGGATCGGAGCACGGACGGGGGTCCGGCCGTTCACACCGGGCTTTCTGCCGATAGCCGGAGAAGTATCCGGCCGTCCCGGCATGTACATCATCAACGGCCTCGGTGCCTCGGGACTGACGGCAGGTCCGTTCATCGGGAAGCTGATCGCCCAGATGTGCACTGGGGAAGAGACGGATCTGGACATGGCACCTTATGCACCGGACAGCGCCATCCATGCACACTGAAGGAAAACGGTTACATTTTTTAATTCTCCCTGAAGGCTTGTAATTCCGTTCCGGCATGCTATACTAAAGTCAAAATCGAATACATTCACTCATATAATAGCGGGAATATGGCCCGCAAGTTTCTACCGGTCCGCCGTAAACGAACCGACTATGAGAGCAACGGAAGCGAAACAGCCTGTCGAACGACTGCAGGTTTCTGTTTCGTTCCATCTGGTGACGTTCAAGCCGTGATGATCCTTGCTCCATTCATAGATATGATTGGATGCGCGGGTCATGCGGCTTTTTTGCATGCCCGCCCTATCATTGAGGAGGAAATCGAATGGAATTGCTGAAAAATAAGATTTTGGAAGTGGGCAATGTACTCCCGGGCAATGTACTGAAAGTCGATTCGTTTCTGAATCACCAAATCGATCCGGAACTCATGCAGGCGATCGGTGATGAATTCGCAGAGAAATTCCGAAATGCAGGAATTACGAAAATTCTCACCTTGGAATCTTCCGGCATTGCACCGTCTGTAATGGCCGGTCTGCGGCTCGGCGTTCCTGTGGTCTTTGCCAGAAAGCGGAAATCCTTGACGCAAAACAGCAACTTATACAGTGCTTCGGTCTATTCGTATACAAAGCAGGAGTCGAACGAAATCTCTGTTTCCCAATCATTCTTGAACAGCGATGACACATTGCTTATCATCGACGATTTCCTGGCGAACGGACAGGCCGTGCTCGGACTCCTAGAGATTACGGAACAGGCGGGTGCTTCCGTTGCCGGCGTCGGCATCGTCATAGAAAAAGGCTTCCAGCCGGGCGGTGCCATGCTCCGTGAAAAAGGACTGCATGTTGAATCACTCGCCATTGTCGAATCTCTTGAAGACGGTCAAGTGACATTCAAGGAGGCGGTCGGACAATGAAGACGACACTGCTCGGGATCCAGCATTTACTTGCGATGTATGCAGGGGCCGTTCTCGTTCCGCTCATCGTGGGCGGCGCAATCGGCCTGACTCCCACTCAGCTGACGTATCTTGTTTCGGTCGATATTATGATGTGCGGGATTGCGACACTGCTGCAGATCATGACAAACAAATACTTCGGCATCGGTCTGCCGGTCGTCCTCGGGTGTACGTTCACTGCGGTCAGTCCGATGATCGCAATCGGCAGCTCATTCGGCCTTTCCGCCATCTACGGATCCGTCATTGCGTCCGGAGTGATCATCGTCATCATCAGCGGATTCTTCGGGAAGCTGGTGAAGTTCTTCCCGCCGGTCGTCACCGGTTCGGTCGTGACGATCATTGGGATCACACTCATCCCCGTCGCGATCAACAACATGGGCGGCGGACAGGGGGCATCGGATTTCGGATCGCTGCATAACATCCTGCTGTCGTTCGGGACACTTGCGTTCATCGTGCTCGTCTACCGGTTCTCGACCGGTTTCCTGCGGGCGATCGCCATCCTGATCGGAATGGCAGCAGGGACGGTCGCAGCGATCTTCATGGGGGTTGTCGACTTCACCCCTATCCAGGAAGCATCGTACTTCCACCTGACGAAGCCGTTCTTCATCGCCATGCCGTCGTTCCACTGGCAGCCAATCCTGACGATGACCATCGTGGCGATGGTGTCGCTCGTCGAGTCGACGGGTGTCTACTTCGCGCTCGGCGACATTTGTGACGAGAAAATAGAGCAGAAGAACTTGGCGAAAGGATACCGGTCAGAAGGTCTGGCGTCCGTTATCGGAGGAATCTTCAATGCTTTCCCGTATACGACATTCTCTCAGAACGTCGGACTCGTCCAGATGTCCGGAGTCAAATCCAGGAAAGTGCTCGTCATTACGGCCGGCATGCTGATCAGTCTCGGTTTCCTGCCGAAAGTCGCTGCACTCGCTATTGTCATTCCGAATGCGGTCCTTGGCGGGGCAATGGTGGCAATGTTCGGCATGGTCATTTCACAGGGCATCAAAATGCTCAGTACAGTCGTTGTCGGCTCACAGGATAACGCCATGATCATCGCATGTTCCGTCGGCATCGGCCTCGGTGTCTCTGTCGTTCCGGAGCTGTTCGCGAAACTGCCGCAAGGACTCCAGCTTCTGACGAGCAACGGAATTGTTGCAGGAAGCGTAACAGCCATTTCATTGAATATCATTTTCAATATGCTGCCGAAGCGGAAACGCAAGAAAGCGGTCGTGTTGACTGAACAGGAAGCATGAAAAAAGAGAGCGGAGGATGAACCAGATCCTCCGCTCTCTTTCTTTTCGTCTATTATATCCGATGTTCCGCGTACGAATGACGAGCAAGCAGTTCAGTGAGCTGCTGCAGTTCCTCCTGCGGGATTGCAGTCTCATATGCGCGGATGGAGTTGTCCAGCTGTTCCAGGGTCCGGGCTCCTGTCAGTACTGAAGCGACGGCGTTCGAGGACAGACAGAAATGGATCGCTGCCGCGTGCAGGCTGGTACTTTTCTGATCGAGATGGCGGATCAGATCTGTCAGCTCAGGCTGTCCATACTCTGCAAACGAATCGACTGTCCGCACACGTTCCGGCCCTTCCGCCGTCAGCAGCCCTTTCGCGAGCGGCCCGCGTGCGATGACAGATGCGCTATGACCTGTGATCAGATCGAACCATTCTTCCGGACGGCGGTCGAGCATACTATACTGCATCATGACGGAAACCGCGCTGCTGTCGGAGAGGAAACGATCAATTACGTTCGGTCTGATCGATGAAAGACCGTAATGCCGGATGATCCCTTCCTTTTTCAGCCGTTCGAACGCTTCGATCGTCTCATCGGCATTATCTTCGATCGTTCCGCCGTGCAGCTGATACAGATCGATATAGTCGGTCCCGAGACGTTTCAGGCTCGCCTTCACCGCTTCCATGATGTGCTCCTTGGATGGATCCCAGAACCATGTCCGGCCGTCCGCATGCATCCGGTTGCCGGCCTTCGTTGCGAGGATGACGTCATGCCGCCGTCCTTTCAGTGCGCGGCCGACCAGCTCTTCGTTTGCCCCGCCGCCATACAGATCGGCGGTATCGATAAGGTTGACGCCGGCGTCGACCGCTGCAGCGATAATACGGTCGGCCTGTGCCTGATCATCCGGAAGGGACATGCAGCCGAGGCCCAGTTCGGACACCATAAGTCCGCTGCTGCCGATTTCTCTTTTCTTCATGCAAACACCTCCATAGGTCTCATGGTATACTGGTCCAAACAAGAAAGAAAGCAGGGAAGCTTATGGCGAAATTTGAAGAGAAGACGACTGCCAGCAAGACGATCTATGAAGGGCGTGTCATCGAGCTGCGTGTGGACGAAGTGGAGCTGCCGAATGGCAAACGCTCCTCCCGGGAACTTATCAGGCACCCGGGTGCAGTTGCTGTCATCGCGCTGACGGACCAAGGCAAACTGGTGCTCGTCGAACAGTTCCGGAAAGCGCTGGAGCGGACGATCATCGAGATCCCGGCAGGCAAGATCGATCCGGGCGAAGACCCGGAGCAGACTGCTGCACGTGAACTGGAAGAGGAGACGGGCTACCGTGCCGGCAACCTCCGTTATATCCAGTCGTTCGCGACATCGCCCGGCTTTGCAGACGAAATCATCCATCTCTATCTCGCCGAGGAGCTGCAACGGGTGGATAACCCCGCGGAAGGGGATGAGGACGAGTTCATCGACGTTTACGAATATACACTGAAACAGACGGAAGCCATGATGGAAGATGGCAGGATCTATGACGCCAAAACAGCGTTTGCCGTCCTGTACGCGAAACAGCTGCTCGCAAACTGATCTACTATTTCCCTCCGGACAAGCATAGACTGATAAAAACTATGTGAAGGCGGAGAATATATGATACGTTCTTTGACGTTTATCCAGCTGTTTGTCGTATTGGCTGTCGGCTATCTCGGCGGCGTCGTGCTCTTTCGGAGTCTTCCGGCAGCCGATTTCTCGGCGCTGGTCCGCTTGTATGATCCGCGGGCTGTGGCAGCGGACGGTTCACCGGTCATCTATCAGCTGCTCGCGATCCTGTCATTCTACATCCTGGCGATCGGGCTCTCCTTGTCCGGCAAGACGAGGTGGCTGGTCATGAGCATCGGGGCCTTCAAGAGCGTGCTGTTCGGTCTATCATCTGCTTATATTCTCGCGAATGGCATGAAGATGCTCGCCTATGCCAGCTGGTGGTTCCCGTTCCAGCTGCTTTCAACCTTTCTCGTCTGCATCTGCTGCTGGACATTATCGCCGCCCTTCTTCGTCAGGCAGCCAAAGCAGAAAACGGCGGCTCTCCGATTGCCTGTGATCCTCGCTGCAGCAGGTCTGCTCGTCTTTCTCGCCGACAAGGCTGTCTTCCGGCTCGTAGGCGGATGAGACCCCGCCGGGACAGCCCCCTTTCTATTGTCAATAGGAATAGCGTTTTGCTATAATAGAATCATTCTTGAGGGGGGCGTCCTATGGAAAGCCGAATCGAACGCATTAAAAAACAACTGCATGGGGCCAGCTACAAATTGACGCCTCAGCGAGAAGCTACGGTTATGGTGCTTCTGGAAAACGAAGCAGATCATCTCAGTGCGGAAGATGTCTTTCTTCTTGTGAAAGAAAAAGCCCCGGAGATCGGTCTGGCTACAGTTTACAGAACGCTTGAGTTGCTGACGGAACTGAAAGTAGTCAACAAAATCAACTTTGGAGACGGCGTTGCGCGATATGATCTGCGTCAGGAGGGAGCCGAACGCTTCCACCACCATTTAATATGCATAGAATGCGGAACAGTCGATGAAATCCAGGAAGATCTCCTTGGAGATGTGGAGAAAATCGTCGAAAAGCGGTTTGGGTTCACAGTTAAAGATCATTGGCTCACCTTCCATGGGATTTGCAGGCGATGCAAATCCGAGGGGGATACAAAGGGAAAGTGAGGGAGGGCGGCGTCATGCTGTCCTCTTTTACTGTTCCGCTCGAAAAAAGGAGGGAGGGCGTCCGGCAGACTTCTGCCGGGTGTCCGATCAGAAATGGCGGACTTACGTTTTGCGCTGCAGGATTATTTGCATTACTTGAAAGTGGAACGGCAGCTCGCGGATAACACGATCGTTTCCTACCGGCGGGATCTGACGGCGTATGTCGGCTGGCTTGCGGGTCATCATACTGAACCCGAACGGATTGATCAGCAGAGGATCCTCGACTATCTGCACAGGCTGAAAGAAGAAGGGAAGTCAGCCCGGACACTTTCCCGCCATATTTCGTCGATCCGGTCATTCCATCAGTTCCTTCTGAGGGATCAGGTGATGAAGACCGATCCGACCGTCCACCTCGAACTCCCGAAACTGGAAAAGAAACTGCCTAGGGTGCTCTCCGTCAAGGAAATCGACCGCGTCATCACGGCAGCTGGTACGGACACCCTGCAAAATAAGCGGGATACTGCTATTCTGGAATTGTTATACGGTACCGGGATGAGGGTAAGTGAACTGATAGGCATGGATACGGAAGATTTGAATGTCACAATGGGGTTTGCCAGGGTTTTCGGCAAAGGCAGCAAGGAACGGATCATTCCGCTCGGCAGCACGGCTGTGAAAGCGTGTACAAGCTATCTGGAGGCCGTCCGCCCGGAATTCGTTTCCGGTACCGCCACAGATGCCCTGTTCGTCAACAGCCGGGGAGGCCGACTGACGCGGCAAAGCATCTGGAGCCTTCTGAAGGACGTTTCCGAGAGAGCGGGCTTGAGCCGGAAACTGACGCCGCACATGCTTCGACATTCCTTCGCCACCCACTTGGTCGAGAACGGCGCTGATCTGCGCGCAGTCCAGGAGATGCTCGGGCATGCAGACATATCCACTACCCAGATTTACACGCACGTCAGCAGGACACGGCTCAAAGATGTATACAGCCAGTTTCATCCGAGAGCGTAACAATCATTCAGGAGGTTATTAACATGAGCAAACAGCCATTTAAACGAATTCACCTGATCGTACTGGACTCTGTCGGTATCGGCGAAGCACCTGATGCCGCCGACTTTGGTGATGTAGGGGCGGACACTCTCGGCCATATTGGCGAGCATATGGAAAACGGACTCCAGCTCCCGAATCTTGGGCGCATGGGCCTGTCCAACATCAAAGAAATCCCGGGTGTGCCGGCAGCCGGTGAACCGATCGGTTTCTACGGGAAGATGCAGGAAGCGTCCGTCGGAAAAGATACGATGACAGGGCACTGGGAAATTATGGGTCTTAACATCGACAAGCCGTTCAAAGTGTATCCGGACGGGTTCCCGAAGCAGTTGATCGATGAGCTCGAACAGCGGACAGGCCGGAAAGTCATCTGCAATATGCCGGCAAGCGGGACAGCGGTCATCGAAGAGTACGGAAAAGAGCATATGGAAACAGGTGCGCTGATCGTCTACACGTCTGCGGATCCTGTGCTGCAGATTGCAGCTCATGAAGACATCATACCGATCGAAGAACAGTACAGAATCTGCGAAATTGCCCGTGAGCTCACCCTGCAGCCGGAGTTTCTGGTCGGCCGCGTGATCGCGCGCCCGTTTGTCGGGGAACCAGGCAGCTTCGTCCGGACGTCCAACCGGCATGACTATGCACTGAAGCCGTTCGAACCGACCGTCATGAACGCTCTCCAGGACGGCGGACTCGATGTCGTGGCCGTTGGGAAAATCTCAGATATCTTCAATAACGAAGGTGTGACAAAAGCCGTCCGCACGAAAAGCAATATGGACGGCGTCGACAAGCTGCTGACAGAAATGGAGTCTGACTTCACGGGTCTCAGTTTTACGAATTTAGTAGACTTTGATGCCCTGTTCGGCCATCGCCGGGATCCCGGTGGATATGGGAACGCACTGCAGGAATTTGATGCCCGCATGCCGGAAATCGTGGAACGTCTGCAGTCTGATGATTTGCTGATCATCACCGCGGATCATGGCAATGATCCAATCCACGCAGGGACGGATCACACACGGGAATTCGTTCCGCTGCTTGTCTATTCACCGCGGTTCATAAGCGGCGGGTCGCTGCCGCTGCGTAAGACGTTTGCGGATATCGGCGCGACAGTCGCAGAAAACTTCCGCGTGAAAGCACCGGCCTTCGGGGAGAGCTTCCTGCCGGTATTATTGGAAAAGGCAAGGTGATCGATATGCGAATGGTCGATATTATCCAGAGGAAAAGAGACGGGGAGACGCTGACAGACGACGAAATCCGTTTCTTCGTTGATGGCTACACAAACGGCTCCATCCAAGATTACCAGGCGAGCGCCTTCCTGATGGCGACGTATTTCTCCGGAATGGAGTCTGAAGAGCAGGGCGCCCTCACGATGGCGATGGTAGAATCCGGTGATCAGATCGACCTCTCCGCCATCGAAGGCGTCAAGGTGGACAAACACTCGACAGGGGGCGTTGGCGATACGACGACGCTTATATTGGCACCGCTCGTCGCGGCATGCGGTGTCCCTGTCGCTAAAATGAGCGGAAGAGGGCTTGGGCATACCGGAGGCACGCTCGATAAGCTGGAATCGATCGAAGGCTTCCACGTCGAGATCACGGAAGAACAGTTCGTCCGCCAGGTGAATGATCTGAAACTGGCGGTCATCGGACAGAGCGGCAACCTGACGCCGGCAGATAAAAAACTGTATGCGCTGCGTGACGTCACGGCGACCGTGGACAGCATCCCGCTCATTGCCAGTTCGATCATGAGCAAAAAGATCGCAGCGGGGGCTGATGCAATCGTCCTGGACGTGAAAACAGGGGACGGGGCGTTCATGAAGACCCCTGAACAGGCGGAAGTGCTTGCTGAAGCGATGGTCGGGATCGGGAGCGAAGTCGGCCGTCACACGATTGCAGTCATCTCGGACATGAGCCAGCCGCTCGGATTCGCGATCGGCAATGCGCTCGAAGTGAAGGAAGCGATCGAGACGCTCCAAGGCCGCGGACCGGAAGATCTCACGGAGCTGTGCCTCGTGCTCGGCAGTAAAATGCTCATCGCAGGCGGGAAGACAAATGACACCGAGGAAGCGCGCCGCATGCTCCGGGAAGTGATCGACAACGGGACGGCACTCAAATTATTCGCCAAGTTCCTTGACGCCCAGGGTGGAAATCCGGAGATTGTCAGGAATCCCGATCTGCTGCCGAAGGCTCCGGTCATCCGGGAAGTGAAGTCGACGACAACCGGCTATGTCTCCAAGATGGAAGCGGATGAAATCGGCGTAGCCGCCATGCTCCTCGGGGCAGGACGTGCAACGAAAGAGGACGATATCGACCTGGCCGTCGGAATCGTTCTGAAGAAAAAGATCGGTGATTACGTTGAAGCCGGCGAGCCGATCGCTGTCATCCACGCCAATTCAGAGGATACACAGAAAACGGAAACGATGCTCTGTAAGCATATCCATATTTCCCGGCAGCCGAAAGAACGTCCGCCGCTCATCTACAAGGTGATCGACAGGACCAGTTGAACAGAAGCTTAAGACCAAGCACCCTTCACGCATCGGCGTGAAGGGTGTTTTTAATTTTCCCGCGCGCTGTCTAATTTTGTCTGAAGCTGTCCACACTGACGGGAGAGGCGGCTGTCGTAATTTGCAGCCCAGACACTAGTTTTGACTAGTTGTGTCACGAAGGAGGAATACGCCGGAACGCCGTTGAATAGAGGGCGGGAAGGAGGCGGTAGATGTGACACAATTGTCAATTACACCAGAAGGAATCATCGTCGTAACGCTGCGCGGAGAATTGGGGAATCATGAAGCGAACCGGATCCGTACACAGATCTCGTCAGAAATCTTCGGCGGCACCGCACATGCTATCATTTGGGACCTCACCCATCTCAGTTTCATGGACAGTTCCGGAATTGGGCTTGTCCTCGGAAGGATGAGGGATCTGGCTCCGCAGCAGGGGGAAACACTGATTTTGAACCCATCGCCGACGATGGAAAAAATATTTCAATTCTCTGGTCTGGGATCGGTCGTCAGGCGCGGCAGCATAGAAAATGCGATAGGGGAAATCGGAGGGGTTTACCATGAACAATGAGATGACATTGTCATTTGCCGCACATGAGGAAAACGAAGCGCTCGCGAGGATGACAATGACGTGCTTCATCACACCGCTTGATCCGACGCTTGAGGAACTGTCCGAATTCAAGACGATCGTGTCGGAAGCGGTCACAAATGCTATTATTCACGGCTACGATTGTGACGGGAGCCGGGAAGTGACCATACACGCCAAGATCGAAGACAGCAAAGTGACAATGACCGTGCGGGATGACGGCAACGGAATCTTTGACGTGGATCAGGCCATGGAGCCGATGTTCACGACAAAACCGCTGCTGGAACGGTCAGGGATGGGCTTCACGATCATGGAAAGCTTCGCAGATTCCCTGTCAGTCGAATCTGCGATCGGTCAGGGGACAGTCGTCCGTTTCGAAAAAACATTTGCTCCGGTCACGGAAAAAAGCAGAATGAGGTGACCGATGAAGATGTCTGTTGAAAAAACGGAAGCACTTCTATCCCAAGAGGAAATGAGAATGCTGATTCAGCAGTCCCAAACGGGCGATAAGGAATCCCGCCGCCGGATGATCGAAGGCAACACGCGTCTCGTCTGGTCGATTGTCCAGCGGTTCGCTTCGCGGGGAGCAGACTTGGAAGATCTTTTCCAGATCGGCTGCATCGGCCTCATGAAATCGATCGACAAATTCGATTTGTCCTATGATGTCAAGTTTTCGACCTATGCTGTTCCAATGATCGTCGGGGAGATCCAGCGTTTCCTGCGGGATGATGGAATGGTAAAAGTGAGCAGATCGATCCGCGAACTGAGTTTCAAGATCCGTCATGCGACAGACAGTTATGTAAAAAAATACGGCACATCTCCATCCATCACGGAACTTGCCGCTGAGTTGGATGTGGCGGTCGATGACATCATCCTTGCATCGGATGCCCTCCGGGACCCTGCTTCGCTTCACGAGCAGCTGTACGACAGTGAGGGGGACAGTCTGACACTCATGGATCAGCTGAGAGATGACCGGTCTGCAAGGCTTTTCGATCATATCCCGCTGCGGGACGTAATTTCGCGGCTGAATAAGAGGGATCAGACGATCATCTACATGCGGTATTACCTGGACTGCACACAAAGCGACATTGCGGAACGGATCGGGATCTCCCAAGTACAGGTTTCCCGGCTCGAGAAGAAGATCCTGGCCCAGCTGAAAACCTGGATGGGCGCCACACCGGAGGAAACGGTAGAAAAAGCGAGGGCTGATTAGAATATGAACCCACTATTTGCCACAAAAAACGAAGCGGAAGCGTGGTTTGTTGATAAGTTCGGTACCGGGGAAACGTACGATGCGGTTGCCAGGGAGCTGCATCTGTACGAGCAGCCGGTGCTCCTGCTGTATATCAACGGGCTGGTCGATGGGCAGACGATCACATCACTGCTGACTGAAATGCAGGAAGAGGAAAGGGGGAAAACAACTTCTCACTATTCAGGTGAGAAGTTGTTCTCCTACTTTCCCTACCACTCTGTCGAACAGCCGAAAGGCCGTGATGAGCTGCTGACATCGCTTCTGAGCGGCCTTGCCTCTTTCATAACTGAGGAAGGGTTCACTATTACGATCGATGTACGGAATTATCCCGGCAGGCAGCCGGAAGAGCCGGATAATGAGAAAGTGATCCGCGGTTCGCGTGACGGCTTCACAGAGAACATCTTGCAGAATACGACGCTCATCCGCAGGCGGCTGCGCACCGAAAAGCTGCGTTTTGAAATGCATCAAGTATCCGTCATTGGAAAGACAGACGTGGCGATCGCCTACATGCAAGGTGCGGCCAATGAACAGATGCTGGACGGTCTGCGGAAACGCCTGGACGAAATCCAGACGGACGGACTGACGATGACCGACAAGTCGCTGGAGGAATTCCTGTTCAAGCAGCGGTTCAATCCGATGCCTTTCGTGCGGTATACGGAACGTCCGGATATTTGCGCCGCCCATTTGCTGGAAGGTCATATCGCACTCATCGTGGACACCTCTCCATCCGCTATCCTCGTGCCGACTACGCTGTTCGATCATTTGCAGCATGCAGAAGAATACCGCCAGGCTCCGTTCATCGGCACGTTCGTGCGGTGGCTCCGCCTGACAGGCGCGCTCTTCAGTCTCCTGCTGCTGCCGTTCTGGTATTTGCTTGCGACCAGAACACAGTACATTCCGCAATTCCTTCACTATATCGGGCCCGACGATCCCGGTGCCGTCCCGCTGTTCGTCCAGCTGCTCCTCGCTGATCTCGGTATCGAGATACTGAGGATGGCGGCGATCCACACCCCGACACCGATGACGACAGCGATGGGCCTGGTCGCTGCCATCGTGATCGGGCAAGTGGCGATCGACGTCGGACTGTTCACCGGGGAAGTCGTCCTCTACGTCGCTGTGAGTGCCATACTGACATTTGCGATTCCGTCCTATGAACTGAGCATCACGACCAAATTGTTCAGGATTGCCCTTTTAATCGCTGCGGCCATTGCAGGTGCACCCGGTTTCTTCGTTATGCTGGCGGTCCTGTTCTACTATTTAAGTGCTATGAAGCCGCTGAACGTCCCTTACTTGTGGCCGGCACTGCCGTTTTTCCCGAAAGCGATGATGCGGGTTCTCCTCCGGCTGCCGATGACGGAAGATATGCCGAGACCGTATATCACCCACTCGCCGGATCGCAGCCGGATTCCGTAAGCCATTGCCTGCCGCCTGGAGTTATGTTAGATTTGTCCATAGATGACGCTTTTCCTGAACAGCGGAAAAGCAGGACAGCCTGCATAATCGAGAGTGGGGGATTCAGATGGAGTTATATGGTACGCAAACAGTGAACAGCAAAGGGCATCTTGAAATCGGAGGCGTGGATTCTGTCGATCTGGCACATATTTACGGAACACCGCTCATCGTTTACGATACAGAGCTGATCAGGAACCGGGCAGCCGGTTTCCGCGAAACGTTCAGCAGGATGGGGGTCCGTGCCCAGGTAGCCTATGCGAGCAAAGCCTTCTCTTCGATCGCCATGTATGAGCTGGCGGCAGAAGAAGGCCTGTCGCTCGACGTCGTGTCGGGCGGGGAACTGCATACAGCTGTCCAAGCGGATTTCCCGCGGGACCGCATCCATTTCCACGGCAATAACAAAAGCTACATGGAGCTGAATTATGCGTTCGACGAAAGGATCGGCTGCATCGTTGCCGATAACTTCCTGGAACTCGGGATGATCCGTGAACTGGCCGCTTCCCGGAAGCAGCCGATGCGCATCCTGCTGCGGGTCACGCCGGGAATCGAAGCGCATACCCATGATTTCATCACCACGGGTCAGGAAGACTCCAAATTCGGATTCGACTTGAAAAACGGTCAGGCGGATGAAGCGTTCCGTACCGTACTGGACATGCCGTATGTCGAACTGCTCGGCCTGCACTGCCACATCGGTTCCCAGATCTTTGAAACGGATGCTTTCACCCATGCCGCACAAGCTCTGATGGAAAAAATGGAGCACTGGCGTGCGGATACGGGATTCGTCTGCACGGTGCTTAATCTCGGCGGCGGATTCGGGATCCGGTATACGGAAGCCGACAAGCCGCTTGAGCCTGCTGTGTATGTGGAAAATATGACGGAAGCTGTGCTCGCCCTCTCTGCGGAATGGAACTATCCGATGCCTGAGATTTGGATCGAACCCGGCCGCTCACTCGTTGGTGATGCAGGCACCACGCTCTACACGGCGGGAAGTGAAAAGGTCGTACCGGGTATCCGGACGTACCTCGCAGTGGACGGAGGGATGTCGGACAATATCCGTCCGGCCCTCTACAATGCGGACTATACAGCGGCGGCGGCTGGCAGGATGGATGCGGCGCATGACACGGAACTGACAATTGCGGGGAAATGCTGCGAATCAGGCGACAAACTGATAACGGATGCCCGCCTGCCCCATATGCACGAAGGCGATATACTCGCGGTCTTCTGCACGGGAGCGTATACGTACGCGATGGCCAGCAATTACAACAGGCTGCCCCGCCCGGCGGTCGTATTTGCAGAGAAGGGCCAGCATTGTCCGGTCATCCGCCGCGAAACCTATGAAGACTTGACCCGGCTCGATCTTTCCCTGAAGCAGAAGGTGAGGAAAGAGCAGGCATGAAGAAGAGGAACCTGATATTATTCGCCGTTATCGTCGTTGCGGCACTCACGTGGGGCGCACTCTACTGGTATTTTGTCATGCCGGTGATCGACCCCCGCTAAAGACGCCGGTTGAAAAAACACGGCGTTTCCGGTAAAATCAGCAATAGGCAATGTTGAAAAAGAGAAGGGGTACCCATGAAACTTGTACGATACAAAAAAACATACCAGAAAATAGCGATGGGGTTCCTATCCTATATTCCCGGAGATTATTCCGTCAAGCAGCTGCAGGAAATTCTCAGCCGCTACGAAACAGAAGAGAACTGGGAACTGTTTGTCGTAAAAGAACAGGAAGACCTGATCGGCATCATTGGCGCTGAACTTGAAGAAGAAACTCTTACCGTCCATCACCTGTCCTTGAATCCTTCTTTCCGCGGAGAGGGGATCGGAAAGGAAGTCGTTGCAAAACTCCAAGAAGAATATCCGGACAAAGCTGCGTCCGGTACTGAATATACCGACGCATTTGTGAGCAAATGCATCCTTGAAGAAGCAAGAGCGGAACGCTAGCGTCCGCTCTTCTTCTTTTCGTCCCTTATTTTCAGAATATCCGTCCGGTCCCGCAGCATATGTTTATGGACAACAGGATCGCTGCCTGCCGGCAATAGGGGGAGCGTGAGTGCTGCAGCCTGCGTCTTTTCAAAAAGGGACAAAGAGGGCACCCGGATTGTGAATGGCTTGAATGGCTGACGGTCACGGTTGCTGAGGACAGCGCGTTCGATGTCCAGGAGAAGTCCTTCAAAATCGATCTCTTCCGTATAGTCCGGAAAGAGCGGGATAGCGTCCGCGAACCGCTGCTGCGCTTTTTGCAGCGTCCTTGAACTTCCCTCGAAGTTCCCCCTCCGCCAATGATACATGCCGGTCGTCAGGAGGATGAACGCGGTAAGCGGATGAAGTTTCGTCTGGGCTGAAACTGACTTCCAATAGTCCTCCAGCACTTCATGTCCTTCAAAGTAATCCTGGTTCGTATTAAAATAGACTAAAAACTGAACAAATAGCGGATGATGGTAAGGGTGCATGCAATTCTCCTTTATTAAATAATCCGTCTGCAAAAAGCAGAGAAGGTGAAATGATGTCATACAATGTAAAACTGGAAGCTTTTGAAGGTCCGCTCGATCTGCTGCTCCACCTCATCAACCGGCTGGAGATCGATATCTATGACATTCCGATGGCCGAGCTGACAAACCAATACATAGAACACTTGCATGCGATGCGGGTCCTCGAACTTGACGAACTCAGCGAATACCTCGTGCTTGCCGCTACACTGATCGAGATCAAAAGCAAAATGCTCCTTCCTGTGCACGAAGGGGAAATATTCGACGAAGACAGTGCGGACTTCGAACCGGAGGATGATCCACGGGAAGAACTCATCGCACGCATCCTCGAATACAAGCAATACAAAGAGGCAGCTGTCCAACTGAAAGAGTCGGCAGAAGAACGCGCTGTCCACTTTACGAAACAGCCGTCCGATATGGAGGCGTACGGCAGTATCCCGCCGGCGGATCCTGCTGAAGAGCTAACTGTTTTCGACCTGGTCAGCGCCTTCCAGAGAATGCTGCACAGGCGGCGGCTCAAGGCCCCTCTGTCAGCCAGTATAACAAACAACGAACGGTCTGTCGGGGAAAAGATGGATGAGATCATGGGCACGATCGTCCGTAAAGGCGGCCGTTGCGTGTTCGACGAATTATTCGAAGAAGGGGATACCGGCGGACTTGTCGTGACTTTCCTGTCGATATTGGAACTTATGAAACGCCGGGACGTTGTTGTCAGCCAGCAAGGCAATTTCGACCGGCTGCTTATTTCGCTAGCTATTGGAGGAACAGAAGGATGAATAACAGTAAACGGCTGGCAGCAGTTTTGGAAAGTTTTTTGTTCGTGGCAGGAGAGGAAGGGCTGACGCTCAAGCAGCTGGCGGCTCTCTCGGTCTGCACGGAAGGGGAAGTTACCGAAGCGCTCGCAGGCCTCCTGGATGCGTATGAAAACAGGGAAGACAGCGGCATCACCATCCGCCAGTACGGCGGAGGCTACCAGCTCGTCACAAAAGCCGAGTTCGCGGAAGACATGAAACGGTTATTTGAGAATCCGCCGGCTAAGCTGATGACACAGGCTGCATTGGAAGTGCTTGCGATTATCGCCTACAAACAGCCGGTGACCCGGGTGGAAGTGGACGAGATCCGCGGAGTAAAATCGGAGCGGGCGATCCAGACTCTCGCGTCCAAAGGGTTTATCACCGAAAAGGGCAGACTGGAAGCGAGCGGCCGTCCGATCCTCTATGCGACAACTCCGTATTTCCTCGACCGGTTTGGGCTGAATTCGCTGGAAGATCTGCCGCCATTGCTGTTGGAAAACGAAGAAGAAGAAGATACGGACCTCTTCTTGACAAAGTTCCAAGATATGCTTGAAGCACAAGATGATGAAGGAGGCAGCGATGCTTGAAAAAAGCGGTAGTGTGCATGACGCTCATTGTTCTGCTAGTCAGCATGATTGGTCAGCCAGGAAAGGCAGCCCCGAGTAATTCTTCATGGGCGGTGATCGATGCCGATACCGGCCGGCTTCTCGACGGCTATAATCCGCATGAACAGCTGCCCATCGCAAGTCTGACGAAAATGTGGACGGCGCTGACGTATTTGGAATCAGGGGTGACAGAGGAAGAGACTGTCATCTCTCCGATGGCAGCTTCCGCAGAAGGGTCTTCCATTTACTTGGAACCCGGAAGTGAAGTGCGGGCTGAAGATCTGCTGTTCGGACTCATGCTTCGTTCTGGCAATGACGCCGCAGTGGCGCTCGCAGAGCATGCCGGTGGATCAGTTGAGGGATTCGTACAGCTCATGAACGAGCAGGCTGAACTTTACGAGCTTGATAATACCCACTTCACCAATCCTTCCGGTCTCCATGACGAGGCGCATTTGTCGACCGCTTATGACACGGCCATGATGCTGTATTATGGGATGAAGAACAAGGAATTCCGCAAAATCGCTTCGACAGAGCAGTATACCTTCCGGCAGGATGAGCCGGTCGTCTGGCAAAACAAACATCGTCTTGTCGCCGGTGAAACAGATGCTGTAGCAGGCAAGACTGGTTTCACGAAGGCAGCTGGCCGGACACTTGCCACATACTTTGAAAAGAACGGCAAGCGGGTCATCGTTGTCACGCTGAACAACGGCAATGATTGGAATGTGCACAAAACGCTGGCCGACAGCGCGTTCCGAACGCATGACATCGTAAGGATCGCTAAAAAGGGGAGCTATGCAGTGCTGCCTGATGTGACAGCAGAACTGAAGCAGCCGATCGAGCTGCTGCTGACGAAAGAGGAACGGAAGAAGACATCTTCAATTATGCGTCTTCCGACAGATGCGGACACCGGAGACACCGGGCAATGGATCGTCTTGCTTGACCGGGAACCGGTCGTCACTGCTGCTGTCAAGTTAAAAAAGATGGAATAGCTCGACTGACCGGGCAGCTGTTTGATCAGCTGCAGTCGGTCTTCTTTTCATTTGCCTGGAAATGTGACATAATTTTTTAGACTGAAGAATGAGGTGACGGAAATGGAAAGACTGCAAAAAGTGCTGGCACGTGCGGGGGTTGCATCCCGGAGGAAGGCGGAAGGTCTGATCACGGACGGTAAAGTGAAAGTGAACGGACAGGTTGTCACGGAGCTCGGAACGAAAGTGACCGCATCGGACAGGATTGAAGTGGAAGGCGTCCAAATCACGAAGGAAACGTTCGTCTACTATTTACTGTATAAGCCAAGGGGCTATATCTCGACCGTACATGACGAAAAAGGCCGCAAGACGGTACTTGACCTGATGCCCATGGTAGAACAGCGGATCTTCCCTGTCGGACGGCTGGATTATGATACATCCGGCATTATCATCATGACGAATGACGGAGATTTCTCCTATACGATGACCCACCCGAAATTCGGCATCAAGAAACAATATATTGCGAAAGTGAAAGGTATCCCAACGCGGGAAGCGCTGAAAAAGCTCGAACGCGGCATCGAACTCGAAGACGGCATGACAGCACCTGCATTTGTCAAACTCCGTTCAATGGACAAGAAAGCACAGACAGCACTTGTTGAGATCACGATTTCAGAAGGACGCAACCGGCAAGTGCGCCGGATGTTCGACGCAATCGGCTGTCCTGTCGTGAAACTGCGCCGTGAATCGTTCGCCAACTTGACGACATACGGCCTCAATGCCGGTGAAGCGAGAGAACTGACCCCTCATGAGGTGAAACAGCTGCGCGTTCTAGCAGAAACCGGTACGATCGGCTGATAACCGGCCAACTGTCACAAAACGCTCACGAACGGCCCCAATTAAAAAACACAACTTTGTTATAATGGTATGTGCTATATGGTTGTCGTGAGAATACGGTATGGGGGTAGAGAAGTGGCTAAAATGGATAAAAAGAAAAAGCGGCTGTATATTCGGGGCGCCATCCTGCTAGTCATGGCAGCGGCCATTGTCTTTGCTTTGACTTCGAAAAAGGAGACCAAAGCACTCGCCGTCGGTGATCATGCACCAAACTTCGAATTGACCAATATGGACGGTGAAAAAGTGAAGCTGTCCGATTACGAAGGACAAGGTGTCTTCCTGAACTTCTGGGGAACATGGTGCCCGCCTTGTAAAAAGGAAATGCCGTATATCGAGAAGCATTTCAAGGAGTTCACTGACAAAGGTGTCCAAGTCCTGTCCGTCAATATCGGCGAATCCGAATTCAAAGTGAATACATTCATCGAACAGTATGGCTTGACCTTTCCTGTCATGATCGATAAGAACAAAAGTGTCAGCCGGAATAGTTACAATGTTGTTCCGCTTCCGACTACCATGCTCATCGATAAAAATGGCGTCATTCAACAAATTATTACACGGGAAATGAGCGAAAGTGAAATTGTTTCTCTCATGGAGAGCGTTCAGCCTGAGTAAGGAGCGGGGTACCTAATGAGCAAAATCAAATGCCAATGCGGACATGAAAATCCATTCGGAACCGTCCTCTGTGAAAAGTGCGGACGTCCGCTGACGGAAGAAGCGAAAGAAAGCAGCATGGTGGACATGCGCTATGAAGGTTCTGCACGCCGCTCACAGACATATAAGAAGTCGATCATCGATAAAATATGGAATTTTTTCTCCAGTGTCAAAATAGGAGTCAGCATTATTATCGCGGT
This sequence comes from Sporosarcina sp., assembly GCA_032099885.1. Taxonomy (GTDB): domain Bacteria; phylum Bacillota; class Bacilli; order Bacillales_A; family Planococcaceae; genus Sporosarcina. The sequence goes on from DAMDKL010000001.1 coordinate 312,483, forward strand.
TCTGTCCACCTCGGCCCTCGGAACAATCCTGCCGCAAAAGTTTTACGTACCGGTGGATGGCAATGATCCGAATGCGTACTTGGATTACTATGAGCGGCTTTACGGGACGTTCGGCAAAATCTATTATCACCTCGGCCTTTATGATATGTACAACAGCTGGTGGTTCAAGATACTGATCGGCATGCTCGGGACATCGATCATCATCGCAAGTCTCGACCGCGTCATCCCGCTTTACAAATCACTGAAGAAGCAGCGGACGAAGCGGCATCCGTCGTTCATGAAGCGCCAGAGGATCTATGGGGAAGAAGCTGTCGTCAACGCTGACGAATCTCTCGTGAATGCCGAAAAAGCGCTGAAAGACATGCGCTACAACGTCAAGACCGAAGACGGCGCCATTCTGGCGGAAAAGAACCGGTTCGGCCGCTGGGGTCCGTATGTCAATCATACCGGCCTTATCATCTTCCTGCTCGGTGTTCTCATGCGCGGTCTGCCTGGATTCTATGTGGATGAAACGATGTGGATCCGGGAGGGCGAAACCCGTGAAATCCCGGGCGCACCGGGATACTTGCTGGAAAACGTCGCGTTCACCGTGGAAACGTACGATAAAGACAGCGCGGACGATGTATTCGGGGAAGCGCTCGATAAGAACGGCGCCATCGTAAGTAATTTCCAATCCGATGTTAAACTGTATAAGGAAAAAGAGAACAGCCTGCCAGGGTCCGAAGATCTGGAATTCATCAAAGAGTATCCGATCATCGTCAACAAGCCGCTGAAGTTCGATGGGTACAGCATCTTCCAGATGGACTACAAAACAGGGGAACTCAGTAAAATGAAATTCGCGCTCCAGAATAAGGAGACGCAGAAGTCACTTGGTGAATTCACCGTCGATTTGAACGAACCTGCGAAGAAGTACGATCTCGGCAATGGATCGTCCATCCAGCTGATGGAGTATTATGCAGATTACGACGGGATCGTCGACGGAGAACCGGTCTCTAAATCACCGGTTCCGAACAATCCTGCGTTCATCTTCAACATGATCACGCCGGAACACCCGGAAGGCGAGAAAAGTTTCGTTGCGATCCAGCAGACACTGGAAGTGGAACCGAATGATTATGAGGTGAAGTTCCAATCTGTCGAGACACGGGATGCGTCCGGTCTGACGATCCGCAAAGACAAAACTCTTTATATTCTGCTGCTTGGCGGCATCGTCTTCATGATTGGTGTCATCCAAGGGTCATACTGGCAGCACCGCCGGATCTGGATCCAAAAAGGGGAAGGTTCGGAACTGATGATTGCAGCGCATACGAACAAAAACTGGTATTCACTGAAGAAAGATATCGATAAAGTGAAAGAAACAGCTGCCCTTCCAGCGTATACCGATAAGCAGGACAAAGATGCAGCAGCTGATACGATGGAAGGAGAGACAATTTAATGGATTATGCATCACTGAGCGCCAATTTACTATTTGTCTCATTTGTCGCCTATCTTGTCGGTACCTTCTTTTTCGGAGGGGCCGTCAAGAGCTCGAAATCTGAGAAAACATACAAAGACAGCATGTGGGGGAAGATCGGGATCGTCATCACGATCATCGGCTTCATCTCTCAGCTGGGTTACTTCATCACCCGGTGGATGGCTTCCGGCCATGCACCTGTCAGTAACATGTTCGAATTCACGACAGCGTTCAGCATGATGCTCGTCGGATCGTTCATTCTGATTTTCTTTATTTACAAAACACCTTCACTCGGGCTGTTCGCCCTGCCGATCGCTATTGTGATCATTGCATATGCGAGTATGTTCCCACGGGAGATCACACCGCTGATCCCTGCCTTGAAAAGTTATTGGCTCACCGTCCACGTCATTACGGCGGCGATCGGTGAATCGATTCTTGCGATCAGTGCGGTGGCCGGGCTGATCTACCTGGCGAAAAACGTCGATCTTACGAAGAAATCGAAGGAACGTTTCTGGCTGGAGGCAGTCATGTTCACAGTCGTTCTCGTTCTTGGCTTTGTCGTCTCTTCCACGGCGTTTACGCTATCGGGATATGAAGCCGACTTCACTTATGTCGACAAAAATAACCAGCCGAAGGAAATCACCTACAATTATCCGCCCCTGTTCGGCATGCATGACTATGAGCAGGTGACCACGGATACGATGAAACCATGGATGGAAATGCCGTCCATTGTGAACGCAAAGACGCTTACGACGTTTGTCTGGTCACTTGCTGCAGGCATTGTGCTCTACATCTTGATGCGGCTGATCTTCAGACGTCCGATTGCAGCATTGCTGCAGCCGTTCGCAAAGAAAGCGAATTCCCAGCTGATGGATGAAATCGGCTATCGTTCTGTGCTAATCGGTTTCCCGGTATTCACACTCGGGGCCCTCATCTTCGCGATGATCTGGGCACAGGAAGCATGGTCCCGCTTCTGGGGCTGGGACCCGAAAGAGGTCTGGGCGCTCATTACGTGGCTGTTCTATGCAGCCTTCCTCCATCTCCGCCTATCGCAAGGCTGGGAAGGGAAGAAGTCCGCATGGCTTGCGGTCGCAGGATTTGTCATTATCATGTTCAATCTGGTCGCCGTCAACCTGATCATTGCCGGTCTCCACTCGTACGCCTAACCGATTCGACTGCACAGCCCACCCGCTGTGCAGTTTTTTACAGTCCGGCTGAACGTGCCGGTATCTGGCAGGCAGGAGGACAAAGTATTGTAGTTTCTTTTTCGACAGAGGACAAGTACAATGAAATGAGCAGGTTTGAAAGGGGCAATCGTCAATGGATGAAAACGTCAAATTGCTCGTCGTAGACGACGAAGACCGGATCCGCCGCCTTCTCACGATGTATCTATCCCGGGAAGGCTATGAAATGGATGAAGCACAAGATGGAAGAGAAGCATTGGAAAAAATAGAGGGAACGCATTATGACTGTATTCTGCTCGATGTGATGATGCCCGAAAAAGACGGCATGGAAGTGCTCCACGAATTGCGCGCCTCCGAAAATCAGACACCGATCATCATGCTGACGGCCAAAGGCGAAGAATCTGATCGGGTCACCGGTTTTGAAACAGGTGCCGATGATTATATCGTCAAGCCGTTCAGTCCGCGGGAAGTCGTACTTCGTGTGAAAGCGCTTCTTCGCCGGACAGGTTCGGTCAACAGCACGCAGGCGGCCTCGACTTCGAAGGATCTCGTCGTCTTCCCGCAGCTGACGATCGACCATGACGCGCACCGGGTCACCGCTGAAGGGAAGGAAGTAAGTCTCACGCCGAAAGAATACGAGCTTCTTTATTTTCTCGCCAAAGCGCCGGACAAAGTGTTCGACAGGGAGCAGCTGCTGAAAGAAGTCTGGCACTACGAATTCTTCGGCGACCTCAGAACCGTGGATACCCATGTTAAGCGGCTTCGTGAAAAGCTGAACCGGGTTTCGGAACGCGCTGCGAAGATGATCGTCACAGTATGGGGTGTCGGGTATAAATTCGAGGTACCCTCCGAATGAACCGAATATTGAACTCAATCGTCGGGAAGCTATGGGCAACCATATTGCTTCTCGTTTCATTTGTCCTGTTCATCGTGACGGCGCTCCTGCTTGAGTTTTTCGATAACTTTCACACCAGGCAGGCGGAAGAAACGCTGGCTCGCGAAGCAAAAACGATCGGAAGTGTCATCGAAGACCATGAAAACGAGGATGCGATGCAGCTCGTCGTCCGCGATATTCTGAACAATGGGACGAACGCGATGGTCATCGGCAAGGACGGTGAAATCGTCTACTCGTTCCATGAGACATCCGAGGAGGCAGATCCTATTGAGCGCGAGGTCCTGAAAGACACGGAATTTATCCGGTCCAGCAGCACTCACAGCTTCTCTAAGGAAATGATACTGCCATCTCTGAAGGAATCGGGCGTATCGGAGCGGTACATTGTCAGTTCAGCACCAATCCGGGATGGAGTAAATGGTGTTGTGATCGTCTTCCAGAGCTTCGAAGCCATCCATGACACGACGAAATGGACGACACATATCGTCCTTCTGTCCGCGTTCATCGCCTTCATTCTCACGACGTTCTTCGCTTTTTTCCTGTCGAACAAGATCACCCGTCCGCTCCGGCAGCTGAAAGAGGCGGCATTCCAATTGTCGAAGGGCAATTTCGATGCGAGGATCCCTGTTAAACAGAACGATGAAATCGGCCAGCTGTCCACGGCTTTCAATCAGATGGGCCGGCAGCTCAAATACAATATGGAGCTCATCAAGCAGGACAAGGAACAGCTCTCGAGCATCCTGACGTCCATGACCGATGCAGTCATCACCTTCAACAGGGACCATACGATTCTGCTGAGCAATCCGCAGGCGGAAAAGCTGCTGCAGAAATGGTCGTTCACAACTCCGGAATCGGACGAACTGTTACCCAGGGAGATCATCCACATGCTCGAGCATGCGGTCACGTTCGCGGAAGAAGTGGATGCGGAGCTTGAACTCGGCGGTCTGTTCTTCGTCGTGACGATCAGCCCGTTGTACAGCAAAAACAGTATCCGCGGTGCAGTCGCTGTTCTGCGTGACATGACTGAACAGCATCAGCTTGACAAACTGCGCTCGGACTTCATCGCCAATGTCTCGCACGAGCTTCGCACGCCGATCTCGATGCTTCAGGGGTACAGTGAAGCAATCCTCGACGGAGTGCCGGAAACGCCGGAAGAGAACCAGGAAATGGTGAAGATCATCCATGATGAGTCCCAGCGGATGGGGCGTCTCGTCACAGATCTGCTGGACCTGGCGCGCATGGAATCCGGACATATGCGCCTGTATAAGTCGGAGATGGCCATCGTTCCGTTCCTCGATCGTATTCAGAACAAGTTTATGCAAGTTGCGCGGGATTCCGAAGTCACGCTGGATGTCCAGCCGAACGGGCAGGAATCACTCCGTCTCCAGGCGGATGAAGACCGTATTGAGCAAGTGTTCACGAACTTGGTCGATAACGCAATCCGGCACACACCGAACGGCGGCAGGGTGACGCTTGCGATCGAGAAGTTCCCGAAGAATGTCGCTCTTTCCGTCATAGACACAGGAAGCGGCATCCCGGAAGAGGATCTTCCCTATGTCTTCGAACGCTTCTACAAAGCGGACAAAGCACGGACAAGGGGGAAAAGCGGGACGGGTCTCGGACTTGCCATCGCAAAGAACATCGTCGAATCGCACGGCGGCATGATCAGTGCCAAACGAGGCGATACAGGGGGGACTGTATTCACCGCAGTCCTGCCGTTGGAATGATACGGTGTAACCTTTTGACACGGTTGCCGTCAAATCGGGTGATCGAGGAGGATTGCTGTGGATGAATCCGTATTTCACCATCTCTATGAGACCTATCACCGGGATGTATTTAATTTTCTGACATACTTGACGAAAGACCGGCAGCTGGCAGAAGATCTGTCCCACGAAGTCTATGTGAAAGCCATTCCGGCCTACGCATCGTTTGAACGCCGCAGCAGTGAAAAGACCTGGCTGTTCGCGATCGCTAAAAATGTGTCCATCGACCATTTCCGTAAAACAGCCGTCCGCGCCCGGCACGCTGACCCGTATTTTGACTGGGAAACGAGGGAAGCCGCTGCCTCGGGCAAAACGCCTGAGCAAGAAGCGATTGAGAAAGATGAGCTGCGTGAGGTCATGGAATCGCTTGATGGCTGTACGCTCGATCAGCGTCTTGTCATCATTATGCGCTATGTAAATGACCTATCCATTACAGAGACCGCCGGAGCGCTGGGCTGGTCTGAGGGCAAAGTCAAGACTGTCCAGCACAGGGCTCTGCAAAAACTGAGAACTGTGTTCCCAACTGCTAAACCTGGAAAGGAGGCGTATCATGGCGGAAAAACATGAGGACGATCGGCTGGAAGCCATTCTGCGTTCATTGCCGGATCAGGAAGACACGAGAACGGAAAGTGAATTGCTGAGTCGTCTTCAAAGTGACAGCCGGCTCTCCGGAGAAACATTTTCACAGCCGGGCAAAAAGCGGAAAAATCGGATGCTGCCTGCCGTCCTCGTTGCATTTGCTGCTCTTTTTGCTGCCGCTGTAGTGATCCCTTCCTTCTGGGACGGAGAGGATACAGCAGATCGGTCTGCAGAGCAGAGCGCCGCAATGTCAGATGAAGCTTTGGATGATTCGGAAGAGGTGCCGGCTGCCGCAGAAGCCCGCATCCTGCTGAATGAATCCAGTGGAGCGGTACGGTATGCGCTTTACAGAATGGACGGCGGGAGAATCCTGAATGGGTTTATACAGGATTCCCAAGCTGCGGAGATTCCGGTATCCGTCGTTCTCACGCCAGACCAGCTGCGCGCCGCAGGCCTTTCTGCCGATGCTTCGGAACAGAAGCTGGCTGCTGCGTTCTCAGCAGAACTCGATCTGGAGGCAATGGGAATTCCGGGATTCCAGCCGGCTGGATCCTCGGCCGGAAACAAAGAGAGAAGTGCGCCGTACTTCGTCTATACGGGCCTCGACGGGCGGCAGTTCCTTGCACCTGATACGGCCCGTGAAGCGTCGACATTCGCAGAAGCGGCAGAGCTGATGAAGTCTACACCGGCTGAAGCGTTTGCCTCAGCCATTCCGACAGGGGCCGTGTTCACTGTCATACAGGACGGCCAGAACGCCTTGGTCACATTTGACCCGGCGATCTCAATGGAAGGTCTCGGTACCGACAGGGCGGGACAGCTGATCGACAGTCTCGCCCTGACCGCACGCAGTTTCGGTGTGGAACTTCGGCTGGAAGGTGTTGCCCCGTCTGACTGGAATGGTTTTGATTTCCGCAAGCCGCTTCCGGAAGCAATCGGTCCGAACCCGGCACCGGCCATTTTGAAGAATGACTAGCCTGTAAACACACAAGTTTACAGACTGGTCTTTTTTTTGTATACTGGAGGGGCAACAAAATATTGATTCATCTTCGGGGCAGGGTGCAATTCCCGACCGGCGGAAATGGAAGCGAACACTTCCTAGCCCGCGAGCGTAACAGCTGATTCCGGTGAGATTCCGGAGCCGACAGTATAGTCTGGATGGGAGAAGGTGAAGGCGAAGCCGTCTTTTTTGTCTGTTCGACAGCGGCTTATTTAAGTACGGGCTGTCCCTTTTACGGGAACGACCGGTGCTTATGTAAACACGTCTAAACACTCCCTTTAGCGAATGAGCTGGAGGGAGTTTTTTACGGCAGACAAAATAACCGGCAGAACCTTTCCTCTTTGTGAAGTGAATCGCAAAAGGAGAGAGTATGATGAACAGCAAGAAACTACGTGCGATGATATTGGTCGCTATCCTCGGGAGCATTTCGACGGTGCTCATGCAGTTCAATTTTCCGCTGCCGGCACTTCCGGGATTCTTGAAGATCGATTTCAGTGAGATTCCGGCGGTACTCGCCGTGATGACACTTGGACCGGTCGCAGGGATTGCAGTCGAACTGCTGAAAAATATCCTGTACTGGTTCCTGCAGGGGAGTCCGACCGGCGTGCCTGTCGGTGAAATCGCGAACTTCGTGACGGGTGTGTTATTCATCCTCCCGATCTACGCCATCTTCAATAAGTTCCGCACTTCCCGCGGACTGGCAGCAGGGCTCGTCTCCGGGACGGTGTCCATGGCAGTCGGTATGAGTATCCTCAACTATCTTGTATTCCTGCCGGCTTATACATTTTTCCTGAATGCACCCCCTGTAACGGGTGAAGGACTCTACACGACGATCGTGCTCGGAATCCTGCCATTCAACCTGATCAAAGGCGTGATCCTGATGATCATTACGCTGCTGCTGTTCAAGAGTATGCAGAACTGGATCGGTCAGCAGCACAGGAAACTGACCGCCCGCTGAATAGCACCACAAAAAAACAGGCTGGCCCGCAAAACGCGGCCGCCTGTTTTTAGTCTTCGTATTTAAGAGGATCCCCGTCGAATGGGGCATCGGAAATTTTGATGGAGTCGGTCGGACAGCCGTCAAACGCATCCTCGAGGTCTTCCAGCAGTTCTTCTGGAACTTCGGTATTCCCCGTGTTATCATCGAGGATAACAAAGGCAATTCCTTCATCATCGTAGTCATAAATATCAGGCGCTGCAGCTCCGCAAGCTCCGCACGCGATACATGTATCTTGATCTACAATTGTATACTTACAAGTAGACATGTTCGTTCTCTCCTCTTTTCTTCGCACTTGCAATTTGGTTCTTCATCCATTCTAAAACGGTTTTCAGCAGTTTTCAACCTTTACACTCTAGAAAGTGGGGATTTGTCGTGAAGTTGAGTTCGTTAATTCTCAAGATTGCGGAGAAGATGGACGGTCAGCGATCATTGAATGGCTGTCTCCATGTTCTGCGCGGCAAACGCTCCGGACAGACTCTCCAAGACGCCGAAACGTTTTCGGTGAAGCCGTATTTTTCGCTCTTGCCGAAACTTTCGGAAGCTGCGTTCTCAGAAGCGGCAGGTGCTCTCCAGTCGCGCGGACTGCTTGCTGAAAAAGACGGGATTCTGGAACTGTCCGCCGCGGGAAGGGAGGCAGCGGCCTCCCTTCCGGATTACCGGTTCGATGGGTGGAACTACCGCGGGCGGGAAGCCGTCTTCTTCCAGCGTCTCCAGCTGTTCGTGCAGACGTGCTCCCAGCTTCGGGGCGGGCAGAACTCCTTCCTGCCGATCACCAATGATCGGACGGTCCAGCAGTTCGTCCGGAGCCTCGTGCCCGCGAAGAAAGAAACTTGGTCCGAAACAGCCGGACAGTTCGCAGAGGAACTGATTGCAGCAATCCGCAACTCCGGGATGTCCGACCTGCAGGCAGCTCTGTTCAGTCACCGGCTGACCGGCTTCCATGCGACAGGATGGACGTGGGAACAGCTGGAAGAGGCCGCTGGCGAGCCGAGGAACAGTCTGCAGCTCGAATGGCTGGAATCGCTCCATCGGCTGCTCGCAGTCGCGGAATCGCCGGAAAGAAGAATTTCCATGCCTCTCTTACATAAGCTATCAGAAAGCATCCGTGTGGAAACACCACTGACCGGTTCGGCAGCGGTCACGAAAAAGTTGTTCGACAAAGGGTATACGCTGGAAGAAATCGCCCAGGCCCGTCAACTGAAAACAAGCACAATCGAAGATCATTTCACGGAAATGGCTGCGAATGTCGCCGGTTTCCCGATCGGCCTGTTCGTTCCGGCCGGCGATCAGCAGGCGGTCCGGCACATGGTCGGCGAAAAGGATGTGAAACGGCTCCGGCTGCTGAAGGAGACGTTTCCGCACTTGTCTTACTTCCAGCTGAGACTTGTAGTCAGTACAATGAAAGGAGAACCATCCGTATGAAACTGGAACAGGAATTGAAAAGACGTTTCGGATTCGACAGTTTCCGACCGGGCCAAGAAGCGGTAATCCGTTCTGTACTGGACGGCAGGGATACGCTCGCCATCCTGCCGACCGGGATGGGGAAGTCATTGTGTTATCAGCTCCCCGGAGACCTGAAGGACGGACTGGTCATCATTGTCTCTCCGCTCGTCTCCCTGATGGAAGATCAGGCGGCTTCGATCCGCCGGCGCGGGGAAAAACGGGTGGCTGCTGTCAATGCATTCATGCCGGCTGAAGAGAGAAGACAGCTGTTCGCGGAAATCGATACGGTCAAGTTCCTTTTCATCTCCCCCGAAATGATGACCCGTCCAGAAATGACACGGTTCCTGTCTTCCCAGCGTGTCGGTCTGCTGGTCGTCGATGAAGCCCATTGCATTTCACAGTGGGGATTCGATTTCCGTCCGGATTACTTACGGCTCGGGGAGTTCATCCGCAAGGCGGGGAACCCGACGATCCTTGCTCTTACTGCAACCGCTGACAGACGCGTGGAACAGGACATCCTCAACTATTTGGGGATGGAGGATGCCAGCGTGTTCCGCCAGTCGCTGAACCGGCCGAATTTATATTACACAGTACACAAGGCGGACGGTGAACGGGAAAAGGACACCTGGATCACTGAACGGCTGACGACGACGTCGGGACCGGGCATTCTGTACGTGTCGTCCCGCAAGCGAGCCGAAGAGCTGACAGCATTGCTGCAAGGTCACGGGATCCGGATCGCGTCCTATCATGCTGGCAAGGAAGCCGGAGACCGTCAGATGATCCAGCAGCAGTTCCTGTCGGGAGAACTCACTTGGATCTGTGCGACTAACGCATTCGGCATGGGCATCCACAAAGAGGATATCCGTCAGGTCATCCATGACCAGATACCGCCATCCGCGGCAGCTTATGTCCAGGAAGCGGGTCGGGCAGGGCGGGACGGGAAACAGTCGAGTGCAGTTCTTCTGTATGTTGCCGAAGACGAGCAGAAAGTACGGTTCATCGTCCAGCACGACTTGCCGGACGAGCCGCAGACCGCCCATTATCAGGCATTGAGACAGAGCGGGGAATCTGCCGGATCTGCTGCGGATTTTGCCGGAATCTCGGAAACAGGCGCCCGTCTCATCGACTATTACGCGGAGCACGGCGGCGGGACGGCAGTCGCGGATATTTTCACGGGACTGCGTTTCGACAAGGAGGAAAAACTCCGGCAGATGGTCAATTATGCATACGGACAGGGATGCCTCCGCAGTAAGCTGCTGCATTATTTCGGCGAGGAGCCTGCCAATGAGCAGGATCCCTGCTGCTCGGTCTGCGCGGACACAAGCGAAACATGGCTCGCGAACGTACAGCCTGAACAAGGTGAAAGAGCCTTGCTGGCCTATGAAGACCGGATTCGTCTGCTGCTATGCTGAGGACTTGATTGGCGTTTACTTTTGCGACAAAATTCGTCATAATGAAGAGACAGCAATAGGGGATAGGAGAATGCCGCTATGACAAAAAGTGACGTTAACTCGGATTTCGAGCACGATAGACAAGCGATCGAGATTGAAGAGGAGACGCCGGAAGAACTGCCTTCCCGTGTTCAGCTCCGTCAGCATAAGAAAAATCCGAAACGTAAGAAAAAGGGGAACCGGAAAGGCCTCACGCTCATCAATGTGATCCTTGTGCTGTTCACCCTCATACCAATTGGAATATTTGTGTATGTCCTTTCAGATTTGTATAATCCTAAACAGGTGAATACAGCTGTTGTCGACAAGGCAGGCGTGACATTCGAAGTGGGGGACAACGATTCAGGAAAAGGAAATGGAGCCGCCGCCGGGGAAGACGGGAAGGAAGAACCGGATGATCAAAGTTCTTCTGCTGACGGAAAGCAGACGGATGATGAAGGAACGGCGGCCGGGGATAGCACAACAGCGGATCCTGGCTCATCAGCTGCGAAGCCTGAAGCCAAGCCTGAGAACAAGCCGGAAGCCAAACCGGAAACCAAGCCCGAAGCCAAACCGGAAACGAAACCTGAAACCAATCCGCAAACCAAGCCGCAAACGAAGCCTGAAACAAAACCGCAAACCAAACCGGAAACGAAACCGGATCCGGCCCCTGCCGGTAAGACGCATGTGGTCGGACCGAGCGAAACGTTATACCGGATCTCCGTGAACTACTATGGTTCAGGGAACTATGTCGACAAGATCAAAGCAGCGAACGGGCTGTCTTCCAATTCGATCAGTGTCGGACAGAAACTGATCATCCCGTAACTAAAAACTCGGAAAAAGGCAAAGTCGGGATGCTTTGCCTTTTTCATATGGCAGGTGAATCGATGAAAAATTTATGGATAGCGGCAAATGTGCTTTTGACAGGTGCCGGCGTTCTTCTGGCGAGTATGGTATGGAGCGCGCATCGCGTTACAGTGAAACGTCAGCACGTATCAACCGGCACGGAAGCAGACGAAGAATTGACGTTCTACTTCATCAGTGATATCCACCGGAGGCGCATTCCCGGCAGACTGCTGCGGAAAGTACGCAAAACCGGAAAAACGGTCGATTTTGTCATTATCGGCGGCGACTTGGCGGAAAAAGGTGTGCCCGAAGAACGGGTGCAGCGCAACGTTGAACGTCTAGCAGGTCTCGGCCCAGTCTATTATATATGGGGAAACAACGACCGGGAAATCGGGGAAGAGCGGATACGCGCCATCATTGCGGGCTCCGGCGGAAAAGTGCTCGATAATGAAAGCGTCCGGCTGCCGGGCCATCCGGATTGGATTATCAGCGGAGCAGACGATCCGTCGAGCGGGAATGCAAATATCGCAAAAACTGCTTCGTTCAGCGGAGCGTTTGAGCATCAGCTCATTGCAGTCCACAACCCTTCTTCGTTCCGGAAGTTTCTCGATGCAGCATCCCCTTCACTGATGGTTGGCGGACATACCCACGGCGGTCAGATTCGTTTCGGACCGTTCGGTATGCAGCCGAGAGGGGAATTCAAGACGTTCGGCAGCCACTCGGAACTGATCAGCAACGGGTTTGGCACAACGCTTGTGCCACTGCGTTTTGGGGCGCCCCCGGAAACCCATCTGATCACCGTACACTATAAGAAGAGGAACGGGAGGAAACAGCATGAACACCACTGATGTCATCATCATCGGCGCCGGACCCTGCGGGTTATCGGCAGCCATCCATCTGCAGAAACTTGGTCTGCAAGTTGTTCTCCTGGAAAAAGGGAGTATAGTAAATTCCATTTATCGCTATCCGACACATCAGACTTTCTTCAGCTCCAGCCTGAAGCTGTCGATCGGTGATATTCCGTTCATCACAGCTAAAGAGAAACCGCAGCGCAATGATGCACTTGTATACTACCGGACTGTCGCGGACCTTGAACAGCTGGATATCCGGAGCGGGGAGAGGGTGACCGCTGTCCGAAAAGACGGCGGCAAGTTTGTCGTCACCTCCGACAAAGCGGTCTATACGGCGGACTACACAGTTGTAGCGACAGGGTATTACGATCAGCCGAATACGCTCGATGTCCCAGGAGCGGACCTGCCGCACGTCCATCATTACTTCAAGGAAGCGCATCCGTATTTCCGTAGAAATGTTCTAGTAATCGGCGGGAAAAACTCCGCAGTCGACGCGGCACTGGAACTCGAACGTGCCGGTGCGCATGTGACCGTCGTCTATCGCGGCTCCGACTATTCGAAAAGCATGAAACCGTGGATCCTGCCCGGTTTTGAGAGTCTGGTCAATAGCGGGAAAATCCGGATGCTCTTTGACACATCCGTCGAAGAAATTACAGAAACGGCTGTCACTGTCAAAAATCCTGAGGGCCGGGAAGAGATCGGGGCTGACGCTGTGTTTGCTATGATCGGTTATCATCCGGACTATGATTTCCTGGAATCGATGGGGATCAGCCTGGACAGGAAAAGCGGCTGTCCTGCGTACGATCCGGAAACGATGGAGACCTCTGTTTCGAACTTGTTCATCGCCGGGGTGATTGCCGCCGGCAGCAATGCAAACTCGATCTTCATCGAGAACGGACGGCATCACGGCGAACAGATCGCCGAGACGGTCAGGGGCAGGATGGACACGGATTTGTAATCGAACCGGTTCCGCAGCCCGGCAGTATGTTATAATTTCCCTGAATGGGGGTGCGGGCGGATGATCATATTATTCACAGTGGCAATCGCTCCGTCACTGGCTCTTTTCAGCTATTTGTATCTGAGAAAGGAAATTTCCAGAGAACCATCCCGTGCCCTCTTCCAGGCGTTCATATACGGGGCGGTTATGACATTTCCTATCCTGTTCATCCAGCATGTGTTCGAGCAGGAGCATGTGCTGACGAACGGCTTTCTGCACAACACGCTGTTCACGGGAGCTTTGGAAGAGTTCTTCAAGTGGCTGGTACTGCTCGTCTTCCTCTATAATAACTTCGAATTCGATGATGCCTATGACGGGATCCTTTTCGGTGCGAGTGTCTCCCTCGGTTTTGCTACGGTCGAGAATATCCTATTCCTTTTCACATTCGGATTGGATACTGCATTCATCCGCGCACTGCTTCCCGTATCGAGCCATGCCCTTTTCGGAGTGGTGATGGGCTATTATTTCGGCCGTTTGAAATTCGCAGCAGGAGACAGGCGGCACCGCTATCTGGTGCTGGCGTTCGTCTTTCCGTTCCTGCTGCATGTCACCTACAATGCTATATTGGAAATTCATGATCTCTGGCTCTATCTCATGATCCCTTTCATGTTGTTCCTCTGGTGGTTCGGCTTGACCCGCGTGAAATACGCACACGTTTTTGCAATGAGGCAATTGCACAAGAGAATGCGCTGAACCTGGCTGTCCGGCCATGTCGTAATCGACATGGCCGGGCAGCTTTTTCTGTTATCGGAACACCTTATAAATTCACGGAATCCGGGCAGGATAACTAATAGGAACCAGGACTGGAGGAAGCGACATGAAAAAAAGACTGCGCTCACTTTTGTGCGGAGCAGTGCTGCTGGCTGTCCTGCAATTGGCATTCAGCCAGGACACCCATGCTTTTACGGAACGGGGACTTTCAAAAGGGACAAAAGGCGATGATGTGATCGAACTGCAGGCGCGGCTCCAATATATCGGATTCTTCAATGGAAAGATTGACGGGGTTTTCGGCTATCAGACCTATTGGGCGCTGCGTGAATTCCAAGAGAAGTACGGCCTTCCTGTCGACGGCATAGCAGGAAGCAAGACGAAGAAGAAACTGACCGGTGTCTCCTCTTATGACAAAAATTTTGTCATGGACAACCTCCGAAAAGGGAAACAGTTCACCCACTATGGAGGCAAGCCGCTCTCAAGCCAGGTGAAAGGAGGCAGCTCCTCTTCAGGAAGCAAGAAGACTCAGATGCCTTCAAAATACAGTGAGGATGACTTGAAGCTGCTTGCAAACGCAGTGTACGGTGAGTCGCGCGGTGAGCCGTACGAAGGGCAGGTTGCAGTGGCGGCAGTTATCCTGAACCGTATCGAACACCCGGATTTCCCGAATACGGTCGGCGGCGTCATTTTCCAGCCTGGCGCGTTCACGGCTGTATCGGACGGCCAGATCTGGCTGGAGCCGAACGAACGGGCGAAGGAAGCGGTCATCGATGCGATGAACGGATGGGACCCTTCTGAAAACGCCATCTATTATTTCAATCCGGTGACTGCAACGAGCAAATGGATTTGGTCACGCCCGCAGATTAAGAAGATCGGCATGCATATTTTCTGCAACTGACCGGACTTCCAAAGAAACTCATTCATAGTGAAAGCAGGTGTTCCAGCAAATCATGAAAAAATTTGTATTTCTCGCTCTGTTTGCAGTCTTTTCATTAGGCGTCTATGCATATTCCGTGTCTGTCCAGAACAAAGAGATGCAAAACGCACTGTCAATTCAATATGCAAAAAACATTTCGGATGCTTCCGCTAAACTGCAGGAGCTCGATGTAGCGGTGAAAAAGACACTGCTGTTCAACGAAGGAGAAGGGGATTTGCGTGCGAGGGAAGATGTCTGGAGACTGTCATCGGATATCCAGCAGTCCGTCTCATCACTGCCGCTCGACCCGAAATTCTCATCTGTTTGGATGAACTATCTGAGCCGGCTTGGAAAATTTGCAAAAGAAGCACCTGAACAGTCAGAGCCGCGCGAGTTCCACGACGTAATGGACAAAGCGTCGAAAAATATTGCAAGCCTCTCCGATGAATGGTCGACTGCCACCGCTGACATGGCAAGCGGCAACTTGTCGATGGATGATTGGCAGCGCCGCCTGAACAGCGAGCAGGCCTCGTTTGACTGGAATGGGCTCAGCACTTCCGTTCAGCAGTACACAGAAACAGTATTTCCGCTGACGGCTAGTGAATCTGACGCTCTGAAGAAGAAAGAACTGCGGGATATCCAAGAGCCAGCAGTGACGAAAGAACAGGCACTCGACAGGTTTAAAAAGTTGTTCCCAGAAGTATCGGATCAGGTCATTGATCTCACTCCGAGCAAACCGGGAGCTCCTTATCCGTTCTATCATATCCGGTTTGCGGATCAGGAATCGGTCGGCTATATCGACATTACTGAAAAAGGGGGGCATGTCTTGTCCTTCTTGACAGAACGCCCGGTCGGGAAAGGGACAATGGACGTCAGCCGCGTCAGGGAATCCGCAGAGACCTTCTTGAAAGATGCGGGTTATACGGACGTTGTATTCGAAGAAGTGCGCGAGAATGACACGGCATTCCATTTTGTCTACACCCGGCTAGAACCAATCCACAAGGCAAAAGTACTCTCGGATACGATTCAGCTGAAAGTTTCGAAGGAAGACGGGAAGATTCTCGGGGTCAACGCGGCGGAATATATCCGCAAGGAAACCTTAAAGGATCAGCCGATGGTGACGATCGACTGGCAGACGTTCTTCCATAAGAAAGTCACGGTTCAAAAAGAGGAACTCGTCTACGCGGAGAACCAGCAGGGCAGACAACGGCTTGCCTATGCACTTACTGTCACGCTCCATGAAAATGGCACGACAGGCACTTACGTAGTCTTGGTGGACACCGAAACAAAAGAAGTGATTCACACGGAACAACAAATGTAGCTCAAGCTGTTGGAAAATCACAGGAACCATGCCATAATGACTATATGAACTAAGACAGGTGGCGGTACTGTGAAGTTGAAAATAGGGACGTCGATTACGATTGATAAGGATTTTACGGAAGAAGGCGAAAAGTATAGAAGCCGGATTGTCGATATCGAGGAAGACTGCATCATGATCGACTATCCGGCCCATATGGAGACAGGCAGGACTGCGTTCTTCATCGATGGAACGCAGCTGCTTGTGTCATTTGTCGACGAGATGAAAATGGCATACGTATTCCGCACCGAGGTCATGGGCCGCTTGAACCGCGGCATCCCGATGCTGCAGCTCATGTATCCGGGAGATTCGCAGCTCGTCAAGATCCAGCGGCGCGAATTCGTCCGGGTGGAGACTCCGCTCGACGTTGCAGTGAATAAGGACGGAAGAATCTTCCGGCTCGTTGCGGAAGACATCAGTGCCGGGGGGATGGCGGTCAACCTGGCACAGGCTGCACTTGAACAGGATGATATTGTCGAGCTGACGATTGTCCTGCCGTTCAAGAACAATTCGATCACGTATGTGCGTGTGAATGCACGTGTGGTGCGTATCTGGGATAAGGACGGCAGGAGAATTGCTTCGCTGCAGTTCGATCAGATCGAACCGGAATCAAGACAGCAAGTGATTCGTCTGTGCTTCGAACGGCAGCTCAAAAAGAGGAACGAGTAGGAAAAGGTCTTGCAAGTTAAGACTTTTTCCTTTTCGCTGTGGTACAATGTGTTCGAATTGAGTACGGGGGTAGAGGACGATGACAAAAGGAATTCAAATTGCGATCGATGGGCCGGCAGCTGCCGGAAAAAGCACCATTGCGCGGATAACCGCTGAGAAACTGGGTTATACCTATATTGACACAGGGGCGATGTATCGTGCGCTGACATATTGCGCACTGGAAAAGCATATAGATATCCATGACGACGAAGCCCTGTCCCGGCTGCTCGATCAGCTGACGATCGATCTGCTCCCTTCAGCGCAGGGGCAGCTCGTGAAAGTAGACGGTACCGATGTGTCCGAAGCGATCCGCTCCAAAGAAGTAACTGCAAGCGTCTCAGCGGTGGCGGCACAGCCTGAAGTCAGAAGACTGATGGCAGAGCAGCAGCGCCGGCTGGCAATTGCATCAGGCGTAGTCATGGACGGGCGGGATATCGGGACTGCTGTATTGCCGGACGCGGAATTGAAGATCTTCATGACGGCTTCTGTGGAAGAGCGGGCGGAAAGGCGCTATGCTGAGAATCTCCGGAGGGGAATCGCTTCCACCATGGAAGAACTCTGCGATGACATCCGCAGACGCGATAAGGCCGACACGGAGCGTGCAGCATCACCATTACAGCAGGCAGCGGATGCTGTGTTCATCGATACGACTTCGATGTCCATCGAACAAGTGGCGGACACGATCATCCGGCATGCAGAAGAGAGGATAGACCGATGAACCTGTATCCGCTTGGCAAGGCGCTGTGCACTGCCATATTAAAACCGCTCTACCGCATCCAGGTGATCGGCAGGGAGAACTTTCCGGATGAAACGGGGGTCCTTCTATGCTCCAACCATATAGACAATCTTGATCCGCCTGTTGTCGGCCTGACAGCGCCGCGGCCGGTCCACTTCATGGCGAAGGAGGAATTATTCCAACAGCCTGTCTTGAAATCGGTCCTGCCGAATGTCAATGCATTTCCGGTGAAACGGGGACTGAGCGACCGTCAAGCGATCCGCAGAGCACTTGAATTACTGCGCTCCGGTCAAGTGGTCGGAATGTTTCCTGAAGGAACTAGGAGTAAAACCGGGAAATTAGGGAAAGGATTAACAGGAGCAGGTTTCTTCGCTCTGAAAGGCGATGCTGTGGTGATGCCTTGCGCGATTATCGGTCCGTACAAGCCTTTCCGGAAATTGAAGGTCGTCTACGGGAAACCGATCGATATGGCACCTTACCGCGAGCGGAAAGCCTCAGCAGAAGAAGCGACGGAAGCCATCATGGCAGCGATCCAGGAACTGCTTGAAAAAAATCGCTGACAAACAAGTTCAATTTTTTGTTTTTATGGGTATATTCCAATACTATAAAGATATGATCATTATGGAGGAGGACTACATATGACTGAAGAGATGAATGTAGAAGCAATGGACGGATATAACGAAGGAGACCGCGTGACAGGTAAAGTTACGAAGATCGAAGACAAATCCGTGACAGTGGAAATACCGGGAGCTCCGTATGACGGCGTGATTCCGATCAGTGAATTGTCCAGCCTTCACATTGAAACTGCATCCGATGCAGTGAAAGAAGGCGACGAGCTTGAACTCTCGATCATCAAGATCGAAGACAATGCTTACGTGCTGTCGAAACGAAAAATTGATGCGGAAGACGCATGGGACACGCTTGAAGAGAAGTTCAATAATGCAGAGACGATTACAACGGAAGTGAAAGATGTCGTGAAAGGCGGTCTCGTCGTGGATCTTGGTGTCCGCGGCTTCATCCCGGCTTCACTCGTCGAGGACCACTTCGTCGAATCGTTCGAGGATTACAAAGGCCGCACAATGGACTTCAAGATTGTCGAGATGGACAAGGAGAAGAATCGCCTGATCCTATCCCACCGTGCGGTCATCCAGGAAGAGAAATCCTCCAAGAAGGATGAAGTGCTTGCCGGCCTCGAAGAAGGACAGGTGCTTGACGGCACAGTACAGCGGATCGCTTCGTTCGGCGCATTCGTCGACCTCGGCGGTGTAGACGGCCTCGTCCACATCTCCCAGATCGCCCACGGACATGTCGAAAAAGTGACGGATGTCCTGAAGGAAGGCGACAAGGTGCAGGTGAAAGTGCTGTCGGTCGACCGCGACGCAGAACGCATCAGCCTGTCGATCAAGGAGACACTTGCCGGCCCGTGGGAAGGCATTGAAGAGAAAGCGCCGAAAGGTTCTGTTCTGGAAGGGACAGTGAAACGCCTCGTTTCTTATGGAGCATTCGTAGAAGTGTTCCCGGGTGTGGAAGGTCTCGTCCACATCTCCCGTATTTCCCACCAGCACATCGGCACGCCGAACGAGGTCCTTTCGGAAGGACAGACTGTCGAAGTGAAAGTGCTTGATGTCAACCCAGTGGAGAAACGCCTCTCCCTCAGCATTAAGGACTTGACGGAGAAAGAGGAAGAGTCGTACGAAGAGTACGAAATGCCGGAGGAACCATCCGGTTTCTCGATCAGTGATGTCATTGGAGATCAGCTTAAAAAGTTTTCGGAATAAGCAAGTGTCAGCAATTGAACAGATGAATTGAAAGAGATGGCGCTTTTAAGAGCGCCATCTCTTTTTTTTGTGTATAATATGCAGAAGATAGCGTGGAAGGATGTATGATGAATGAGTAAACCAACAGTAGCCATCGTCGGTCGGCCGAACGTCGGCAAATCGACCATATTCAACCGGATTGTCGGAGAGCGCATCTCCATCGTGGAAGATGTTTCCGGCGTTACCCGGGACCGGATCTACAGTTCTGCGGACTGGCTGACGCATGACTTCAATCTGATCGACACAGGCGGAATCGATATCGGCGATGAGCCTTTCCTGGAACAGATCCGGGCGCAGGCAGAAATTGCAATCGAGGAAGCGGACGTCATCATTTTCCTGACGAACGGCAGAGAAGGTGTGACGAATGGCGATGAACAAGTAGCGAAAATCCTTTATAAGACGAAGAAGCCAGTGGTTCTTGCCGTCAACAAGATCGACAACCCGGAAATGAGAGAAATGATCTACGATTTCTATTCACTCGGCTTCGGGGAGCCGCATCCGATCTCCGGCTCCCATGGTCTCGGTCTCGGCGACCTGCTGGACAGTGTCGCTGCAAGCTTCCCTGAACCGTCCGCTGAAGAAGTCGAAGAGGATGTCATCCGGTTCTCGCTGATCGGCCGGCCGAACGTCGGCAAATCCTCGCTCGTCAATGCCCTTCTCGGCGAAGACCGGGTCATCGTCAGTGACGTGGCCGGTACGACGACGGATGCCATCGACTCCCTTTACGAATACGAAGGGCAGAAGTTCCGGATCATCGACACAGCCGGGATGCGTAAAAAAGGGAAAGTGTATGAAAACACCGAGAAATACAGCGTACTGCGCGCGCTTAAAGCGATCGACCGCTCAGACGTTGTGCTGATTGTCCTGAACGGCGAAGAAGGCATCCGGGAACAGGACAAGCGCATTGCCGGCTACGCTGAAGAAGCCGGAAAAGGCGTCCTTTTCGTCGTCAACAAATGGGATGCCCTCGAGAAGGACGAAAAAACGATGAACCGGTTCACGGAAGATATCCGCAAGAACTTCCTTTTCCTGGATTATGCGCCGATTGCGTACGTGTCAGCGAAAACGAAACAGCGGGTCAAAACGCTCTTCGATTTCATCATTACTATCAGCGAAAACCATTCCTTGCGCATCCAGTCGAGCGTCCTGAACGAAGTGATCGAGGATGCGGTGGCACGGAACCCTGCGCCGGCCGACAAAGGGAAACGTCTGCGGATCTACTACACGACACAAGTGGCTGTCAGACCGCCTGCTTTCGTTGTGTTCGTCAACGATACGGAGCTGATGCACTTCTCCTATGAACGTTTTCTCCAGAACCGTCTGCGGGAATCGTTCGGCTTCGAAGGAACACCAATCCGGATCATCACACGGGCCCGCAGCTGACGGACCGCCAGAAAGGATGAGAACCTGTGACAAACGTTTCTGTAATCGGGGCAGGAAGCTGGGGGACCGCCCTCGCGTTCGTCCTCGCTGAAAACGGCCACGACTGCCTGATTTGGGGCAGACGGCAAGAACAGACCGATGAAATCAACGAATCCCATACCAATTCCGCATACTTGGCCGGCTGCCGGCTGCCCGCAGCACTGCGTGCCACATCCGATCTGGAAGAAGCGGTCCGCCATGCGGAAATCCTGATCGTTGCGATCCCGACAAAAGGAATCCGGGAAATCGGCAGTGAGCTGGACAGATTGATTCAAAAGCCGACTATTCTTGTCCATGTATCCAAAGGCATTGAGCCAGATACACAGAAAAGAATTACGGAGATGCTGGCAGAAGAAATCCGTCCGGAGGCCCGCAAAGCGCTCGTCGTGCTGTCCGGTCCCTCTCATGCCGAGGAAGTCGTCCTGCGCCATCCGACAACCGTGACAGTCGCATCGGAAAACGCCGCAGCAGCGGAAGAAGTCCAGAACTTGTTCATGAATTCTTATTTCCGTGTCTATACAAACGAAGATGTCCTCGGTGTCGAGCTTGGCGGAGCACTGAAAAATGTCATTGCACTCGCTGCCGGTATTACCGATGGACTGGAATATGGGGATAATGCCAAAGCGGCGCTCATCACCCGCGGATTGGCCGAAATTACGCGTCTTGGCGTGAAAATGGGTGCAAGCCCTGCCACATTCGCAGGACTTGCCGGCATGGGCGACCTGATCGTAACGGCGAACAGTGTCCATTCGAGGAACTGGCGTGCCGGCAATATGCTCGGCAAAGGACAGACGCTCGAGGAAGTGACGGAAGGCATGGGAATGGTCATCGAAGGGGTGCGCACGACGAAGGCCGCCCATCAGCTGGCCGCCCGCTACGGGGTCTCCATGCCGCTGACGGAAGCGTTGTATTCCGTGCTGTTCGAGGACCACGCCCCGCGCGAAGCCGTTGACTGGCTCATGAACCGCGACAAGAAAAAAGAGACAGACAGCTCCGGCAGCTGACTGTCCGGTAATTTACGATTGGAAGGAATGACTCGCTTTGTCCCCGTTGGATAAAATGTGGCTATCGTTCTACGCAATGGGTTGCATGGTGATCTCCATGGGACTCATTCACCTTAGCCGTACGAAAGTAAAGAACAACATTCTGCGTATTCTTTTTGCGATCATCGCATACGCGCTGCTCATCTTCTCGTTCTTCGCGATGATCTACCTGGTCTTCAATGGACCGACGGGAGGGTCGTGAACCGATGAAGCGTTTCCTTTTGCTGCCGCTTGCCGCAGCCGTCTCCCTGCTGCTCTCAGGCTGCCTGTATCCGCAGGACGAACTGGAGAGCAAGCAGACCCCATATGAGGATCAGCTCGAAACGGTCCAGAAGGCGGTCGATACATACCAGACGGAGACGGACGGGCTGCTGCCCATCAAGACCCGTGATCAGGGGACCGATCCGTATATCAAGTATCCGATCGAATTCTCGAAGATCGTCCCTTCGCTGACAGAGAAGATTCCTTCGAATGCGTACGAACAGGGCGGTATCTATCAATACGTTCTCGTTGACGTCGAGGAGGACCCGACGGTCAAACTCGTCGATCTCCGGGTTGCAGAGCGGATCCGTGAACTCATTCTCCGCAAGACGGTGAACGGTGTCCTGCCATTCAAAGATGCCGTCCAGGAAGGGGCGAACGTCTATGAAGTCGACTTCAAGAAAATGGGGCTCAAAAAGCCGCTCACTGTCGAAAGTCCTTACTCGGATGCCCATCTGCCTCTAGTTGTCGGCGGAGACGGCAAGTTCTATATCGATTATTCGATCGATCTGGCCCGCATCCTGGAACGGGACAAACCCGACGTGAAACCAGGTGAAGACATCCGCCATCTGCTGGCCGATCAGTATCCGATCCTGCCGGCATACTCTCTGCCTTATACGGTGGACGAAAACAATGAAGTCATTTTCCTGAAAGCCTCCAACTGAGCAAAAACGTTTCGTGCTTATGCATGAAACGTTTTTTGTTCTCATAAACTACTATGCGTAGAAAAGGAGGACGATGGAAATGAAAGAAGAACTATACGAAAACTTGGCCAGACGGACAGATGGCGACATTTACATTGGAGTGGTCGGTCCTGTCCGGGTTGGTAAATCCACTTTTGTCAAGCGGGTCATGGAGGAAGTCGTCATTCCGAATATGAGCGAACAGGCAGATCGGACACGCGCGCAAGATGAACTGCCGCAGAGTTCGCCGGGCCCGATCATTATGACAGCTGAACCAAAATTCGTCCCTGCCCAGGGGACCAGCGTATCCGTAGGTGATGGTGAACTGACATTCCAGATCCGCCTCGCAGACTGCGTCGGCTATGTCATAGACGGCGTCAAAGGCTATGAGGACGAGGATGGGCCGAAGTACGTCCACACCCCTTGGCACAACGAGCCGATTCCGTTTGAAGAAGCGGCGAGGATCGGCACCGACAAAGTCATCCGTGATCACTCCACAATCGGGATTTTGCTGACGACGGACGGAACGGTGAACAACATCCCGCGATCAGCCGCGGAAAACGCTGAAACGGAAATTGTATCCAAGCTAAAAGAAATCGGCAAGCCATTCGTCATCGTGCTTAACTCCAAAATGCCGGCGCACGAAAAGACAGTTCAATTGAGACAGCAGCTGCATGAAGAACATGGCGTCCCTGTCATCGCCATCAGTGCGGACCAGCTGAACGCGCAGGAAATCCAGCTCATCCTGAAAGAAGCGCTCTATGAATTCCCGATCACGCAGATCGATCTGCAAAAGCCGGATTGGATGGATGTCCTCGGTCCGGAGCACATGCTCAACTCCCAGATCGATGAAATCATCAGCGGCGGGTTCCTCGAGGCGTCGAAGATCCGCAAAGTGCAGCAGCTCGCAGA
Organism: Sporosarcina sp.; assembly: GCA_032099885.1. Classification (GTDB taxonomy): domain Bacteria; phylum Bacillota; class Bacilli; order Bacillales_A; family Planococcaceae; genus Sporosarcina. The sequence goes on from DAMDKL010000001.1 coordinate 336,478, forward strand.
ACGGCTGAACGAAGAAGACTACATCAAGAGCGCGGAAGTTATCGAAGTGGATGCTGGGAAAGGTAAAGCGACACTCGACCTCCAGATCACGGAAGAGACCTACTTAGCGGTCTGTGAGTCGTTCATTGACGGAGAAATGAAGACGAAAAAAGACTGGCTGCTGTTCATCAAGGACGCTGTCAAGGCTAGAAAATCATATGACATGTTCGCTGAAGCGATCGATACTGCCAAGAAAGACGGCTACGGAGTGGCGCTGCCGACGATCGCCGACTTCGAACCGACCCAGCCGGAGCTTATTAAACAAGACTCCTTCTACGGAGTGCGGATGAAAGCAACAGCGCCTGCCCTGCATGTCATCCGTATCGACATGGAAGCGGAATTCGCGCCGTTGATCGGTTCAGAATTCCACAGCCACCACTTGCTGAAGGAACTGAAAAATGCGTATTTGCATGATCGGGATGCCCTCTGGGAGACCCAGCTGTTCGGCACTCCGCTCCACGAAGTGATGAAAGAGAGCATCCGCTTCAAGACATCTTCTGTGCCGTCGAGTGCACGCAGGAGACTTCGTGAAACGATAGAAAAAATGGTTAATGAAGGAAATAAAGGGATGGTGACATTCATCGTCTGACTCTGAGAGATCCGTTTCCAGCGGGTCTTTTTTCTGTTTCCGGATACGTCCGAACCCCGCGGCAGCCACAATATTGTTGCACCTCAGAAACGGTTATGTTACTCTTTTTACAGTATTACAGAGCTTTAGCAGACCCTTTCTTTGAGAGGAGGTGAACGGGATGAACAAAACTGAATTGATCAACTCCGTAGCAGAGGCGGCAGGTCTTTCAAAGAAAGACGCAACAAAAGCTGTTGAAACTGTTTTCGAAACAATCCAAGACGCTCTTGCAAAGGGTGAAAAGGTGCAATTGATCGGCTTCGGTAACTTTGAAGTACGCGAGCGCGCTGCTCGTAAAGGCCGTAACCCTCAATCAGGAGAAGAAATTGAAATCGCAGCAAGCAAAGTACCTGCCTTCAAAGCTGGGAAAGCATTGAAAGATGCAGTAAAGTGAGTTCAATTACATAGAAGCCCGTCAGATGTCCATCGCGGATAAGCTGGCGGGCTTCTTTCCGGTTTACGGACGGAATCGGAACGGTCAGCTGTACTGATTGTAGGGAGTATGCTACTATTTTGAAGGACTAGAAGTGCATCTGAGGAGGTACTGGCGATGGAAGAAAGCAATCTCAAAAAAATTGAACAGGCCGTTACGATGATATTGGAAGCGATCGGCGAAGATCCCGCGCGGGAAGGGCTTCTCGAGACACCGAAGCGCGTTGCCAAAATGTATGCGGAAGTGTTTTCGGGTATCGGGGAAGACCCTCGGGAATACTTCAAGACGGTTTTCCACGAACAGTATGACGAAATGGTGCTCGTAAAAGACATCCCGTTCTATTCGATGTGCGAACACCACCTCGTCCCATTCTTCGGCAGCGCTCATATTGCCTATATTCCGCGAAACGGCGAAGTCGCAGGCCTGAGCAAACTTGCCCGGGCTGTCGAGTCTGCGGCGAAACGGCCGCAGCTGCAGGAACGGATCACAGCCACCGTAGCCGATGCGATGATGGAGATGCTGAAGCCGCTCGGTGTATATGTTATCCTCGAAGCGGAGCATATGTGCATGACGATGCGGGGAGTCAAAAAGCCCGGTTCGAAGACAGTGACGACCGCAGCCCGGGGAATTTACGAGCATGACGACGTCAGACGATCCGAAATCCTGTCGCTCGTAAAGTAGGTCAAGGTCTTTTGCGATACGCGGATTACCTGTGCTATGATAGGTGGGATATGAATGACAGGAGAGAAGCCCATGACCGCGCCGGACTATATAATCATTAAAGCCAAAGAAGACGGCGTCAGCGTAATCGGACTGACCCGCGGCAATGATACGAAATTCCATCATACAGAAAAACTGGATTGCGGCGAGGTGATGATTGCCCAGTTCACAGAGCATACATCCGCCATGAAAATCCGCGGCAGTGCAGAGATCACCACTGCCCACGGTGTTGTCTCCAGTGAAGAGAGAGCATAATCGCAATCTGCATCGCGCATGTAACGGATGCCTTGGATCGGAGAAACGGTGATGAACAAACAAGAAGTGACAGCGACAATTGAAAAGTATATAACGGCCTTGCTGGAGGTCTTGCGTGAGCCGATACTGAATAGGGAGATCACGGACTTCCCGGTCGATACGGATAAGGTATTCTACTTGCTGATGCCGCTGCTCAACGAGAACAGGGACTTCAGCGGAAGGCTCCGCGGCGTGACTCTGTCCATAGGCGCCATCCAGGCCGCTCTGGATATTCATGACCGGATCGACCGCACGGATGCGACATCGCCGGTTCAGCAGCTGACCGTCCTTGCGGGCGATCATTTCAGCGGCATCCACTACCGGATCCTGGCGGAAACCGGAGAATTTGCATTGATCCGCGAACTGTCGAAGACCATCGCACACATCAACGAACAGAAAACCGCGCTTCAGAACGATACCCGCCTGACAGCCGAACGGCTCGTGGACCGGATGACTGTCATTGAGACGGCCTGCATCTCCACGTTCTATTCACTGTACGGGTTCGGAAACTATCGGAAGCTGGCCGAGTACGCCCTTACATATATCCGCTTGCAGGAGATGACGGCCCCGGAAATTGTACATGCATTCGACATCGATAGCAAGGTTCTCCGCCAGGCCATCGGCCTGCTGCGGGACAGCCTGCGGGAGGAACTGCAGCGGGCGGACGGTCTGAATGCCGTGTTGTCAGAAACAGCGGCACAGCGTCTGGAAGCTTTCGATTCACCAAGCTGATAAACGAAAAGAGGGGATCTTTGTGGGTCAATCCAAAGAAGAAAAAGTCCATTCCGTATTTCAATCGATATCCAGCGATTACGACAAGATGAATTCCGTGATCAGCTTCAATCTGCACAAAAGCTGGCGCGCGGATATTATGAAACGGATGGACGTGAAACCGGGTTCGGCTGCACTCGACGTCTGCTGCGGAACGGCGGACTGGACGATCGCCCTCGCGAACGCGGTCGGCACCAACGGCAGCGTGACCGGGCTCGATTTCAGCAGTGCGATGCTCGCCTCGGCCGCCCCGAAAACAGACGTGTACCCGAACATCCGCCTGATCCAGGGGAATGCCATGGAGCTGCCGTTTGAAGACGGTACGTTCGATGTCGTGACGATCGGCTTCGGCCTGCGCAATGTACCTGATTACGAAAAGGTGCTGCGTGAACTGCACCGTGTGCTCAAACCCGGCGGTATCGCTGCATGCCTCGAAACCTCCCAGTCATTAATCCCGGGGTACCGGCAGGCATTCCGGTTCTATTTCCACTACGTCATGCCGGTCTTCGGCAAGCTGTTCGCGAAAAGCTACAGCGAGTACTCGTGGCTCCAGGAATCGGCAGACGACTTCCCGGGCAGGGAGCAGCTGGCCCACATGTTCAAGGACGCAGGGTTCGTACGGGTCGATTACCGTCCGTACAGCGGCGGTGTCGCAGCAGGGCATATCGCTATCAAATAATAATTATGCAGGCGGGAGAAGGGAATCATCTTGGAAAAATTGAAGGCGATGGCATTGTATACCGATTTCCGAAAGGAACTCATCCATATCGAGAAAGAGCTTGAGAATGCCGTTCAGTCGGATTCTCCGCCCATTCAGCAGGCATCCATGCATTTGCTGAGAGCCGGGGGAAAGAGGATCCGTCCGATTTTCGTATTCCTTTCTTCCAAATTCGGTACATACTCCATGGAACAGACAGCGAAAGTGGCCGTCTCGCTGGAGCTTGTCCATATGGCCTCCCTTGTCCATGATGATGTGATCGACAATTCGGATATGCGGAGGGGCCGCAAGACGGTGAAGGCGAAGTGGGACAACCGGATTGCCATGTACACGGGCGATTTCATCTTTTCTCGTGCACTGACCTCGATCGGGGAGATTGAAATGGTGCCCGTCCATCGTCTGCTTGCCGACACGATGCTTGAGATCTGCAAAGGTGAAATCATCCAGTTCGATTACCAGAGACGGACCAACCAGTCATTCCGCGACTACTTGCGGCGCATCAAACGGAAGACGGCGCTATTGCTGTCGTCGAGCTGTGAACTTGGCGCCCTCGTTTCGGATGCGGATCCGGCCGTCGTGCGCTCGCTGCGCAAATTCGGCTATTATGCAGGGATGGCTTTCCAGATCGTCGATGACATCCTCGATTTCACGTCGTCGGACAAGCAGCTCGGCAAACCGGCGGGTTCCGACTTGCTGAACGGGCATATGACGCTGCCGATCCTATACATACGCGACGAGCCGGAGTTCCAGCCGTACTTGACGAAATCCTTCGACGGCACACTGACGGAAAACGAACGGACGGCCATGCTCCGGTATGTGCGCAAGAGCGGGGCCATCGAAAAAGCCCAGGAGATCAGTGACCTCTATCTGCACAAAGCGGCGGAAGAGATCAGCCGTCTGCCGGAATGTGATGCGAAACGCGCATTCGAACAGATTGCGGAATTCCTCGGCAAGCGTACATACTGATGCCGCCGGCCGAAAGAAAAAATTGAAAGATCGTATCGTCTTTGGTACTATTCAGTAGGGGCATCCCTGATTTGCTATGACAAGGAGAGGTTTTGAATTATGGAAAAGACATTTTTAATGGTCAAGCCTGACGGCGTTCAGCGCGGACTTATCGGTGAAATCGTAAATCGCTTCGAAAGCAAAGGATTCCAGCTCGTCGGCGGGAAACTGATGCAGATCACGCAGGAACTTGCTGAGCAGCACTACGGCGAGCACAAAGAACGTCCTTTCTTCGGAGAACTGACAGAGTTCATCACATCCGGTCCTGTATTTGCAATGGTCTGGGAAGGTGAAAATGTCATCGCGACGGCACGTCTCATGATGGGCGCAACGAACCCGAAAGACTCGGCACCGGGAACAATTCGCGGCGACTTCGCAGTCACTGTCGGCAAGAACATCATTCACGGATCGGATTCACCTGAATCGGCGGAACGTGAAATCGGCCTGTTCTTCAAAGAAGAGGAACTGACTTCTTACAGCAGAGATATCAACAGCTGGATCAACTGATACGATACAAAAGCAGCCAAGCGGTTTCCGCCGGCTGTTTTTGTTATACATAACAGCAAGAGAACGGAGGCAGTACAGTGTCGGACTACACGCAATTCATAGCCAATGTTAAGAAGAAGACGGGCATCGACCTATCGCTTTATAAGGAAGCGCAGATGAAACGCCGGCTGACCTCTTTGTACGAGAAACGCAAATGCCGGGATTTTACGGAATACTTCGACTTGATCCGCAGCGATCGTTCGATGATGGACGAGTTCCTGGACCGGATGACGATCAACGTGTCCGAATTTTACCGGAACGGACAGCGGTGGGAAGTGCTCGATAACAAAATCATTCCCCAGCTGCTGAAACAGTCGAAAACCCTGAAATGCTGGAGTGCTGCCTGTTCGACGGGGGAAGAACCGTATTCGATGGCGATGGTTCTGTCGAATCATATGCCGCTCCGTGAGGTTTCCATCCTTGCAACCGATCTGGATCAGGGGGTCCTCGATAAGGCGGGAGTCGGCCTGTACCCGGACCGTTCGCTGAAAGAAGTGCCGGCTGACATGAAGAAGAAGTATTTCACGCAAGAAGGCCAGTTCTACCAAGTGACGGACGAAGTGAAACGGACGGTGGCGTTCAAAAAGCACAATCTCCTTGAGGACAGTTACGGCAGCGGGTTCGACCTGATCGTCTGTCGGAACGTAATGATCTACTTCACGGAAGAAGCGAAAGACCAGATTTATACGAATTTCGCCAAAGCGCTGAAGCCGGGCGGTATTCTGTTCGTCGGCAGCACGGAACAGATATTCAGCCCGGATCGGTACGGCTTGGAGTCCGAAGAGACGTTCTTTTATAAGAAGTTATGAAAAATCCGGACTTTTCCGGATTTTTTCGTTTAAACGAGTAGTCAACGTTCAGGGAGTTTGGTAAAGTGCTATCAATGGTCATCTTACCGAGATGGCCAAAAGGGGGATATAACTGATGAGAGTATTGACAGCTGGTGAATCACACGGTCCTGAACTGACCGCGATCATCGAGGGGATGCCGGCACAGCTGCCGCTGACCGCCGAGATGATCACAACGGAACTTGCACGCCGCCAGGGCGGCCATGGCCGAGGCCGCAGGATGCAGATCGAAAAGGACCAGGTTGTCATCTCTTCTGGCGTGCGTCACGGAAAAACACTCGGTTCGCCGATTACACTGACAGTCGTCAATGATGACTGGAAACATTGGACGTCCATCATGGGCATCGAACCGCTCGCCGGCGACGTCCGCCCGGAAGATATCAAACGGCAGATCACCCGCCCGCGTCCCGGGCATGCCGACCTCGTCGGGGGCGTCAAATACGGCCACCGGGATCTGCGCAATGTACTCGAGCGTTCGTCAGCAAGGGAGACGACAATGCGGGTTGCGGCGGGAGCGGTCGCCAAGCAGTTTCTGAAGGAACTCGGTATTGTGACGGCTGCCCACGTCATCGAGATCGGCGGGATCACTGCAGATCCTGAAACGATAACCGCCTTGTCTGCCGATGAGATCCGGGCGCGGGTGGAGAACGACCCCGTCTACTGTGCGGACCCGGCCGTTTCACCCGCAATGGTGGAAGCGATCGATGATGCCAAAGGGCGCGGGGACACGCTCGGCGGTGTCGTGGAAGTCGTCATCGAGGGCTGTCCGCCGGGGATGGGCAGCTACGTGCAGTTCGACCGCAAACTGGACGGCCGCCTCGCAGCTGCCATGATGTCCATCAACGCATTCAAAGGGGTGGAATTCGGCATCGGCTTCGAGATGGCGAAACGGTTCGGCAGTGAGGTGCACGACGAAATCGCGTGGTCTGCGGAACGGGGCTATTACAGGAAGACCAATCGTCTCGGAGGCCTGGAAGGCGGGATGTCGACCGGGATGCCGATCATCATCCGGGGGGTCATGAAGCCGATCCCGACACTGTACAAGCCGCTGGAGAGCGTCGATATCGATACGAAAGAGCCGTTCACCGCGACGATCGAACGTTCCGATCCCTGTGCCGTCCCTGCCGCCTCGGTGGTTGCCGAGCACGTCATCGCGACGGAACTCGCCAAAGTGATCATCGAAGAATTCCGCTCGTTCGAAATGGACGGGCTGAAACAGGACATCGAGCAATACAGACGCTATGCAAAGGAGTTCTGAAGATGGAGCAGATCACGGTTCAAACAGGCGGATCATCATACGCTGTCCATATCGGGGAGAATGTCTACCAGCTATTTTCTGAACAATACAAAGAATCACTTCTGCGAGCGGATAAAATCGCGGTGTTTGCGGACGGAACTGCCGCAGGGCTGCATCTGAAGGTGCTGACGGATGCGCTGGAACAGGCCGGCGTCCGTCCGCTCATCCATCTTCTGCCGTCCGGGGAGGCGAGCAAAACCTCCGCCAGCTATCTCGCCTGCCAGTCCTTTCTCTTGCAGCATGGGTTCACGCGCAATTCACTGCTGATCGCGTTCGGCGGAGGGGCGTGCGGGGACCTGACAGGGTTTGTGGCGGCGACCTTCATGAGAGGGATCCCCTTCCTGCAATGCCCGACGACGATTCTCGCCCATGACAGTGCGGTCGGCGGGAAAACGGCCATCAACATGCCGGAAGGGAAAAACATGGTCGGCGCATTCCATCAGCCTGCGGGCGTCCTGTTCGAATCCGGCCTGTTCGCGACATTGCCCGAACGGGAAATCAGGTCCGGCATGGCAGAGCTGCTGAAGCATGCGATGATTTCAGATGAAAAATGGATGGATGAATTGCTTTCAACTGAAGAATTCCCGCATCTGCCCCCCGGGGAACTCGACAGGGAACTGATGAGGGGCATCCGAGTGAAAGCTGCAATTGTCGGTGCCGATGAATTTGAACAAGGGACACGGAAGTTCCTGAATTTCGGACACACCCTCGGACATGCGGCGGAAGCCTATTTCGGATATGGGGCGGTCAGTCATGGGGAATGTGTGATGATCGGAATGGCATACAGCCTGCTCATCAGCGAAACGTTTGGTGGCATCCGGCCGGAACAGACCGACCGCTTCATCCGATTCGCTCTCCGGGCTGGCTACCCGATGGACCGTCTTCTTGACGTGCCATTCGGACCTCTTCTCAGCTACATGAGGAAGGACAAAAAGGCAGTGCACGGTGACATCATCTTCGTCCTGCTGGAACACGCCGGAAAGCCGTTCACCCAGGCTGTTCCGGAATCCATAATGGCTTCCGCATACGGTGAACTGGAAACACGAATCAGAAAGGGGCTGCAGTGATGACAGTAAGAGGAGTGCGCGGTGCGACGACAGTGGCCCGGGATGAACAGAGTCTCGTGCTGGACGCGACAGAACAATTGGTGAAGACGATGGCGCGTGAAAACAAGCTGGCTGCGGAGGATATCGTGTCCGTCCTCATTTCGACAACGACGGATGTCCAGTCAGCATTCCCGGCCAAAGCCGTCCGGTCGATCGACGGGTGGACCTATGTGCCGGTCATGTGCATGCATGAAATGGACGTGGCGGGCGGTATGCCGTTCTGCATCCGTGTCCTCATGCATGCCAATACAGGCAAGGCGCAGCAGGAGATCACCCATATCTATTTGAACGATGCTGTGAAACTGAGACCGGATCTGGCCGGTCAATAACATATCGAGGAGGATACCGATGAATTGGAAACCAGCCCTATCCGCCATGAAGCCCTACAAACCGGGCCGTTCCGCGGAAGATGTGCAGAAAGAATATGGGATCTCGAAAATCGAGAAACTCGCATCCAACGAAAACCCCTACGGCTGTGCGCCGTCCGTACGCGACTTCCTGGCGAATGTGCAGCACCGGTATGAAATCTATCCGGAGACCGGGACCCCGTCACTGCGTACGGAACTTGCCCGCCTCATCGGCGTGGAGGAATCGGCGATCATCCTTGGCAATGGTTCGGATGATCTGATCACCATCATCTCTCGGGCGCTCCTGTCGCCGAGAACGAGTACGATCATGCCCACCCCTACATTTCCTCAATATGCTCACAACGCACGGATCGAAGGGGCGGAAGTCCGCGAGATTCCGCTGGAAGATGGGGTCTACGATCTCGATCGCTTTTTGGGGGCGGTCGATGAAACGACTGCCGTCATCTGGATCTGCACACCGAACAATCCGACAGGCGGGCTGCTGCCGTCCGATGAGTTCCGTAAGTTCCTGGAGAACGTGCCGTCCGGAATACTTGTCGTTGCCGATGAAGCGTATTTCGAGTACATAACAGACAGTTCGTACGAGAACCCGGTCGCCTGGCTTTCCCGCTTCCCGAACCTGATCATTCTCCGTACGTTATCGAAAGCGTACGGACTTGCTGCTTTCCGTCTCGGTTATGGCATATCCTCGCCAGCCGTCATCGCGGAACTGAACAAAGTGCGGAATCCGTTCAATACGAATTCACTTGCACTCGCCGCAGCGGAATGTGCCCTTAAAGATCAGGATTTCATCGTGCACTGCAGGCAGGAAAATGCGGTGCAGCGGACCCGCTTCGAACAGTTTGCAGCGGCACATCAGCTGCGTATCCTTCCTTCCCAAGCCAATTTCGTCTTGCTGGAAGTGCCGATGGACGCGGACAGCGCAGCCGATCTGCTCATGCAGCGCGGGTATATCGTGCGGAGCGGCAATCTCCTCGGCACACCGGGCTGGCTGCGGGTGACCGTCGGAACGGAGAAACAGAATGACGGTTTCTTCCATGCGCTGGAAACCATCCTGGAGGAAAGAAGGCGCACCGGATGACGTCACGGGTCGCCATCATCGGTCTCGGACTGATCGGAGGGTCGCTCGCATTGGCACTGAAGCGGCGCCCTGACGTCGTCGTTGCCGGATTCGATCATTCGTATAAGGCGGCGGATGAGGCGTATCGCCGCGGGATCATAGACGCCATTGCGCCATCTGCTGCCGCAGCAGCGAGGGATGCGGATTATGTTTTTTTCGCTGTGCCCGTGGCAGCTGCGGCCGCACTGTTGCAGGAAGCGCCTGATTGGGAGATGAAAGAGTCGGTCATCATTACGGATACGGGGAGTACGAAACAGCCGATCATGCAGGCTGCCGCACCCCTCATTGATAAAGGGGTGACTTTTATCGGCGGGCATCCGATGGCGGGTTCACACAAGAGCGGCATATCAGCTGCGATCAGTCATCTGTTTGAAAACGCCTATTATATTCTGACCCCGCCTCCCCGCTGTAGCGGGGAAGACCTCGATAAGCTCGAGGCGCTCTTGGAAGTGACACAGGCAAAGCTGGCAATCCTCAATGCCGACGAACATGACTGCATGACGGCTGTCGTCAGCCATTTTCCGCATATCATCGCTTCTTCCCTCGTCAATCTGCTGGCTGACGAAGAGGAACGCCGACCGTTCATCAGACGGCTGGCTGCCGGCGGATTCCGGGACCTTACCCGGATTGCTTCTGCCGATCCTGTCATGTGGCGGGATATTACGATGCAGAACAAAGATGAACTGATGACCCAGCTCGACCGCTGGACCGCTGAGATGCAGCGTGTCCGTGGCATGCTGCAGGACAGCGACCCGACGGCCGTCGAGCAGTTTTTCGATCAGGCGAAACTATACAGGGATCAGCTGCCGGTCGTGTCGCAGCATGCTGCACAGGGCGCGCTCTATATGCCGTTCGATCTCCATATCGATGTACCCGACCATCCGGGGGTCATCTCTGAAATCACCCGGATTCTGGCTGCACACGAAATCAGCCTGACGAACATCCGGATCGTGGAAACCCGCACGGACGTCTACGGGATTCTAGTCGTCAGCTTCCGCTCGGCGAGGGACAGAGATACGGCAGCGCACGTTCTTGAACGGGAAACGGATTATTCCATGCAAATACTTTGACGGAGGTGCTGGAAATGAGGAAAATAGACATACATACGGTTTCGGCGGGCAATGGTTCGCTCCTCGGGGAATTGACCGTACCGGGTGACAAATCGATTTCCCACCGGGCGGTCATGCTCGGGGCTATGGCGGAAGGGACGACGGCTATCACCGGCTTCCTTGCCGGTGAAGACTGCCTGTCGACGATCGGGATCTTCCGCAAGCTCGGTGTGGCAATCGAACGGCATGGGACGGACGTGAACGTCACCAGCCCGGGCATCTCGGGATGGTCGGTGCCGGAAGGACCGCTTGACGCAGGGAATTCCGGGACGACTGCACGGCTGCTGCTCGGTATACTGGCAGGCTCCGCTGTCACCGCCGAAGTGACGGGAGACCGGTATTTACGCAGACGTCCGATGCGCCGTGTGACCGATCCGCTCACCGAAATGGGGGCCGGATTCGAATTTGCCGGAACTGGCGGCAGGCTTCCGCTAACTGTTGCAGGCCGTCCGCTGAAAGCGATCACGTATGAGATGCCGGTGGCAAGTGCGCAGGTGAAATCCGCGGTGCTGCTCGCAGGCATCTCGGCATCGGGGACGACGACCGTCTGCGAGAAAGCCGTTTCCCGCGATCATACGGAGCGGATGCTGCTGCAGTTCGGCGGCGCAGTCAAACGCGAAGGAAGAACCGTGTCGGTCGAAGGCGGACATCTGTTGAAAGCGGCGGACGTGAATGTGCCGGGTGATATTTCATCCGCAGCATTCTTCATGTGCGCAGCAGCCATGGTGCCGGGCAGTTCGGTCACATTCCGGAATGTCGGCCTCAACCCGACGCGCACGGGAATCCTCGACGTGCTGAAAGAGATGGGGGCTTCTGTTAAAGAAACCGTCAAATCCACAGGGACCGAAGAGCCTTATGGGGATGTTACCGTGGAATCAGGTACGCTGCAGTCCATGGAAATTGCCGGAGATCTGATTCCGCGTCTGATCGATGAACTGCCGGTCATTGCGCTTCTGGCAACACAGGCTGAGGGCACGACGGTCATCAGGGACGCTGAAGAACTGCGTGTCAAAGAGACCGACCGAATTGAGGCGGTCTGTACGGAACTGAGGAAACTCGGGGCCGTCATTGAACCGACGCCGGATGGTATGAAAATCACGGGGCCCGTCAATCTGAAAGGCTCGGTGCTGTCCTCGAACGGGGACCACCGACTCGGGATGATGGCCGCTGTCGCCGCTGCCGTGACCGAAGGACCGGTCGGCATCGAAGACGCAGGATGCATCAGCGTATCTTATCCGGGATTTTTCGATCATCTCGATTCGCTGACCTGACAGAATGACAGTCAGCTTGGCGTATACAATGTGCAGGAAAAGGTGAAACTATGGAACAGATACAGCAATTGGAACAAAGCATCATGACGGGCGACCTGGACGCCGTGGAAAACGCCGTGCAACAGCTGGAAACCTCCCCGGATCTTGAACTGATCTACGACAGTGCAGCCATGCTGATGGAAGTGGGGCTCGTCCCTCAGGCCGACCGGCTGTATGGCGTGCTGCTCGAAAGGCTGCCGGATGAAGGCCAGCTGAAGATCGACCGGGCCGAAGCCTGCATGGCCCTCGGCAGGGAAGATGAGGCGCTTCTGCTGCTGACGGATATCCGTCCGGAAGAAGAGGAGTATTTGCAGGCACTGGTGCTGCTGGCAGACTACTACCAGACGATCGGTATGGCTGAAGTCGCCTTGTCGAAAATTGGGGAAGCGGAGGATTTGGCGCCGGCTGAACCGGTCGTCCTTTTCGCGAAGGCGGAGCTGCTGCTGGACAGCGGCCGGTATGCAGAAGCGGTCCGGCTGTATCTGACCTTGCAGGAACGAGGGATCGAGGAGCTGGCTGGACAGCCGGTCGCAGCCCGTATCGCCGAAGCCTACAGTGCTGGCGCTGCGTATGAGGAAGCTGTCCCTTACTACGAAATGATGATCCGGCGGGGTGATGTACACCCGGGCATACTGTTCGGCGCTGCATACAGCAATTATCAGAGCGGCCAGCCGAAACAGGCCCTCCGTCATCTGGACGAACTCCTGAAGATGGATCCGGATTACTTTTCAGCTTACATGCTGGCCGGCCAGGCGAGCCTGCTCCTCGAAGAGAACAAACAGGCGCTGGATTATTTCACGGAAGGGATCAACAGGGACGAATACGACAAGGAACTGCGGCTGTCTGCAGGGAAGGCCGCCCTTAAACTGTCGATGCCCGGCGATGCCCGGCTGCACTTCGAGCAGGCGCTCGCCCTCGACCCTGAATATTTGGATGCCCGGATTTCCCTGGCTTCGGTTCTGGAAGGCCTTGGTGAGTATGAGGAGCTCGGGGACCTGCTGAAAGAGACACCCGAAGATCAGCTGGACATGCCGCTGCTCGCTGCTTTCAAAGCGTATGCGGAGGAAGAGGCCGAACAGTTTGCGGAGGCATATGAATCTTATGCCCAGGCATACACTGGCATGAAGGAAGACCCGGAATTCCTGGAGCGCTTTGCAAAGTTCCTGCTGGAGGAAGGCAGGAGGCAGGAAGCGGTTCCGATCGTGAGACAGCTTGTTGCAATCGTTCCGGATCATCCGGAGTGGACGTCCTTTTTACAGGATGAGGAAGAAGAGGAGGCGTAAGATGGAAGCCATAGTTCCTGTCGCTGCCAAACGAGATTTCATCAGGTGGTTTTTGAAGCGCTATCGACTGAAGCGCCGGGAATGTGTGTGGATTTTAAATTACTTATTGAGCCATGAGAAGATTTTGCAAAACGTCCATTTTACGGAGGACGCCCATTTCTGTCCCCGTGCCATGGTCATCTCGACAATCGATTCGAATGGCGTTCCGTTCCGTTTCTACAAAGGGAGCCTCATGACCACGGATGCGGAGAAATCATTCCATGACCTGCGGCTGCATCCGGAAGAGAAAATGTTCATCCAGCTGAATTTCCAGAAAAGCAACAGCTCACCCCATTATGCGAGCGTCCTGGAAGAGAACCCATACTTCCCCGAAGACCAGCAAGTGAGCGAACGCGACCGCAGGATTGCGCAGCAGCTCCTGAAAGAAAGCACTGTCAGTGTCACGAAGGAGACACTGATGAAACAAGTAGATGCCGCCTTGGATGCAAACGATGAAAAGCGATTCCTGGCGCTGTCCGCCATGCTGAACGAGCTGAATGAACTGAACGAGCACTGACTCCGTCTCTTGAGGATGGGGTCTCTTCTCCATAAGAAAGGTGTGTCACACATGAATTGGAACGCAGCAGATATGAACACGTACCTACAGCAAAAAGAATACATAGATACCGCAATCATCCCGCTTATTAAAATGGAAACAGCAGAGGAGCGTATGAAAGCAAGTGCCTCCGCTGCTGATTTCCTTATGAACCTGACAGCCTTCATCGAACTGCAGTTCAAAGGCCGGGTGATGGTGACCCCGCCGTTCACATACTCGCCGTCCATGGACCGCAGCACTTTCAGCAGCAGTTTGGAGGATGATATGAAACTTTCCCCATTCCGTCATGTCTTCTACCTGACAACTGATCCGGAGTGGACAAACGTCCCGTTTGCAGGCAAGGTCCTCTGGCTCCCGCCGATTCCGGTCGAAAACATGGACGAGCGTCTGAAGCAGTCCATCATGGAAGATCAGCTGAAACAATTGCTGCCTGCCCTGACGGATGCCTGGTCAAAGTAATGGCGGCTTCACGAAGAAAATGTGAACTTTAATTGAGAAAAAGTCAATATTTGTTCACAAAAAGGGTATGCCCGTAAATGCACCGTTGAATTTCAAGTGGCGGTAGGCTATTATAGATATGTCCTAGTATTAACAATTAGCAAAAGTATGTCCGTTGGACTGACTTTGGAGTAAGAGGAGGGAAATGGATGAGCAGCAAAGTGTCTAGACGACAATTCCTGAACTACACACTAATGGGTGTCGGTGGATTCATGGTCTCTGCCGCAGCAATGCCGATGATCCGCTTTGCGATCGATCCGGTTCTGGCAACTTCTGCAGGAGCTGACTTTGTCCCGACCGAACAGAAGGCCGATGAAGTGACGGAGACACCGGTCCGTGTCGATTTCACGATCAAAGACCGGAAAGACGCTTGGTACAAATCAGACGTTTCGAACACAGCATGGGTTTACAAACAAGGCGATAACGTCATCGCTCTGTCCCCTGTATGTAAGCACTTGGGCTGTACAGTGAACTGGGCTGCTGATGATACGCACCCGGACGAGTATTTCTGCCCTTGTCATGGCGGCCGTTATGAAAAGAACGGTAAGAACATTCCCGGAACACCGCCGACTGGTCCGCTCGATCAGTACGAAGTTGAAATTGTTGACGGATACGTCCACCTCGGTAAGACGATGCCGAACCAACTAGTTAAATAAGTCAGGGGGTACAATCGAATTGATGAACAAAATTTATGATTGGGTCGATGAACGGCTTGATATCACCCCGATTTGGCGCGATATCGCCGACCATGAAGTACCCGAACACGTAAACCCCGCACATCATTTTTCTGCATTCATCTATTGTTTCGGAGGATTGACATTCTTCGTCACGGTAATCCAAATCTTGTCCGGTATGTTCCTTACTATGTATTACACACCGGATATTGAAAATGCTTGGAAATCCGTCTACTATCTTCAGAATGAAGTGGCATACGGAGAAATCGTGCGCGGCATGCACCACTGGGGAGCTTCGCTGGTCATTGTCATGATGTTCCTACATACACTACGTGTATTCTTCACAGGCGCTTATAAGAAACCTCGTGAATTGAACTGGGTGGTCGGCGTACTCCTGTTCGTTGTCATCCTCGGTCTCGGATTCACAGGCTACTTGCTGCCATGGGATATGAAAGCTCTGTTCGCTACGAAAGTAGGAATTGAGATTGCTGGTTCTGTTCCGTTCATAGGAGAGTGGATCAAGATCCTTCTTGCAGGGGACGCAACGATCCTCGGTGCTCAGACGCTGACCCGGTTCTTTGCGATCCACGTATTCTTCCTGCCTGCAGCACTTCTCGGATTGCTCGCAGCACACTTTATCATGATCAGAAGACAAGGTATTTCCGGACCGTTGTAAAACCGGAACCCTTGATTTCTCACTAAGGAGGGAACAAGATGCAACACGGAAAAGGCATGAAATTCGTGGGGGACTCGCGTATCAAAGCGGTCAGAAAACCTAACGTACCGAAAGACTATTCCGAATATCCGGGTAAAACGGAAGCCTTCTGGCCGAACTTCCTCTTGAAAGAGTGGATGGTCGGTGCGATATTCCTGACTGGTTATTTGATTATTACACTTGCACATCCGTCGCCGCTTGAGCGTCAGGCAGATCCTACAGATACGACGTACATTCCGCTTCCTGACTGGTACTTCCTTTTCATGTACCAGCTGCTGAAGTATGAATTTGCATCCGGCCCGTTCAACGTCGTCGGTGCGATCATTGTTCCAGGACTGGCGATCGGGGCTCTCATGCTCGTTCCATTCATGGATACGTCAAAAGAACGCCGACCATGGAAGCGTCCGCTTCCGACAGGCTTCATGCTGCTGGCGTTCGCAGCGATCTTCTACCTCACTTGGGAATCCGTCGTCAACCATGACTGGGTGAAAGCGGAAGCTCAAGGGAAGATCGTCGAGGAAGTTGAATTCGATGAGAATGCGGAAGGCTATAAGCTTTACCAAGGTGCTTCGTGTATCGGCTGTCACGGGGATCAGTTCCAGGGCGGATTGGGTCTTCCGCTGACGGATACGGGTCTTTCACCGGAAGAAATCGAGAAGATCGCCCATGACGGGATCGGCACAATGCCTCCGGGTCAATGGGATGGATCTGACGAAGACTTGAAAACAATGGCTGAGTTCATCTCGAACCTCGGCAAAGAGTAAGGAAAAAGGAGTCAGGAAACTGACTCCTTTTTTTCATAACCAATTCGTTTGCAACGGCTGGAGTGATGATTATGCAACTGGCTCGTATGTGGGTGAGCCTGATTTTAAATAACCGGCTGTTCCTGTGGATCCTTCTGTTTGTCAATATTATCGGCACCGTATATGGGTACGACTGGTATATGTGGCAGCTGGAGATGACGGAACCGAAGTTCTGGATATTCGTTCCGGACAGCCCGACTGCCAGCCTGTTCTTCTGCTTTGTCCTGATCGGCTGGCTGCTCCGCACCCATTTCCGGGTTTTCGAGGCGCTGGCCCTGCTGACGCTTGTGAAATACGGCGTCTGGGCGGTGGTCATGAACCTGTGGACGTTGCAGGAGACCGGCAGTATCGGAGCTGCGGGCTGGATGCTCGTCATCTCCCATGGCGCCATGGCGCTGCAGGCGGTGCTCTACTGGCGGCGCTACCGGTTTGGCTGGCTGTCGATCGCCTTGGCGTCGATCTGGACACTGCACAATGACGTCATCGATTACCTATTCGGTCAGATGCCGATCTACGGTGATCTTATGAAGTACATGGACTATGTTGGCTACTTTACGTTCTGGCTGTCCATCGTCTGCATCCTCCTTCTCGCATGGAACTGGAAGAGCCGACATAAAGTTGTAACAGAAGAGATCCGCCCTGTTGTATAAAAGTTGCAGGGCAGCCGTGCGGCCCTATAAAATGAACTTATAGAAAGGGTGAGGAATCGTTGAATTTCCTAGTATATTTGGGCATCATCATCTTGCTGCCTCTGTATGCACAATTCAAAGTGAAAAGTACGTACAACAAGTATTCCCGTGTCCGTTCCACTTCCGGGATGACCGGCGCTCAAGTCGCGCGTCTGATTCTCGATCACAATGGTCTTCAGGACGTGAAAGTCGTCGAAACACAGGGAGTGCTGAGTGATCACTACAACCCGGTTACCAAGATTGTCGCCTTATCGACCGACAACTATCGAAATGCTTCCGTGGCAGGTACAGCGGTTGCGGCACACGAAGTCGGACACGCAATCCAGGACAAGGAAGCGTATGCCTTCCTCCGTTTCCGCCATCGACTTGCACCGGTTGCGAGCATCACTTCGAATGCGAGCTGGTTCTTCATCATGGCAGGACTGATCTTTTCGAGCATGAACAGCCTGCTCGGTATCGGTATCATCATGATGGCAGTCGGCGTCGTCTTCCAGATCGTCACGCTCCCTGTTGAGTTCAATGCTTCCAGCAGAGCGATGACACAGATTGTCGAACTGGGGATCATTCGGAACGAAGAAGAACCATATGCGAAAAAGGTATTGAGCGCTGCGGCGATGACCTATGTTGCTGCGACTGCGGTAGCTGTGCTCGAATTGCTGCGTCTCGTGACGATTTTCATGAATCGCGACTGATTTGAACAAAAACGCCTTATGCTGACTTCAGCATAAGGCGTTTTCAATTTTACCGGGGTATCGGCTGCTTCTGATCATCCAGTGTGAATCCTTCGCCGAGGACGTCATGGACTTCCATGACCGAGACGAACGCATGCGGATCGACGGCATTGACAATCCCTTTGAGACGCATGATTTCGTTTTTTGAAACGACACAGTAGAGGATATTGCGGTCGGCTTTCGTGAAGTGGCCGTAGCCCTTGAAAACAGTGACCCCCCTGTCCATCTCAATCGCGATGCGGGTGGCGATCGCATCCTGATGATCCGAGATGATAAACATTCCCCGTGCAGCATATGCCCCTTCCTGTACGAAGTCGATGACGCGGGCACCGACGAACAGAGCGACGAGCGTATACATGACAGACCGGTGATCGAGGTAAACGAACCATGAAACGAGAATTACTGCAGCATCGAACATGAACATCGTCTTCCCGATGCTCCATCCCCAGTGCACCTGCGCAAGCCGTGCGAGAATATCAACACCACCGGTCGTGCCGCCGAAGCGAAAGATAATGCCGAGACCGACCCCGACGAAAACACCGGCGAACAGTGCAACGAGGAACATATCATCCTTCAGATGGATGTCGATCTGATATTCCATGAACACACGTAAGAATAAGGAAACCGCGATTGTTCCGACAACCGTATACGTGAAAATCCGTCTCCCGAGCATCCGCCAGCCGATGAAGAACATCGGGATATTAAGGACCAGGTTCATGATGGAGGGGTCCCATTTAAAAGCGAAGAAGAGGATCAGCGTTATCCCTGTGAATCCGCCTTCCGCCAGCTCATTCTGGATATTGAAGTGAACGAGGCCGAAGCTGAAGATCGCTGAACCGAGTATGATGAAGAAAATATTTTTCAGCTTAATGTCTTTGAACATCCAATCACCTTCCTGAAAACGCACTAGTGCTATTATCAGTCATCTAATTTATTTTGACAATAGCCAGTTGAATGAATACGATAAAGTAAGGAAGGTGGGGGACACTATGAGTGAATTGACAACGATGAAATCGATGCAGCAGGAAGTCGATACGTACATAAGCAATTTCGAAGAGGGGTATTTTCCGCCGATGGAGCTGATGGCCCGGCTTACCGAGGAACTCGGTGAGTTGTCACGTGAAGTTCAGCACGTTTACGGCATGAAAAAAAAGAAGAATACTGAAGGGGCGAGCACCCTGTCTGAAGAGACGGGCGACCTGCTGTTCGTGCTGATCTGCTTTGCGAATGCAGAAGGAATCGACTTATCGGAGGCTCTTGAGCAAGTTCTCCAGAAATTCAAGACACGGGATGCGGACCGCTGGACCAGAAAGGAGGAGACAGAGTGACCATTCGAGTTGCAATCGCGGGAATCAGAGGCCGTATGGGCAGTACGGCGGCAGCAGCGATATCGGAAGCTGCAGATATGACAGTGGTGGCTGCACTGGACTACAAATACGATGGCATGTATGCCGCTGACGGCAGAATCACGGAAAATCCCGGCGGTGTCAGGATTTTTACATCGCTGGTTGAACTGAATGACCAGGTGCAGCCGGATGTGCTGCTGGACCTGACCGATCCGGAGGCGGTGTTCCCGAATGCCCAAAAAGCCATGACACTCGGAATCCGTTCCGTCGTCGGCACCTCAGGACTGACAATCGATGAACTCAGCCAGCTGCAGCAGCTTAGTGAGCAGAAAGGCATTTCCTGCATCATTGCGCCTAATTTTTCCATCGGAGCTGTCCTGATGATGAAGTTCGCTGCGCAGGCCGCCCATTACCTGGGTGACGTGGAAATCATCGAAATGCACCACGACCGGAAACTCGATGCTCCGTCGGGGACAGCCGTGAAGACGGCAGACATGATCGCCCAGATCCGGACACCCCACTTGCAGGGGCATCCTGACGAACAGGTCCATGCCTACGGTGCAAGAGGCGCGGACGTCCAGGGGATGAAAATCCACAGTGTTCGTCTGCCCGGTCTGCTGGCGCATCAGCAGGTCCTCCTCGGCGGGGAAGGCGAACTGCTGACGGTCCGCCATGATTCGTTCGACCGGAAGAGCTTCATGCCGGGCGTCCTGCTCGCAATCCGTGAATCCATGCGGCGTCCTGAATTTGTCAATGGCCTCGAACACCTCATCCAAGCATGAGCAACCTACGTGAAAGAAGTGAAAGAATGAAACGATTGAAGATCGGGGTGATCTGCTACCCTTCCCTCGGCGGATCGGGTGTAGTCGCAACAGAGCTTGCCATTAAGATGGCAGAGAAGGGCCATGAGATCCATTTCATCACATCCAGTCTGCCGTTCCGCTATAGTCAGCCGAACGACCGGATCCTTTTCCATGAAGTGAAGATCGACGGCTATGCCGTCTTCAAATATCCGCCCTACGACATTGCACTTGCCAATAGAATAGGCCAAGTCATTGAAGAGGAAAAGCTGGATCTGCTGCATGTCCACTATGCCGTTCCGCATGCCGTTTCCGCCATCCTCGCCAAGGACATGGTGCAGTCGGATATCGGCATCATCACGACGCTGCACGGCACGGATGTAACGTTACTCGGCCATGATCCGGCCCTTCGCAACACGGTGAAGTACGGAATTGATAAGTCGGATATTACGACAGCCGTATCCGAATCCCTCCGGAAAGAGACGATGGAACTTATCGAACCGGCAAAAGAGATTATTACCGTGTATAACTTCATCGACGAAACTACGTACCATCCCGTCGACAGCGAGGCTATCCGTGAGGAGTTCCAGCTGCCGGCAGGTGAGAAAGTGATCGTCCATATTTCCAACTTCCGCAGTGTCAAGCGTATTCCGGACCTCATCCGTGCATTTGCCAAGATACGCAAAACAACAGCGGCAAAACTCCTTCTGGTCGGTGAAGGGCCCGAGATGCCCCGCATCCGACGGCTTGCAGACAGTCTCGGCGTAACGGAGCACGTCATCTTCACTGGCAAACGGGACGACCTTCCGGCGATCTTGTCAGCAAGCGATGTCATGGTGCTGCCGTCAGAGAAGGAGGCGTTCGGGCTTGTCCTGCTTGAGGGATTCGCATGCGGGGTGCCTGCTGTCGGGACAACTGCCGGCGGTATACCGGAAGTGATCGAGGACGGTGTGAACGGCTATCTGGTCCCTGTCGGAAGTCCGGAAGCGATCGCCGAAAGAACAGCTGCCATTCTTCAAGATAACGGATTGCACGGACGGATGAGGGAAAACGCCCTGAAGACCGTCCATGAGAAATTCGCATCAGCACAAATTGTCTCGCAATACGAGCAGCTCTATGACCAGCTGCTGCGGAAGAGATCGCGATGATGTTCGGAACTGCGGGAAGCAGGGCAGTTGCCGGACGACTGACAGATGCCGGATATGAAGCGGTCTTCGTCGGAGGTGCAGTCCGCGATCATCTGCTTGGGAAAGAGCCGAAGGACATTGATATCGCGACTGCCGCCACTCCGGATCAGGTGAAAAACCTGTTTTCTACGACGGTCGATCTCGGGACAGACCATGGGACGGTGCTCGTCATCCAGGACGGGGAACCGATTGAAGTGACGACATTCCGTACAGAAGGGACTTATTCCGACAGCCGGCGTCCCGATGACGTGCAATTCGTCACCTCCCTCGCCGAAGACTTGAAAAGGCGTGATTTCACGATCAACGCGATCGCCATGACACTGGACGGGGACATCATCGATCCATACGACGGAAAACGGGACCTCGGAGCCCGGTTGATACGTGCGGTGGGACAGCCTGAGGAGCGGTTCAGCGAGGACGCACTGCGCATGCTCCGCGCCGTCCGGTTCGTCTCCACGCTCGGGTTCGGCATCGAACCGGAAACGGAAGCGGCGATCCGGAAGCTCGGTCCGGCACTATCCAAATTGTCGGTCGAACGCGTGAAAACGGAATTCGACAAACTGTTCGCCGGCGGTTCTGCAGGGAAGTCCCTGAGGAAGGTGGAAGAAACCGGTCTGGCGGATGTCCTTCCGCTGTATCCGGATCGGCCCGAACATCTGGTCATGTGTGCTCCGTTCCGGGGTCCCTCAGACGGATGGGCCTCACTCATGGCGGCCGGCAGTTATACGCCGGGGGATGTCGCGCGTGCCTATAAGCTGTCGAACAAGGAGCGGGCATTCCTGCGCTCCGTGGCCGCATTGCTGGAACTCAGGAAGCACCGCAGCTACACGGCGGATGACTATTATGCAAGCAGCCTTGAACAATTACTGACAGCCGAAAAACTTGCTGCTGTCCTGCTGCATGAGCGGCCGGCAGCAGAGGAAGAACTCGAGGCGGCATTGAACGCACTTCCGATCCGCTCGAAGCAAGATCTCGCCGTGCGCGGCGAGCAAGTGATCAGCTGGGGAGATAAGAGGCCCGGCAAGTGGGTCGGGGACGTGCTGGACGCCATCGAGCATGAAGTTCTGCACGGGCAGCTCCTGAACGACTATGACGCGATAAAAGGATGGTATGTGCATGAATACGAACGTGAAGACTGAACTGCTGAGACGGATGTCGGCCGGTAAGGAGCACCCCGTCTCAGGCCAGCAGCTTGCGGAAGAATACGGCCTCTCGCGGACGGCGATCTGGAAATACGTCAAGGAACTTGAGAATGAAGGATATGAGATCGGATCTGTCCGGAAGAAGGGCTATTATCTGATCGCTTCGCCTGATGCGGTGACACCCGCTGCGATCCAGCAGTATTTGACCGCATCTGTCTACGGAAGCACCATCAGCTACAGAGGGACCTGTCCCTCCACGCAGCTTATCGCGCATGAGGAAGCACAGAATGGCGCCGCGGACGGAACCGTCATCATCGCCGATGAACAGACAGCCGGTAAAGGGCGGCTCTCGCGTCCCTGGTCATCCGCTGCCGGTAAAGGGATCTGGATGAGTGTCATCACACGGCCTGAACTGACACCACAGCAGGCACCCCAGATGACGCTGGTTGCTGCGGTGGCAATCGTCCGGGCGATCGAGGAATGCACGTCCGTCAGACCATCCATCAAATGGCCGAACGACATTTTAGCCGGCGGCAGGAAGCTGACAGGGATTCTGACAGAACTGCAGGCCGACCCTGACCGTGTGAAAGCGATCATTCTCGGGATCGGCATGAACGTCAACCAGCAGACGGAAGATTTTCCAGGCGAACTGCAGGAGATCGCCACGTCGCTGCGTGTTGAAGGAGGGCAGCCGGTCAGCCGGGCAAAACTGGTTGCAGCGGTGCTGTCCTACCTGGAGCAGTATGTGGCGCTTTACGTGGAAAAAGGATTCGCTCCGCTGAAACTGCTGTGGGAAAGCTATGCTGATTCAATCGGCAGACGGGTCCGGATTTCGACACTGCAGGAAACATATGAAGCGGTGGCACAAGGCATTTCCGAAGACGGCCGGCTCGAAGTGCAGCTCGATGATGGGTCAGTCCGTGGTATCTATTCTGCGGACATCCATATTATCTGAAGAATGGGCAAACAAGGTAGCAAGATCCATCTGCCCGTGATATAGTGTGAGAGTGGGCGATATCGAACCGAGTCGCACCTGGAATACCTGCAATATGCAAACTGAATAGTTCTGCCTTGATCGTAACTGACAGGGACGGAGGAAACCGATGACACAGCCTATACCACCCTTCTGTCCTTTTTTAAGCGGCAGGAGGGTTTTTGTTTTGGTTTTCTCCTGAAAAGGAGAGGAGACGGACATATGAAGACAATCACCGATTTCAAGAAGATGAAAGCGGAAGGCGAAAAGATCGTCATGATGACAGCGTATGATTTTCCTACGGCTGCCGCAGCTGAACAGGAGGGCATCGACATCCTGCTGACAGGCGATTCCCTCGGCATGGTCGTCCTTGGCTACCCGTCGACCGTGTTCGTCACGATGGACGACATGATCCACCACGGCAAAGCGGTGCGCAGGGGAGCGCCGGATACGTTCCTCGCGGTCGATATGCCGTTCGGCACGTACCGAGGGTCGGATGACCGGGTGCTGGAAGCGGCAGTCCGGCTGTTCCAGGAAACAGGGGCGGATGCTCTGAAAGTGGAAGGAGCCGGTGAGGTGCTCAGGACAATCGAACTGCTAACATCGGCCGGAATCCCCATTGTCGCCCACTTGGGGCTGCTGCCGCAATCAGCATCCGTCCTCGGCGGCTACAAAGTTCAGGGGAAAACGGCGGAAGACGCGCGCCGGCTGATCGAGGATGCCATCCTATGTGAACAGGCAGGCGCCTGCATGATCGTGATTGAATGTGTGCCGCATCAGCTGTCCCGGCAGCTGAGCGAGGCGGTATCGGTGCCGATCATCGGAATCGGGGCAGGCCGGGATGCGGACGGCCAGGTCCTCGTATTCCATGATCTTGTACAGTATGGCGATCATCGGCTGCCGAAATTCGTTAAAGCGTTCAGCAATGCCGGCGAATCCGTGAAAAGCGGAATCCGCGATTATGCAGCATCTGTCCGGAGCGGTCAATTCCCGGCTGAAGAGCACCAGTTTACGATGAAAGAAGAAGAGCTGGATGCTCTGTACGGAGGTCCGCGTTCATGAGCAACCGAGCCGGTATCCGCACCCTGACCACGATCAATGAATTGAAACAGTGGCGCTCGGAACAGCGCGCTGACGGCCAGTCTGTCGGCTTCGTTCCGACCATGGGTTCTCTGCATGAGGGGCACGCTGAACTGATTCGCCGGGCCGCCGGCAGCTGCAGCCGTGTAATCGTCAGTGTATTCGTCAATCCGACTCAATTCGGGCCTGGTGAAGACTTCGAATCGTATCCGAGGGATCTGGAATCCGACAGGACGATGGCAGCCGCTGCGGGCGCCGCAGCGCTGTTCTGCCCTTCCCGTGAAGAGATGTACCCGGCGGACAGCGGTATCCGGATCACTCCGGGACCGCTTGCCAGCACACTTTGCGGGGCATCCCGGCCGGGGCATTTCGACGGGGTCCTGCAGGTCGTGCTGAAACTGACCGGCCTCGTCCAGCCGGATACCATTTTCTTCGGCATGAAAGACGCCCAGCAGCTCGCCATCATCGAATCGTTCTTCCGGGACTATCATATCCCTGCCGCCATCTGCCGGGTGCCGACCGTCAGGGAAGCGGACGGACTTGCGAAAAGTTCCCGCAACGTCAACCTGACATCGTCCGAACGGGACGAAGCACCCGCCATCCAGCAGACGCTGCAGCACGGACTCTCGCTGTACCGGCAGGGCATGTCCCCGGCAGAGATCGAAACGCAGGTCGCTGCACTGCTGACGGAGCGGACATCCGGGACTGTCGACTATGTCTCGCTGCTTTCCTATCCGGAGCTCAAAGAGCCGGAAACCGATGATGCTGAACTGATCCTCGCCTGTGCCGTCCAGTTTTCGAAGGCACGCCTGATCGATAACCTACTATTCAAGAAAGAAGGATGACCCAGTGTTCCGAACTATGCTGACTAGCAAACTCCACCGAGCCGTCGTCACGGAAGCGAACCTCAATTATGTCGGAAGCATTACGATCGACGCAGATCTCCTTGATGCGGCGAATATCCTTCCGAACGAGAAGGTGCAGATCGTCAACAACAATAACGGTGAGCGCTTTGAAACATATACGATCGCCGGTGCCCGCGGCAGCGGCATGATCTGTGTGAACGGAGCCGCAGCCCGGCTCGTCCAGCCCGGCGATATCGTCATCATCCTGGCTTACGCACTGATGCCGGATGAACAGGCGAAACAGCACATCCCGACTGTGCTGTTGATGGACCCGCACAACAAGATCGAAGAAATCATAGAAGAACTTCCCGGCATGACGGTCTGATTTCCAAAATGCCGGCGGGAATAACGCGAAACCGGTAAACCCCTCAGCAATCAAGGGGAATACCGGTTTCTTTTTGGTTTGCGGAAACGGGTCTCCCCGTCTTTGGAGGCAGGAGCATGATTTGTGGTACAATCGGCTGTAGGAAACCGAACAGGAAGTTGATGATTCCATGGAAAACTTGAAATACGCTGTCGTCGATCTGGAAACGACCGGCCATTCCCCTGAAAAAGGGGACCGGATCATTCAGATTGCAATCATGTTTATTGAAAATGGGGCAATCGTGAAAGAATATGTACGGTTCGTCAATCCCGGTCAGCCCATTCCGGTGTTCATCCAGGAATTGACGGGGATTTCGCAAAAGGACGTCGCGACAGCGCCGGAATTCGGGGAGATTGCACTCGAAATCTCCGAAATGCTTACCGGCTGGGTGTTCACCGCTCATAATACACAATTCGATCTGCCGTTCCTTCAGAAAGAGTTCGCCCGGTGCGGTGTCCCTCTCTGGCAGGGCCGCCAGATCGATACGGTTGAGCTTGCTAAAATCGTCTTTCCGTCGGCTGTGAGCTACCGTCTGAAAGAGCTGGCGGAAGAGCTCGGCATCCCGCTGCCGTCCGCACACCGAGCAGACGATGACGCCAAGGCGGCGTCCTATCTGCTGCTCCGGTGCATTGAAAAAGTGCAGCAGCTGCCTGAACGGACGATCGCCCTCCTGCATAAGCGGTCCTTCACATTGAAATCGGACATTTCAGTCGTGTTCTACTTGGCGCTGAACGACAAGCGGAGCCGGACTGCGGAGGACCGCCTGCCGCAGTTCAGGGGAATTCCCTATCACAGGGCCGAACTGCTCGAACGGCCTGAGAACAGGCAGCCGGTTTTCCCGAACAGCCGTGAGGCGAAAGACGGACTGCTCCGGAAAACGTATGCGTCCTACGAAACGCGTGAGTCCCAGCTTGAATTCATGGACGCGGCATGGGCATCGCTGCAGCAGGGGACTGAAGTGATGGTGGAAGTGCCGACCGGGATGGGGAAGACCATCTCCTATTTGCTGCCGTCCGCTGTACATGCCATTCAGCAGGCGCGACCGGTCATCGTGAGTACGTATACGAATCATCTTGCCGACAAAATCATCGGCGAGGAGGCCGCTGCCGTTGCGTCAGCCTTATCGATGCCCGTGCAGGCCGTCGTACTGAAAGGACGCAGCCACTATATTTCTCTCGGTAAATTCGCTGAGCTGCTTCTGAGTGGTGAATCGGGCTATGATAGTATATTCACGGAAATGCAGCTCCTCGTCTGGCTGACGGAGACAGCGACAGGCGACCTCAACGAACTGAATCTATCAGGCGGCGGGATGTTATATATCGACCGTGTCCGCAAACGATCCTCCCGTCTGCAGGAAGATGAAGCCGATGCCGACTACCACCTCCTCGCCCTCCGGAACTGCCGGAACGCCGATCTCGTCATCACGAACCATGCCTTGCTGCTGAGTGAAGGGGACAGCAGAGACCGGATGATCGAGGATGCATGCGGGCTGATCGTCGATGAGGCGCATCAGCTCGTCCACGCTGCCTACAAGACGAATGAAGTGATCTTCTCCTATACGAATTGGAAATATGTCATGGGACAGATCTCCTCGGAAGCGGGCGACCAGATCAACTGCCGGACGGAGAAGCTGCTCGTAAGGAAAAAGCTGTACCGTTCAAGGAAAAAGGAAGCGATGGTGCGAGCTTTCGACAGTTTTTCAAAAGCATTCGATGATGCAGTCCGGGTTTTGATCGGTCCGGATTCGATTCGGCGGGGACATGTGAGAGGGAGCCGCCTCCATATTGAACTTGACCAGATTCCGGCTGACGGGGATATCATGAAGGAAGCGGATGCTGCGCTCGGGCGCCTGATCGGCAGTATGGAAGACTATACCAGTGCTATCGGCATGGAGTCGGACAGTTTATCACCGAAAGAACAGGCGGTTCTGGCGGAGTGGCAGTACTGGACGGATGAGCTGCGGCTGAAGCGAGGGGAATGGGTTGAACTTTTCCTTGAAGAAGGAGAAGACGGCACTGTATGGATGGAACAGGACGAACGCAGTATCCCGGGCAGTCTCCAGGTCATCAAGAGCCCGTATGACAGCGCCCGGGTGATTCGGAAGGCACTCAATCCTTTCTTCGAAGCAGGCCAGGGCGTGATCTGGACGTCCGGCACACTGACAGTCAAGAGCGACGAGCGCTTCGTCGCCCGTCAGCTCGGGGCGCCCGAGGAAGTGCCAGTGAAAAAACTGCTGGCGCCTGCCCATTTCTACAAGGGAGCCCAGCTGTTCGTCGTGGAAGATATGCCGGACATCCAGCAAGTATCCCAAGCAGATTACGTAGAAGAGGTGGCGGAAGCTGTCGTCCAGACCGTCATGGTGACCGGCGGAAGACTCTTCGTCTTGTTCACCTCACAGGATATGCTGAAACAGACCTATGACCTAATCGCAGACAGCGGGCTGCTGGAGGAATACGCGCTGATCGCTCAGGGGATCAGTTCCGGCAGCCGCTACCGCCTGCTCAAATCATTCCGCCAATATGGCAAGGCGGTTTTGTTCGGCACCAACAGTTTCTGGGAAGGGGTCGATGTGCCGGGCAACGAGCTGTCGGCAATCATCATCGTGCGCCTGCCGTTTTCCTCACCGTCCGAACCGATCTTTAAAGCAAAAACGGCCCAGCTGAACAAAAATGGACAGAATGCATTCACCGGATACGCGCTGCCGGAAGCGATTCTGCGGCTGCGGCAGGGATTCGGACGGCTGATCCGCTCATCTGGGGATTCAGGGTTTTTCATCATCCTCGACCGGCGTATTGAAACGAAATCGTATGGAAAGAAGTTCCTTGAGGCACTTCCGGATGTACCCGTAAAAAAAGTGTCACTTGCACGTATGGTAGACGAACTCGAAAATTGCTATAATAAATGAGGTATCCGGACCGGCGGCCGTTCAGGCTGCCGGCAGGAACGCTCCAGTGGAGGAGCTCTTGCAAACGGGATGTGAAATTGTGGTTAATTGGATAAAGTTTTTCATCGTTTTTCTTTTTACACTCGCTCTGCTGCTCACAAGTTTTGTTTTCTACAAAGCGTACCAGCCGGCAGCACAGTGGAAGGAGCAGGCGAAAAAGGAAGCTCTGGAAGCCGGGCTTCTGCAGCAGGCTGATCGGGCAGAGCTGTACAGCGGAACCGAAGCGTATACGGTCGTCTTCGGGAAAGATACAGCCGGGAAGGACAAAGCCGTGTTCATCAGCAGGGAGAAAAAAAATCGTGACCAGATGAAAGAGCTGACGCTGTCGAAGGGTGTCACGGCGAAACAGGCGCTCGCCAATGTGAAACAGGAAATGCCGATCAGCAAGCTGCTTCATGTTAAACTGGGCATGGAAGAGAATGAGCCAGTCTGGGAGGTCGCCTTCAAGAACGAAGCGGGCAAGCTCAATTATGTCTACGTGCTGGTGAAAGATGGGGCATGGCAGAAACGGATAATGAATCTATAGACGGTGCAGAACGGGCACCGGCAGAGGGAGTGATCGACATGACAAAGCAATTGGCATCCAGAGTGGCGGCACTTTCACCTTCAACGACGCTGGCCATCACGGCTAAAGCGAAGGAAATGAAGGAATCGGGGATCGATGTCATCGGACTGGGAGCAGGGGAACCGGATTACAATACGCCTGCAAATATACTGGACGCAGCATGGAAGTCCATGAAGGATGGCAAGACGAAGTACACACCGTCCGGCGGTCTTCCTGAGCTGAAGGATGCAGTAATCCGCAAACTGGCGAGAGATCAGCAGCTGACATACGACCGGGCGGAGATCATGATCGGCGTGGGTGCAAAACACGTTCTGTATACTCTTTTCCAGGCGATCCTGGACCCGCTTGACGAAGTGATCATTCCTGCGCCTTACTGGGTGAGTTATCCTGAACAAGTGAAGCTCGCCGGCGGAAAACCGGTGATCGTCGACGCTTCAGCTGATGCTGATTTCAAAGTGACCGCTGAACAGATCAGCCGTGCAGTGACGGCGAAGACGAAAGCATTGATTTTAAATACGCCCGGCAATCCTACGGGAATGGTCTACTCAGAGCAAGAATTGAAAGAAATTGCAGAAGTATGCCAGAAGCACGATCTTTGGATCGTATCTGACGAAATCTATGAAAAGCTTATCTACGGACAGGCGGAACACATATCCGTCGCCCAGCTGTCGGACGATGCGAAGCAGCGGACGTTCATTATCAACGGTGTTTCAAAATCCCATTCGATGACGGGCTGGCGTATCGGCTACATTGCGGGGAATCGGGAAGTCGTAAAAGCAATGACAAATCTTGCGAGCCATTCGACGTCAAACCCGGTAACGACTTCGCAATATGCAGCGATTGAAGCGTATAATGGACCTCAGGATGCGGTGGAAATGATGCGGCAGGATTTTGAATCGAGGCTCGAGCGGATCTATCCGCAGCTGCAGGCGATCCCCGGCTTCCGTATTATCAAGCCGCAAGGGGCATTCTATTTGCTTCCCGATGTGACGGAAGCGGCTGAGCACACGGGTTACGCTGATGTCGATTCCTTTGCAAAAGCGCTCCTTGAAGAAGCGAACGTTGCCGTCATCCCGGGAAGCGGATTCGGCTCTCCGGAGACGATCCGGCTGTCCTATGCAACGTCGATGGATCTGCTGGAAGAAGCGGTTCAGCGAATCCGCACTTTCGTCGAAAACAAATGGACTGACTAATTATTGATTAGGTGTACTGCCTAAAGAATTTGGAGGCTGTTATGAAAACGATCATGATACACGAAATGCCTGATCACGAAGGCGAAACAGTACGGATAGGCGCATGGCTTTCGAACAAGCGGTCAAGCGGCAAGATTGCATTCCTTCAACTGCGTGACGGATCTGGATTTGTCCAGGCTGTTGTCGTCAAAGAGGAAGTTGGCGAAGAGCTGTTCGCGAAAGCGAAAGGTCTGACACAGGAGTCCTCCCTCTATGTTACAGGTGAAGTGACAGCTGACGAGCGCTCCAGCTTCGGCTATGAGCTTCAGGTGAAAGGGCTGGAAGTTATCCAGGCTGCAGAAGACTATCCGATCACCCCGAAAGAGCATGGTACGGACTTCCTCATGGATCACCGCCACTTATGGCTCCGTTCACGGAAACAGCATGCAGTGATGAAAATCCGGGATGAAATCATCCGGGCGACCTATGAATTTTTCCACATGAACGGATTCGTCAAGATCGATCCGCCGATTCTGACAGGTTCTTCTCCGGAAGGGACGTCTGAGCTGTTCCATACGAAATACTTCGACGAAGATGCCTATTTGTCACAATCGGGACAACTGTACATGGAAGCAGCAGCAATGGCGCTCGGCAAAGTATTTTCGTTCGGACCGACATTCCGGGCAGAAAAATCGAAGACCCGCCGTCATCTGATCGAGTTCTGGATGATCGAACCGGAAATGGCTTTCATCGAGCACGCCGAAAGTCTGGAAGTGCAGGAGCAATACGTCTCGCACATCGTGCAGTCCGTTTTGCAGAACTGCAAATTGGAACTCGAACGGCTCGGACGCGATACATCGAAGCTCGAAAAGATCCAAGCGCCATTCCCGCGCATTACGTATGACGAAGCAATCGAATTCCTCCACCAGAACGGATTCGACGATATCGAATGGGGAGATGATTTCGGAGCACCGCACGAAACGGCCATTGCCGAAAGCTATGATATGCCGGTATTCATCGTCAATTACCCGATCGGCATCAAGCCGTTCTACATGCAGCCCCACCCAGACCGGGATGACGTCGTGCTGTGCGCGGACCTTATCGCACCTGAAGGCTACGGGGAGATCATCGGCGGTTCCGAGCGGATCCACGACTATGACCTCATGAAGAAACGGATCGAGGAGCATCAGCTCGATGCTGCTGCCTACGAATGGTATTTGGAACTCAGCAAATACGGAGCAGTGCCGCACTCAGGCTTCGGACTGGGTCTTGAACGGACAGTTGCCTGGATCTCAGGCGTCGAACACGTACGGGAAACGATTCCGTTCCCTCGTCTCCTGAACCGGCTGTATCCATAATAGTAAAGAAGGAAGGAGTTCGCGATATGCAACAAGATGACCGGCTCCGGATGTGGATTGAGCAGGGGAATGTCACCATTCCCCAGCTTTTTTTTAGCTCCTACAAACAACTAGGAATCCGGGACACCGATGCGATGCTGATCCTTCAGATGGAAGCGTATCGCACACAGACAATCGAATTCCCGACACCTGCTGACTTTGCGTCCCGCATGCATCTCAGTGAAAACGAAGTATCCCAGGTGATGCAGCGGCTCATGCAGAAAGGTTACTTGAAGATTGACCAGGCGAGCGATGAAGACGGGGTGCTGTTTGAACGGTTCTCGCTCATGCCGTTGTGGGAAGCGGTCGCTTCTTTTGAAACGGAGCGCCGCCAGGAATCAGCGGCTGACGGAGGAAAAGAGGAAGAGGGGCAGGTTTTCCATTTATTTGAACAGGAATTTGGACGGCTCCTCTCCCCGATGGAATGTGAGACAATTGCCATGTGGATGGACCAGGACTACCACAGTCCTGAAATCATCCGTGCGGCCCTGAAAGAAGCCGTCATTGCGCAGAAACTGAGCATGCGCTACATTGACCGGATCCTCTTTGAGTGGAAGAAAAAGAATGTGACGTCACTTGCCGATGTGGAAAGGCAGACACAGGCCTTCCGGACACCGGTACAGACCGGGCAGGCTGTCCGCAGGCAAGAGACAAAGAAACGGGTGCCTCTTTATAACTGGCTCGAAGACAGGGATGGGTGAGTGCGATGCTGACAAAAACTGAATGGCAATTCTGCCTGGATGAGATCGGCCGGATGTTTCCGGAAGCGCATTGTGAGCTGGTCCACGACAATGCATTCGAGCTGCTTATTGCAACGCTGCTGTCCGCGCAATGTACCGACGTCCTCGTCAACCGGGTGACTGCGGATCTGTTCCAAAAATATAAGACACCGGAAGATTATCTCGCAGTCCCCATGGAGGAACTTCAACAGGACATCCGCTCGATCGGCCTGTACCGGAACAAAGCGAAAAACATCCAGGCGCTTTCCTTCATGCTTCTCAACGAATTTGGCGGCATCGTACCGGAAGAGCGGGATACACTGACGACATTGCCCGGTGTCGGCCGGAAAACCGCGAATGTCGTCGTCTCCAATGCGTTCGGAGTCCCTGCACTCGCTGTCGATACACATGTAGAACGGGTGTCGAAACGGCTCGGCATGAACCGCTGGAAAGACTCCCCGCTTGCCGTTGAAGAAAAACTGATGCGCTGGACACCGAGGGAACAGTGGACACAGACCCATCACCAGCTGATCTTCTTTGGCCGGTATCACTGCAAGGCACAGAAGCCGAACTGTCCGGAATGCCCGCTGCTTCCGGTATGCCGGGAAGGAAAGAGAAGGATGAAAGTCAATGGATTTTGAGGAAACAGGAATAACGAAAGAGGCCCTTGCCCCGTATTTCGCACAGTGGGCCTCCTGTAAAGCGGGAATTCAGGAGAAATACGACCGGAAAGACGGCTCCGTACGTGAAGATATGAACGAAGCGATCGGCCAGTATGAAACTCTGCTCGGGATCTGCGCGTCGGCAGGCGGCACGGACCGGCGGACGAAACTGGAACCGCTGAACGGAGAAGAGCGCCTTCAATTCGTCAAAGACAAGGTTGCCAGCCCGTTCGCCTTCGTTCAGCTGGATGCCCTATACACGGAACTTCAGAAGAAAACGGCCCGTTTTACGGTACGATGAAAAAACGCTCCAATCTGTCCCATTCGGGAAGATCGGAGCGTTTTTAATTTGTTTACTGCTCGGACAACGTCTGGCTGCTTTCCTGCTTCGTGTCCTGTTTTTTCGGAGTGCTGGCTGTGTTGGAATCGGTTTTGCCCGATCCATTACTGCTCACGTCCCCCGAGTTCTGGGTGGAAGTGTCTCCGCCGCTGCCGCCGGAATTCGTGCCGCCCTGGTTCCCGTTAGTATTGGAGCCGTTGTTGTTGCTGTTGCCGCCCTGGTTCCCATTGTTATTGGAACCGTTGCTGCCATTGCTGCCGCTGTTGCTTCCGTTATTATTGTTATTGCCGTTGTTATTGTTACCATTGTTGTTATTGCTGTTGTTGCCGTTGTTATTGTTACCATTGTTGCCACTGTTATTTCCATTATTGTTATTTGACTCATTGCCGCCGTTGTTCTGGTCGGAACCATCATCCTGCTGACCGTCCCCGTCCTGCTGGCCGTCATCTTCATCCCCGTCGTCGGGTTTCTGTTCGGGTTCCTCGGCAGATGATTGGATCATCAGTGTCGTGGACGCTGGGGCGCTTGAGATACTGCCGGCTTTCGCGATGACTGAGAAGGTGTAAGTATGACCCGGCTCTACATTGCTGTAAGTGTAGGAGTCGTCGTCTGTCGTCGTCAGAGGCTGCGCACCGCCGCCATCGATGGAGACGGATACCGCGAATTGAATATCCCCGTCGTAATCATCGGAGTCAGGTTCGTTATGATTCCAGCTCAGTTCGATTTTCCGATTATCGGAATCATAGTCTGCTGTCAGATCAGTCGGGGCTTCCAGCTCGAACGACTCGTCTTCTTCGGTCTTTTCAGGGACAAATGTCTTCTCCGGCAATGTTCCGCGGACGAACAGTTCATCACTTTTCATATTGTACGGTGTGGAGTTCGTCGCAAGCTTCAGCGGCTGAGATCCTACAACGATCGACGCTTCCTCTACAGAACTTGGTTTCTTGAATGTCCCGGGAGATTTGGAAGAGACAAGATCGCCCATGACCTGCCGGAATAGCGACTTCGGCATATCACGCCCGCCTGGGAATCCGACGATCGGTTCATTTCGTTTTTCGTGGCCGCCCCATACGGCAATCGTGTAATCGGTCGTATAGCCGGCGAACCAGGCATCCGGCACACTCTCGCGGCTGATATTATACTTCTGCTTGTCTTCTGCCGAATAGTTCGTTGTACCAGTCTTCCCGGCAAGATCGACGCCGGGGATATTTGCGAGTTTCCCGGTGCCGTTTTGCTTGGTCATTACATCCCGAAGCATATCCGTGATCATATAGGCAGTTGAATCCTTCATGGCTGAAACCGGGTCAGGTGTCAGGTTGATCTCCGTTTTGCCGTCACGTAAGATGATTTTCTTTACAGCATGTGGCGCTGTGTAGATCCCTTCGTTGCCGAAAGCTGCGTAGGCACCCGCCATCTGCATCGTCGAGACGTCATTCCCGCCGCCGCCGATTGCGTCGGACAAATTCAGGTCCTTCATCGGAAGACCGAGGCCCTGAGCGAACTCGGCCGCTTGTTTCGTCCCGACCTCCTGGAGCGCTTTAATGGCTGGCACGTTGCGGGATTCGTACAATGCATGGCGCATCGTAATCGGTCCTTTGAACCGGCCGTCCACGTTGTTCGCCTTGATGCCTTTTGTCTGTTCGTCGACAATTGTCTGACCTGTTGACCAGTTCAAGTATTCGACGGCCGGACCGTAGTCGAGGACCGGCTTGATGGACGAGCCTGGCTGGCGTTTCTGATCGGATGCATAGTTATGGTTGAACAGTTTGTAATCCCGGCCGCCGCCGACTGCGACAATTTCACCGGTTTTCGTGTTGACAACTGTCATTCCGGCCTGGATTGTGTCCGATTCGAAATTGCTCGGATCGGCCAGGGCCTTCTCGACAGACTGCTGGGCGTTCGGGTCGAGCGCTGTGACGATTGTAACCCCTTCTGCCTCAATATCTTTGTAGCCTTTTTCCTGTAGTTCGTTCATGACCTGATCGATATAGGCCTGGTACCGGATATCTGACGGTTTCTCCCGCTGATCCTCAGCGAGGAGTGTGGATGTCACCGGGACTGCTTGCGCTTCTTCCATCTGCTTCTTCGTGATCTTGCCGTGCTGGTTCATGAGCCGGAGGACGATATTACGGCGTTTTTCCGCACGTTCCGGATGCTTGAACGGGTTGTACGCGTTCGGTGACTGAGGCATCCCTGCGAGCTGCGCCATTTCCGGCAGAGTCAATTCATTCAGATCTTTGCCGTAAAAAACTTTTGCGCCGGTCCCGATTCCGTATTTGTTGCCGGACATGAGAACTTTGTTGAAGTACATCTCGAAGATCTCTTCTTTTGAATAATTGCGTTCGAGCTGGAAGGCGAGCCAAGCTTCCTGGGCTTTCCGCTTCAAGGTCTTTTCGTTTTTCAGGAACGAGTTCTTGATGACCTGCTGGGTCAGGGTCGAGGCGCCCTGAGAGCCGAAGCCGCTCCGGAAGTTCGCGAGCACCGCACCGCCGAGACGCCAGAAGTCGATGCCGTGATGCTTGAAGAACCGTGCATCTTCCGTTGCAAGAATGGCATCCCGAAGTTCATCAGGTATTTGATCGTATGAGAAATACTCGCGTTTTTCGACACCCGTCTGGTAAATGACGGTCTTTCCATCCGGCTGTGTTACTTTGGAGGAAAGTGGGTCTTTCAGCAGACTTTCGTCAAGTTTCGGCGCTGTGCTTGCATAATACGTAAAAAGTCCGGCGCCCGCGAGCAGAAAAAGGACTCCCGCGATGAGCACGGTCTTGACAATCGTTTTGAAGAGTCCTTTCTTCTTTTTGCTGTTCTTCGGAGTTTTTTTGCGTGACGGTCGTTGTTCTGCTTCCGCCTGTTTACGGCGGGCAGTTCTTGAATTTGGATGATTTTCCA
This sequence comes from Sporosarcina sp., assembly GCA_032099885.1. Lineage (GTDB taxonomy): Bacteria > Bacillota > Bacilli > Bacillales_A > Planococcaceae > Sporosarcina. Next base: position 373,266 of record DAMDKL010000001.1, read on the forward strand.
TTAAAATTCCTGCCTTTCGGTTCGTTCACTATCGATCACGGAGGCCAAGGCGCGTAAATAATCGAGGCGCGGCTGGTAGCCGGGCGACAGCTCGACCGACAGTTCTTCCATTTCTGAAAGGGTGATCGATTTACGTCCTCCTTCGGTCATCCGTGTCCACTTATCACTGAAATCACGATATGGGAGCAGAAAGTAGCGATCCAGGAGTGTAAAGCGGATGATCAGAAAAGCGATTCCGCCCTGCTCGTGGACCTGTCTCATATGCTCGGTCTGGTGCTCATGTATATTCTTCAGCGGAAAAGAAGTTTTATTGCGCGTCTCCTTTGCTTCAAAATCGACGTAATGTCCGTTCCAGACACCGTTGTAGTCGGTAGTGGAGGCGGTCTTAAAGTATGCTTCCGTGATGACCGCTGCGCTTCTGGCAGGGTACCGGACGTTCACGATCTGGATGGGGACCGGCTTTTTGTGGATGACGGCAATTCCTCTGCTGTTGTAATACTCATTGCTGTCATTCAATTCGTCCTCGAGAGTTTTACCGCGGTTGCTGAATGACAGGGCAGCTTTTACAGGCTGGCTGGGAACGGCTGCAGGTGTATACTTCTTTCCGTTCGGATATCGTATTGCCAACTTACTCACCTCACATCATCAGTCTATCATACCACACTATTGTGACGTCAAAACGTCTGCCAGGTTGCAAATTTACTTTCCGATCCAGCCGCCTGCAAGAATGCACGTTCGTCATATGTAGAAGAATTCCACCGCTTTTGGTAAACTGATAGCAGGAAACAGACAGAGGTGAGCAACGGATGGAATTGGAAGTATTGACGAAACAACTGCTGCAGGTCTGTGAGGATTGCCTGGATCGCCATCAGCGGATGCGCGAGGAAGACCGGGAACCGGATTTCTTTGAAGAAGTGAAGCCGTATGCTGATCGCTGGCATATTGAAATAGATGAGTGGAGCCGTCTGGTGAACGAATGGATACGGAGGGATCGTCCGAAGTATGTGCGGCCCGTACAAGTTTCTACATTAAATGAGCTGATGAAGCAATTCACAGTCCAGTCATTCTATCGGAAAACCGGCAAGAAACGCTTTGTCGAGTCGATCCAGTCGGCGTCCTATACATTGAATACAGTGAAGATCGCATTATCGAAACGGGAGGAAGAGGACGGAAATGGGTGAAAACCGGAGCTTGCAGCATTTTATCGAAGAACTGAAGAAGGACAAGGAATTTGCCGGCAATGTGAAGCATTATAGAGTGCAGGAGGGAAAGGAGGCCGTCTATGCCCCTTTTCCGCCGGATCTCCATCCATCCTTGGAAAAAGCGCTTGCCGGTAAAGGGATCGGCAGGCTCTACAGCCATCAGCGGACAGCATTCGACCTTGCGTCTGCAGGCAGTTCTTTCACCGCTGTCACGCCGACGGCTTCCGGAAAGTCACTCTGCTATCATCTGCCGGTCCTACAAAGCGTGCTAGACGATCCTGCGTCTCGCGCGCTCTACCTGTTCCCGACGAAAGCACTGGCACAGGATCAGCTGGCGGATCTTCATGAGCTGATCGAAGCGAGCGGGGAAACAGTCCTCAGTTATACGTATGATGGCGACACGGCGCCGGGTCTCCGGACAAAAGTGCGGAAGTCGGGGAATATTGTACTGACCAATCCTGACATGCTGCATTCCGGGATTCTGCCCCACCATACGAAATGGGTGTCCCTTTTTGAAAACCTGAAGTATATCGTCATCGACGAACTGCATACGTATAAAGGGGTGTTCGGCACGCATGTGTCACATGTGATGCGGCGTCTGCAGAGGATCTGCGCTTATTATGGAAGCCACCCGATCTTCATCTGCACATCCGCGACGATCGCCAATCCGAAACAGCTGGCGGAGAGCCTGACGAACACCCCGATGGAACTGATCGCTGATAACGGAGCACCGGCAGGAAGGAAGCATTTCCTGTTCTACAATCCGCCGGTCGTCCACGCGACGTTCGGGATCCGGAGAAGTGCTGTACTTGAAGTGCGTGATATTGCGGCGAGGCTCTACCGGGAAGGTATCCAGACGATCATCTTCGCCAAAAGCCGGGTCCGTGTCGAAATGCTCGTCACGTACATGAAAGAGCTGACGAAAAAGAAACTGATGGATGAAACGATCATGGGATACCGTGGTGGGTATCTGCCTTCTGAACGCCGGAAAATCGAAAGAGGTTTGCGGGACGGCACAATCAAGACCGTCGTCAGCACGAACGCCCTCGAACTCGGCATCGACATCGGGCAGCTGCAGGCGTGCGTGATGACTGGTTACCCGGGAAATATCGCGAGCGCGCTGCAGCAGGCGGGACGCGCGGGAAGACGGCAGGACGATGCGTTGATCATCTATGTCGCCCAGTCCATGCCGCTCGATCAGTACATTATCGAAAATCCCGGCTATCTTCTCGGCGGTACACCGGAGGAGGCGCATATCCATCCGGACAACATTATGATTCTGATGGATCATCTGCGGTGTGCCTCGTTCGAGCTGCCGTTTTCCATCGATGACGGCTATGCGGAATTCGATGTCCAGGAGCTGCTCGAGTTCCTGGCTTCAGAAGGGGTGCTCGTGCTGGCGGGGGATCAGTGGCACTGGATGACGGAACGGTTCCCGGCCAGTGAGGTGAGCCTGAGGTCCGCCTCCCAGGAAAACGTCGTCATCATCGACAGGTCACGGCCGAAAGAGACGACGGTCATCGGGGAGATGGACCGTTACAGTGCGATGACACTGCTTCATGAAGAAGCGATCTACCTGCACCAGGGCACCCAGTACCAAGTGGAGATGCTCGATTGGGAGGAGAAGAAAGCGTACGTGACGGAAGTGGATGTCGATTATTTCACAGATGCAAATCTGGCTGTCGAGCTGAAAGTGATCAGTGAAGATAAGTGGGAGGAGCGCCCGGAAGGCACCGCAGCATTCGGCGATCTGGCTGTCCTTGCGATCCCGACCATCTTCAAGAAGATCCGTTTCGACTCGCATGATAATATCGGGTCCGGACCGATCCGGCTTCCCGCGGAAGAATTGCATACTGCTGCCACCTGGCTGTCTTTCGATATCCCGGAAGGGTGGACGGAGGCCGCGCTGACAGATGCGATGACAGGAGCGGCTCATGCAATGCAGTCGTTCATCCCGCTGTTTGTCCATTGCGACCGGACGGACGTCCATGTGGTGCCGCAGGTGAAAGCCGTGCATACCGGAAAGCCGACGTTCTTCATCTATGACAGCTATCCGGGCGGTATCGGTCTGAGCGAGAAGATGTTCGGACAGTGGGATGCACTTCTGCAGCAGGCGGCGCAGCACGTATCGGCCTGCAGCTGCGCGTCAGGCTGCCCGGTCTGTACGGGTCCTCCTGAATCGGAGCTCGATGTGAAGGCAGGGGCAGCATCGCTTCTCAAAGATCTTGCTGGCGGTGAGCGTCTTGTCATATGAGAAGAATTTAATGAAGATGAAGAGCATGCTGAAAAAGGCGGATCCCGGAAGCAGGCCGGACGAAGCCCCGCGTGCCGTCAAGGCGGCGCCTGCACCTGACTACGAAGATCAATGGCTCGCGGAAGGTCTTGAGAAAGAGACGAACCAGTACGGCACTGTATACAAGAAAGTTGTCGATTATCCGGAAGATTACATGCACGGGAACTATCAGCTGACCGAACTGACGATGACGCTGCAGAAATGGAGACAGGCGGAAGAGCATCATCCGCTCGCACCGGACCCGGAGAAACGGCTGCTGTTCTTCGATACGGAAACAACAGGTCTGAAAGGGGCAGGTACGCTGATCTTCCTCATCGGCGTGATCGAACAGCGCGGTTCCGGATTCCGGCTGACACAATACCTGCTGCCGGGACCGGCGCATGAAGCGGCTTTCCTGTACGCAACGGGATTGTGGGAAAAACCCGTCACGCTTGTCATGTATAACGGCAAAAGTTTCGACCTGCCGCAGCTCGCCACGCGCTGGACGATGAATCGCAGCGTGCTGCCGCCGCTTCCGGAGCATGATTCGATCGACCTCCTGCACGGCTCCCGCCGAATTTGGAAAGACGAACTGGAATCGTTCCGGCTGCCGGCAGTCGAGGAGAGTCAGCTCGGTTTCTTCCGGAAGGACGACATGCCCGGCCATATGGCGCCGATCATCTATCAGGATGCCGTAAAAAACGGCCGTGCCGGATACATGATGCCGATCCTGAAGCATAATGAAGATGATATCCTCTCCCTTGTGACTCTTTATATCCGCTCGACCGACCTCCTGCTGCAGGAGGAATTAACCGGAACAGCTGTCAGCCAGACCAACATCGGCAAATGGTACAAGGACCTGAAATCGCACAGCCGGGCGGCCGCTGTGCTGGAAAAGGTCATTGACGAGTACGGAACACAGCATCCGACAACCCACTATCACTTCGGGTTTTTGCTGAAGAAGGAAAAACGGATCGCAGAAGCAATTCAGGCCTTCGGTGTCTGTATGACGAAATCCGTTGGCCGTGAACGGATCCACGCAATCGAGGAGCTGGCAAAACTGTATGAGCACCAAGTCAAAGACTGTACAAAAGCACTGCAGCTGACGGGCATCGCCATCACCTTGCTGACGAGGGACCGTTCGCTGACACAACCGTTCTCCGTGCGTATGAAGGAAAGCTTTGAAAAGAGGGAAATGAGACTGAAACGAAAATTATTTCCCGGGCAAGCGCAGAAACCGACAAATTAACCTGCGCCGTTTCGCCATATAGAGACAGATACTGACGCCCTGTGCTATACTTAATGCAGTGACCACTGACGGAAGGACGTTGTTGAATGGATATTAAACTGGATTCAAAAACGATTCTTGAAAAAGAGTTTAAAACGGGCATGCGCGGCTACAATCAGGAAGAAGTCGATCTTTTCCTGGATGATGTCATTCAGGACTATGAGGCATTCAAAAAACGGATTGCCGAACTGGAGCAAGAAAACAGCGAACTGAAGAACGAAGTATCGACTGCTCAGAAACGGCCGGCTTCGAGTGCGCCAGGCACAACGAATTTCGATCTGCTGAAACGGATCTCGAACTTGGAGAAAGCGGTGTTCGGCAGTAAACTGTCAGGCAGCGACTGAGGCTTCTCCTTGCATGAAGCGAGGATCTGCTGTATACTTGTTTAGCCATGACGGAAATTCAGGTAATTGCTGCAGTGCTTGACACTGGAGAGGAAAGTCCATGCTCACACGGTACTGAGATGTCCGTAGTGTTCGTGCCCGGCCAAAAAATAAGCCGGGGCGCCGGCTCAGCCGGCTGACGGCGGAAATAATTCCTACGTCCTTCGGGATATGGAAGACGTTTCCTGAAAAGTGCCACAGTGACGGAGCTGTATCGGAAACGGTACAGGTGGAACGAGGTAAACCCCGCGAGTGAGAAACCCAAATTATGGTAGGGGCGCTCTTCCGAAGGAAATGAACGGAGGAAGGGACAGACAATCGTCTGTAGATAGATGATTACCGCTCTTCGTACGAGGTGCAGACCGTTCGAGTACAGGAGAACAAAACATGGCTTACGAATTTCCTGAAGGCACCTACACAATATTCGACTCATGCTCTCCACATTTTCCTGGAGAGCATTTCTTTGTTGAAAACAGGCAGACGCTGCCATACTGTACATAGAAGATACATACCGGAGAGGAAGTGGAGCGAATGACGGAATACAAATTAGCAGCCACCGCAGCCATGGGGCTGGAAGGCATCGTGGCTGACGAAGTGAAGGCGCTTGGATACGATACAGTGACTGAAAACGGCAAAGTCTATTTTTCGGGAGGTCCGGAAGCGATCGCAAAAGCAAATATGTGGCTGCGCACTGCCGACCGCATCCGCGTGATTGTCGGGGAATTCAAGGCGACAACATTCGACGAATTGTTCGAAAAGACGAAAGCCCTGCCGTGGGAGCAGTTTCTTCCGGTCGATGCCGCTTTCCCGGTGGCCGGCAAATCCGTCAAATCCATTTTGTTCAGCGTACCGGATTGCCAGGCTATCGTAAAGAAAGCCATCGCAGAACGGCTGAAGACAGCATACGGCCGTATCGGATTCTTGGACGAAACCGGCCCATTGTTTAAACTGGAGATCTCCATTCTAAAAGACAAAGCGACGTTGACGATCGACTCGAGCGGCGCCGGGCTGCATAAGCGCGGCTACCGTGTTGGCCAGGGGGACGCCCCTCTGAAAGAAACGCTTGCCGCTGCGCTTGTGAAGCTCACGAAGTGGAATCCGGACCGCCCGTTTGCCGATCCGTTTTGTGGTTCAGGAACGATTCCGATTGAAGCGGCGATGCTCGGACAGAACCTGGCCCCCGGTTACAACCGTGAATTCGTGAGCGAGCAGTGGCCGTGGATTGCAGAATCGGTCTGGGACCGCGTACGGGAAGAGGTCGAGGACGTCGCGGATTACGACCGGAAACTGATGATCTCCGGATCGGACTGGGACCCGGCCATGATTAAAGTCGCAGAAAAGAATGCAGCGGAAGCCGGTTTCCTCGATATCATCCAATGGAAGGCGTGTGACGTGAAAGATCTGCGTCTGGAAGGCCAAAACGGCGTACTCGTCGGCAACCCGCCGTACGGCGAACGTCTCGGAGAGCGGGAAGAGGCGGAGGCGATCACTGCTACACTCGGACGCCTGATGGAGGACTATCCTTCTTGGAGTACGTATATGCTTTCCTCGCTCGATAATTTCGAGACGCTGTATGGGAAACGCGCGACGAAAAAGCGGAAACTGTTCAACGGTTTCATCCGTACGGACTTGTACCAGTTTTGGGGTAAACGAAGCTAAAGAGAGAGATTCCATCCGAAAGAGGGGGAAACCTCTCTTTTGTTCTGTAAAAAGCGCGTCTGCACAGAAAGGACGCGGATATTGAAAGAGGAAGGGGTTCACTATGGCAGGTAAGATACCATTTGCGCTGACCCGGGATAAAACGTTCTTTGAATCTCTTAATGAGTGGATCGGAGACACACTATATGATGATTTGACTGAAAAAGGATTTGACTTGAGAGATGAGCAGATCTTCATGGCTTTCCAGATCGAGCAGGCACTGCGTGAGAAGGAAGTACTGTTCGCCGAGGCGGGCGTAGGTACGGGCAAAACGATCGCCTATCTGCTGCCGGCCATCGCGTATGCACGGTATACCGGAAAACCGGCACTGATCTCGTGCGCCGACGAGACGCTCATCGACCAGCTCGTGAAACAGGAAGGGGACATCCATAAGATCGGGGCCGCGCTTAACCTGTCCATCGATGTCCGCCTTGCGAAATCGAGGGACCAGTACCTCTGCCTGAAACGCCTGGAAGAGATGACCCGAGTCGGTGAAGGATATGCGGAACAGGCGGAAGAACACCTTCCTGATTTCGTGTACGGTAATGCATCGCTGGCCGAAGTGAGCCCATACGGCGAACGGTCGGCGTTCCCGGAACTGAGCGATGCCGAGTGGAACACGATCAATTACCACCCGATCCAGCAATGTGGAGGCTGCGAACTCCGCAACCGATGCGGCCAGACGATCCACAGAAACGAATACAGGAAATCTACCGATCTGATCATATGTTCACATGACTTCTTCATGGAGCATCTCTGGACTAAAGAGTCCCGGAAGCGGCAGGGTCAGCTTCCGCTCCTTCCGGATATCTCGATGGCCGTTTTCGATGAAGGCCATTTGCTCGAATATGCAGCACAGCGCGCACTGACTTATGAAGTGCAGGACAGCACACTGCTCGGCCTTCTTGAACGCGTCATGGCGGACGGTGTCAGAGAAGAGACTCTGCAGCTCATGGAACAGCTCATGGAGACCCACGAACTGTTCTTCGACTACCTGTCCGAAAGCGCCAAGGACGACGGCGGGGAACGGCTCGCCGTCGAGAAAACGCCGGAATTAGTGAAAACGGCGAAAGAAGCAGTCAGACTGTCGCATGCGCTGCTTGAGGAATTCGTCTTCGACAGCGAGCTGTATGTCATTCCGGAGTATGATCTCCGCATGGTCGAAGAATATCTTGAACAATACATCTATTCCCTCGAACTGCTGGCCGATCATTCGGAGGCAGTCGTCTGGGCAGAAGACCGGGAAGGGGAACTGACTCTCGTGATCATGCCCCGGCTCGTCACGGATGTCCTGCAGGAACGCCTGTTTTCCGAACAGCTGCCGATCATTTTTTCATCTGCGACACTGTCCGTCCAAAAAGACTTTTCCTACTTGGCAAACAGCCTCGGTATCCGGAAATATACTTCGTTTTCCATCGACTCGCCGTATGATTATGAAGAAGTGATGGAGCTCACTATTGAGCCGGTGCCTGCAGGACGGAAACCGGCCAGGCTGAAGGGGCTTCTTGAGAAAGAAGAACAGACGCTGGTGCTGTTTAAGTCCAAGCAGACTATGGAAGAATTCCGCGCCGCATTCTCGCCGGAAGAATTGGAAGGCATCGTCTTCGAAGGCGATCGGGAACTGTCTTCGATGGTGAAAGAATTCCAGTCGAAGCAATGGAACACCTTCTGTTCGTATCACTTGTGGGAAGGACTGGATCTTCCGCACGACGCACTGACCAGAGTCATCATCTATGACCTGCCGCTTCCTCCGTCCGATCCGTTGTTCGATGCAAAGCGCGAACACGCACAATCGCCCATGGAGGAAGTCGATCTGCCGTACATGCTGCTCAGGCTGCGTCAGGGGGCAGGCCGGCTGATCCGTACTGCGACGGATTCCGGATCGGTCCGGATCCTGCTGAATGAGGAAGAGACCTTACTGCTGCCCGCATTCGAGACGATCTTCCCCGTGAGGCCGAAAGTCCTTTTATAATGTGAAAAGCTGTCCCGGCATACCTGAAAGACAGGCCGGGACAGCTTTTTTATGCGTCGATGGTCAGCAATACGTTTGTCGGCGCCGAATCTGGGAAATTCAGCGGCAGTTTGAACGCCTGGGTGAATCCGTAGAACTTCGTTTCTCCCGTCAAAACGGTAGGCGGGGAGATATCCAGGGTAAGCGACTCTTTTTCAAGCAGCGTACAAAGGTTCCCAGCAACCATATTGCCGAGTTCGCCGGTGAACGATTCAATCATTTCCCCTTCTATCTTCATGCCGAACATTGCTTCGCCGATAGCAGAGATCGTACTTTCTGTCGTATCGATAATGAGTCTGCCCCGGACATCGCCAAGAAGGGCGATCAGGACACTAAGTTCTTTCTGTTCATAAGGCTGTGTCGTCAGAGAAGGGGCGAGAACGTCAAATTGAATAGGAATGACAGAAGTCAGTGATTGAATAGTATTGTTCAAAATCCGGTGAACGGTAGTGGCGTCAGTCATTTAGACACTCCTCTATTATATATATTAGTTCAAACATACCATTCGTAAAGTCTTATGTAAAGAAGTTTCATCTCTTCATTCCTCTTCATTTTCCATAGGGAAGACATCGGAATAATGGTATGATAGATAAAGTTACAGACGAAAGGATCGAAATCCATATGACCCAGCATACAGACTTTTTACACGACACCGCGGCTCTCGGCCTCCTGTGCCGGGAAGACGGAGACGACGAGAGGTTCCGGAAATCGGCTATGCTCGCAAAGAAACTTGTGAACGATGAATTTACCATAGCATTTGCCGGACATTTCTCAGCCGGCAAGTCTTCGATGATCAATGCACTGACAGGCGATGACCTGCTCCCATCGAGCCCCATCCCGACGAGCGCTAATATCGTCAAAGTACATAAGGCGGATGAAGACTTTGCGATCGTCCATCGACAGGACGGCACGTCGGTCAAAGTTGTCGGTGACGGTTTCTCGGAAGCAGTGAAGCGGATGAGCCGGGAAGGAGCGTCCATCGCCTCCCTTGAAATCGGTCATACCGGCTCGGCACTGCCTGAAGGGATCTCTGTCATGGACACGCCGGGTGTAGATTCCACAGATGACGCACACCGCCTTTCGACCGAATCCGCACTCCACCTGGCAGATATCGTCTTCTATACGATGGACTACAATCATGTGCAGTCAGAGCTGAATTTCCGTTTCACAAAGGAACTGATGCGCTACAATCCGAATGTCTACCTGATTGTCAATCAGATCGACAAACACCGGGACAGTGAATTGACGTTCGATGAATTCAAAGAATCTGTCCGCCACTCGTTCTCCTTATGGGGAGTCTATCCGAAGGGAATCTTCTTCACTTCATTGAAGGTGCCGGACATGGCAGGTAATGACTTCGAAGCGGTCAAGCATATCGTCGAAAGTTCGATTGGTGAACGGGACAGCCGATTGACGGCAAATACGGCCAATACACTTGAACAGCTGAAGGACGAGCACATTGAATTCCTCAAGCAGGAGATAACGGAGGCGAAGGAACAGCATCCGGACATTCCGGAAGCGGAGTGGGCCGACCCGTCAGCACTTGAAGAGGAGGCCGGAAGCCTGTCTGATCGTATTGCCCTGCAGAAAGGGGATACGTTCCATATCCGGTTCGAACAGGAACGGAAAGAACTTCTACAAAGCGCTTCCCTGACACCTTACGAAACACGGGAGCTGCTGAAGGAATATTTGGAGTCGTGCACGAGCCACTTCAAGGTCGGCTTGCTGTTCAGTGCAAAAAAGACTGAGGAAGAACGGAACCGCAGAAAGCAGGCACTGAGTGATTCACTCGAAAAACTGGCGCACACCCAAATCGAGAACCATTTGCGCAACCTTATGAAAAAAATGCTGAAGGAAGCGGGGCAGCTGACAGACGAAAGATCGATGCAGATCGATACAATGGATCTGAGATTCCGATTCAGCGACATATCATCCGAGCTGACAACGCCGGATATTTTGACAGGTGAACTCATTCTGAATGCAGCCGGCCAGCTGAGGGACGCGGTGCTGTCATTCTACAAACGGAAGACGGATCCGTGGAAGCTTGCAATGGCGGAAGAAGTGAAGCGTGCAGAAGGCCAGTCGATGAGCAGCCTGCAACAGCAGCTGACGGAAGTGCAGCGTGCACTCACAGTCATCACACATGTCCACAGCCTGCAGGAGAGACTGGACCAGTTCGGCTCTGAGAGGCCTCAGAGCTTGCGTCCTGATGAGGAAAAACTGGTGGATCAGCTGCTGCAGGAATGGAAACAGCAGACGGAACCTCAAGTTATTCAAGCTGGGCAATCTGTGCAGGAAGAAGGACATGCAGAAAGAAGCGGAACAGCTGAAGAGGAGGAAGTGAAAGCCGCAGAAGGGCCATCCGCAGGAGACCTGGAACAAGTCGTCCGGCGTGCCCAGTCGGTTGCTGGCCAAGTGGCCGGTATTTCCGGTTTCAAGGACCTGGCCGCCTACCTCCGGTCCAAGTCGGATCGGCTGGAACAGAAGGAGTTCACTGTCGCTCTGTTCGGTGCCTTCAGTGCCGGCAAATCGTCGTTTTCGAATGCTCTCCTCGGAGAAGCGGTCCTCCCTGTTTCGCCGAATCCGACGACTGCCGCGATCAACCGCATCCGCCCGGTGACCGGACAGCATGTTCATAATACTGCAGACGTCCATTTCAAGGAAGCCGGACAGATGAAAGATGACGTCATCGAAGCCTTCTCAAAAATCGGCATGGCAGTGACTACGCTTGAGGATGCGTACAGCCAGGCGGAGAACGCCCTGGAACGCAAACTGACAGATGAGTCGCTGCATATCCATGTGTCATTCATCCGCGCATTCCGGGAAGGCTATCCCGCATACGGGGACCTGCTCGGAACTGTATTGACGGCGGAACGGCAGGAGTTCGTCCGTTTCGTTGCGGAAGAATCCCGGAGCTGTTTCGTTGAGTCCATCGACTTCTATTTCGATTGTGCGCTGACACGTCAGGGGATCACATTGGTGGATACACCAGGTGCAGATTCGATCAACGCCCGGCATACGGATGTGGCGTTCGAGTATATCCGCAACGCTGATGCGATCCTGTTCATCACCTACTATAACCATGCATTCTCGAGAGCGGACCGTGAATTCCTCATCCAGCTCGGCCGGGTCAAAGACGCGTTTGAAATGGATAAAATGTTCTTTATCGTCAACGCGATCGATCTTGCGCAAAACGAACAGGAAGAGATGGAAGTGAAAGGGTTCGTGGCCGGGGAATTGACGAAATTCGGCATCCGGCATCCGAGGGTGCACGGCATCTCCAGCCTGCAGGCGCTTGAAGCAAAACTGCAGGATGCCGCAGAACCGAGGATGCAGGAGTTCGAAGATCGGTTCTATTCGTTCCTCGAGGATGATCTGAACGCGCTTGCGGTACAGGCGCTCGCAGAAGAGACAGCGAAAACGGTCCGCCGTGTCGCCGACCTGATCAGCCGGACGGAAGCGAACCGCGAACGGAAGGCGGAAAGGCTGAATGAGCTGAAAGCGATCGGACAGAAAATGGATGAGCATTACAAAACAAGTTTTGCCCCTTTCCTCCTGCATGCCGCCCAGGAAGAACTGAAGGAGCTCGTCTACTATATCCATCAGCGTGTGTTCCTGCGCTTCCCGGATTTCTTCAAGGAAGGTTATACACCGTCGCTGTTTGTCCGGCATCAGCCGGCAGAGGCCCTGAAGATCGCCCTTGAAGAGACGGCGGGTATGACTGCGTTTGACTTGGCGCAGGAACTTAAAGTGACCAACCTGAGGATGCTCACGTTCATGAAGAAACAGATCGACAGCCGGCAGCGGACGGAATTGCGCTGGCTCGCAGATTTGGATGATGCGCTGTCGCCTTCACTCTATGATTCACCGGATGCAGAACTGCTGTCATTTGATCCTCCGTTCCGTCAGCTTGACGCCTATCGTACTGTGAATAGGCTGTTCAAAAACGCCAAATCATTCTTCGAAAAAGGAGATCGCGTCCTGCTGCAGGAACAGCTGGCAGAACTGCTGAAACGGGATGCGGCCGTCTATCTCGAACAGGAGCGGCAGCGTCTGGCTGTGTGGACGGACGATTGGCTGAACAGGACAGCCGATCAGCTGGCGGCGCATCTGCGGGAGGAAGCGTCCGCTCAGCTTGAAGCGGAACGGAGCCTGCTGGACAGCCATGAACAGCTTGCTGAATGGAAGGAAATCTATGGACGAATTGAACAAGAGGGGGCTGAACTGAATGTCGGTATTTAAAGCCGTCACGAAGCGGGATCTGACTGATCCTTCCGTGAAATGGATCGATGCACGCTTCTCGCTGAAGGACCCGGAAGAAGGCAGACGGCAATATGCAGCAGCGCATATCGAAGGCGCTGTCCATTGGGATCTCGAAGAGGATCTGTCGGACATGGAGAAGAAAGGGGGGCGGCATCCGCTTCCCGGCCGACACGAGCTGACGGAACTGTTCAGAAGGAGCGGTCTGCAGATCGAGGACGAAATCATCGTCTACGACGGCGGCGGGGAACCGTTTGCGGCGCGGGCGTGGTGGATCCTCACCTACGCAGGCTTCCGCCATGTCTCCATCGCCTTACAAGGATACGAACAACTCGAATCTCTCGGTGGAAAGACGGATCGTGTGCTTGCCGAACCGGTGCCTACGGCCGTGGAACCGCAGTGGGAGGATAAGATCCTCGCTCACAAAGCGGATGTCGCCGATATGCTGACGGAAGAAGAGGGCGGTCTGCTGATCGATGCCCGTGCAGCTGTCCGCTACCGGGGCGAACACGAACCGCTCGATAAGGTTGCCGGTCATATACCGGGAGCGCAAAATTTCGACTGGGCCCAGCTGGCTCCGGAAGGGATGTTCGAAGCAGAAGGGGAAGCGGCTGCCCGGCTGCTCGAGATGGCTGGAGCTGGACGCCGGGTGACGGTTTACTGCGGCAGCGGCGTCACAGCCGCCCCGCTGTTCGCGATGTTGCAGGAATTGGGGCGGACGGATATCCGCCTGTACGCGGGGAGCTACAGTGACTGGATCGAAGACGGGGATCGGGAAGTGGAAACGGGTGATCGGCCGTGAAGTTTGCACTGGTAAGCGACATCCATTCATCGGTCGGTGATCTGGAGAAAGTGCTGGCGCAAATCGACCAGTTGGCGCCCGAGGCTGAGATAACGGGACTCGGAGACCTGTTTGAATGCACCATCTCCAAAAAGAGACTGGACAGTACGAAATACTCTGAGCTGTCCGATGTACTGCTGAACCCGCCGGGATTCGAAGAGCTGCTCACTTTTCATTCCATACGGGGAAACCAGGAAGAACGAATCGTCCTCGTCTCGGATTCGGAGGAACCACTCCTCGACAAAATTGCGTCCTTGCCGGAACGGATGACGATCGAAGGGGCCCTGCTGATCCACGGACACCAGTGGCCCTATAACGGACAGCCTCCGGAGGAGATCACCGCCGGCGTGCCGCTGCTGTTCCACGGCCACACGCACCGCTCGGCTTGGTCACTCAGCGGCATGGGCCAGCCGGTTGAATTTTCCAAGCCGATCCGGCTTACGGAAACACCGGCTGTCGTCAATGTCGGCTCTGTCATCGACCATAGGGAATGGCTGCTGTATGATGCCGGCAGCCGGACCATCACCTTCATGAAAGCAGACTGACATCAGCTGGTGCGCTGTTTATGGATCGCTTCCCGTGCCAGAGCATCTGCTGCGCGGTTTGCACTGTCGGGAATCCATTTGATGAAGAAAAAGTCGAAACCCGCAGCAAGACGGAGTACTTCCGCGAGAAGGGGCTGGTATGCCGGATTTTTCACGAACTCCTTTTCAACCGCCTGGACGACGAGCTGGGAGTCGCTCCGCACGGACAGCATACCTGTCGTCAGGGCGGCGGCTTCTTCGAGCCCTCGGATCAGCGCCCTGAATTCTGCGGTGTGGTTGTCGCAAGGGGCCGTCGGTTCAGAGATTTTCAAGGAACGGCCCTCTCCCGTCAGGAAGATGCCGATGCCGCTGACGCCGGGATTCCCGGCACTTGCCCCATCTGTATATAATTCGATCATTTGATCATCCTCCTGATTAGTTGCGGCCTCCCGTCAGGAAACGGTACAATGGAAATACGTTCAGAAGGGAGGAGCGTATGAAGAAAGAAGCAATCATTTCCGATATCGACGAAGTACTCGATCAGTATTGCGAAGGATGCCTTGTGAAGAAGACACTTACTCAGGAACGCGGTAAAGCGGAAGCCCATAAATTTTGTATCCGGCAGTGCACCGTGGGAGACCAGCTCCGATTCCTCGGTTCCGAGTTAAATAAATTCAATGAACTAAAATCCCGCTGAGCGGCTCAGCGGGATTTTTGCTATTCTATAGTCAGCGGTCTTCGGCAGTGACATTCGCCGCCTGCGGTCCGCGGTTGCCTTCGATAATTTCAAATGTGACGTGCTGGCCTTCATCCAGCGTCTTGAAGCCTTCTGCCAGAATGCCTGTGAAATGGACGAAAACATCTTGTCCGTCATCCGCTTCAATGAAACCGTACCCTTTTTCATTACTGAACCATTTGACTTTACCGTGGTGCATACTTATTCCTCCTCGGCGCTAGATGTCTTCCCATAGGTAACATGGTGCTTTCACTATACCGTACCCGCTAATGCAGGTCAAACAGGCCGTTGCATGATTCACCCGAACGAATAGGAGCTGAAGAACGTTGATGACAACCAGTGAACAGTGTGCGTTGATCGTACGCGGAATATACAATGAAAATGACGCAAGCCACGATATGGACCATATTCTTCGTGTCCTTCAAAATGCGCGCGTCATCATGGACGGCATGCAGGGGATCGACCGGACTGCTGTCGAACTTGCAGTTTTTCTGCATGATATCGACGATCCAAAGTATAAAACGGCGGGCGGACCTTCTGCAGCCGAATTGCTGGAGGAGCTCAAAGTCCCTGAAAGCAGTGCGTCACATGTACTTGCAATCATCCGCTCGGTTTCCTTCAGCGGTGGCAATGAGACGGTGATCGAGTCTCCGGAAGCGGCAATTGTTCGCGACGCCGACCGGCTGGATGCAATCGGCGCCATCGGGATCGCCCGTGCTTTTGCATATGGAGGCGCAAAAGGGCGCAAACTCTATGATACCGCGGAATCGGCGCGGAGCGGGATGACTGAAGAAGAGTACCGCTCGAAACAGACGGCGACGGTCACACACTTCCATGAAAAGCTGTTCTTGCTGAAAGACCTGATGGTGACGGATCAGGGCCGGCAGCTCGCGGAGGAACGCCATGAGTTCATGGCAGCATTTGTACGGCAGCTGGAACGGGAGACCGGAGAATCATTATAAACCGACGGATGGAAAAAGCAGGCATCACTCGACGAGGATGCCTGCTTTTCTCAATGCACTGAACGCCCGATCGATTTGTGCGGGATCTTCCGCCGACACGGTATGAAGATGCGTGCTGTCCTCGGACAGCGCTGACAGGTAGACGGCGTTTGATGACTCGACTTTCTTCAGGAATTCTTCCACTTCCATCCGGTTGGACACCATGATGGATGCCGTCAGGTCGCCGTAAACCGGATGCTCCACACGCACATCTTTCACAGTGACCCCATGGTCGACGAGAATCGTCAGTTCTTCTTTTGTCTGCTCCGCAGCGTGCCGGCAGACCGCGATGCGTTCAGTCAGACCGGGTGCTCCTCCCGGCATCATATACAGGTAGCCCCTGCTCGTGGCGACGATCGGCTCATCGACCGCTTTCAGCAGGTTGATATCGCCGACGACCACTTGGCGGCTGACACCTGTGCGTTCCCCGATCTCTTTTCCGGTCAGCGGCGTCTTTGCCTGCTGCAGCAGCGTCAGTATTTCCTGTCTGCGCAGTTCAGCCGCGGTTGCCTTTGCAGCCATATGCCCGTCTCCTTCCCATTCCCTCATTTTTTCTTCCTGAACTCTTTCAGCCGCCGATAGATCGCAGCTGACTTTTTTTCCTCACCGGCCTGGACTGGCGAATAGAATTCCGCGTCTTTGAGCTCCTCGGGCAAGTATTGCTGATCGGTCCAGCCGCCGAACGAGCCGATCGGATGGTCATGGGGATAGACATACCCTTCGTGGCCAAGTGAAGCGGAGCCGGCGTAATGCGTATCCCTTAAGTGCATCGGAATGTCACCGGTCCGGCCTTCTCCGATGGCCTGGATCGCAGAACTGATCGCCTTGTATGCCGAATTCGATTTACTCGCGAGACACATGTCGATGACTGCATTCGCAAGAGGAATCCGTGCTTCCGGCATGCCGAGGCGGACGGCGGCATCCGTGGCCGCCAGCACGCGGGGCCCGACGTCAGGCGCTGCAAGTCCGACGTCCTCATACGCCATGACGAGCAGCCGCCGGTTGACCGCGACGAGATCACCGGTCTCCAACAAATGGGCCAAGTAATAGAGTGCCGCGTCGGCATCACTTCCGCGGACGGACTTCTGCAGGGCGGACAGCAGATTGTAATGATGGGATCCTTTCTTGTCGCCGAACACACCGATACGGCCGATCAGGTTCTCGATCAGCCAGTCTTCAATGAGAATCTTGCCATTTTCTTCGTCGGATGCCGATATGAGCGACTCGAGCAAGGTCAGCGCTTTCCGGGCGTCCCCGTTGACACCGGATGCGATTTTCCGGACCTGTTCCGGCGTCATGGAAATATCCTGGCTGCCAAGTCCTCTCGCTGAATCATGCAGCGCCCTGTCGATCAGACGGATCAGATCTTCTTCGCTGAGCCTTTTCAGCTGAAGAATCTCCCCGCACCGGGATCGGATCGCCGGATTGACGTCGTGGAACGGGTTTTCTGTCGTTGCCCCGATCAGGACGATGGAACCGTTCTCGACGTGGGGCAGGAGTGTATCCTGCTGGAGTTTGTTGAAGCGGTGAATTTCGTCCAGGAAGAGGATCACTTTACCGGTGAGCCGGGCTTCATCGACGACATGTTCGATATCTTTCTTGCCCGACGTGGTGGCGTTCAGCGGGATGAACGGCAGATGAGTGGATCCGGCGATCGCGTAGGCCAGGGATGTCTTCCCGATCCCTGGATCCCCGTACAGCAGCATCGACGGGACATGTCCGTTTTTGATCATCCTGTAGAGGGCAGTATCCGGTCCAATCACATGCTGCTGCCCCGCGATTTCATCGATGGTCTCTGGCCGCATTCTGAATGCGAGAGGTTCGTTGTGCATAGGATCCCTGCTTCCGTTCAAAAAATTAGTGGTACCGATAAGTATACATGGACAGCCGGCTGAAGTCATTTCGAGGAATCCCGGACGCTGGATATGATATACTATCGGAAGCAATTTCAAAAAAGGACGATGCCTGATGAAAATTTCAACTAAGGGTCGCTATGGACTCACCATTATCGTGGAACTCGGCAAACGCTACGGCGAAGGGCCGGTCCCGCTCCGCAAGATCGCCGAGGAGCAGACGCTGTCGGAAGCGTACCTCGAACAGCTCATTCCGCTGCTGCGCAACGGAGGTCTCGTCAAGAGCATCCGCGGTGCATACGGCGGCTATAAACTTTCGAAAGAGCCATGTGAAATGACAGCAGGAGATGTCATCCGCCTATTGGAAGGACCGATCCAGTTCGTGGAAGGCCTCGATGAGGAGGAAGTTCCGCAGCAGTCACTCTGGCGTAAAATCAGCGAAGCGGTCAGGGAAGTGCTCGATACAACGACGATCGAAGACCTGATCCTTGCAGAACGGAAAGAACAGCGGCCGGACGGTTACATGTTCTACATCTAAAGGAGCCGACAACTATGAAAACACCTATTTACTTAGATCATGCAGCGACTTCACCAATCCGTCCGGAAGCGGCTGCTGCCTATATGGAAACGATGCAGTCGGTGCCCGGCAATCCGTCCAGCGTCCATCAGCACGGCAGAGCAGCCCGGAAGCGGGTCGATGATGCCCGCCGCGTCTTGGCTGAGACGATCCATGCTGACCCGGCTGAAATCATCATCACTTCAGGCGGCACCGAGGCAGATAACTATGCAATCATCGGCACTGCCGGCAGCCGCAGCCATCTCGGCCGTCATATTATAACGACGGCGATTGAGCACCATGCCGTCCTCAAGGCGTGCGAAACACTGGGGCGCGAAGGATTTGAAGTGACCTATCTGCAGCCAGATGAAAGCGGCCGGATCACCGCCGCGCAAGCAGCCGGCGCACTGCGTGACGATACGATCCTCGTGTCAGTCATGTTCGGCAATAACGAAGTCGGGACAATCCAGCCAATCCAGGAAATCGGTAGCCTGCTGAAGGATCACCAGGCGCTGTTCCATACGGATGCCGTGCAGGCGTACGGGATGATCCCGCTCAATGTCCGGGAATTGAACGTCGACCTGCTATCGGTTTCGTCCCACAAAGTGAACGGGCCGAAAGGTGTCGGCTTCCTGTATCAGAAAAAGGGGATCGATCTGCAGCCGCTGTTGACAGGGGGATCCCAGGAGCGCAAACGGCGGGCGGGCACGGAAAACGTCCCGGCGATCATCGCGTTTGCGGAAGCCGCCCGTCTCGCAGTGGTAGAACAGCTTGAGAAGACAGTTCGCTATGCGGAGTTCGAAGCGGCCATGGTCGATAGTTTCCGGACGGAAGGGATCGCTTACGAGCCGTCAGTCGGTGAGGGCATCCCGAAACTTGCGCAAATCTGCAATTTCTACTTCCCGGGTACCGATATTGAATCGATGCTCGTCAACCTTGACATGAGCGGAGTCTCGGTATCG
This sequence comes from Sporosarcina sp., assembly GCA_032099885.1. Taxonomy (GTDB): domain Bacteria; phylum Bacillota; class Bacilli; order Bacillales_A; family Planococcaceae; genus Sporosarcina. The sequence continues at coordinate 392,853 of DAMDKL010000001.1, forward strand.
AGCGGATCGGCCTGTACGGCAGGTTCGCTTGATCCGTCCCACGTACTGGTCTCCATGTTCGGTGAGGGATCGCCGCGGCTTCGCAGTTCGGTGCGTTTCAGCTTCGGTTACGGGACAACTATGGATGATGTGAAGGAAGCTGCAATGCGCACGGCGGAAATCGTCAAACGAGCCGTCAAAACAAACCATTAAAGGAATGAACGGACTATGAGAACAGACAAAGCAATAAAAGATACACGTGTCGTCGTCGGTATGTCAGGGGGCGTCGACTCTTCAGTTGCCGCTTATTTGCTGAAGCAGCAGGGCTATGAAGTGATCGGCATCTTTATGAAAAACTGGGATGATACGGACGAATTCGGTGTATGTACAGCTACTGAAGATTACGAAGACGTCATCAGTGTGTGCAACCAGATCGGTATCCCGTATTATGCGGTCAACTTCGAACAGCAGTATTGGGACAAGGTATTCACCTATTTCCTGGATGAATACAAAGCGGGACGGACACCGAATCCGGACGTCATGTGCAATAAGGAAATTAAATTCAAGGCTTTCCTCTCGCATGCGATGAGTCTCGGAGCTGATTTCCTTGCAACCGGCCACTATGCACGGATTGCAGAAACAGAGGATGGCGTTGCCATGCTGCGCGGCGTCGATGACAACAAAGACCAGTCCTACTTCCTGAACCAGCTATCACAGGAACAGCTTGAGAAAGTGATGTTCCCAATCGGTGAGCTCGAAAAGAGCCGCGTCCGTGAGATCGCGGAGGAAGCCGGTCTTTCCACAGCAAAGAAGAAAGATTCGACGGGCATCTGCTTCATCGGTGAACGGAACTTTAAGGAATTCCTAGGCAACTACCTGCCGGCCCAGCCAGGTGAAATGAAAACGATGAGCGGGGAGAAAAAAGGCCGACATGACGGACTTATGTATTATACGATCGGCCAGCGGCACGGTCTTGGCATCGGCGGTTCGGGCGAGCCTTGGTTCGTAATCGGCAAAGACTTGAAAACGAACACGCTGCTAGTCGGCCAGGGCTTCCACCACGATGCACTCTATTCGGACAGCCTGACCGCTGAACAGATCAGTTTCACAGGGGCACAGCAGCTGCCGTCCGAATTCCGATGCACCGCGAAATTCAGATACCGTCAGGCTGATACAGGTGTTACAGTCAGAATGACAGGTGAATCGAGCGCCGAAGTCATCTTCGATTCACCTGTGCGTGCCATCACGCCGGGTCAAGCCGTCGTGTTCTATGACGGGGATGTTTGCCTTGGTGGAGGCACCATCGATACCGTCATCAAGAATGGCAAAACACTCGATTACGTCGGATAAGGGGGAACGGTCTGTGGGACACAACGAAAAAGCCATTCAGGCTCTTGAAGCAGGAAACTTTGAAAAAGCGGTCGCGGAATTCATCCGGGCAGCAGAAGAAGCTCCAGACGATCCGGTCGGCTATGTGAACGTCGGCAATGTGTTCGCTTCCGTCGGTGATGCTGAAAAAGCGGAACCGTTCTTCCAGAAGGCGCTCGTCCTCGATCCTCACATGGGCACGGCTTTCTACGGGCTAGCAAACTTGTATTTCAACCAGGAACGCTATGACGAAGCGGCGACGTTATATGAAAAATCCATCCAGGCAGGTGTGAAGGAAGCCGACGCCTACTACATGCTCGGCAAAAGCCTGGAGCGGACGGAGAAGGGCAAACTCGCCCTGCCGTACATGCAGCGTGCCATGGAACTGGCACCTGATGATCTGGAAATCCGGCTGTCATACGGCATTGTGCTTGCGAATGAAGGGATATATGAGCTGGCGGAACACGAGTTCCAGACGATCCTTGAGGCGGACGATACGAATGCGGACGCCCATTTCAACCTCGGGTTCCTCTATGCCGTGTCGACGGAAGACCGGGAATCCGCCCTGCATCATCTGAAGCAGGCATTCACAATCGATCCCGAGCAGGTGCAGGCGAGATACATCTATGACATGATCCAGATGGGAGCAGAAAACAGCCAAGACGGTGAGTGAGGTGACAGATGATGGAACAAGCCGGAACACCGGGACAAGAAGAGCCGTTTCTGATCGGCAGGGCAGTCGTGACGATCTTCCATAACCCGGACAGTCTGTTCACGATTGCCAAGTTGAAAGTGAAGAAGACGAACTGTCCGTTCGAGGGCAGGGAAATTGTCGTGAAAGGCAGCTTCCCCCGCCTTTCCGAAGAAGAGGACTATCGGTTCACCGGCAGACTGATCACTCACCCGACATACGGGCAGCAGTTCGATGTCAAGACGTTTCAGAAGGAACTGCCGGGAACAGAAACAGGGCTGATCCATTACTTATCGGGGGATCTGTTTCCGGGAATCGGCAGAAAAACAGCGGAGACGATCATTCAGCAACTCGGCCAGGAGGCGATCCGCAAGATTCTGGAAAACGAAGATGTGCTTGACGAAGTCCCTAGACTGACTGCCGAGAAGAAAGAGACACTCGTGACAGTACTCCGTGAAAATCTGGGGCTCGAACGGACGATCGTCCGACTGAACGAGTGGGGATTCGGTCCGCAGGTCGCCATGCGGATCTACCAGACATACCGTGAAGATACGATTGAACTGCTGACGGAGAACCCCTACCGTCTCATTGAAGATGTAGAAGGTGTTGGATTCCAGCGTGCCGACGAACTCGGCCGCCAGCTCGGCATCACGGGCACCCATCCTTCCCGTATTCAGGCAGCCATCCTCCATACGATGAACACCGCGACCCTTTCGTCAGGGCATGTGTACTTGGACGCTGCGCAAGTTTTACCGGAAGTGAAGCGGCTGCTGGAGTCGAGCCAGCCTGCGGAGATCCCGTTCAAGCTGATCTCCGAGTCGGTCGTCATGCTCGTCGAGGAAAGCAGGCTCAGTGCCGAACAGCGTCGTCTGTATATACCGTCTCTCTACTTTTCAGAACTTGGAATTGCATCTAAGATGGAACGGATCTTGGATCAGGAACGGAGCAGCTCTTTCCCTTCCTCGGAAATCCGGAAGGCGATCGGTGAGACGGAAGAGCGTCTCGAAGTCAGCTACGCAGAAACACAAGTGGCGGCGATCGAGCAGGCCCTCAATTCACCTGCCATGATCCTGACAGGAGGACCTGGCACCGGGAAGACAACTGTCGTCCGGGGGGTCGTCGAAGTGTATGCGGAACTGCACGGACTGCCGCTTGATCCGAAAGAATATGCCAAAAAGGAAGAGCCGTTCCCGATTGTCCTGGCAGCACCGACAGGGCGGGCGGCGAAGCGTCTGGCCGAATCGACGGGACTGCCAGCGATGACGATCCACCGGCTGCTCGGATTCACAGGTCAGGAGAAAGAAGAGGAGACCGAACGGGAAATCCAGGCAGGACTCGTCATCATCGACGAAGCGTCCATGCTGGACACGTGGTTAGCCCATCAGCTGTTGAAAGCGGTCGATGACAGCGCGCAGGTGCTGTTCGTCGGCGACCAGGACCAGCTGCCTTCTGTCGGGCCGGGCCAAGTGCTGCGCGACTTTCTGGAATCCGGTGTGATTCCGGTTGTCGAACTGACGGAAATCTACCGGCAGAGCGCAGGTTCCACGATCATTGAACTCGCCCACGCCATCAAACGGTCGGAACCGCTCGGCAGCCTGACTGCCAAAACGAGCGACCGGTCGTTCATTCGGACGGACGCAGAGCAGGTGACACCCGTCGTCAGCCAGATCGTCGGCAATGCGCTTGCGAAAGGGCAGTCGATCAAGGACATCCAAGTTCTCGCGCCGATGTACAAAGGGCCGGCCGGGATCGACGCGCTCAACCAGGTCATCCAGGAGATGGTGAATCCTCCCGGTGCAGGCCGCAAGGAAGTCACATTCGGGGAAGTCGTCTACCGGATCGGCGACCGGGTGCTGCAGCTCGTCAACCAGCCGGAGAGCAACGTGTTCAACGGGGATATGGGCGAGGTCGTGGCCATCTTGAAAGCGAAAGAGACGATTGAAAAGAAGGATCTAATGGTCGTTTCGTTTGACGGGATCGAAGTGACTTACGAACGGCCCGATCTGAACCAGCTTACGCTTGCCTACTGCTGTTCGATTCACAAGTCGCAAGGCAGCGAATTCCCGACGGTCATCATGCCGATCGTCCGCAGCCATCGGAAGATGCTGCGGCGCAACTTGCTGTATACCGGCATCACGCGCGCCAAAAACTTCCTGATCCTCTGCGGGAGCCCGGCGGAATTCGAGGAAGGCATTAACCGGCTGGATGAACGCGACCGTCAGACGACCCTGAAAGAGCGTCTGCGCGGTGAGTCACCTGCTGTGCCGACGGAAGCGGCTGAAACAGCGGAACTTCCGGATGCAGCGGTTCCCGGAGCTCAGCAATCTGCAGCAGTCCCTGCAGCTGAAGGGGAGCAGTACGCCGAAGAGCCGCTGCCTGAGGAGTTGACGACGGCGACGGTCCTGCTCGTCGATCCGCTGGTCGGCATGTCAGATATAAGTCCGTATGACTTCCTGGAGACGGCGGATTGACAACATCCCTCGTCTTCCTTATAATGCAAAGTAGATTGGCATACACAATTCGACGATGGAGAAAGTAGACGGTGCATTGCATGGCCAGAAAGGCATCCCTAGGCTGGGAGGATGCTCATGCCGCACAGGTTGAAAGCTGCTCCGGAGTGCAGGTGAAACCCTGCCGTCTGCTGCGTTAAAGCAACTCAAGATGCCGTCAGCAATACAGACGGCAATGAGGGTGGTACCGCGAACTCAGCTTCGCCCCTTTTCCAGGGGCGGAGTTTTTTGTTTTTGCGGCACGATCCGCAACTGTCCATTCATACGAGGAGGAATTGAATTGAAGTCATTAACCGCATCTGAAATACGCAAATTGTTCTTGGATTACTTTACGTCGAAAGGCCACGGAGTTGAGCCGTCCGCACCGCTCGTCCCGATCGATGACGCCTCCCTGTTATGGATCAACAGCGGTGTTGCCACACTGAAGAAATATTTTGACGGCCGTGTCGTCCCGACTAACCCGCGTATCGTCAATGCCCAGAAATCAATCCGCACGAATGATATCGAAAATGTCGGTAAAACTGCACGGCACCATACGTTCTTTGAAATGCTCGGAAATTTCTCGATCGGCGATTACTTCAAAAAAGAAGCGATTTTATATGCGTGGGAGTTTCTGACGCACCCTGACTGGATCGGATTCGACGGAGACTTGCTTTCCGTGACCATCCACCCGGAAGACGAAGAAGCATACTTGATCTGGAAAGATGACGTCGGCATCCCTGAAGAGCGGATCATCCGGCTGGAAGGGAACTTCTGGGATATTGGAGAAGGTCCGAGCGGTCCGAACTCCGAAATCTTCTACGACCGCGGCCCGTCGTATGGCGACGATTTCACAGATCCTGAACTGTATCCGGGCGGCGAAAACGAGCGCTATCTGGAAATCTGGAACTTGGTATTCTCCGAATTCAATCATAATCCGGACAACACCTATACTCCGCTGCCGAAAAAGAATATCGATACCGGCATGGGACTCGAGCGGATGGCATCCGTGATCCAGGGAGTGCAGACCAACTTTGATACAGATCTCTTCCAGCCGATCATCCGGGCAGTGGAAGAAGTATCCGGTGAAAAATACGGGGAAAGTGCTGAAAAAGATACAGCTTTCAAAGTGATCGCCGATCATATCCGGACGGTCGCGTTCGCAATCGGTGACGGGGCGCTGCCTTCGAACGAAGGACGCGGCTATGTGCTGCGCCGTCTCCTGCGCCGGGCGGTCCGCTTCGCCAAACAGCTCGGCATCAACCGTCCCTTCATGTATGATCTAGTCCCTGTCGTTGCGGACAAAATGGCTGATTTCTATCCGCAAGTGAAGGAAAAGCAGGAATTCATCATGAAGGTCGTTAAAAATGAAGAAGACCGGTTCCATGAGACGCTGAACGAAGGACTTCATCTGCTGACCGGCATCCTCGACAAAGCGAAACAAGAGGAACGGCCGGTCGTCTCAGGTGCCGATGCATTCCGTCTGTATGATACGTACGGATTCCCGTTCGAGCTGACCGAAGAATTCGCGGAAGAAGCTGGAGTGGCGGTCGATGAGAAAGGATTCCGGGAAGAGATGGAAGCGCAGCGGAACCGCGCACGGAGCGCCCGCCAGGACGTCGACTCGATGCACGTGCAGTCTGGTGTTCTCGGAGACATCCATGAAGCGAGTGAATTCATCGGCTATGAGCAGCTCGAAAGCGAGTCGAAGATCACCGTCCTGCTGAAAGACGGCGCACTGGCTGACCGGGCATCTGAGGGAGAAGAGATCCAGTTCCTCCTCGACCGGACACCGTTCTATGCAGAAAGCGGCGGACAGATCGCTGATAGAGGGACTATCGCAAATGATTCGTTCACGGCAGACGTTACTTCCGTGAAGAAGGCGCCGAACGGGCAGCACCTGCATACCGCAGCCATCAGCTCTGGCGAGGTGGCGCCGATGACATTCGTACGCGCGCAAGTGAATCGGGGAGACCGGGCGCTGACGGTCAAAAACCATACTGCAACACATCTGCTGCACCGAGCTCTGAAAATCGTCCTAGGCGAACACGTCAACCAGGCAGGCTCCTATGTCGGTCCCGATCGTCTGCGCTTCGACTTCTCCCATTTCGGGCAGGTGACAAAAGAGGAACTTGAACAGATCGAACGGCTTGTCAACGAAAAGATCTGGGAGGACATTCCAGTCACGATTGAGCAAAAAGGGATTGAAGAAGCGAAGAACATGGGTGCAATGGCACTGTTCGGTGAAAAATACGGCGACGTCGTGCGCGTCGTGTCCGTCGGTGATTATTCGCTTGAACTGTGCGGCGGCTGCCACGTGCATGCAAGCGGTGAAATCGGCATCTTCAAGATCGAGTCGGAGAGCGGAATCGGGGCAGGCACACGACGTATCGAAGCGGTCACTGCAAAACAGGCATACCGTTCGTTCAAAGAAGAGGAGGCGGTCCTCACTGAGACGGCTGCCCTGCTGAAGTCGAAGCCGAAAGAATTAACAGCGAAAGCGGAATCCCTGCTCGCAGATTATAAAGAGCTTCAGCGGGAAAACGATTCACTGACTGCCAAACTCGGCAACAGCCAGCTGACAGACGTCCTGGCGGCTGCCAAGCAGGTTGATGACATGACGGTAATCGCTGCGCGGGTTGACGCGAAGGATAATAACGCGCTCCGTCAGATGATCGATGAACTGAAACAGAAAGTCGAAAAAGGGGTCATCGTCCTCGGTGCGGCTTCCGAAGGAAAAGTGATGCTTGCTGCCGGAGTGACCGAAGACCTGGAAGGCAGACAGCATGCGGGCAAGATCGTCAGCCATGCGGCATCACTTTGCGGCGGAAAAGGCGGCGGCCGGCCGGATATGGCGATGGCCGGAGCAAAAGATGCCTCAAAACTTGATGAAGCGCTGCTTTCCGTGTATGATTATGTCAAATCTGTTTAACTGAATTCAGCTGCCGGGTAAAGGAAAAGAAATTACTATCCGGCCGGCTGATCGGATGAATTGAAAGCGGGGTGTCGATTGTGAGTTCATATGACAAAACGATGAAGTTCAATTTTCCTGAAGAATCGATGGAGCAGGAAGTGAAACAGGTCATGCTCCATGTCTACGAGTCATTGGAGGAAAAAGGATACAATCCCATTAATCAGCTTGTCGGCTACTTGCTGTCAGGCGATCCTGCTTATATTCCGCGTCATGAGGATGCACGAAACATGATCCGTAAATTGGAACGGGACGAAATACTGGAGGAATTGGTCAAGTTCTACATCCGTGAAAACGGAGGCAGCCCGAAGTGAGGACGATGGGGCTCGATGTAGGAACCAAAACAGTCGGCGTCGCGGTGAGTGACGCTCTGGGCTGGACGGCGCAAGGAATTGAAACAATCAAGATCGATGAGAGTGCCGGGAATTTTGGCATGAAACGCATGAAGGAACTTGTGAAAGAGCATAATGTCACTTCCTTTGTTGTCGGCTATCCGAAAAACATGGACAACTCCGCAGGACCGCGTGCGGAAGCTTCCGAACGGTACGCCAATATGCTGAAAGAAAAATTCGGTCTGCCCGCCGTGCTCTGGGACGAGCGCCTGACGACGATGGCAGCCGAACGGACGCTCATCGAGGCGGACGTAAGCCGCAAGAAACGCAAGACCGTCATCGATAAGATGGCAGCTGTCATGATCCTTCAAGGATATCTTGACTCCAAAAACTAGATGAGGTGATTACATGGAACACGGAATGGAAACAATGACAATCGTCGATGAAAACGGCACAGAACACGTTTGCGAAGTGATTTTCACATTTGAATCGGAAGACTACGGCAAATCGTATGTCCTCTACCACGTCCTTGGCGACGAGCCGAAAGATGATGATGAAGAGATCGAGATCTTCGCATCGAGCTTCGTACCTTCAGAAGACGGGGAAGACGGCGACCTGATGCCGGTTGAGTCCGACGAAGAGTGGGAAATGATCGAGGAAGTGTTCGGTACTTTCCTGGACGAACAGGACGAAGAAGAAGAGTAAGCCATACGCGCACGGACGGAACGGTGCACACCGTTCCGTTTTTTCTTTGCTGGCAAGCTGCTGCGTTGACATGCATGTGATCCAACGAGAAAGAGGTGACACCCGGATGGCAAAGGGGTCGAAGAAGGAAATTATGTTTGAACGGATGCAGGAACAGAAGAAGGAAGTGCGGATTGTCCGTAAAATCGTGTTCTGGATTGCCCTGGCGCTATTGGCCATTGTCGCGATCACCGGTTTTTTCGGCTACCGATACATAACAGGCGCCTTGCAGCCGATGGAGGAAGGGACGGAGAAAATAGTGAAGGTGGACATCCCGATCGGTTCGGGACTCGACTCCATCTCCCAGATCCTCGAAGAGAAGAAGCTTGTCAAGAACGCCAAAATTTTCAAATACTACGCGAAAGTCAATAATGAAGCCGACTTCCAGGCTGGAACGTACGAACTCTCGCCGGCCATGACGCCAAACGAACTGCTGAAAAGCCTGAAGACTGGCAAAGTGTACAGGACCCCTGTATTCACGATGACTATCCCGGAAGGACTGACCGTCGATCAGATTGCGGAACGCGTAGCTGCAAAGACAACTATTTCAAAAGACGAATTCATGGCTTATATCGATGCCGATGCGACAATTACGAACCTGCAGGCGACCTATCCTGAAATAATCACCGACGAAGTGAAGAACAAAGAGATCCGCCACCCGCTGGAAGGCTACCTGTTCCCGGCAACATATCCATTCTATGAGGAAGAGCCGACTATAGAGACAGTCGTCGAGACGATGGTGGAAGGCACACAGGCGAATGTCACCCCATATCTTGACATGCTAGCCGAGAAGAAGAAGTCAGTTCACTGGCTGCTGACGTTCGCTTCCCTGCTGGAACGTGAGGCGACCGCACAGGCGGACCGACAGACCATCGCCAGTGTCTTTTACAACCGGCTGGCGGAAGACATGCCGCTCCAGACCGATCCTACCGTCCTGTATTCGCTCGGCGAGCATAAAGACAAAGTGACACACAAGGATCTGGAAGTGAAAAACGCCTATAATACGTATCAGAACAAAGGACTGCCGCCCGGTCCGATCGCTGCCCCCGGCGCAGAATCGATCGAAGCGGTCATCGACCCTTCCGATACCGGCTATTTCTACTTCCTGGCCGATAAAACAGGGCAGAACCACTTCGCCAAGACATATGAAGAGCACCTGAAGCTGAAGGCAAAATATATCGACGGCAAGTAATCCAGCACGATTGGAGTCTACAGCATGACAACTTACGAAAGCTACCGAAAGAAATTCGAGACGGAAACGTGTCCGCTTCTCGAGGGAATGGAAGCATACGCCGTGGAAAATCGGGTGCCGATCATGGATCAGAGCGGTCTTGACACGTTTATCGGTCTCCTGACGATCCAGCAGCCGGCGCGGCTGCTGGAAATCGGCAGCGCTATTGGCTATTCGGCGATCCGTCTCGCCCGGGCATTCCCGGATCTTCACGTCTCCACAATCGAGCGTGATGATGAACGGCATGCTAAGGCAGAAGAGTATATTGGGGAAGCGCAGCTCGGGGAACGCATCACCTTATTCCATGACGATGCGCTGAACTTCGATACCGCGCAGCTCCCATTCCCTCAGTACGATGCACTCTTCATTGACGCGGCTAAAGGGCAGTACAAACGCTTTTTTGAAAAATATGAACCGTGCGTCCCGAGCGGAGGCATCATTTATTGCGATAATATGTTTATGCACGGTTTAGCCTTTTTGGATGACGGGGATATCCCGAAACGGAGCCGCACGATGATCCGCAATCTGAAGGCGTTCACCGAATGGATCGTGGCGCACCCGGGCTTCCGGACGTCATTGCTGCCGGTCGGTGACGGCATCTTAATCGCCCGGAAATACTAAGCGTGCCGAACGGGCCGGCAGAGGGGGAAATTGGACAGATGGGAACGCAGAAACCGCTCGTCATCGGGATTGCAGGAGGCTCAGGTTCAGGGAAAACGAGTGTCACCAAAAAAATTCACCACGTTTTCAAAGAGCATTCTGTTGTCGTGATTGAACAGGATTTTTATTACAAGGACCAGTCACACTTGAAATTCGAAGAACGGCTATCGACGAATTATGATCACCCGCTCGCGTTCGACACAGATCTGCTGATCGAAGACATCGAAAAGCTGCTGATCCGGCAGCCTATCGAAAAACCCGTCTACGATTATGCGCTCCATACACGATCGTCGGATACGATTCCGATCGCTCCGAAAGACGTCATCATCCTGGAAGGGATTCTGATCCTCGAAGACCAGCGTCTCCGGAATCTGATGGATATTAAGCTATTCGTGGATACCGATGCGGACCTGCGGATCATTCGAAGAATCCTGAGGGACATTAACGAACGCGGCAGGACGATCGAGTCCGTGATCGACCAGTATATGAGTGTCGTACGGCCAATGCACAACCAATTCATCGAGCCTACAAAGCGGTATGCCGATATTATCATTCCGGAAGGCGGCCATAACGAAGTGGCGATCGACCTGATGGTAACGAAAATAAAAACAATTCTTGATTCTGGTAATGAATTGTAATATGATATTGTCAGATATTCATATAACAATCGCTATGTCGCATACCCTATTTTAGGTGCGACATATTATTTTGAAGATTTTGCATAATGAGGAGTGAGGAAATGGTTTCTGAAAAAAAATATCCGATGACACTTGCGGGAAAACAGAAATTAGAAGAAGAACTCGATCTGCTGAAGACAGTGAAACGTAAAGAAGTGGTCGAACGCATCAAGATCGCACGCAGTTATGGCGACCTGTCCGAGAACTCGGAGTATGATTCCGCGAAAGAGGACCAGGCGTTCATCGAAGGGAAGATTTCCTCCCTGGAATCGATGATCCGCAATTCGGTGATCATCTCTGAAGCTACAGTGAGTGACGAAGCACAGCTCGGCAGCACGGTGACGTTCAAGGAGATTCCGGACGGGGAAGTGGAGACGTATACGATTGTCGGCTCTGCAGAGGCTGATCCGCTCGCAGGTCTGATCTCCAACGATTCTCCGATTGCAAAAGGGATCCTCGGCCACAAAAAAGGCGATAAGGTCAAGATCATTACACCGGGCGGCGAAATGCAAGTCGAGATTACAGAAGTGAAGTGACATAAAGATGCCGCCTTCTAAAAAGAGGGGCGGCTTTTTTCGTGAAACATCATCTGCATCCAGACGTCCAATCGATAGATGCATTGAGGAATGGAGATGAAAGAAATGAGCGGACAAAAACCAGAATTCTCAAGAGTGCGTCGGAAGCGTCAAAACAGCAAAGCGAACAAGATGCTGAATTGGATGATTGCAATTGTCGTGCTGCTGATCATCCTGGTCGGCGTGAAGATCATCACCGGAGGAAACAGTCCGGATCAGGAAAAGGCGGCCGTCACGGATCCGAACTCTGAAGAAAACACGCTTCTCGATGATGCACCGGACGATACAGGCAGCGCAGAAACCGACTCGAAGCAAGACGGAAAAGATGGGCAGAGTGATAACGGGGAATCATCCGAGGGGACAGTGAAGGATGAAACGGAGGATGAGCAGCAGGACGCCGGTGAGGAGACGAAGCAGGAAGGGACTGTTACTTACAGCGCCAGCGAAGATGCGGTGGTCGACGAAACGATGACGAACACTTCCTGGAAACCGATCGGCACCACGCAGTCCGGCAGCCACGTATCTCTCTATGACGGTGCGTCGACGGACTGGAAGGAAAAGCAGCAGGCGCTTGCCTATGCGACAGGTATGGCTGAGAACGATATGATCTTCTGGAAGATCAAAAACGGCGGCAGTCCTCAGAAATCGATCGGCATCGTGTCATCAAAAGACAAATCGAAGAAATACAGAGTGTATCTGGAATGGGTGGACGGCGAAGGGTGGAAACCTGTGCAGATGGACGTGCTGAACACGCTCGATTTCAACTACTAAACAAGACGGGTAAGGGGATAGGATCATGACGATAGGAATCATCGGAGCGATGGAAGAGGAAGTCGCCATACTGAAAGAAATGATGGAAGGGCCGAAAGAGACCGTGATTGCAGGCTGCCGGTTTTACGAGGGCAGGATCTCGGGCTGTGATGCGGTCCTCGTCCAGAGCGGCATCGGAAAAGTCAATGCGGCCATTGCTGCAACGCTCCTGATCCAGCTGTTTTCACCAGAAGCAGTGCTGAACACCGGTTCTGCCGGCGGTATCGGCGACGGTCTGGAAGTGGGGACCGTCGTATTATCCACAGACGTCACCCATCACGATGCGGACGTCACGGCGTTCGGGTATGCACTTGGTCAGCTGCCGGGCGGACCGGTCACATACCAGTCAGATGAGCGGCTGCTGGCGGTTGCCCGTGAAGCGGTAGAGGCTATCGGCCGCCATGCGTCCGCCACAGGTCTGATCGCTTCAGGAGATGTCTTCATGAGTGATCCGGCAAGGGTGTTCGCCGTGAAAAAACAGTTTCCTGAACTGATCGCCGCTGAAATGGAAGCTGCAGCCGTCGGACAGGTATGCCATGCGTTCCGTGTGCCATTTGTTGTGATCCGCGCGCTTTCCGACATAGCAGGCAAAGAGTCTTCGCTGACATTCGACGAGTTTCTGCCGGCTGCTGCACAGCATTCTTCAGAAGTTGTTGCGCAAGTCCTCTCGAAACTTTCATGACTTCGTGGTAGACTGGTGATAGGATGTAACTAATTATTCCTTGAAGCGAGGGGGCAAATCGAATGCTGTACCTGATGTTAGGTGTTTTTGTTGTCATGTCCGCGCTTGCCGGCGTGATTTTGTGGGAAGTTAGAGCAAACTGAGTGAATCAGTGAGGACGTCTCCAGCGAGGGTGCGAATGCTGGGGACGTCTTTTTATCCGTGCGGCCTGTCAGTCTGCCGGCTGCTCGCGTTTGAACAGCTGATAGAGTTTGACGATCGCCCGCTTCTCGATACGGGAGACATAGCTTCTTGAAATGTTCAGCTGTTCAGCGATCTCCTTTTGGGTCATCGGCGTATCATCGTGAAGGCCGAACCGTTTTTCGATGATCTCCAATTCACGGTCATCCAATTTGTCGAGATGCCGGTAGAGCCGCTCTTTCTGTTCGTTAAATTCAGCATGCTCGAACGGGGATTCATCGTCCGTCTGCAGCAAATCACCGATCTCCAGCGACTGCCCTTCGCTGTCGGTGCCGATCGGCTCGTGCAGGGAGATGTCCTTCTGTGTCTTCTTCTGGGTTCTTAAAAACATGAGGATCTCGTTTTCGATACAGCGTGCTGCATAGGTCGCAAGCTTCGTCTTACGATCAGGGGTATAGCTTGCGATGGCTTTCATAAGACCGATGGTGCCGATTGAAATGTAGTCATCCAGCTGTTCATGTTTCGGATGGAACTTTTTGACGATATGGGCAACGAGCCGCATGTTATGCTCGATGAGCTCATCGCGGGCGTCTTCATCCCCCTCAGCCAGCCGTCGCAGGCAATCTGCCTCTTCTTCAGTGGAGAGGGGGCGTTTAAACGCCTGACCGCGGATGTAACCGAGCATCGCAGGGATTTCCAGCCAGAATTGGACGAATGCCAGTAGCAGGCCGCTCAATTGGTCCACCTCCTGTGTCGTTGTCTGACATCCTATGCGGGCAGAAGTTGGCGTATCACAGTGGAATTTGGCGGACGGGCTGTCCCTGGCAAACCGTTTGGTCTCAGTTCCGGCTTAGAAGGTTCTCTTACGGTTATGATATAATGAGTGCGAAACTGCACAGTAACGGAGTGGATAAGATGTTCAAGTATTTTCTGCCAGATGAGTATGTAAAGGATGTCTACCAGCTCTCAGCAGAGGCGCTTCTTGCAAAAGGTGTTAAAGGAATTATCACGGATTTGGACAACACGCTCATTGCGTGGGACAGACCGGACGCAACACCTGAAATTGCTGCCTGGATCAAAGGCATGCAGGATGCAGGACTTCAAGTGACAATCCTGTCAAATAACAATGAGCTGCGCGTTAAGTCATTTTGCGATCCGATTGGCACTCCTTTCATCTTCGCGGCACGAAAGCCGCTTAAGAAATCATTCAAGCGGGCTCTTCGTCAGATGGAGCTGAAGAAAGAGGAAGTGGTCATGATCGGCGATCAGGTGATGACCGATGTGCTCGGCGGCAAACGTTTCGGTCTCCATACGATCCTTGTTGTCCCGGTGGCGAACTCGGATGGCAAAATAACGAAACTTAACCGGATGATCGAACGGAGAATTATGAAGAAGTTTAAACAAAAAGGACTGATCTCTTGGGAGGAATAGATTTGGAACTAACTTGTATTGGCTGCGGCATTACCATCCAGACGGATCAGCCGGGGAAAGAGGGCTATGCGCCGCCTGCGTCCTTGGAAAAAGAGGAAGTCATCTGCCAGCGATGCTTCCGGCTGAGGAACTATAACGAACTTCAGCCTGTATCCTTGTCAGGCGATGATTTCCTTGCCATTTTAAATGGGATCGGCGACCGCAGCGGCCTTGTCGTCCTCGTTGTCGACATTTTCGACTTCAACGGCAGCTGGATCCATGGATTGCATCGTTTCGTCGGGAAGAAGGATATTCTGCTGATCGGCAACAAAGTGGATGTCCTGCCGAAATCGGTGAAAAAGCCGAAACTGATCAATTGGATGAGGGAAGCGGCATCCAAGCTGGGTCTGAAGCCGGCTGACGTCATGCTCGTGTCGGCTGCGAAAGGCAAGGGTGTCCCGGAAGCACTCGAACGGATCGAGGAACTGCGCAAAGGGCAGGACGTCTACGTCGTCGGCTGTACGAATGTCGGCAAATCGACGCTCATCAACCGGATCATTAAAAATGCAACAGGTACTGGGGAAGTGATTACCACATCCCATTTCCCGGGTACGACGCTCGATCTGGTCGAAATCCCGCTTGATGACGGAAAGGCGATCTACGACACACCAGGGATCATCAACAACCACCAGATGGCGCATTATCTTGATCCGAGTGAACTGAAGGCGATCACTCCGAAAAAAGAACTGAAACCGAAAGTATTCCAGCTGAACGCGGAACAGACTCTCTATATCGGCGGATTGGCACGTTTCGATTTCCTGAAGGGCGAACGTTCCTCGTTCACTGTCTATACGTCTAATGAGCTCAACCTCCACCGCACGAAACTGGAGAATGCCGACACGCTCTATGAAACACATAAAGGCGGCATGCTCGCACCGCCGAGTGAACAGTCACTCGAAAAGTTTCCCGATCTGGTCCGCCACGAGTTCTCGGTCAAGAAACCGAAGACCGATCTTGTGATCTCAGGACTCGGCTGGATTACGGTGCAGCACGCGAATGTCGTCGTCGCCGTCCATGCGCCGCGCGGGGTCGATGTCGTGCTGCGTCCGTCATTAATCTGAAGCTGGAGGATTCCGATGAAACAATGGTTTGCTGTCATGGGGGATCCGATTGCCCAATCGCTGTCCCCGCAAATGCATGATGAATGGTTCAGGGAAAACGGTCTGGATGCGTCCTATGTGCCAGCCCGGGTACCGCGAGGAATGGCGGAAGACGGGATTGCGGGCCTGCGGCTGCTCGGCTGCAGCGGATGGAATGTGACCGTGCCCCATAAAAGTGACGTCATGCCGTCCCTGGATCGGATCGACGGGCAGGCAGCCGCGATGGGGGCTGTCAATACGGTGGTAAGGGAAAAAGATGGATCGCTGACCGGATGCAATACGGACGGCAGCGGCTTTGTCCGGTCCTTGGAGGAAGCGTATGGAACTCATCGTAAAACCGAAAAAATTCTTTTGATCGGAGCCGGCGGGGCTGCCAAAGGCATCGCCTTCGCACTCGAGGAATACGGCTACGGACCGATCACGGTAACGAACCGCACAAAAGAGCGGGCTGAGCTGCTGAGCAGCCGGCTGCAGCATTCCGGAGTGATGACCATCGAGGAAGCTGAAGGACAGCTCGACAGGTTCGGCATCATTATTCAGACGACGACTGTCGGGATGCACTATTCGGAGGAAGGGACCCCTCTCGGTCTCGATTCGATCCGACCGGGCACCGCAGTGATCGATATCATTTACAACCCTCTTGAAACCGAATTCCTGAAACAGGCCCGTGAGCGGGGGGCGCATACATCGAACGGTGTCGGCATGTTCGTCCATCAGGGAGCCCTCGCGTTCGAGCACTGGACAGGCGTCAGACCTGATACGGCCGGGATGATCCGGCGATTAACCAAACAATTGGAGGAAAACCATGTTAACGAGTAAACAGAAGAGCTATTTGCGAAGTGAAGCGCACCACCTGCAGCCGATTTTCCAGATCGGCAAAAGCGGACTGACACAGCAGATCGTCAAACAGATCGAGGAGGCCCTCGAAGCGCGGGAACTCATCAAAGTCTCCGTTCTGCAAAATTGCGAGCAGGATAGAGAGGAAATTGCCCAATTGCTTGGTGAGGAGAAGGGGATCGAAGTGGTCCAGGTGATCGGCAAGACGATTATCCTGTACAAGGAATCCGCCGAGAAGAAGAAGATCGAATTGCCATAAGGAGTGTCACCATGCGGAAAATTGGAATTCTCGGCGGTACGTTCAACCCGCCTCATATTGGTCATCTGATCATGGCGGACGGTGTGTGTGATGCGTACGGGCTTGATGAAGTGCGGCTCATGCCGACCGCCATCCCGCCCCATAAGCAGCTGGCGGATACAGCCAGCCCTGAGCAGCGACTCAAGATGACGGCGCTCGCCACGGAGGGAAACAGCCGTCTCTCGGTCTGTGATGAGGAAGTGGCGGCAGGCGGCGTATCCTATACGGTCCTGACGATGGAGCGGCTGATCGCAAAGGAACCGGATGCCGAGTTCTATTTCATCATCGGTGGTGATATGATCGATTCGCTGCATACGTGGCGCGGCATCGACAGGCTTCTCACGATGGTGCGGTTCATCGGCGTCCGACGCCCGGACACCGCTGGACATACGGAATTGCCGATCAGTTTAGCGGATGTACCGCTGATCGATATTTCTTCTACGGCGCTGCGGAACAGGTACTGCTCGCAAATGACGACTTCCTATCTGACGCCGGCTGCCGTAGACCGCTATATCCGGAAGGAGCGATTGTATGGATCTTGATAACTTGATCGGTGATCTGCAGCAGCGACTGCCGCTGCGGCGATTCGAACACGTACTGCGGGTGACAGAAACAGCAAGGGCGCTTGCGGCCATGCATAGTGTTTCTGCCGAAAAGGCGGAGACCGCAGCCCTGTTTCACGATATTGCAAAAAGCATGAGTGCAGATGGGCTGCGGCAGCTGCTCGAAGACCATGGCACCGCACCGGAACTCTTCCGGTTCAATAAGGAACTTTGGCATGCACCGGCCGGGGCGGTGATCGCAGAAGAGGAATACGGAATCACCGACGCAGAGATCCTGAATGCCATCCGTTTCCATACGACCGGGAGAGCAGCGATGTCCGACCTCGAGAAGGTAGTGTATGTGGCGGATATGATTGAACCGGGCCGTGATTTCCCGGGTGTTGAAGAACTCCGCAGCAACGCGGTAGGCCCGCTGTCCAAAGCAATGGAGGCCTGTATCGTCCACTCGGTTGAACATCTGATCAGTAAGCGGGTGCCCGTGCATCCTGATTCCATTGAATGCTATAATTATTATGTACAGTGAAAGGAAAGTGAACCAATGCCAACATTACTCGAAGTGACATTTAAAGCAGCAGACGATAAGCGCGCGGAAGACATTGTTGTACTGAATATGGAAGGGGTCTCCCTTGTGGCGGATTTCTTCGTGATCTGTCACGCCAATTCGGAACGTCAAGTCCAGGCGATCGCACGTGAAATTGCGGACAAGGCGGCAGAAGCACAGTATGACGTGAAACGTATCGAAGGGATGGACGCCGGACGGTGGGTGCTTGTCGATCTCGGAGATGTCATCGCGCATATCTTCCACAAGGACGAGCGCAGTTTCTACAATCTAGAAAAACTTTGGGGAGACGCTCCTGAAATAGCAGTTGCGGACGAACCTGCCCAATGATGTACGCGAAATTTGCAGCTGTCTACGATGCACTGATGGCGGATATTCCATATGGCGACTATGTGCAGCTCATTGAAACTGCACTTGGGACAGCTGCAGAGAAAAAGATCCTGGATGTCGCTTGCGGCACTGGGATCCTTTCAGTTTTGCTGGCGGAACAGGGGGCGCATGTCACGGGCATCGATCTGTCCGAAGAGATGCTTGCTGTTGCGGCCAAGCGGGCGGATGAGCGTTCCCTCGCCATCGAGTTCTGCCATCAGGCAATGCAGAATCTTAAGGTCAGCGGTTCGTTCGATGCCGCCATCATCCCGATCGATTCCCTGAACTACTTGGAGAGTGAACAGGATGTTCTGGATACTTTCCAGGGTATCCGTCGTATTCTGCGCCCCGGCGGTCTGCTTCTGTTCGATGTCCATTCCGTATTCAAGACGGACATCATCTTCCAGGAAGGGCCGTTCACGTACGACAGCCGGGCCATCTCCTACATTTGGGAGACAGAATCGGGTTCAGAACCGCATTCTGTCCATTCGGAACTCGCATTCTTTGTCCGCGGCACGGATGGACGGTACGACCGATTCGACGAAGAGCACGATCAGCGGACATTCC
Organism: Sporosarcina sp.; assembly: GCA_032099885.1. Lineage (GTDB taxonomy): Bacteria > Bacillota > Bacilli > Bacillales_A > Planococcaceae > Sporosarcina. Next base: position 412,005 of record DAMDKL010000001.1, read on the forward strand.
CGATCATGACATACGCAGAACTGCTGGAGCAGAGCGGATTCACAATTGAACGGATCTTTGCGGACTGGGAAGACGAAGCTCCTGAGGATGAGAGCGAGCGGATCTTTTTCCAAGCGAGGAAATAACGGTTCCGGTTCTGGGATAAATACGCTATAGTGGAGGGGACTCGTTGACACGAGCATCACAATTGAAAGGGATGACGCTTCTGTTTTCTGAATTGATATTTGGAAAATGGCGGAAAGTCACCACTCCTCTCGCGATAGCAGCTGTTATTTCGGCAATCCTGTTCTTTCCCCGAGGACAGGCGGATACCGGGCTGGACCCTCAAGAAAACGTGTTCCATGCAGCACAGGCAGAAGACGATGAAGACCTGCAAGTCGAAGAAGAACAAGAATTATCCGGGCAGCCGATTCCAGCGCTGCTGATGGTGGATGTTAAAGGTGCGGTTAAGTATCCGAATGTGTATACGTTCGAAGAAGGGCAGCGTGTTATTGATGCCATCTCAGCGGCAGGAGGCTACACGGCGGATGCCGACAGCCGCATGCTGAACCATGCCCAGCTGCTGGCCGACCAGACTGTCATCTATGTCCCGCAGGCAGGGGAAGAGCCCCCTGTCTATGATACTCCCGACGCGGCGGCAGGAGACAATGCCGGTGCTGATCCCGCAGCACTCGATCTTAATACGGCTGATTCGGCCCAGCTGATGACGCTGACTGGGATCGGTCCTGCAAAAGCTGCCGCGATCCTCGCTTACCGGGATGAAAACGGCGCCTTCCAGACTGTGGAAGACCTCATGAAAGTATCAGGGATCGGGCAGAAAACGTTCGATGCGCTGGCGGACTTTATCACGGTTGACTAATACGGAACTGGCCGCATATCCAGGCAGGAGGCGAAACAATGGAACGACTATCTTGGGAACAGTTTTTCATGGCGCAGTGCAATCTGCTCGCCGTAAGGAGCACGTGCACTCGGCTCGCCGTAGGGGCGGTGATCGTGCGCGATAACCGGATCATCGCAGGAGGGTACAACGGCTCCGTATCGGGAGGCGATCACTGTATTGACAAAGGGTGTTATGTAGTGGACAATCACTGTATCCGAACGATCCACGCGGAGATGAATGCCCTTTTGCAATGCGGAAAGTACGGCATTCCTGCAGCCGGCTCCTCATTATACGTTACGCATTTCCCGTGCCTGCAGTGTTCCAAGGCAATTATCCAGGCAGGCATATCAAATGTCTATTATGGAACGGATTACAGGAATAACGAATACGCGATCGAATTGTTCGGGCATGCCGGCATCGAAGTCCGCCAGATTCCGTTCGATTCCCGGATACTCGATTTCGAACAGGCACCGAAGGCTGAATTTGTCAGTGAACTGCTGCAGACAATCGAGCAGGCCGGTGTTCCGGATGACGACCTGAGACGTCTTTCCGACAGAGCCCAATCGCTATTTGGCAAATAGTCCGTCCTTCCCGTTACATCTACTTTACATTATCTGCAGCCGCAGCAGCAGCTTCCGCCGCATCAGGCCGGCCGGAACTGCTTTGGCTGCAGCTCCTCTTTCTCCCCTTCCTCATGAAACACAGGCGTGATGTGCCGGCGGTCATCCTGTTCGCTGTCTTCGTTTTCTGCTCCTATCTTTATTTCCAGAAAGTCCTTGCTGTCCCGGAATCCGCCGGCGGAATTCGGGAAGAACGGATCATGCGGTTCCGTGACCCTGTGAGAATCGACGGGGCCAGAGTGAAAGGTTTCGCTGAAACGGAGGACGGCCGCGTCTATTACATCCTCTACACGATGCTGTCCGAACAGGAGAAAAATCATCTCCTGTCTGACCCGCCCGCAGGAAAATTTGTCATCCTGTCAGGCACAGCCGAGGAACCGGAACCGCCGGCTCACCGCTATGCATTCGACATGGAAGCGTATTTGCGTATGAACGGTGCCGTTTCCGTGTTCAAAGCAGATCGTATGACCGTGTCTGAAGCAGGAGCCAGGCGGTTTGAACGTCTGTATGAGCAGCGCCGTTTTCTCCGGAAGCATATCCGATCCGTCTTCCCGGCCTCTCTCCAAACAGAGGCCGAGGCGCTGCTGATCGGTGACCGGAGTACGATGGATGATGACTTGTCCGATCAGTACAGGACGCTCGGCATTACACACCTCTTTGCGATTTCCGGCCTTCATGTCGGGCTGCTGACCATGCTGTTCCGGCTCAGCGCGAAACGGCTGCGGCTGCGTATGGAGACGATCGATGCCCTGTTGTTACTGCTGCTGCCCTGCTATGCCGTCCTAGCTGGCGGTGCGCCGTCCGTCTGGCGTGCGGTATCTGTCACGATCCTCATCCTGCTCTGTGCTACTGGCAGGATCCGCATGGGGATGGATGATGCGCTTGCGCTCAGTGCACTCTTCTTCCTGCTTCTGAAGCCGTATGTACTGTACCAGCCAGGGTTCCAGCTCTCGTATGGGGCAGCATTCGCACTCGTCTGTTCGGCCGGTTTCCTGCAGAGGCAGCAGTCGTTCCTCGCATTGTCCGCGAGTGTGACAGCAATCACCCAGCTGGCACTTGCTCCGGTCCTGCTGTACCACTTCTATGAGCTGTCCCTGTCTTCGTTCCTCGTGAACCTGGCGTATGTGCCGCTCTATTCCCTGATCATTTTGCCGGCGAATCTGGTGTTGTTGATCGTGTCCCTCGTATCCAAAACTGCCGCCGTGCCGCTGTTTGCAATCTACGAACCATTCCGCCATCTCGTATCGGCGGCGACCGAGTGGATAGCAGAGCTCCCCGGCCAAGTATGGACAGCGGGACAGCCGGACAATCTTTGGCTGATCCTCATGTTCGCTTCTGTCCTGGCGGGATTTGTCCTCATTGAAAAGAGCGGCAGGCTCCTGCCCGGTCTCACCGTCATTCTGTTGACGGCATTCGCTTTCCAGCTGAAACCCTATACCGATCAGACAGCCTATATAACATTCATTGATGTCGGACAGGGGGACAGCATTTTGATCGAGCTGCCATTCCGGAAAGCTGTCTACTTGGTCGATACAGGGGGGCAGGTATCGTTTGGTGAGGAGGATTGGAGGACACCCGAGAAACCGTTCCAGATCGGCAGGCAGGTCGTTGTGCCATATTTAAAAGGAAAAGGCATCAGTAAAATCGATCATCTTGTGATCACCCATGCTCATATGGATCATATGGAAGCAGCTGACGAAGTTCTGCGGGACATCAGCGTTGAATCCGTCCACGTGCCTAAAGGCAGTCTCGCTGAGGAACAGATGGTACCGATGGTGGAAGAAGCCGCCCGTCAGAATATCGATATCCTCAGCAGACAGGCAGGAGACGGGTGGAGAGCGGGGGAAGCGCTATTCAACTATATCTCACCGTTCGCCGGACCATATGTGCATAATAATAGTTCACTTGTCCTCCTCATGACGATCGCAAGCTGGCAGGTGCTCTTCACCGGCGACCTGGAAGCAGAAGGGGAAGAGCAGATCATCCGCACATACGGACATATGGACTGGAGACCTCTGATCCTGAAGGCGGGACACCACGGCAGCGACACATCCACAACACAGGAATTCCTGGACTTCCTTCGGCCCGAACTGGCCGTCATCTCAGCAGGCCGCGGCAACCGGTACGGCCATCCGCATCCGGATGTGACCGGCCGGCTCCGTGAAGCGGGCATCCCTCATCTGATCACGGCGCAAGACGGTACGGTTGAACTCACCATTAGGGGAGGACGGCTCGGAATCGAAACGTCACGGCAAAAAAAGAAAGACCCCAATTGAAGGGGTCTTTCTTTTAGTTGTGCAAATGTGTGATCAGCGTGCAGCGACTTCGACAATCGTAGCAATTACCCAGATTAAAGAAAAACCTACGAAAGATACAATGAAGCCAACACCTGAGTCAAGAAGATCATTACGTTTGGACTGTACGTCCTTTTCGAATTCGTTCATTGCTACACCTCCTGAGTCAACTTCAAGTATAGAACAACAGCCAGTAAAAATCCATAGGGAAACGGAGATATGGCAATCGTGTTTCGATTTGTCACAATTTCTCCATACCACGGCCGATTACGGTATACTGTAGGACAGAATGAGGTGAGTGCAATGGTAACAGCCGCATGGAGAGAAATTGAAAAGAATCCGGAGCAATCCGTCTATCTGCTGACGGGAAGTGAGCATTATCTGCTCCAGCAGACCGTGGAAAAGATCATTACCCGCATGCCTGAAGTCACAGCGGAAGACGTGCTGTATTTCGACTTGGAAGAGGTGCCGGTCAGCGCTGTCATTGAAGAAGCGGATACGCTGCCTTTTTTCAGCGGGCGAAAAGTGATCGTTGCGAAGAATACCACCTTTCTGCGTGCAAAAGAACGGGGGAAGGAGAAGATCGACCACCCGATCGACCGGCTGGCGGAATGGCTGAAACAGCCTTCTCCCACTGCAACAGTCATTTTCATCGCGCCGTATGAGAAGCTCGATTCCCGAAAGAAAATCACGAAACAGATGACGGCGAGTGCAAAGGTGATTGAAGCGAACAAACTGACAGGCAGCGACTTGACTGTCTGGATCCAGCAGCAGGTGAAATCTCTGGACTGCTCCATCACACGGGAGGCCGCTGATCATCTGGTCGGAACGGCTGGTGAGAACATGATGCAGCTGTCCAAGGAGATTGAGAAGATAGCGGCCTATATGAGCGGGGCAGGCAATATTACTGAGGAAATAATCGATCTGCTCGTGCCCCGGTCGCCTGAAACCGAAATTTTCCGGCTGACTGATGCGTATGTATCCGGGAACCGGGCGAAGACACTGGCTGTCTACCACGACCTGCTGAGGAACGGGGAAGAACCAATCGCTATGGCATCGCTCATCGCGGGTCAGGTCCGGCTCATGCTCCATGTCGGAACACTGAAGAAGAAAGGCTACCACCAGCAGCAGATCGCGAGTACACTCAATGTCCATCCATATCGGGTAAAACTGGTGATGAGCAGTCGATCTGTCCCTCAGGAGCAACGGCTGTTGCACGTGCTGGACCGTCTCGCGGCGGTAGACCTGAAGCTGAAGACGACTTCCGGGAACAGGGAACGCGTTCTCGAACTCTTTTTCCTGGAACCGTAAGACAACTAAAAAAAGCTGCCCGTCTGAGACGGACAGCTTTTTTACATTACAACGCTTTTTTTGTAAGACGTGCTTTTTGACGAGCAGCTGTGTTTTTATGGATAAGGCCTTTACCGGCAGCAGTGTCCAATTGTTTGATCGCAGCGCGCTTAAGCTCTTCAGCGTTGTCAGCTTTGCTTTCGATCGCAGCGTCGGCTTTACGCATTGCTGAACGCATTGCAGCTTTCGTGCGTGAGTTTTGTTCATTCGCAGCAGTGTTCTGCTTTACGCGTTTGATGGCACCTTTAATGTTTGGCATTTCATTCACCTCCAACAATCAGGTAAGAAGAGTGTTTCCATGATTTCTCGGATATCTCTTTATAACAAAAGTAATCTTATCAAATTGACAGCGTCTTTGCAACAAGAAAAGTATCCGTATCCTGCCGCCGGCATAAAAGAGAGGAGCATAAAAGCCGAGCCTGGCGTACAGACTGGCTATAGAGGTGATCATTTTGGAACCACATGACTTTTACCGGACGGACTTGGTCGTCGAAAGCGAAGAGATGGTGAGACACCGGACTGAGCAGGAAAAAGATGCACTTGATAAGTCGAATGGTGTCCTGTTCAGGGAAGACAGGAAAGGGCGCACACTCGTGACGACTGTCATGATCGACAAGGAAGGAGAGGACCGGATCGGAAAGAAACAAGGGACATACATCACCCTTACCGATCCGCTGCTTCATGCCGATGACAGGCCGGGACTCGCGAAACTTGCAAAGGAAATGACCCGCCAGCTGACGAAGCTGACTGAACCGATCGGACTGCCGCAAAACTGCAAATTGCTGTTCATCGGGCTCGGCAACCGAGATGTGACGCCGGATGCAGTGGGACCGCTGACAATGGAGCAGCTACAGCCTGTCGTCCCGGATTATTACGAACAGGATGGCGCAGGAGTGTACATTTACGCACCGGGCGTGACAATCCAGACCGGACTGGAAACCGCTGACTTTATCAGAGGGGTGGCTGATGTGATTCAGCCGGACCTGCTCATTGTCATCGATGCCCTTGCAGCGCGCGACAGCTCCAGGCTGTGCAGGACCATCCAGCTGACGGACACGGGCATCCATCCCGGCTCAGGGGTCGGCAACAGCCGGAAGGAAGTGTCACGTGAGACGCTTGGCGTACCGGTCATTGCGATCGGCATCCCGACAGTGGTCGACGGCCCGGTGCTGATTGCGGACGCGATCGATACACTGTTCGGGTATATGGCTGCGAAAATAGAAGAGGAGAGCAAACCATCATCGAAACTGTCTATCGGTCCGTGGCTGCAAGGCGATACTTCAGAAGCGGACCGGAAGACACTGATTCCCATTTTCGGCGACTGGGCTTCCTGGCCGCACGAAGACCGTGTCCAGCTGTTTGAGGAAGTCTTGTCCAACCATCAGCTGAAGACGTTCATCTCGCCGAAAGAGATTGACGGATGGGTCCAGATGTATGCATCGGCGCTTTCAGAAGCGATCGTTTCGTGGATACGCAATGTGAAGAAAAGTTCTTGAATGGCCGCCTCCCGCATATAGTAGCCGAGAACGGGGGGATGACTCTTGAAGAAAACACTCTACTCATTTGCGTCAGCGATCATCGCGCTCTTTCTATTCCCGATACTGCTGCAGCTGCTGCCGGCGAAACATACGGGCAGTCCGCCGCTGGCGCTTCAGCAGAAAGGATATATCGTGTACGCCTCCAACGTGTTCGTACCGCCCAAGATGGCAGGCGGAAAAAAAGTGCTGCTGCATTATACTCATTCCGAGGAAGCTTACGAGCCGATCACACTGGCAGCCGATGGGAAAGTCGCTGTGTCACACAAAACCGAAAACATCACGAAGATAGGAGAGAAACTCCGGCTGCAGCTGGCAGCAATGGGGGCCGAGGCCGATGTGCTGCCTGTGGATATCCAGAAAGAGATGTCCAAGCAGAAGATCCCCTATCGTCGTTCCTACAAAGCGATCCGACCTTATTTACAGAAAGCGATCGCCTCGAAATCATATGATCTCGTCTTCGACATCCACCGGGATTCTGTGACAGCTGACAAGACGACACTGGACGCCGGGGGTGAACGCTACGCAAAAATTGCCGTCGTCATCGGACAGGAACATCCACAGTACAGGAAGAATTACGAAGCAGCAAAGCGCCTGACGGATGAAATGGAAGCTCTCGTTCCCGGCATAACCCGCAAGACCATGCTGAAAGGCGGGCCGGGAGTCGACGGGAAGTACAATCAGGATCTCCATCCGGGCTTCGTGCTCATCGAACTCGGAGGAATCGGAAACAGTGAGGAAGAATTGAGCCGTACAGTCAGCGTCATCGCAGAGGCTGCTGCGAACATGGAAATGACTGACAGTACTGATTGAATGGCGGCAGGTCCGGCATGGCAAATAGACGACGAGGCGTGCAGCACTAACCGCACGCAGCCGTCTTTTTCGCTTTTCCAGCACGTTCGGAAGGAAATGTATAACACCGCCTGACGGTTTCTGCTATAATTCATACTAGCCGAATTAGGAGTGAAAATTATGATGAATCATCAGCAGAAACTGGACAGACAGAAAAACATACGAAACTTTTCTATCATTGCACATATTGACCACGGGAAATCGACGCTTGCCGACCGGCTGCTCGAGAAAACCGGGACAATTACCGCAAGAGAGATGAAAACCCAGACACTCGATTCCATGGATCTCGAGCGTGAGCGGGGAATCACCATCAAACTGAACGCCGTGCAGATCATGTACAAAGCGAAAAATGGAGAAGACTATACGTTCCATCTGATTGACACGCCGGGGCACGTCGACTTCACCTATGAAGTGTCACGCAGCCTTGCCGCCTGTGAAGGGGCCATTCTGGTCGTCGATGCCGCGCAGGGAATCGAGGCGCAGACGCTGGCGAACGTCTATCTTGCCCTCGACAACGATCTCGAAATCCTGCCGGTCATCAACAAGATCGACCTGCCGGCAGCCGATCCGGAGCGGGTCAAAGATGAAATCGAAAACGTGATCGGAATCGACGCGTCGGAAGCCGTGCTCGCATCCGCGAAAGCAGGAATCGGCATTGAAGACATCCTCGAGCAGATCGTGGAAAAAGTGCCTGCTCCTATAGGGGATCCGGAAGCACCGCTGAAGGCGCTCATCTTCGACTCCCATTACGACCAATATAAAGGCGTTGTCGTCAATATACGGATCATGGAAGGCACCATCAGACCAGGTGACACGATCCGCATGATGGCGACAGGCAAGGAATTCGAAGTCGTCGATCTCGGTGTTTTCACGCCGAAGATTTCGCCTCGTGACGAACTGACCGTCGGGGACGTCGGTTATTTGTCGGCCGCCATTAAGACCGTCGGCGACACACGTGTCGGAGATACGATCACACTTGCGGATAATCCGGCTACCGAACCGCTCGAAGGATACCGCAAGATGAACCCGATGGTATTTTGCGGACTCTACCCGATCGACACATCAAAATATAACGACTTGCGGGAAGCTCTCGAGAAGCTTGAGCTTAATGACTCTGCACTCGAATATGAAGCGGAAACCTCCCAGGCGCTCGGCTTCGGCTACCGCTGCGGGTTCCTCGGCCTCCTCCACATGGAGATCATTCAGGAACGCATTGAGCGCGAGTTCAACATCGACCTGATCACGACGGCACCGAGCGTTATCTACAATGTCGTGACGACGGACGGCAAGGAGATGAAAGTGGACAACCCGTCCATGATGCCGGATGCGCAGAAGATCGACTATGTCGAAGAGCCGTACGTGAAAGCTTCCATCATGGTGCCGAACGATTACGTTGGCGCGGTTATGGAGCTCTGTCAGAAAAACCGCGGTAACTTCCTGACGATGGATTATCTGGATGCGTCCCGTGTCAATATCATCTATGAACTCCCGCTCGCTGAAATCGTTTATGACTTCTTCGATCAGCTGAAGTCGAGTACGAAAGGCTACGCGTCGCTCGATTATGAATTGATTGGCTACAAATCGTCGAAACTTTCCAAGATGGACATTTTGCTGAACGGCGAGACAGTAGACGCCCTCAGCTTCATCGTCCACAAGGATTTTGCTTACGATCGCGGCAAAGCGATCGTCGAGAAACTGAAGACGCTGATCCCGCGCCAGCAGTTCGAAGTGCCTGTGCAGGCTGCGATCGGACAGAAGATCGTCGCACGTTCGACGATCAAGTCCATGGGCAAGAACGTCCTCGCAAAATGTTACGGCGGCGACATTTCCCGGAAGCGGAAACTGCTCGAGAAGCAGAAAGAAGGGAAAAAGCGGATGAAGCAAGTCGGATCCGTCGAAGTACCGCAAGAAGCATTCATGGCAGTCCTGCGCATGGATGAAGAATGAGGAGTTATGAACCGCGCAAACAGGGGGCTCTTGAGCCCTCTGTTTGGCGTTTACAGGAGGTCACCAAACGATGAGAGGCATTTACATACACATCCCTTTCTGCCACCAGATCTGCCACTATTGTGATTTCAATAAAGTGTTCTTCGAGAACCAGCCCGTCGACGCCTACATTGAATCGATCGGACAGGAACTATCCATACTGAAACAATCCGGCGCCGACTTCTCAAAGGTCGAAACCGTCTTCTTCGGCGGAGGTACGCCGACAGCCCTGACAGCACCTCAGCTCGACCGGCTGCTGGAGATCGTCCATTCCTACGTGGATGTCCGGTCGCTCACCGAGTTTTCCACGGAAGCGAACCCCGATGAACTGACGGAAGAGAAACTGCGCGTCCTGAAGAATGGGCTTGTCAGCCGGCTGAGTCTCGGCATCCAGTCGTTCGACGCCGGACTGCTGAAGAAAATCGGCCGGTCGCACAGTCCTGAACAAGCAGTGCAAGTCATCGGATCGGCCCGTAAGAACGGCTTCCATGATATCAGCATCGACCTGATCTATGCGCTGCCGGGACAGACGCAAACCCAATGGGACGCAACGCTGGACAGGGCGCTGGAACTCGAACTGCCGCATTACTCCGCGTATTCGCTGATCATCGAGCCGAAGACGGTCTTCTACAATCTCATGAACAAAGGCCGCCTGCCGCTGCCCGGTGAAGACGAGGAGACGGTCATGTTCGCCAAGCTGATCGATCGTATGCAGCAGGCAGGGCGGAGGCAGTATGAGATCAGCAACTTCGCTGTGCCCGGCAAGGAGTCGGTCCATAATATGATCTATTGGGAGAACGATGAATATGCAGGAATCGGAGCGGGTGCACACGGCTACCTAAACGGCAACCGTTATGCGAACATCGCACCGCTTAAGAGATACATGTCCGCCGTGTCGGAAGGGCGTCTGCCGAGGATCGAGGAACACGAAGTGACGCTCCAGGAACAGATGGAAGAAGAGATGTTCCTCGGTTTACGTAAAACGGAAGGGGTCTCAGCAGCCCGGTTCGAGGAGAAATTCGGCCGGACGCTCGAGGAAGTATATGGCGGAGTGCTGGATGGACTGGAACAGAAAAACCTTACAGAACGTCATGGAACGCACATCCGGCTGACGAGGAACGGTATTTTCAAAGGCAATGAGGCGTTCCAGCAATTTCTCCGGTGATCCCGATTCAATTGTTTGACACTCTCCTTATGATTTGTTAAATTAACTATAGTATTAGCACTCGCTTAACTTGAGTGCTAACAGGAGTGATGATCATGTTGACAAACAGGCAATTGCTTATCTTGCAACTGACGGTTAACGACTTCATCGAATCCGCTCAGCCTGTAGGCTCCCGGCAGCTCTCCAAAAAAGAGGAAGCGCCTTTCAGTCCGGCGACCATCCGAAATGAGATGGCGGATCTGGAGGAAATGGGATACTTGGAAAAGACCCACACTTCTTCTGGGAGGATCCCTTCTGAGAAGGGATATCGATTCTATGTCGACCACTTGCTGACACCGCAGAAGCTGAAAGTGGAGGACAACCTCCAACTGCGCTCCGTATTTCAGGAGAAAGTGCTGGAAACGGAAGAGCTGATCAGGAATTCTGCATCCATTCTTTCCGAATTGACAAACTACACGACGGTCCTTCTCGGGCCGGACACAAAAGCCCACAAAGTGAAACGATTCTCCATCGTGCCGCTCTCGGATGACAAAGCTGTCGCCATTATGGTGACGAACAACGGCCGGGTGGAGAACCACGTCGTCGACATTGCCGAAGGGCTGTCGCCGTCTGACATCGAGAAGATGGTCAACATGCTGAACGAGCGGCTCGTCGGAACACCGCTGTCCGACATTCCGCGCAAGCTGGCTGTTGAATCGAAGATGCTGTATGAACGCCACGTCAAGAACGCGGGCGCCATACTCACTTCCATTCAAGACGCCATGGCCGGGAAAACGGATGAACGGCTGTTCCTGAGCGGCCAGATGAACATGATGAAACAGCCTGAATTCAATGATGTCGCAAAAGTGAAGACCTTTCTGGAGGCAATTGAGCAGGGCATCCCGCTCAAACTGTTTGAACAGGCGCTGACAGGCATCCAGGTCCGCATCGGGTCGGAGAACCGGGAGCACACGCTTGACGACTTCAGTGTCATTTCGACAGCCTATGCTGTCGGGACGGACATGACCGGATCGATCGCAATCATCGGACCGAAGCGGATGGACTACGGCAGGGTGATCACGCTGCTTGATATTCTGAGCGAAGACTTGTCGGCGGCGCTCGAAAGACTCACGATCGACGGAACTACGGACAGGAGGAACCAATCATGACAGAAAAACACCCAGCATCTGAGGAACTGGAGAAAACCGGTATGGCTGCCGAACAAGACGCTTCCCCGGAAGAAGCCAGCAGTCAGGAAGAAATCGAAAACGCAGACCGGACATCTGAACCGCAGGCTGATGAAAAAGACCGGCAGATCGAAGAATTGAATGCCAAGCTGGAAGAGGAAGAGAACCGCCGGCTCCGTTTGCTTGCCGATCTGGATAACACGAGAAGAAGAGCGTCACTCGACAGGGAGGCATTGCAAAAATATCGTGCGCAGGAAGTGCTGACACATCTAATTCCGGTGCTTGACAACTTCCAACGCGGTCTCTCCGTGAAAGCCGACAGCGAGGACGCAAAAAGCCTTCTGACGGGCATGGAAATGATCTATCGCAGTCTGGATGACGCGTTGAAATCGGAAGGACTGGAAGAAATCACAGCGGAAGGCGTTGAATTCGACCCGAACTTCCACCAGGCTGTCATGACCGGCTCGGACGAAAGCAAGGCGTCGGGTGTCGTGCTTGAAGTATTGCAAAAAGGGTATACGTTGAAAGATCGTGTGCTGCGTCCGGCGATGGTGAAAGTGAACGAATGAGCTGCCGCAGCACCCTACTTAAAAGACGAACTCACTTAGGAGGAACTTTACTATGAGCAAAATTATCGGTATCGATTTAGGAACAACAAACTCAGTAGTCGCAGTCTATGAAGGCGGAGAAGCAAAAGTAATTCCGAATCCGGAAGGCAACCGGACAACGCCTTCGGTCGTTGCCTTCAAGAACGGAGAGCGCCAGATCGGTGAAGTGGCCAAGCGTCAATCGATCACCAACCCGAACACAGTCATGTCCGTCAAACGGCATATGGGTACAGATTACAAAGAACAAGTGGATGGCAAGGAATACTCTCCGCAAGAAATTTCAGCGATGATCCTCCAGTACATGAAAGGATATGCTGAAGACTATCTCGGCGAGAAAGTGACGAAAGCCGTCATCACGGTTCCGGCATACTTCAATGATGCCCAGCGGCAAGCTACGAAAGATGCCGGAACGATCGCAGGACTCGAAGTCGAGCGGATCATCAACGAGCCGACAGCTGCTGCACTGGCTTATGGCCTTGATAAGACGGATGAGGATCAGACAATCCTTGTTTATGACCTCGGCGGCGGTACATTCGACGTATCCATCCTTGAACTCGGAGACGGTGTATTCCAAGTTCGTTCAACAGCTGGCGACAACAAGCTCGGCGGAGACGATTTTGATGATATCATCATCGACTATCTCGTCCAGGAATTCCGCAAAGAGAACGGCATCGACCTTTCGAAAGACAAAATGGCGATGCAGCGCCTGAAAGATGCAGCTGAAAAAGCGAAGAAAGATCTGTCTGGTGTCACATCGACACAAATCTCCCTTCCATTTATCACAGCAGGAGAAGCCGGACCGCTGCACTTGGAAGTGAATTTGACACGTGCGAAGTTCGATGAGCTTACAGCGTCACTCGTGGAACGTTCCATGGTGCCGACACGCCAGGCGATCAAAGACGCCGGTCTGTCTCCATCTGAACTCGATCGCGTCATCCTGGTCGGCGGATCTACACGTATCCCTGCCGTACAGGAAGCCATCAAGAAGGAAACAGGCAAGGAGCCGTTCAAAGGGGTCAACCCGGATGAAGTCGTAGCGATGGGTGCTGCTGTTCAGGGCTCAATCCTTGCAGGGGACGTAAAAGACGTCGTACTTCTCGACGTAACTCCGCTTTCACTCGGTATCGAAACGATGGGCGGCGTCTTCACAAAACTGATCGACCGCAATACGACGATCCCAACGAGCAAATCACAGGTGTTCTCAACAGCAGCAGATAACCAGCCGGCCGTTGACATCCATGTATTGCAAGGCGAGCGCTCGATGGCGTCCGATAACAAAACGCTTGGCCGTTTCCAACTGACAGATATTCCACCAGCACCACGCGGAGTACCTCAGATCGAAGTGACATTCGATATCGATAAGAACGGTATCGTAACCGTCAAAGCGAAAGACATGGGCACTCAGAAAGAACAGAACATTACGATCCAGTCGAGCTCAGGTCTTTCTGACGATGAAATCGAACGCATGGTGAAAGATGCGGAAGCACATGCTGAAGAGGACAAAAAGCAGAAGGAAGAAGCGGATCTCCGCAACGAGGCCGATCAACTCGTCTTCATGGCGGACAAAACGCTGAAAGACCTCGAAGGCAAAGTTTCGGAGGACGAAGTGAAAAGTGTCGAAGAAGCAAAAGATGCTTTGAAATCCGCTATCGAAGCGAATAACCTGGAAGAGATCAAAGAGAAGAAGACGGCACTGGAAGAAGTCGTCCAGAAAATGACGATGAAACTGTACGAGCAGGCACAGGCGGAAGCCGGCCAGCAAGGCGGAGAGCAAAACGGCTCCGACGATGGTGTAGTCGACGCAGACTTCTCCGAAGTGAACGACGATAACAAAAACTGAACCGCTAACTGATTGACGGAAAAGTCAAAGTCCGATATTCCGGCTTTGGCTTTTTCGTTTGTTACCAAACTACCTCAAGAAGTGTTACAATGCACACAACGCTAAATGAGTTTCGGGAGTGTGGACTAATGAGCAAACGCGATTATTACGAAGTGCTTGGCGTGCCGAAGACGGCATCCAAGGAAGAGATCCGGAAAGCGTACCGCAAGCTTTCCAAGCAATACCACCCAGACTTGAACAAAGACGAAGGTGCGGAAGAGAAGTTCAAAGAAGTGACAGAAGCGTTCGAAGTTCTGAGTGATGAGAACAAACGGGCCTCATATGACCAGTACGGCCATGCGGATCCGAACCAGGGATTCGGGGGCGGCGGCTTCAGCGGTTTCGGCGGCGGGGACGGATTCGGGTTCGAAGACATCTTCAGTTCGTTCTTCGGAGGCGGCGGCGGCAGACGGCGCGATCCGAATGCGCCGCGTAAAGGAGACGACCTGCAATATACGATGACCGTCGACTTCATGGAAGCGGCATTTGGCAAAGAGACGGAAATTGAAATTCCGCGCGAGGAAGTATGTGAGACCTGCCACGGCAGCGGAGCGAAGAAAGGCACGACACCGAAGACATGTACAAACTGCGGCGGTACCGGCCAAATTTCCGTCACCCAAAACACACCGCTCGGCCAGATGGTCAACCGGAAAGTATGTAATGTCTGCGGCGGAACGGGTAAGATCATTCCTGAAAAATGCGAAACGTGCCACGGAAGCGGCCGTGTCACAAAACGGAAGAAGATCAAAGTAACGATTCCTGCTGGAGTTGACGACGGGCAGCAGCTGCGTGTCGCCGGCCAAGGGGAAGCAGGCGTTAACGGCGGACCGGCCGGTGACTTATACATCGTCTTCCGTGTGCGCCCACATGAAAAATTCATCCGGGAAGCCGACGATATCATCCTGGAAGTCAATCTGACGTTCCCTCAGGCAGCTCTCGGCGACGAGATCGAAGTGCCGACCATCCATGGCAATGTAAAATTGAAGATTCCGGCAGGCACGCAGACAGGCACCAACTTCAGACTGCGCGGTAAAGGGATCCAGAACGTCCATGGTCATGGGATCGGCGACCAGCATGTCATCGTCAGGCTGATGACACCGAAAAAAATGACAGAAAAACAGAAAGAGCTGCTTCGTGAGTTCGCTTCGATTGACGGCGACTCCCCAGGCGAATACTCCAGCTCCCTGTTCGACAAAATCAAACGGTCATTCAAAGGCGACTGAAAGGGTTGAAAACACGTGAAATGGTCTGAAATTGCAATCCACACGACAAACGAAGCAACCGAGGCAGTTGCGAATATCCTCCATGAAGCAGGGGCGAGCGGTGTCGTCATCGAGGACTCGATCGAACCGGCTAAGGAACACGAAGATCGATTCGGGGAAATCTATGATCTCAATCCGGAAGATTATCCGGCTGAAGGGGTCCTCGTGAAGGCATACTTGCCGGCTAACAGTTTCTTGAAAGAGACTGTCCAGGAGATCAGCGAGTCGATCGATAAACTGCAGCAGTTCGACTTGGATACCGGCAGCAAGGCGATAACGACCACCGAAGTGGATGAAGAGGACTGGGCGACCGCTTGGAAAAAATATTACCATCCTGTGAAGATTTCAGGCCGTTTCACAATCGTACCGACATGGGAATCCTATAAGCCAGTGGAATCCGATGAACTGATCATTGAACTCGACCCTGGCATGGCATTCGGAACTGGAACGCATCCGACGACTGTAATGTGTCTGCAGGCGCTCGAGAAGTATGTACAGCCGGACAGCACCGTCATCGATGTCGGCACCGGGTCAGGTGTTCTCGCGATCGGGGCGGCCCTTCTGAACGCAAAGAAGATCCTCGCTCTGGATCTCGACGAGGTCGCCGTCACGGCAGCCAAGGAGAATATCGGGCTGAACCGATGTGCAGATAAGATCGGCGTCATCCATGGCAACCTGCTGGACTCTGTCAAGGAGCCTGCCGATCTTATCGTCGCAAATATTCTTGCGGAGGTCATTGTGACGTTCTCACAAGACGCCTATGACTTGCTGGAGCCGGACGGGCTCTTCATCGTCTCCGGGATCATCTCGGCGAAAAGAGAGATGGTGAAAGAAGATCTGCTCGGGAAAGGCTTCGAACTGATCGAATCGGTTGTCATGGAAGACTGGGTTGCGCTCGTCGCCCGTAAAAAAGGAGAATAACGATGCAGCGTTACTTTTTACAACAGCCGTTCGACGAAACCGGTATTGCACGGATAACAGGCGATGACGAAAAGCATATCACCCGTGTCATGCGTATGGGGACCGGGGACAGGATCTGCTGTGTATGGGACGGCACCGGCCATATCGCGGCCATCAGCGGCTTCGGGCCGGACGGCGTCACCGTTACTGACACAGGACTTGCAGCATCGGCGAGCGAACTCCCGGTGCATGTCACACTCGCCTGCGGTCTCCCGAAAGGCGACAAACTGGAGATGATCGCCCAGAAAGGGACGGAGCTTGGAATGTCTGGTCTGATCCCTTTCCAGGCGGAGCGCTCCATCACCAAGTGGGACGAGAAAAAAGGCGTTAAAAAGACCGAGCGTCTGATGAAGATCGCAAAGGAAGCTGCAGAACAGTCGCACCGCTCCGTCATCCCGGCTGTCCGGGAACCGGTCAGTTTCGGGGAGCTCCTTCAGCACGCCGGTAATTTCGATGTCTGCCTCTTTGCGGATGAAGAAGAAGCCAAGGAAGGCACGTCGAATAAGATTGCGGAGCGCCTGCAAAAGGTGTATCATGGACAATCGATACTGGTCTTGTTCGGACCGGAAGGCGGGCTGTCGCGTGCCGAGGCGGAGCGGCTGACTGCTGCAGGTTTCCTGCCGATGTCGCTCGGTCCCCGCATCCTGCGGACAGAAACTGCGCCATTATACGTCCTTTCCGCCATGTCCTATGAATTTGAATGAAAGAGGTGAGCAGCTGATGTCATTGGTTGCCTTCCATACATTGGGCTGTAAAGTGAACCACTACGAAACAGAAGCGATCTGGCAGTTGTTTAAAGAAGCCGGATACGAACGGACGGAATTCGAGAAGAACTCCGACGTGTATGTTATCAACACATGCACCGTCACGAATACAGGCGATAAGAAGAGCCGGCAGGTGATCCGCCGGGCGGTCCGGCAGAACCCGGATGCCGTCATCTGTGTCACTGGATGCTACGCACAGACATCCCCCGCTGAAATCATGGCGATTCCCGGTGTCGACATCGTCGTCGGCACGCAGGACCGCACGAAACTGCTCGGTTTGATCGACGAATACCGCACGGAGCGTCAGCCAATCAACGCCGTGCGCAATATTATGAAGAACCGGGTGTACGAAGAGCTTGATGTGCCGGCATTCACGGACCGTACGCGCGCCTCACTGAAGATCCAGGAAGGCTGCAACAACTTCTGCACATTCTGCATCATCCCATGGGCGCGGGGTCTCATGCGTTCACGTGATCCCGAAGAAGTCGTCCGTCAGGCACAACAGCTCGTCGATGCAGGGTACTTGGAAATCGTCCTGACGGGCATCCATACAGGCGGATACGGAGAGGACCTGAAAGATTATAACCTCGCAAAACTGCTTGTCGATCTGGAAACAAAAGTCCAGGGTCTGAAACGGCTGCGTATCAGCTCCATCGAGGCGAGTCAGCTCACTGACGAAGTGATCGATGTGCTGCGCAATTCGTCGATCATCGTCCGCCATCTGCACATCCCGATCCAGTCCGGTTCCGACACGGTGCTGAAACGGATGCGCCGCAAGTATACGATGGAATTCTTCGCAGAGCGGCTGGACCGTCTGCGCGAAGCCCTTCCTCACTTGGCGATCACTTCCGATGTCATTGTCGGTTTCCCCGGCGAAACAGAAGAGGAGTTCATGGAGACTTATAACTTTATCCGTGATTACCGCTTCTCTGAACTTCATGTCTTCCCGTATTCCAAACGGACTGGAACGCCTGCAGCCCGCATGGAAGATCAGGTGGACGAAGAAGTGAAGAATGAACGGGTGCACCGGCTGATCGAACTGAATGACCAGCTGGCGAAGCAATATGCATCTGAGTTTGAAAACGAAGTTTTGGAAGTCATCCCGGAAGAGAAGTTCAAAGAAGATCCGGAAAGCGGCCTGTATGAAGGCTATACGGACAACTATTTGAAAGTCGTGCTTCCGGCTGATGAATCGATGGTCGGCAAAATCGTCCGCGTCAAGCTGACGAAAGCCGGCTATCCCTACAACGAAGGCCAATTCGTCCGCGTTCTCGACGACGTGAAGGAATTGGTGCACTGATAGTATCGAAAACCGCCGGACAAGCAGCCGGCGGTTTCTTTTTATTGCTGTCATCTGCTATGATGGATACGAACGAACACCCTCCAGGAGGTTATGGAAATGGAAATGACGACAGTCGCAAAAATGATTGATCATACGCTGCTGAAAGCGGACGCAACAAAAGAACAAATCATCGCTCTGTGTAAAGAAGCGAAGGACTATTCATTCGCCTCTGTATGCATCAACCCTGTCTGGGTGGAGACAGCCGCCAAGGAATTGGAAGGTACGGAAGTCAAGACATGCACGGTCATCGGTTTCCCGCTCGGTGAATCCACGTCAGCCGTAAAGGCATTCGAAACGAAAGACGCCATCGCGAACGGTGCTGGTGAAGTTGACATGGTCATTAATATCGGCGCATTGAAAAGCGGTGACACGGACTCAGTCCAGCGGGATATCGAAGCGGTCGTAGAAGCTGCCGGGGACAAAGCTGTCGTAAAAGTCATCATCGAAACTTCCTTGCTGACAGACGAAGAGAAGCGTTCGGCATGTGAATGTGCAGTAAACGCAAAAGCTGATTTCGTCAAGACGTCAACAGGATTCTCGACTGGCGGCGCGACGAAAGAAGACGTGAAACTCATGCGCGCGGTCGTCGGTCCTGCGATGGGTGTGAAGGCATCCGGCGGCGTCCGAAGCCTCGATGATCTGAAGACGATGAAAGAAGCCGGCGCCACCCGCATCGGTGCAAGCTCAGGAGTTTCAATAATGAAAGGCCTGCAGGCAGAGAGTGATTATTGATTTCTAGTTTTTTATTGACTGGCGTAAAATTATAGGATATAATTTTCGAGTACATAGCAGTGTGCTATGTTCGAAGTGTGTTCGGAGGGAGGGACAAGAGATGACTAAAACAACTGTTCGTAAGAACGAATCACTTGAAGATGCTCTTCGCCGCTTCAAACGTACTGTATCCAAGAGCGGTACGATTCAGGACGTAAGAAAGCATGAGTTTTATGAGAAGCCAAGTGTAAAGCGTAAAAAGAAATCTGAAGCTGCTCGTAAACGCAAATTCTGATTAACTCCCATATTGATTGCTTTGTGCAACGTTAAACCAGTAAAATGCGCGTAAGCCGGAAAACCGATGAGGTTTTCCGGCTTATTTTCATGTGTCTGGAAAGTGACACGCGTCTTTTGAAAAACTTTCAGGCAAATGAAACTTTCGTGTGTTTCATTCGTAGAATAGGTATACTCAGTAGAGACAACCATCATAAGAAAGCAGGTGATAGTTTGCAGAAGCTCATACGGGTTATTCTGCTCCTGACTCTGACTGTTTCCGTACTGGCTGTTCCAATCGCCGGCACATCGAATGCAGCAAGCGGAACCGTTTTCAAAGTTCCTGTTTACGGCGAAGTCGAAAAAGGGCTACATGCTTTCCTCAAGCGCTCCTTCGCGGAAGCAGCTGAAGAGGGCGCGGATGCCATCATTCTGGACATCAACACTCCAGGAGGTTTCGTGGACACAGCAGGTGAGATCGCAAAACTGATGGACGAAACAAAGATTCCGATCATCGCCTTTGTGAACAAACGAGCCATGTCGGCAGGTGCATTCCTCGCGCTGCATGCTGATAAGATCTACATGGCGCCGAATTCGAAAATGGGTGCATCCGCCGTCATCGACTCCGCGGGCAATGCTGCCGACACGAAGGCGCAGAGCTCGTGGTCCGCTGACATGATGAACGCAGCGGAATCTCAAGATAGGGAGCCGAAATACGCCCTGGCCATGGCCGATCCGGATGTAGATCTGAAAGAATTTCGTGCTGGCAAAGGGAAACTGCTGACTCTGACGAACAAGGAAGCGGAGTCAGTCGGCTACAGCGAAGGCACAGTGGCTGATTATGACGGATTGCTCAAGGAGATCGACATGGCAGGTGCGGATGTCATCACTTCCGAACCGACCGTCAGCGAGAAGATCGCACGGTTCATTACAAATCCGGTAGTCGTGCCGATCCTGCTGTCTCTCGCCGGTCTCGGTCTTGTGGTGGAACTGTATTCTCCGGGGTTCGGGGTTGCAGGGACGATGGGGCTTTCCGCGCTGCTGCTCTTCTTCTATGGGCACATGATCGCCGGACTTGCAGGATATGAGGCGCTGCTGCTGTTCCTTCTCGGGGCAGGGTTGATCGTTGCGGAGATTTTCCTCCCGCACGGGATTGCCGGCGTCCTCGGTGCTGTCGCGGTCACGGCCAGCATCATACTGGCAGGCGCAAATCCGTTGTATATGGCAATTTCAGTGCTGATTGCACTGGCGGTAGCAATTATGGGGATGGTGGTCATTATGAAATTCTTTGGCAAGCGGCTGCATCTGCTGAACAAAGTCGTCCTGATGGATGCGACGGACACGGAAAGCGGCTACGTATCGAATGTGAACCACTTGGATTGGATCGGGAAGACCGGCACAACCCTGACCGCCCTCCGTCCATCAGGTGCTATCGAGATGGACGGGGAACGGATCGATGTCGTTTCGGAAGGAAGCTATATCGACAGAGGAAAGCGTGTTAAGATAGTGAAAGTGGAAGGATCCCGGACAGTCGTCAGGGAACTTCATGAAATGGAGGGAAATGACAAATGATCAATGGAAGTTTAATCGGGATGGTCATCATCGTCGTCGTGGCGATCATCATCCTATCGGTATTCTTTACTTTCGTACCCGTCGCATTGTGGATTTCCGCAATGGCCGCAGGCGTACGCGTCAGTATCTTCACACTCGTCGGAATGCGTCTCCGCCGGGTCATCCCGAGCCGGGTCGTCAACCCGCTCATTAAGGCCCACAAAGCCGGTGTGGATGTGACGATCAACCAGTTGGAAAGCCATTACCTCGCTGGCGGGAACGTCGACCGTGTCGTCAATGCCCGGATCGCTGCACAGCGTGCGAACATTGAGCTGTCATTCGAACGGGCGGCTGCCATCGACCTCGCCGGACGTGACGTCCTCGAGGCCGTGCAAATGTCCGTCAACCCGAAAGTGATCGAAACGCCGTTCATCGCTGGTGTCGCGATGAACGGGATCGAAGTGAAAGCGAAAGCACGGATCACAGTGCGGGCGAACATCGACCGTCTCGTCGGGGGAGCCGGCGAAGAAACGATCGTTGCCCGTGTCGGCGAAGGGATCGTATCAACAATCGGTTCGTCAGTGGATCATGCGAAAGTACTGGAGAATCCTGATCTGATCTCCCAGACGGTGCTGACAAAAGGTCTCGATTCCGGGACGGCGTTCGAAATCCTGTCGATCGACATCGCGGATGTGGACGTCGGCAAAAATATCGGGGCGGAACTTCAGACGGAACAGGCCATGGCGGATAAGAACATCGCTCAGGCCAAAGCGGAAGAGCGCCGTGCCATGGCGGTTGCAAACGAGCAGGAAATGAGTGCAAAGGTCGTCGAGATGCGTTCGAAAGTCGTGGAAGCCGAGGCGGAAGTGCCTATGGCCATGGCGGAAGCGCTTCGCAGCGGCAACATTGGCGTTATGGACTACATGAACTATAAAAACCTGCAGGCCGATACAGGCATGAGAGATTCCATCGGGAAAATCAGCGGCACCGGCAAGCAAGATGATAAGCCGAAAAAGCCTTAATAGCAGCAAGCTGCAACTTCCCGGAAAGGGGATGCGCTGATGGAACAAATAATTATCTTGATCGTGATTGGGCTTCTCAGTACACTGTTCGGCAAAAAAGGGAAAGACGGACCAGAAGACGGCAAGCCGCAGCGGCGGCAAGAACCGCGTTCTGCTCCCACAGAGCCGAGGAAATCGTTGCCGGCTGAGCAGACGGATCCGTTCAAGCGTCTGAAGGAGATTACCGGTGATATCTACCGGGAAATCCAGCAAGAACAACAAAAACCTGCAGGGGAACCGACAGCTGCCAAGCCTGAAGTCATCCTGCAGGCCCCACCTGCGAAACGGCCGGTCCGGCAGACTGTCGAAAGGAAAACTGAGGAACCTGCACGCCGCAGCAGCCGGGAACCGTCGTCAAGAGGCGGCAGGCTGTCCGCACACAATGCAGAGTCTGCCATGCCTGAACGGAAATCCCATGCCGCTCTCGACATTACGGATGAGCAGGATATTCTGAAAGGCATCATCTTCTCGGAAATCCTCGGACCGCCAAAATCGAAACGATGAACTGCTGTGCATTGACCCCCTACGCCAAGCATATCTTTGGTATAGGGGGTCTATGCGTTGAGAAAACTATTTGAAATGGGTTCTTTCCTATCGATTGAAGACTGGTCGTCTTTAAAATTGCTCGGCGGTTACGAATTGGTCCGGATCACACCGGACAGTGTCCTTCTCCGGAAAGAAGGCTACGAAATCGAACTCAGCGGGACAGCATTTGAATTTGATATGCTGCTTGAAAATTCGGCGCTTCTGTCGTTTACGGAACTCCATGAGCTCCGTATCGTGAAACAGCATGCGGACGGTGCCGCCAAATGAGACGCAGGCAGTATGATGTGGAACTGAGCGGCTCCGGCAACCGGGAACAATTTATCAATGAAATGATCCGCAAAAAGAAAAAAGTGTCACGGCTGGAGTATCAGGAGGATGCCATCTGGTTCCGGACAGACCGGCGGGGAATCGCGTATCTCCGCGCGAACAGGCGCCGCTCCCGGCTCAAAGTACATCTTGTCCGGCTGGAGGATGGCTCTCCGTCAGAGCGGCTGTTCCGCTCGTGGACCCTGCTGCTATTCGCTGTCATTCCGTTTGCTGCCTCGTTGTTCCTCTGGCAGGTGACGGTTGACGCAGAGCATCCCGAAGTGGCCGCCAAAGTACAGCAGGCGATGACCGCCTCTTCAGTTGTTCCCATGCGCCTTCTGCGTCAGCTTCCGGACGAAGGGACCCTCCGTACGCAGATCATGGCAGCCGAG
The DNA here is from genome assembly GCA_032099885.1 of Sporosarcina sp. GTDB lineage: Bacteria > Bacillota > Bacilli > Bacillales_A > Planococcaceae > Sporosarcina. The sequence continues at coordinate 435,508 of DAMDKL010000001.1, forward strand.
CCGGAGCTGTCCTGGGTGCGATTCGAGAAAAAAGGCACGACGCTGAATGTCATCCCGATGCTGTCACCTAAAACGGCAAAGAACACGGGCAGCAGTGGCGAACCCGGAGAACTTGCAGCACGAACAGGCGGCGTGATCACCAGGTTCCAGCTGGCGAGCGGCGAACCCGCTGCCCGCAGGAATCAGACGGTGAAAAAAGGGGATCTCCTGGCAACGGGCGTCCTGGTGCAGGGGGAAAAGACGGCGGTGGTCGGTGCAGAAGGCGCTGTATTCGCTGATTATTGGCTGGAATACCAATTCACCCTTCCCCGGACCGTCCAGTACCGAAGTGCAGGAGAAACAGAAATAACGATCGACTGGCAGCTCCCATGGCAGAAAAAAGGACAATCCGGCCGGCCTTTCTGGAAAATCGTTCAATGGAATGAAAAGACGGATCACCCGCTAAGGGAAGTGACATTGGAGAAAGGCATGGAAGAGTCGTTCATCGTTCCGCTGCTGAAACATAAGCTGCTGGCGGAAACCTCCTACGAAAAAGAGATCAAAGATGAAAACATTTTACAGGTGACGTTTGACAGTGATAAAGTAACAGGGACTGTACTTTTTTTGATCAATGAAAATATTGCGGTGAAAAGACCAATATCCCAAGGGGGAGACGATTGATTGAGCGAACAAACTCTGCAGCTGCATCTAGAAGATCCAAACGAAGCCATCATGCTGCTCGGCATTTCCGATCAGAACATTAAACTGATTGAAGAACAGCTTGCTGTGTCAGTCCTGACCAGGGGGGAGGCGATCTCCCTGAAAGGCTCCGAGGAAGGTACGGATGCCGCCAAACAGCTGCTGGAACAATTGCTGAAAGTCATCCGGAAAGGCATCCAGATCAACCAGCGAGATGTCGCTACGGCGCTTGAAATGGTCAATAATGGAACAGTGGAGTATTTTGCGGAATTGTACGATGTGGAAATCGCCCGGAACAGCAAAGGAAAAGTCATCCGGGCGAAGACAATTGGGCAGCGGGAATACGTCCAGGCGATCCGCCAGCATGACCTGACGTTCTGCATCGGCCCTGCCGGAACAGGAAAGACATACCTAGCGGTCGTCCTCGCCGTCCATGCCATGAAGACCGGGGCGTCTAAACGGATCATCCTGACGAGGCCAGCGGTGGAAGCAGGCGAAAGTCTCGGCTTTCTGCCAGGTGACCTGAAAGAGAAAGTCGATCCGTATTTGCGCCCGCTGTATGATGCACTCCACGACATGCTGGGTGCGGAGCATACGGAGCGGCTAATCGAACGGGGCGCAATCGAGATTGCACCGCTTGCGTATATGCGGGGAAGGACGCTCGATGATGCGTTCGTGATTCTGGATGAAGCCCAGAACACAACGCATGCACAGATGAAGATGTTCCTGACACGGCTCGGTTTCGGATCGAAGATGGTCATCACAGGTGACAAGACGCAGATCGACTTGCCAAAAGGTGTGAAGTCCGGCCTAATCGCGGCTGAGACAATCTTGTCGAAAGTGCCGGAAATCCATTTCCAATACTTGGAGCCTGCGGATGTCGTCCGTCATCCGATCGTCGCGAAAATCATCGATGCATACGAAGAAGAGCAGTCCTGACCGGGCTGCTCCTTACATATTCTGTTTTTTTACTTTTTGCACTTCTCACGACTGAAAGGGGATTCAAGGGATGCTGAAGCCGTTGATCCGACTTGTCAAGTCCTTGAAATTTCACGTTGCGGCAAGCGCAGTCATTGGATTTGCCGCCATACTGCTCTTTGCGCTGCTGTACAATGATGTGAAACAAGAGACATATGAGCTTTCTCCATTTGAAATTGCACCGAGCACAATCCGTTCCCTCAAAACCGTGGAGGATACGGAGAAGACCGAGGAGGAGCGGGAACGCGTGGCGGACGAGCAGCCGCCGGTCTACCAGTTCAACGAAGAGATTGCTCCGAACCGGCAGTCGATTGCAAAATCATTGTTTGATGACATCTTGGAAGTAAAGAAGACGAAGCTGCCAAAAGAAGGAGACACCTCACCGGCCGTCTTGAAAAAAGCGGTAGCAGAAATGGATGGAAAACAGAAGGAACTAAAAGAGAAAGAACCGGACTTCCATCTGGAGGACAGCGTGCTGGAAAACCTCTTGCTGGAGGACGATGCCATCCTCGTGACCATGCAGGAAGAACTGGATAGTATCCTGTCTTCCGAATTGTCGAAACCATTCAAAGCGAAAGACCTGTCCGCCGTCCAGTACGACGCCGAGCGGAAACTGAGGATGTCGCAGGAGATTCCGGAAAAACAGCTCCAGGCGATGATCCAGCTGATCCGGCCGCTCATCATACCGACAGAAACAGTCAACGAAGAACTGACAGACCAACGTGTCAAACAGGCGAGGGAAAGCATCGAACCGACGCGTATCCTGCAGGGACAAGTACTTGTCAGGGAGGGGCAGGTGATCGACAAGGAGACCTACCGGCAGCTGCAGCTCACTGGCCTGCTGACCAACCAGGCATCTGCCAAACCGATAGCGGGTCTCATCTGTTTCCTGCTTCTCCTGTCCGGTCTCATCTATGGTTACTTCATGTCGCTCCCTGAAGACAGCGGCAACCGGAAAAAATTCTTGCTGATCTTCTATGCAGTCCTGTTCCTTACCGTTATCATGATGAAACTGACAGGTATTCTGGAAAAGGAATTCGATGTTCAGGTAGCATTCATATTCCCGGCGGCCATGGCGCCGCTGCTTGTGAAACTGCTGACGAACGACCGTCTGGCCTTCCTGTCGCTCATCGTCACGGCGGCACTGAGCGGGCTCATTCTGCAGGAAGGTGTCGCTTCCATCATGCAGATGGAAGTGGTCCTGTATTTCCTGCTGAGCGGAGTGACTGCCCTTCTCGTACTCGGTGACAGCGGCAGACGTACGGCGATCCTAAGGACGAGTCTTGCAACAGCGGCCGTCAATGTACTCTATATAGCGTTCTATCTACTCATGACCCAGTCGGCATATACCTTGTCGGAGACAGCCTTCTATGCCGTGGCTGCCGTCAGTTCCGCCATCCTCTCCGCTGCGCTGACAATTGGCCTGCTGCCCTTCTTTGAATCCGTATTCAATGTCGTGTCAGACATGCGGCTGATTGAATTGTCCAATCCGAACCATCCGCTGCTGAAAAAAGTGCTCACCGAAACGCCGGGCACATACCACCACAGTGTCATGGTCGCGAATCTGGCGGATGCAGCTTGCGAAGCGATCGGTGCCAACGGTCTGCTTGCAAGGGTCGGGAGTTATTATCATGACATCGGGAAAACGGTACGTCCGATGTATTTCATCGAGAACCAGCACGGTGTGAATCCGCATGATCAGTTGACGCCGGAGGAAAGCCGGGATATTATTATTGCCCATGCCCAAGACGGGGCGGAAATTCTCCAGGCGCACAAAATGCCCTCACACATCATCGATATCGCCCGTCAGCACCACGGAACCAGCTTCCTCAAGTTCTTTTATCACAAGGCGAAGGAATTGGGGCCGGGAGTCCGGGAAGATGATTTCCGTTATAAGGGTCCGAAACCCCAGACGAAGGAAATTGCGGTCATTTCAATTGCGGACAGCTGTGAAGCCGCAGTCCGTTCCATGAAGGACCCAACGCCTGAAAAGATTTCGGCGCTCGTTGAAACGATTGTGAAGGAAAAAGTGAATGACGGCCAGTTCGACGAATGCGATTTGTCGCTGAAAGAGATCCGGAAAGTGGAACAGGTCATCTGTGAAACGCTGAATGGTATTTTCCACAGCCGGATCGAATACCCGAAATAACTGGATAAGGAGGAGTGAACCTGTGCTGATCATAGATTTCATTGACGAAACAGAAGGGAAGGGCGCTGGCGCCGCACCGCTGATTGAACAACTGCTGACATTCGCTGCAAAAGCGGAACAGCTGGAAGATGGCACCGAAGTCTCGGTGACCTTCCTCGATGATGCAGCCATCCGGCACATCAACCGGGAATACCGCGGGAAAGATCAGGCGACGGACGTCATCTCATTCGCCCTTGAGGAAGAAGGGGAAGATGAAACGCCGATCCGCGGCACTGCCGGAATCCCCCGTCACTTGGGGGATCTGCTTATCTCCGTCGAAACGGCGGAACGGCAGGCAGCGGACTACGGACACAGCCTGGAACGGGAAGTCGGGTTCCTCGCCCTTCATGGCTTTCTGCACCTTCTCGGTTATGACCATATGAACGAGCATGAAGAAAAGAAGATGTTCGGCCGCCAAGACGAGATCCTGGCAGCATACGGGCTGAACAGGTAATCCCGTGAAACGATATTTCAAGGCGTTTGCCTATGCCTGGAGAGGGATCGTGCATGGCACGCTGCACGAACGGAATATGAAATCACATTTCGCTGCGGCTGCAGCTGTGCTCCTCGCAGGCTGGCTGACCGGTCTCAGCCGGACTGAGTGGTTAATTATTATCATCCTCATCGGTCTCATGATCGCTCTTGAGCTGATGAATGCAGCGGTCGAACGGACAGTGGACTTGGTGACAGGTGAATTCCACCCGCTCGCGGAACAGGCGAAAGATCTTGCCGCAGGTGCAGTCCTCGTCTTTGCGTTCGCGAGCGCGATCATCGGAGCGCTTATCTTTTTGCCGAAATGGCTGACTTAACAAATTGGAGTGTGTGATATGGACAAACAACAACTGATCGAACACGCGGTACATGCGATGGAAAACGCCTATGTGCCGTATTCAAAATTCCCTGTCGGCGCTGCGCTGCTGACAGCTGACGGGGAGGTCGTCGAAGGCTGCAATATTGAAAACTCAGCTTTCAGTATGACAAATTGTGCAGAACGGACTGCTTTTTTCAAGGCGATTTCGGAAGGCACGCGTTCGTTCGCTGCACTCGCCGTCACAGGTAATACCGAGGGACCGATTTCCCCATGTGGCGCTTGCCGGCAGGTCATTTCGGAATTCTGTCCGAGTGACATGCCTGTCTACCTAACGAACACAACCGGGGGTATTCTGGAGACGACAGTCGGCGAATTACTGCCTGGCGCGTTCACGAAGGAGGACTTGGATTATGGGGCAGAATAACTTCAAATCCGGATTCGTGTCGATCATTGGACGGCCGAACGTCGGCAAATCGACGTTCATGAACCGGGTCGTCGGGCAAAAAATCGCCATCATGAGTGATAAGCCGCAGACGACGCGCAATAAGGTGCAGGGAGTCGTCACGGGCGAGGACTCACAGATCGTCTTCATCGACACGCCGGGTATCCATAAGCCGAAACACAAACTCGGTGACTTCATGATGAAATCTGCAAAGAACACGTTAAAAGAAGTCGATGTCATCCTGTTCATGGTGAATGCAGACGAGAAAATCGGACCGGGCGACCGCTTCGTGATCGAGATGCTGAAAGGGACCGAAACCCCTGTTTTCCTCGTCATCAACAAAATCGATCTTGTGCACCCGGATGACCTGCTCGGCATCATCACTTCCTATGTCGCCGAATACGATTTCGCGGAGATCATCCCGCTATCTGCCCTGAATGGCAACAATGTCGAGCGGCTCATGGAAACATTGAAGTCGTACTTGCCGGAAGGGCCTAAGTATTATCCGGACGATCAGGTGACGGACCATCCGGAGCGTTTCATCATATCGGAACTCATCCGTGAGAAAGTGCTGCATCTGACACGCGAGGAAGTGCCGCATTCGATTGCCGTCGTCATCGACAAAATCTCCCGGGAGAAGGACAAGGAACTCGTCAATGTCATGGCGACCATCATCGTAGAACGGGACTCACAGAAAGGGATCGTCATCGGCAAACAGGGTGCGCTGCTGAAACAGATTGGTTCGAAAGCGCGGCGGGATATCGAAATGCTGCTCGGTTCGAAAGTTTATCTGGAGCTGTGGGTGAAAGTGCAGAAGGACTGGCGCAACAAGCCCGGTCAGCTGAAAGAATTTGGTTTCCGGGATGATGAATACTGATTGTCTGTCAACTGAGCGGAGGCGACTGTCATGATGAACAAGTGGGAAGGGATCGTGCTGCGCACCATCCCGTATGGTGAGACGAATAAGATTGTGACCATCCTGACACGTGAAGCCGGGAAGATGACCGCTATGGCGCGCGGTGCAAAGAAGCCGGCGAGCCGCCTTTCGTCCATCACCCAAGTGTTTGTCTATGCATCGTTCCTGCTGAGGACGGGCAAAGGCATGGGGTCCCTCGAGCAGGGAGAAGCGATCGATTCGATGCGGCATATCCGGGAGGACCTGGAAGCGACGGCGTATGCCAGCTACATCGTGGAACTGATCGACAAACTGACGGAGGACGGCAGCCGGCTCGTCGGAGTCTTCGAACTGCTGTATGATGCGCTGCACGCAATCAATGAAGGGTACGACCCCGAAGCGATCGCCCTGTTTGCTGAGTGGAAGATGCTGCCGGTCGCCGGCATCCACCCTGTCCTCAATCAGTGTGCGTCCTGCGGGGCGACGGAAGGGGAGTTCGCCTTTTCGTTCCAGGAGATCGGGTTCCTCTGCCACCGCTGTTTTGAACGGGATCCGTACATTGTCCGCATCACGCCGGCCCAGCTGAAGCTGATCCGCACGTTTGCGGCGGTGCCGATTTCGCAGGTCGGTTCCCTGACGCTGAAGAAAACGACCAAGCAGTTCATGAAAAGAATCGTCCGTCAGATCTACGATGAACAAGTCGGGCTGCGGCTGAAATCACGGGCGTTCCTTGACCAGCTTGACCGGACACCGGCACTGCTGCCAGACAAGGAAAAACCGGCGGAAGCAGATGAATGATCTGCTTCCGCCGGTTTTTATGTGTGTTCATCAAAAAGTGATGCGTTCTTCGATATAGGATTTCAATTCGCTGATCGGCATCCGGACCTGCTCCATGGAGTCGCGATGGCGGACGGTCACTTGGCGGTCTTCTTCCGAGTCGAAATCGTAGGTGATGCAGAACGGTGTGCCGATTTCATCCTGACGGCGGTAGCGTTTCCCGATCGACTGAGAGTCGTCATACTGGACGGCGAAATGTTTGCGCAGCTCAGCGAACACTTCTTCAGCGCCTGCGGACAGTTTTTTGGACAGCGGCAGGACTGCTGCTTTTACCGGTGCCAGTGCCGGGTGGAAGCGCATGACCGTCCGCTTGTCGTCGCCTTCAAGCTCCTCTTCGTCGAATGCATCGCATAGGAACGCAAGGGTCACGCGGTCTGCACCGACGGAAGGTTCGATGCAGTACGGGACGAATTTCTCGTTCGTCACTGGATCCTGGTAATGGAAGTCTTCACCCGAATACTCCATATGACGTTTCAAATCGAAGTCCGTCCGGTTGGCGATTCCCCACAGTTCTCCCCAGCCGAACGGGAATTTGAACTCGATATCGACGGTGCCTTTTGAGTAGTGGGACAGCTCGTCCTCGTTATGCTCGCGGAGCCGCATATTGGCTTCCGTCAGGCCGAGGGACAGCAGCCAGTTCTTCGACGTTTCGCGCCAGAAAGCATACCATTCTTCGTCCTCGCCCGGTTTACAGAAAAATTCAAGTTCCATCTGTTCGAACTCCCGTGTGCGGAATGTAAAGTTCCCAGGTGTGATTTCATTACGGAAGCTTTTTCCGATCTGCGCGATACCGAACGGCAGCTTCTTCCGCATGGAGCGCTGGACATTCTTGAAGTTGACGAAAATGCCCTGAGCGGTTTCCGGACGGAGGTAGATTTCGTTGGCGGACGAATCGGTCACCCCTTGCGTCGTCTTGAACATCAGATTGAACTGTCGGATATCCGTATAATCGAGCGCGCCGCAAGACGGACAGACGATATTATGTTCGACAATCAGCTCTTTCATCTTATCGAACGGCATTCCGTCCACAACGACTTCCATCCCTTTTGCTTCCAGAGCGTCTTCGATCAGCTTATCCGCCCGGTGTCGTGTTTTGCACTTTTTGCAGTCGATCATCGGATCGTTGAAGTTGCCAATATGGCCGGATGCTTCCCAAACTTTCGGATTCATGAGGATAGCAGCATCGAGCCCGACATTATACGGCGATTCCTGGACGAATTTCTTCCACCATGCCTTTTTGATATTGTTTTTCAGTTCGATGCCGAGAGGGCCGTAATCCCAAGTGTTTGCGAGCCCTCCATAGATTTCCGAACCCGGGAAGACGAAGCCCCGCTGTTTCGAAACGTTGACGATCTGGTCCATTGTGTACATAGTGATCCCTCCAATTAAAATAAGCACCCATCCCCGGACAGTGACTGTCCGAGGACGGGTGCGTCATGCCCCGCGGTTCCACCTCGATTGGCTGCAGAACGCAGCCCTCTTTCAAACGTGCCATGGCTCCGGGCTGCCGTTTCGTGCCGGCTGCGGGCTTCCACTGTCCCCGCTCGCTTCATTTCGGCACTACTTATTTGTCCCTTCTCCGCCTATATTCAAGCTGCATTCAGTTTAGCACGGTTCACGATTCTTCGCAATAGAACGCATTTTGTTATATACTGATAGAAGGTTTGTTGAATTGAACGTTTAGGACGGTGACGGTAATGGAACTCAACAAGCGCCAGACGGAAATCCTGGCGATCGTGAAAGCGGACGGCCCGATTACCGGTGAGCATATTGCAGACCGGCTTCATTTGACGCGGGCCACAATCCGTCCGGACCTGGCCATCCTGACGATGGCAGGCTACCTGGATGCGCGTCCTCGTGTCGGCTATTTCTATTCAGGGAAGAAGCAGGTGACATCTGCAGGTGACGAAATGATCGGCATGAAAGTCGGTGACTTCCAATCCAGGCCGGTCGTAGTGACTGAACAGGACTCCGTCTATGACGCGATCTGCCAGATGTTCCTGCAGGATGTCGGCACCCTGTTCGTTGTGGACGGGAATGCCTGTCTGACAGGCGTCCTGTCGCGCAAAGACCTGCTGCGCACAAGCATCGGGAATACGGAACTGGAAAAAATGCCGGTCCATGTCATCATGACCCGGATGCCGAATATCGTCTATTGCCAAAAAAAAGACACACTGCTGTCAGCCGCACGCAAGATGATTGACAAGCAGGTCGATTCACTGCCTGTCATCAATTCTTGTTCCGCCGGGCTCGAAGTCGTTGGAAGAATCACGAAGACGAATATTACGGCCGCATTCCTGACACTTGCACAAGACCATGAGCTATGAGGTGAACTCTATGAACAATTTGAAGTTTTTCATCGTTTCCGACTCGGTCGGTGAGACTGCGGAACTGGTTGCGAAAGCGGCAGCCAGCCAATTCCGCCATGATTTGGAGACGGTCTCCATGAAACGGTTCTCCCACATCGAAGAGGAGAGTCAGCTGGCTGAGATTGCCTGGCTCGCGGAACAGCAGCGGGCAATCATCGTCTATACACTAGTCAGGAGCAGCATGCGCGAAGCGCTGAAGCGCATGTGCAGCAACCATCATGTCCAGTGCGTCGACCTGCTCGGCCCGCTGCTCCATGCTGTCGAAGTGGAAGTCGAGGAGCGGCCGATCGAAGAGCCCGGTCTCGTCCGGCAGCTGGACGAAGACTATTTCAAGAAAATCGAAGCAATCGAATTTGCGGTGAAATATGATGACGGACGGGATCCGAGGGGTGTCCTGAATGCGGATATCGTCCTCGTCGGGATTTCTCGTACGTCGAAAACACCACTTTCCCAATATTTAGCCCATCAGCGTTTCAAAGTGGCGAACGTCCCGCTTGTTCCGGAAGTGGAACCGCCGGCCGAACTGTATGAGATTGATCCCGCGAAATGCTTCGGTCTTGTCATTTCCCCGGATGTCCTCAACTCGATACGGAAAGAGCGGCTCATTGCACTCGGACTGAAAGACGATGCGAACTACGCAAAAGTCGACAGGATCGAGCAGGAAATCGCCCATTTCAACAAAGTCGTTTCCAAAATCGGCTGTACCGTGATTGACGTGTCCAACCGCGCCGTAGAAGAGACGGCGAACGTCATCATCTCTCAGCTGAACAGCAGCAGATTCGAACGTATCCGGAAGGACCTCCGCTAATCGGACAGGTCCCTCTTTTTTCGTTCCGTTCCGGGAACCGCTTCCTGAGAACAAGGACTGGAAATCTGACCGCAGAGAGAGTAAACTAGTAGTTTCCGTGTAAACGAAATTTGTTGTCGAATAAAAAGGGTTTTCCGGCAGCATGACGAATTAAAGACTGTGAAGCTGGTGAAAACATGTCAAAGATTCCTGAACAGACGATAGAGGAAATTAGATCCAAAACGGATATAGTCGACTTGATCGGCGAGCACGTCCGGTTGACGAAGAGAGGAAAGAACTGGTTTGGACTGTGTCCTTTCCACGGTGAGAGTACACCTTCTTTTTCGGTATCGGAGGACAAACAGCTGTTCCATTGTTTTGGATGCGGGGCAAGCGGCAACGCTATCACCTTCGTCATGGATATCAGCAATCTTCCTTTCACGGAAGCTGTCGTCCAGCTGGCACACCGGCTCGATATTCCGATTGATGCATCCGTCGAAATGGGAAGCCGCACTGAAACGAATGCGGCCCACAAACAAATGTATGAAGCCCATGCTTTCGCGGCAAACTTCTATAACCATCTGCTTCTGAATACGGTGGAAGGTGAAAAAGCGTATGAATATCTCCAGCAAAGAGGATTTACCCGGGAAACTATCGAAAAGTATGGTATCGGGTTCGCCCTCGATGACTGGGAAGCGCTGACCACCCTGCTGAAACGCCAGAATTTCGATTTGTCCGAGATGGCACAGGCCGGTCTTGTGATCGAACGGGACAGCGGGACAGGTTTTTTCGACCGTTTCAGGGGCCGGATCATGTTTCCGCTGTACGATGACCAAGGTACGATTGTCGGGTTCTCCGGCCGTGTCCTTGAAAAGAACGATAAAGAAGCGAAATACTTGAACAGCCCGGAGACGCCGATCTTCCAAAAAAGCAAATTGCTCTATAATTTCCACAGAGCGCGGCTGAACGCGCGGAAAACGGGTACTGTAATACTATTCGAAGGTTTCATGGATACGCTATCTGCGGATCGAAACGGCATTGAAAATACGGTGGCACTTATGGGAACCTCACTATCGGACACACAGCTTGTCAAACTGAAGCGGATCACCAATGATCTGATCATCTGTTGTGACGGTGACAGTCCGGGGTGGGAGGCGGCAAAACGGTTCGCCAATCTTGCGATGCAGAAAGGCTTCTCGCTGAAGATCGCCATCCTGCCCGGCAAGCTCGATCCCGATGATTATATATCGGAATACGGAGCGGAAGCCTTCACGGACAAGATTATCGGCAATCCCCACTCGTATATGTCTTTCATGATGGCCTATGCGAAGCGGTCGAAAAATCTGTCACATGAAAATGACGTCCTTCAATATATTCATGAAGTGATGGAAGAATTGGCGCCGCTGCTGACGCCTGTCGAAAAAGATATTATGCTTCGGCATCTATCGTCGGATACAGGTGTATCGATCGAAGCACTGGAACAGCAATTCGCAAAAGCAGCCGGGAAAGCAGTCAGTCAAGGGCGGTCCGGCAGCTTCTCCGAGCCGGCGCCTCCACCGATGCCCCGGCCGTCGAAAAAAGTGCTGTCAGCCACCGAGCGCGCAGAGCGCCTGCTGCTCGGCCATATCGTCAATGACGGATCGCTGTTCGACACGGTCCGCCAGCATGAGAATGTCTTCGTCCACGATGAGTATGCCACCTTATATATCCGTCTCGCAGGCTTCTATGAACAGCATGGGACGCCTGATTTCCACCGGTTCGCAGAAATGATCGAAGAGCGGGAACTTCGCAGGCTTGTATTGGAAGCTGCTTCGGCTGAACGGGATCCGGAGCATGCCGGGCAGGAAGTGGAAGACTGCGTGAGACATTTGAAGAAACATAGGATCCAGCAGCTGATTGAACAGAAGATGCACGAGTCAAAAGACGCAGAGAAAATGAACGATCATCCAGCAGCTCTTGAGCTTGCACGAGAGATCATACAGCTCCGGAAATCATTATCGGCAATGTAAGCCGACCGGCGTAATAAGGAGGAACAGCTACTATGGCAAAAAAAGAGGAACTGACTGGTGAAACAGAAACAACGCTTGAAGAAGTGAAAGCAGCGCTGCTGGATACAGGAAAGAAAAGCGGTGAGCTTTCTTTGGAAGAGGTGACAGACAAACTGGCTTCTTTCGAGATGGAACCTGACCAGTTTGAAGAGTTTCTCGATCAGATCGAGGCGGCAGGCATTGAAATGGAAGGCAAAGACGACAATGCCGACGGAGCACCGGACAAACCGGCAGCCGAGGAAGAGCGGTTCGATCTGAATGACCTCAGTGTTCCCCCGGGTGTGAAGATCAATGACCCTGTCCGGATGTATCTGAAGGAAATCGGCCGTGTCGACCTGCTGACCGGCAAAGAGGAAGTCGAACTGGCCAAACGCATCATCGCAGGAGATGAGGAAGCGAAAAAGAGACTGGCCGAAGCCAACCTGCGCCTCGTTGTCAGTATCGCGAAACGCTATGTCGGCCGGGGCATGCTGTTTCTCGACTTGATCCAGGAAGGCAACATGGGGCTCATCAAAGCGGTGGAGAAGTTTGACCATACGAAAGGCTTCAAATTCAGTACGTATGCAACATGGTGGATACGCCAGGCGATCACCCGTGCGATTGCAGACCAGGCGAGGACGATCCGGATCCCTGTCCATATGGTGGAAACGATCAATAAACTGATCCGTGTCCAGCGTCAGCTGCTGCAAGATCTTGGACGCGAGCCTTCTCCTGAAGAAATCGGGGAAGAAATGGAGCTGACGCCTGAGAAAGTGCGTGAAATCCTGAAAATCGCCCAGGAACCTGTTTCATTGGAAACGCCGATCGGGGAAGAGGATGACTCCCACCTCGGTGACTTCATCGAGGACTCGGAAGCCCAGTCACCGTCGGATCATGCGGCGTACGAACTGTTGAAGGAACAGCTTGAAGATGTGCTCGATACGTTGACAGACCGGGAAGAGAACGTGCTCAGACTCCGTTTCGGACTCGATGACGGTCGCACGCGGACGCTCGAGGAAGTCGGGAAAGTGTTCGGCGTCACCCGGGAACGGATCCGCCAGATCGAAGCCAAAGCCTTGCGGAAACTCCGTCATCCGTCCCGCAGCAAACGACTGAAAGATTTCTTGGAATAAGTGGAAAGGCACCGGCGGGCGGCCGGTGCCTTTTTCGGGGGAGAAAGGAAGAACAGCCATGAATCCACAGCGAAAGCGGATCATCATCTCGGAAATCCAATATTGGAAAAAGAACCGTCTGCTGCCGGAACACTATTGTGATTTCCTGATCACGCTGTATGCCCAAGGGGAATCGGAGGGAACCGAACTGGCGAAGGCGGAGAAAGCAGTTTTGGAAAAAGAACGGTCTGCGGTTAGGAGCAAAATGATTTTGATGGGTCTGCTTGCAGCTCTTCTGCTGGCCGGCTTGGTCGTCCTGAAGAACTATCCGGCAGCCGCAATTACCGCAGCTGCCGCCATCACGGCGCTGCTTATTGTCCGGCTGCTGTTCAGCAGAAAGGTCAGGACTGCGCTGGTTCCCTTTACATATATCATCACAGCATTGCTCATCCTCGGGATCTCCCTGAAAGTCTGGTTCGCTTTCTTCGAAGGGGAGACGATGCTCCTTCTCGGGCTGCTGATGCTGAATAGTATATTATGGCTTTTTGCAGGCCGGTTACTGAAGCTATTGTATTTTACAATCTCCGGGTCTGCCGGTCTGCTGCTGATTATCGGATTTCTGCTCATCTCGTATTGAGCAGAAATCTTTTTCTGTTAAACTATTAGTAAATTCGGTATAATGAATGATGTAAGCGTTCACAACAAGGGGGAGTGCCAGATGGATTTTAATTTAACAGAGGAACAGCAGATGATACAGCGGACCATACGGGAATTTGCAGCGGATGAAGTAGCACCCGGTGCGATCGATCGGGACAGGACGAACGAATTCCCGATAGAAATCTTCCGGCAGCTGGCAGACATGGGGATGATGGGTCTGCCGTTTTCGGAAGAATACGGCGGGGCAGGAGCCGATACGATCAGCTTCGCAATCGTAACGGAAGAATTAAGCCGTGCCTGTGCTTCAACCGGTATTACATATTCCGCGCACATTTCGCTTGGGGGAGCGCCGCTGAACTTATTTGGTACCGAAGAACAAAAGCAGAAGTATTTGCGTCCAATCTGTGAGGGGACATCATTCGGTGCCTTCGGTTTGACAGAGCCGAATGCCGGATCAGACGCTGGGGGCACGCAGACGACCGCTGAGCTCACGAACGGCACGTTCACGATCAACGGCTCGAAAGTGTATATAACCAATGCCAGCTACGCCAAAAATCTGGCACTTACCGCCATCACAGGCAAAACTGAATCGGGCGGAAAGGAAATCAGTGCCATCATCGTACCGACGGACACAGAAGGTTTTACGATCATCGATAACTATGAGAAGATGGGTCTGCACGCATCCAATACGACAGAACTAGTCTTGGACAATGTTCAAGTGCCCGAAGAAAATCTGCTCGGCAAGAAAGGCAATGGCTTCCGCCAGTTCCTCGTAACGCTCGACGGCGGCCGGATCGGCATCGGCGCCATGGCGGTCGGCATCGCCCAGGCTGCCTACGACCGGGCATTGCGTTATTCAAAAGAGCGGAAGCAGTTCGGAAAAACACTATCCGAGTTCCAGGTCACCCAATTCAAGCTGGCCGACATGGCTCTGAAGATTGAATTGGCACGCACCATGGTCTATAAGGCGGCCTGGCTGAAAGACCAGGGGAAACCCTTTACGAAAGAGGCGGCGATGTGTAAATTATATGCTTCTGAAATTGCAATGGAAGTTGCTGATCAGGCGATCCAAATACACGGCGGCTATGGGTATATGCGGGAGTACGAAGTGGAACGCTATATGAGAGATGCTAAATTGCTGGAGATCGGGGAAGGTACTTCCGAAGTTCAGCGGATGGTAATTGCCCGCCAAATTGGCTGTTAAGAAAAAACTTCACAAAGTATGTCGAATTTGTCACAAAATCGAAAAGTCTATTGATAACTCTTTCGATTTCGCCAGGAATACAGTACAATGAAATGTGTGCACTATATACTACAGAATAGTTTCTGGTGAAGGAGGTTAGTTCGTTGGGTAAAAATCCTGTTGTTCCTTATATTCTGATTTTCGCACTCGGAATCGGACTCATTTTCTTCATGTCCCTCTACGGAATTCCACAGCAGAAGGAAATTGCCGGTTCGGATGACGAAGCAACTGAAGAAGGTACGAAAGAAGAAGGCGGCGAGTTCGACGCTGAAGCCGTCGCACAGCAGAAATGTATTACTTGCCATGGTGAAAATCTTGAAGGGAATGTCGGTCCTAACCTTCACGGTGAAGACAAAGACAAAGACGCACTTCACGACATCATCAAGAATGGTAAAGGCGGCATGCCGGGTGGGCTTATCGAAGATGCTCACATCGACGACATGGTCGACTACATCCTCTCATTGAAATGATACTGTGAAAAGCAGTCAGTATGTGGTTTCCACCCGCTGACTGCTTTTTTGTATTCTCTGTGCAGCCTGCCTGCCGTTTACGATATGATGTTCTAGGAACGCAGGCTGCGGAAAGTATATATGGAAAGGTGGGAACGGAACATGAATGCAAAGAATTTATCAAGACGGCTCGCTAAGGTAGCCTCCTATGTACAGCAAGATGCAATACTTGCTGATATCGGCAGCGATCACGCATATCTGCCCTGCTGGCTCGTGCAGAACGGTACAATCCGGAAAGCCGTTGCAGGGGAGGTCGTCAGAGGACCTTTCGAATCAGCGAGCAGAACCGTGGAAAAGGAAGGACTGGCCGATCGGATCACTGTCCGTTTCGCGGATGGGCTGCTCGCAATTGAGCCGGATGACGGCGTTACGGTAATTACCATTGCAGGAATGGGCGGTACATTGATCGCTTCCATCCTGGCGGCCGCACCTGACCGGCTGGAAGGCGTCACCCGGCTCATCCTACAGCCGAATCTGCATGCGAAAGCGATCCGAGAATGGGCTGTTGGTAACGGATGGAAGGTGACGGAGGAAGCAATCCTCAAAGAAGACCGCAAATTATACGAAGTCCTTGTGCTTGAACGGGGGATGGTCCGCTATTCGGAGGAAGAGCTGCTGATGGGGCCGTTTCTCATGAAGGAACCGGCGGCTGCCTTCCGAGAGAAATGGGAAGGGGAGCTGACTGAACTGACCCGCGTCTGCGCGGCTCTCGACGCATCTGCTAAGACTGACGAATCAATAGAAAAACGGCGTCAGCTCGGAGAGACAAAACAACTTATCGAAAGGGTGCTGCAACAGTGAAACAAGTGAACGGTCACGAGATCATCCAATTATTCGAGTCATGGTCACCGAAAAAATTGGCAATGGAAGGGGATCCTGTCGGTCTTCATATCGGGCAGCTGAACCGGCAAGTGGAAAAAGTGCTGGTCACACTTGACGTGAACGAAAAGGTCATTGAAGAAGCTGTTCGGAAAGGGGCAGATCTGATCATCGCACACCATCCGCCGCTGTTCCGTCCGGTCAAACATATATGGACAGACACACCGCAAGGACGGATGATCGGAATGTGCCTGAAACATGACATCGCTGTCTATGCCGCCCACACGAACCTGGACATAGCCGCTGGAGGAGTCAATGACCTCCTGGCCCATAAACTTAGTCTTTCCGATATCGGAATCCTAGAAAGAACTGGATCCGAGGCAGAAGAAGAGACGGGTCTCGGAAGAGTAGGGCGACTGGAGCCGCCGATGACGCTCCAAGAGTTTGCGCTGTACGTCAAGGAGCGTCTCGACGTCGCAATGGTAAGGATGGTCGGGGATGCCAGACGGGAAATCCGGAAGGTTGGTGTTCTAGGGGGTGACGGCAACAAATATATTTACGCGGCGAAACGGGCCGGAGCTGATGTGCTCGTTACCGGAGATCTGTACTATCATGTTGCGCAGGATGCAGAAGCAATCGATCTGTGTGTCGTAGACCCGGGACATAATGTCGAAAAGGTGATGATTGCGGGCGTGGCGGAAAAAATGAATTCATTATGCCGTGATGCACAATACAATGTCACGTTCCTCCAGTCGGAAATCCGGACAGAACCGTTCACGTTCATCTGACGCCGTTCGGCACGATTATGTTGAAATCAGACAGGAAAAAGGGCTGTACCGTAAGTCACCGAGATGACTGATACGGGACAGCCCTTGCTGTTTACACGTAAGGTTCGATCCGAGTGACCGGCGACGGGTTTTTGATCTTCGGGAGCAGACGGCTCAGCTCGAATTTCCGTTCGACAGTATGGGTAGCCGGATCAGCCGGGTCGAACTTCGTCAGGAATTCAATCACTTCCCGGACGATCAGGGTCGGCGTGGAAGCACCTGCAGTGACCGCAACCCGTTTGATCCCTTCGAGCCATTCGAGCTGGATCTCGGATACATCGGAGATCCGGTAGGAAGGTGTATTCGCAATCTCCACGGAAACTTGGGTCAGGCGGTTCGAGTTATTGCTCTTTGGATCACCGACTACGATCAGCAAGTCCGCTTCGCCGGCCTGTTCCGCGACAGCTTCCTGACGCACCTGCGTAGCCATGCAGATTTCACGGTGCACTTCGATATCAGGATACTTCTCTTTCAGCATCTCCATCAGGTGTGCGACATCCCACTGGCTCATCGTCGTCTGATTCGTGACGAGGAGACGGCTGCTGTGCAACTCAAGATTCCCGATATCGTCCGCGTTTTCCACGAGGTGCACTTTGCCGGGGGCCACGCCGAGCGCGCCTTCCGGTTCCGGGTGGTTCGCCTTGCCGATATAGATGATCTCATAGCCTTCTGCCGTCTTCTCGCGGATCAGATCATGTGTGACCGTGACGTCGGGGCACGTGGCATCGATCGAAACAAGTCCTTTTTTTCTCGCCAGTTCACGGACTTCCGGAGAGACTCCGTGGGCCGTGAAGATGACTGTCCCTTTTTCGACCTGGTTCAGGATATCCAGCCGGTTATTCCCTTCCAGTGTGATGATCCCATCTTCTTCGAATGCGTCCGTCACGTGTTTGTTATGCACGATCATTCCTAATATATAGATCGGTCTCGGCAGTGTTTCGTCGAGTGCCGCATTTCTCGCAATCACCATTGCATCGACGACCCCGTAACAATAGCCTCTCGGGGAAATCTTCAATACTTCCATTTTACGCTCACTCCTCTAAAGGGATCTATTGTCCATTATAGCGGAGATGGCGGAAAGGTTCAAAGTCTTAGATTGGCGGCTGGAACACCTTCGGAACGGACGGTCTCGGCACTCTCGCCGCCGAGGCGGCAGCTGCAGCAGGTCTCACGGCGGGGGCAGCGGTTCCTGCAGCGGGTGCGGAAGGCAGCGATTGGAACCCGCGGTACAATTTCCACATCGCCGGAATGTTTTGGATCATCGGCGCGAATTGCTGAACTAGCGGCGCATATTGCTGAACTGTCGTCAGGAGACGGTTGGCTGTCTCCATATACATTTCCGGTTTGGAAGGACCCGGCGGCTGTCCTGCTGGGGACGCACCCGCCTGCTGCTGAGGTCCGCCGAAACTAAAGGGGGAGAACGCCTGCAGAGAGGACTGCGGTCCTGACTGCGGGGGCTGCTGCATATAGGGCTGGCTCTGCTGGTAGCCCTGTTGGTACACGGGCGGCCTCTGCTCCGCATAACGCTGCTGGTTCGCAAACGGATAAAACGATTCGTATCTCATAGCAGACTCCTTTCTGAAGCATACTGTCTTTATACGGTATCTTATGCGAAAAAAACGACCGGCGTCACTGTTTCATGCTACAATGAACGAATGATAGGAGGACACGAACATGTCTAGATATACTGATTACCAATTCAGCCCATTTCTTCGGGATGCAATTGATGAGCTTGGCTTTACGAGCCCCACACCCATACAAAAAGAAATGATTCCTCTCATCTTGAAAGGGACGAGCGCAATTGGACAGGCCCATACGGGTACAGGGAAGTCTCACAGCTTCCTCATCCCAATCGTGCAGCGTATTGATACAGAGCAGGATAATCTGCAGGCCGTCATCACCGCTCCGACGAGAGAGCTGGCCATCCAGCTGTTCGACGAGCTGAAAAAGCTCACGGAGAACTCGGAGATCCGGTCAAGCCTGCTGATCGGCGGTACCGATAAGAAACGCTCCGCAGACAAACTGAAGTCCAACCCCCATCTGGTCGTCGGAACACCGGGACGTATCCGGGACATGGCAGAGAATGGAGCACTTTCCGTTCACACGGCTCGCATTCTGGTCATCGACGAAGCAGACCTTGCATTCGACATGGGGTTCATCGAAGACATCGACCAGTTTGCATCTAAAATGCCAAGTGAATTGGAGATGTATGTATTCTCTGCGACGATACCAGAGAAATTGAAACCGTTTCTCGCTAAATACATGGACTCACCTGTGCATATCCAACTCGGCGCCAAAAAACCGCTGACGGAAAACATGCATTACTCGCTCGTACCGGTCCGCGGAATGGACCGCAGGAAGAAGCTGGTCCATGTCATTGAAGCCGTCAACCCGTACTTGGCAATCATTTTCACCAACACGAAACAGAATGCCGACGAATTAGCAGGCTACCTAGCTGGTCAGGGCATTAAGACAGGGAAACTGCATGGTGACCTGAACGCGCGGGAGCGGACGCGAATGATGAAACAGATTCGGGATCTCGAGTACCAGTTTATCGTCGCGACTGACCTTGCCGCTCGTGGGATCGATATCCCCGGCGTCAGCCATGTCATCAACTACGAACTGCCGGAGGATTTGGAATTCTACATCCACCGTGTCGGCCGGACTGCCCGGGCAGGACTGGAAGGAACAGCCATCACACTGTATGATCCTTCGGAAGACGACGCTATTGTCAAAATCGAGAAGATGGGTGTCCCGTTCGTTCATGAGGATGTGAAAAATGGAGAGTGGGTTCAGCTGAAAGAACGCCACTCCCGGAAGAACCGTCCGAAAGAACAGGATGACATTGACAAGAAAGCGGCCGCGATGATCAAAAAACCGGCGAAAGTGAAGCCGGGCTACAAGAAGAAACGTGCGCAGGAAGTCGAACGCTTCAAAAAGCGGGAAAGGAGATTGAACAGGAAAAAATGAGTGAACAGCCTATCTTAATCGGTTCCCATGTATCCATGAGTGGAAAGGACATGCTGCTCGGTTCAAGCAAAGACGCAGCAGATTTCGGGGCCTCGACGTTCATGATCTACACGGGAGCCCCTCAGAATACAAGACGCAAGGCGATCGAAGAATTGAATATCGAAGCCGGACGCGCTCACATGGAAGCGAACGGCCTGTCGTCGATGGTCGTCCATGCGCCGTACATCATCAACATCGCCAATACGGTGAAACCCGAGACGTTTCGGCTTGGCGTCGATTTCCTTCAGTCGGAGATCGATCGGACAGCTGCACTCGGCGCAGATCAGATCGTACTGCACCCGGGAGCCCATGTCGGAGAAGGTACAGACAAAGGAATTGCAAAGATCATCGAAGGGCTCGATGAGGTGCTGTCTTCCAATGCGGAAGTCCGCATTGCCCTTGAGACGATGGCCGGTAAAGGAACGGAATGCGGCAGGAGTTTCGAGGAGCTGGCGAGAATCATCGACGGCGTGAAGAATAATGAACGGCTTTCTGTCTGTTTCGATACGTGCCACGTCCACGACGCCGGCTATGATATCGTAAATGATTTTGAAGGCGTGCTCGAGGAATTCGACCATTTCGTCGGGCGTGACCGGATTTCGGTCATCCACGTAAATGACAGCAAGAACGTACGGGGCGCAGGGAAGGACAGACATGAGAATATCGGGTTTGGCCATATCGGCTTCGAGCCGCTTCATTATATTGTCCACCATCCGTCATTCGCCAATGTACCGAAGATACTGGAGACTCCGTTCATCGGAACAGACAAGAAGAACAAAACGGCGCCGTACAAAGAAGAGATCAGCATGCTGAAAAGCGGTGAGTTTACGACTGCCCACCGTGATGCGCTGCTCGGTGTGCAGCCAGGCATATAAGAAAATGGAAAACAGCAGGACTTTCCCTAGACGATTGGGGAAAGTCCTGCTGTCTACTTTTTCATGTTGAGATAATCCTCTAATATCTGATTGGTGCGGCCTTCTCCAATAACCGCAGCTACTTTCGAAACGAATGTCTCAGGGACCCCCGTCAAAATCCAGTGAAAGGACACTTCGTCCAGCAGCGGACGGAGCTGCCTGATTTCCTCGACTGAAAAATCCAGCCCATAACTTCTTGCCAGCATATACATTTCCTCATCCGGCTTTTTCTTCATGTCCATCAGCAACCTTGAATAATCCATTACGCCACCTAACTTTCTTTTAAGTTGTCAGCCGGGGTCCCGTCATTTATAATCAGTATAGAAACCGTAATCATTACTATTTACAAAGGATGGTAGTATGCAGGAAAGTCTTGTGAAGTTAACAGATGTTTCGTTCAGCTATGGCAGCACGGCTGTCTTGAAAGATATTTCACTTACCGTGAACCCCGGGGAATTCTGGGCACTGATCGGTCCGAACGGGTCCGGCAAATCGACACTTATCAAACTGCTTCTCGGCCTGCTGAAACCGAGCAGGGGATCTGTTGAGTTGTTCGGAAAACCAGCGGCCGATACGGATCGTAAGGAACGTATCGGATACGTTTCCCAAAAATCTGCGTCTTTCAACAGCGGCTTTCCGGCAACTGTTCTGGAAGTGGTCAAAAGCGGACTGACAGTGAAACGGGGGCTGTTCAAACGGTTTACCGAAGATGACAGCAGAGCAGCAAGGCGCGCCTTACAGGACGTCGGTATGGAAGAGTTCGCAGGCCGCAATATAGGGGAGTTATCGGGCGGCCAGCAGCAGCGTGTTTTCATCGCAAGAGCTCTTGCTGCAAAACCAGAACTTCTGATCATGGATGAACCGACAGTCGGCATCGATCAGCAGAACTCAGCGTCTTTCTATTCTATGCTGGAGGAACTGAATCGTGAACATGGAATTGCCATCATTCTCGTTTCCCATGAGATCGATCTGGTTACAGATCTGGCATCACACGTTGCGTGTCTGAATCATACGATGCATTTCCATGGCGGCCGCAGGGATTTTGCGAAACTAGGGGACCGGGATCTGTCCAAGTGGTATGGTCATCCGGTCCGGCTGATCCACCAGAAAGACGGAGGTGGGAACGATGATTGACGCCCTGATTTCCTATGACTTCCTCCAGAATGCGTTTCTGTCAGGGCTGATCATCGGGGTCATTGCACCGATGATCGGGCTGTTCATCGTCGTGCGGCGTCTGGCCTTGATAGCGGATGCGCTGAGTCACGTATCGCTTGCGGGAATCGCAGGGAGCTTGTACTTGAGCCAGCAAGTGCTCTTCTTTGCGGGGCTGAACCCGGTCTATCTCGGGATGGCGGCAGCGGTCGGCGGATCCCTTCTCATTGAACGGCTGCGGCGGGTCTACCGGAACTTCGAAGAACTGGCGATTCCCATCATCCTGTCAGCCGGAATCGGATTCGGAGCCATTTTCATCTCTTTGGCGAAAGGGTTCGGTTCCGACTTGGTCGGTTATCTGTTTGGTTCGGTGTCGGCAGTGAGCCGGCAGGACCTGACAGTGGTTGCAGTGCTCGCAGCGGCAGTGCTTGTGTTCATCTATCTGTTCTACAAAGAACTGTTCACTTTATCATTCGATGCGGATTATTCGAGGGCATCCGGTCTGAAAGGCGGATGGATCCAGATCCTTTTCATGGTGATGACAGCGCTTGTGATCGGCGCCTCGATGCGCATCGTCGGAATCCTGCTCGTCTCCTCGCTCATGACACTGCCGGTCGCATCGGCGATCCAGGTGGCGAAGAGCTTCCGGACAGCGATGGTGCTGTCGGTGATTTTCGGCGAAATATCTGTTGTGGCCGGCCTGGTGGCTGCATTCTACTTGGATATTGCCCCGGGCGGGACGATTGTCGTGACGGCGATCCTTATTTTACTGACCGTGCTTGGCGGAAAACGGCTTCTTGGGATGCGGAAGTCTGAAGCGGAGGGGGAAGCGGCATGAATGTAGAGAAAGCATGGACCATCTTGAAAGAGCATTCCTTCAAACGGACGAAAAACAGGGAAGCGATCTTAAGCTACTTAGAGGAGCAGGACGGATATACGGCTGCCATGGATGTGAGTGTGTTCCTGAAAAAGGAAAACCCCGGTCTGAGCTATGACACGGTCTACCGGAATCTCACGACATTCGCAGAACTCGGCATCCTCGAGGAAACGGAGCTGCATGGGGAAAGGCAGTTCCGCATGCACTGCGATCCTGGTGTCCACCATCATCATTTCATCTGTACGGTGTGCGGCAAGACGAAGCACATTCCAAGCTGCCCGATGGATCTGCTCGCTGTCGAGCTGCCGGGTGTCGAAATCGAAGGACACAAATTCGAAGTGTACGGGAAGTGCCCGTCGTGCAAGTGAAATAACGGCTGACCGAATACGAAAAAGCTGTCCATTCCCACGCAACACGTGAGGATGGACAGCTTTTTTCAGTTATCGGACGGTGCTCGCAAAGAGATGGTGCTGGATCCATTCGTCCGCTTCTTTCCATGTATGAACCCGGATGACTCCGTCCGGAACGGGATCCCGGTTATACGGCGTGTCAAACAGGATGACCGGTATACCGAGTTCTTCGTGGAGGTCGACGGCATTATCATGCTTGTCCTCAAAGAAGACATCCGTTCCGAAATTACGGGCGGTCTCGATTTTACGGTGGCTGCCGATCAGTTCGACATGGTCGAACGGAATCTGTTCACGGCGGAACCACTCCATCGTCGCGTCCAGCACTTCCGGACCCCGGGCGGAAATGTAATACAACTCAGCTTGTTTCTGCTGCCAGTCTGCAAGGATCTGCTTTGCATGCTCCTGGACGGAGGAGCCGAGGCAGATCTCCGCCTCGGTTTCCTTGTACCAGTTATGGAAGACGACCGGATCAACGTCGAACGCCGCTGTCAGATCATATTCCCGTATGTCATCCAGCACGAGATTACAGCCGAATTTTTTGTTGATGTGCGGCAGCAGGGAAGAAGGCGTCGTCAGGGTGCCGTCGATATCGATGCCGAAACGGTACTTCTTCAATTCGCCGCGCCGCTTTCTTCCAGTGCTTCTTCCTGGCGTTTCTTCTCGAAATATTCTTCAGCCAATTTATCGATTTCCACTTTCAGCTCTTCGACCATTGTCTCTTCCGGCACTTTGCGGACCGTTTTTCCGTGCATGAACAGCAGACCTTCGCCGCGTGCACCTGCGATACCGATATCGGCTTCACGTGCTTCTCCCGGGCCGTTGACCGCACAGCCGAGAACCGCCACTTTGATCGGTGCTTTGATGGTCGAGATGTATTCCTCCACTTCGTTCGCGATTGAGATCAAATCGATTTCAATGCGTCCGCATGTCGGGCAGGAGATGAGCGTAGCAGCGTTGGACGACAGGCCGAACACTTTCAGCAGTTCCCGGGCGACTTTCACTTCCTGGACAGGGTCAGCGCTCAAGCTGACGCGGAGCGTATTACCGATCCCGGCCGACAGGAGGGCTCCGAGACCCGCGGCACTCTTGATGGATCCGGAGAACAATGTGCCGGATTCCGTAATGCCGAGGTGCAGCGGATAATCGAATGCTGCCGCCGCTTTCTTATATGCTTCGATCGCCAAGTTGACATCTGACGCTTTCAGCGACACGATGATGTCGTGGAAATCGAGATCTTCGAGGATCTTGATGTGGTGCAGCGCACTTTCCACCATGCCGTCAGCTGTCGGATAGCCGTATTTCTCCAGGATTTTCTTCTCGAGGGAACCGGCGTTGACACCGATGCGGATCGGGATGCCTTTCGCTTTTGCCGCATTGACGACAGCTTCGACCTTCGATTGCTTCCCGATGTTGCCCGGGTTGATGCGGATTTTATCGGCACCCTGCTCAATCGCGATCAAGGCCAGTTTATAGTTGAAATGGATATCGACAACGAGCGGGATGTTGATACGCTCTTTGATCGCTCCGATGGAATACGCCGCGCGCTCATCAGGGCACGCGACACGGACGACCTGCACACCCGCTTCTTCCAGGCGTTTGATCTCTGCGACTGTGGCTTCGACATCATGAGTTTTGGTCGTCGTCATACTTTGGATGAATAATTCGTTGCTGCCGCCGATCGTGAGATTTCCCACTTTTACCGGACGCGTCTTGGATCGATGTATCATTTCAGTCATTATTCTCTCTCCTTACTTCGCATTACTACTGTATATTTTATCAATCATTGAGCTGAAAAGACAAGGAACTGCCCTCGGCATCTCAGGGTTCCATGCACACTGTGACGATTTCGCTGCTCAGCGGCAGCTCGATCTGCTCTCCTCCTGCAATGTCCTGCAGCTGCAGATGCGGGTTCAGCCGGTAGAATGCTGCAAGACGGTCCATGAACGCGGTGTCTGGATCCGGGTAGAGTGCGAACAGCGATTCGATCGTATCCCCGGCAACAGCCGTCACAACGATAGAAGCGGGCTTGTCCGTCTCACGGCAGTCCGGTTCCTCCGATGCGAATGCTGCAAGCTGGATCGTCCCTTCAGTCAGATCGCTTTTCAGCATATAGACAAGCGCAAATACGGCCATTGCCGCTATTAGGATTCTCATAATACCGCTCCCCCTTTACGGCATATGTATATGACAGGGGGAAGGTAATTATGCGGCTGTTTTTTGCACCCTCGGTTTTTTCGGGTAATATCCGGCGGCGGCTGCCAGGTAGAAGATATGGACAGCAGCCGTAACAGGGAAGTTTACTGCACCCGGCACATGCATGATATCGAGTGTGATGGATGCAAGGACCGGAACGGAGACGGAAATAGCGGCTGTCCGCCACATATGCCGGTATTCGCCCCGCCGCTGCCGTGCCGACAGGATCCCTAGTCCTACCAAGCCGAAGAAACTGACCCGGATGAACAGGTAGAATGTGCTAATGACGAGCTGCAGAACGAATGCCATCGGATAGAGGAGTCCGCCGACTGTCTCAGCGTAGTCGATCAGCTCCTCAGATGCGCCGAACAGGTCGATATCGCCTGACAGGAACCGGAGGAACGACACGGCTGTCGACAGGAAAACGAAGACGAAGATATATTGAAAGACCTTGCCGATCGGCAGCATGCGGAAGGCCGCAAGTTTTTTAGGCTCATACAGGGAAGCCATGAACAATTGATGGATCTTCAAAATGATGACTCCTTTCCTACGTCTATTCTCCAGTTTATCATCGTAAGAGATTATTTGGGCAGGAAATCCTTTTTCGGTCTGCTGCAGTTTGTCGAATGTTAAGGGTTTGTAAAGTTTCCATGAACTCTATTTACAAGCCCGATACATGGCGACAATAATAGGGGGGTATACATATCGTTATTGGAGGTTGCACATTGCATGGATATTAACTGGCAGGAAGTGGCGTTTCAATTTCTCGGAGGACTGGGGATTTTCCTGTTCGCCATCAAGTACATGGGGGACGGACTTCAAAAAGTAGCTGGGGACAGGCTGCGTTCCATCCTCGACCGCTTCACGACGAATCCGTTCATGGGGGTCCTTGTCGGGATCATCGTCACGGTCCTGATCCAATCGAGTTCGGGCACAACCGTCATCACGGTCGGCCTCGTCAGTGCAGGGTTCATGAAACTGAGACAGGCGATCGGCGTCATCATGGGAGCGAACATCGGAACTACGATCACTGCGTTCATCATCGGTCTTGACGTAGGCGCCTATGCGCTGCCGATCATGGCAGTCGGCGCTTTCATGATCTTTTTCATCCAGAAGCCGACTGTGAAGCATATCGGTGAAGTCGTTTTCGGTTTCGGGGGCCTCTTCCTCGGGCTTGAACTGATGAGTACAGGCATGACGCCGCTCCGCTCGCTGGATGCGTTCACCTCTATGACCGTATCGATGGCGGACCACCCGATGCTCGGTGTAGTGGCTGGTACGGTGTTCACGCTGATCGTCCAGAGTTCAAGTGCGACGGTCGGCATTCTGCAGGGGCTGTATGCCGAAAACCT
Source organism: Sporosarcina sp. (assembly GCA_032099885.1). Lineage (GTDB taxonomy): Bacteria > Bacillota > Bacilli > Bacillales_A > Planococcaceae > Sporosarcina. Next base: position 462,594 of record DAMDKL010000001.1, read on the forward strand.
GATCGACCTGAAAGCGGCACTGCCGGTGCTGTTCGGGGATAACATCGGGACGACCATCACGGCGATCCTCGCGTCCATCGGTGCGTCCGTCGCCGCGCGCCGCGCAGCAGCGACACATGTGCTGTTCAACATTATCGGTGCGGTCATCTTCATGATCCTGCTGATCCCGTTCACGGCGTATGTCGAGTGGCTCACCGCGTCGCTCGGATTGGACAAGAAGATGCAGATCGCATTCGCCCACGGCACGTTCAATGTCGTGAACACCGTCATCCAGTTCCCGTTCATCGGGGCATGGGCGTACTTTGTCACGAAGCTAATCCCGGGTGAGGATGTCACGATCGAGTACAATCCGAAGCACCTGGACCGCCATTTCATCCACCAGTCGCCTGCTGTGGCGATCGGCCAGGCGAAAGAGGAGATCATCCGGATGGGCTCATTTGCCGTACAGGGCCTCGGGGAGACGTTCGACTATTTAAAGAGCAGCAAGAAGAGCCATGCGGAAACAGCCTATCAGATCGAAGATGCCATCAACAACCTGGACCGCAAGATCACGGATTACCTCGTTGAAATATCAGCGGTCAATATTTCACCGGTCGAATCCGTCCGTCACGTCATGCTGATGGATACCGTCCGGGACATTGAACGGATCGGCGACCATTTCGAGAATATCATCGAGCTGATCGACTTCCGGGAAGTCAATAAGGTCAAACTTTCCGAGGATGCAATGGATGAACTTGCGGAAATGTTCGAGCTAACGATCGGAACCGTGCAGAAAGCGGTCGAGGCGCTCGATACGAACGATTGGGAAACGGCCCGCTCGGTTGCGAAGCAGGAAGACCTGATCGACAAGATGGAACGTAAATGCCGGAAGAGTCATATTATCCGTCTGAACGAAGGTTCATGCTCCGCGCAGGCAGGCATCGTATTCGTCGATATCGTCTCCAACCTGGAACGGATCGGTGATCATGCAGTCAATATTGCGGAAGCAGTCCTCGGAAAGCGGGCTTGATCCTATATCATAAGGAGGGGAACTGATGGAGTGGTTTGCATGGATTGCAGCCGGTATATGTTTCGTCATCGCTTTTGCGGGGCTCGTCTATCCCGTCATCCCTTCCGTCCTGTTCATCATCGGCGGGTTTCTCCTGTACGGCCTTATCGATTCGTTCAGCTCGATGGGCTGGCTGTTCTGGACCATTCAACTGCTTTTCACGATCTTGCTGTTCAGTGCTGATACGGCGGCGAATGTGTTCGGTGTCAAGCGTTTCGGCGGGACTGCTGCAGGAGGATGGGGGAGCACGATCGGCCTGATCGCAGGACCGTTCGTCATTCCCGTCGCAGGAATCCTGATCGGACCGTTCCTCGGTGCCGTCATCGCCGAATTGCTCGTAACACGTGCCGGGATGAAACAGGCATTCCGTTCCGGGATCGGCTCGCTGGTCGGATTCCTGACTTCCGTCGTCGTAAAGGCGGCGGTAATGATCGTGATGATTGCGGTCTTCGTTGTCTTCATCATCTGAGAATCAAGATAATTGAATGCGCATAGGAAGTTTGATACGCTAATGGGGAAGGAAAGAATTCATTTACTCTAGGAGGAATAGGAATGGCTTACAAATTACCAGAATTGCCGTACGCTTATGATGCACTTGAACCGCACATCGACAAAGAAACGATGGAGATCCACCACACGAAGCACCATAATACGTATGTTACGAACGTGAATGCTGCTCTCGAAGGCCACGAAGATCTGGCATCGAAGTCCGTCGAGGACCTCATTTCGGATCTGGACGCGGTTCCGGAAAACATCCGTACAGCAGTCCGCAATAATGGCGGAGGCCATGCAAACCACTCCCTGTTCTGGACGCTTCTTTCTCCGAACGGCGGCGGAGCACCAAAAGGCGAATTGGCGGAAGCGATCGACAAGAAGTTCGGCAGCTTCGACAAATTCAAGGAAGAATTCGCGAATGCGGCGAAAACACGCTTCGGTTCAGGATGGGCATGGCTCGTTGTCGATAACGGCGAACTTGCGATCACTTCGACACCGAACCAGGACAACCCGCTGATGGAAGGCAAAACACCGCTTCTCGGCTTGGATGTATGGGAACACGCCTACTACCTGAACTACCAAAACCGCCGTCCTGATTACATTTCTGCATTCTGGAATGTCGTCAACTGGGACGAAGTCGAAAAATTGTACGCGCAAAATAAGTAAGATGCACCTGCAACTTAGCACACATCTTGTTCGTCAAGATGTGTGCTTTTTGTTTGGGAAATGATATAATCCTCATGATCATCACTTTGCCGAGGGAGGGACTCTGTTGAAAAAAAACCAGCGCAAAGTCGATCAGGCAAAAGTCCGTCAGCGTAAACTGACTTCCTTCCGGATGAATTTCCTGTTTTTCTCGATTTTCGTCCTGTTTTCCCTGCTGATCTTCCGACTTGGATATTTGCAGATTGTCAAAGGAGAAGACTATAAGAAGGAACTTGAACGGACGGAAGAGATCGCTGTCAATACAAGCGTGCCCCGCGGACGGATCTTCGACCGCAGCGGACACCTGCTCGTCGATAACGAACCGCGCAATGCCATTACATATACAAAGACAACGTCCACCACGTCGGAAGAGATGCTTAAAACCGCGAAGAAACTCGCGAAACTGATCGAGAAACCGACGAACCGAATCACACTTGGGGATAAGAAAGATTATTGGATCCTGCTCCATCCCGACGAAGCGGCCGGAAAAGTGACGGAAAAAGAGCAGCTCGCCATCCAGAATGACGAGAAGATCACCAAAAAAGAAGGACAAAAGAAGATTACGGCACTCACCCGCGAGCGAATCACTGAACAAGAGCTCAACTCGTTCACGGAAAGCGAGCTGGAAGTGCTCGCAATCTACCGCGAAATGATGTCCGGGTATGCCTATACGCCGCAGATCGTCAAAAGTGAAGACGTGACGGACCGGGAATTCGCTTCCGTCTCCGAACACCTTACATCACTGCCGGGCGTCAATACGACGACGGACTGGCAGCGGGTGAAGATGTCGGACAGCGCCATTCTCGGCACGACGACAAGCCCGCTCGAAGGGATCCCGAAGACGGATCTCGATTACTTCCTATCCCGCGGTTATTCACGGAATGACCGGGTCGGCAAGAGTTATATCGAACGGTATTATGAAGATCTGCTGAAAGGCCAGAAGACGGTCGTCAAGAACATCAAGGATCGTACTGGGAAAGTGATCGAGACGAAGACGGTCCGGGAAGGGGAGCCGGGGAAGGATCTCATGCTCACCCTGGATACGGAGCTGCAGGCCCATCTGGAGAAGATTGTGGAGGAGAACCTGCTGAAGGCCAAACGGCTTCCGGGTTCGAGGTTCCTCGACCGCGCCTTCCTCGTCATGATGGATCCGAATACAGGCGAAGTGCTGTCGATGGTCGGGAAAAAGATTGTCACAGACAGCGAGACCGGTAAACAGACCGTCCAGGACTTCACATTCGGCACGTTCAGCACATCTTACGAAATCGGCTCCGCCGCCAAGCTCGCGACGATGCTCACCGGATATAAGTACGGTGCTGCACGCATCGGCGAAGTGAAGATCGATGAACCGATCTACTTCAAAGGCAGCCGGCCGAAATCATCGCTCTTCAACCACACGTCGCGGATCCCGATCAATGATGTCGAAGCGATCGGCCGATCCTCCAACGTCTACATGTTCAGGATCGCGATGAACCTCGCCAATTACAACTATGTCCGCGGCAGCGGATTGAAGATCGATTTCGATGCCTTCAATAAGATGAGGGACGGCTATGCGTCGTTCGGCCTCGGTGTCAAGACGGGCATCGACCTGCCGGGTGAAGTGACCGGCTCCTCACCTGAACCGAACCGTGCGGAGCCCGGAAAGCTGCTTGACTTATCGATCGGCCAGTACGATACGTACACACCGCTGCAGATGGCGCAGTACGTCTCGACCGTAGCGAACGGCGGGTACCGGATTGCACCGCATCTGCTGAAATCCGTTTACGAGCCTTCGAAAGACGGCAAGGAATTCGGGGCTCTGCTGAAAGACATGGAACCCGTCGTCCTGAACAAGATTGATAACACCCCTGAAGAGATCGAACGGGTCAAAAAAGGGATGTATTATACGTACTACGGCCAAAGAGGAACTGCCCATGGTCTGTTCACCGGCGAAGCGTTCGATGCCGGCGGTAAGACCGGAACGGCCCAGTCCGGCTATTATGAAGGGGAGGACCGGTCCGTATGGGGTACAGAGACCGTGTCTGTTGCACACGTCGGATTCGCTCCATTCGATAATCCGGAGATCGCCTACTCGGTCATCGTCCCGCATGTCTCCACTTCGACAACCCCGCCTCATCCGAACAACGACATTGTCCAGGCGGCGGTGAAGGAGTACTTCGCATTGAAGAAAAAGCGCGCGGAATCGGAGATCTTCTCGACGGAAACGCAGACCATCCAGCCGCCTTATAAGGTGGATGCGGATAAGGAGCTGCCAGAATAAGCACTAAAAAAAGACTGCAGCGATTTCTGATGAACAGAAAAGCTGCAGTCTTTTCTCATTGTTTGACAGTAGTCAATTCTTTCGCGAGAGCTGCGAAGTCCATTGATGAATCGACGTCGTGCTGTCCGATCTGGATTTTGCCCGATAAGCCTTGATCGTTCAAGTACCGTTCGAACTCCGTGGAGCTCTTGATGATACCTGAGTGCTCCAGCGAATCCGATGCATCCTTAGATGTATCACCGCGGGAAAGGGTGAGGATCATCTTCGTCACCGTTTCCGGTTTGGCGGCGTCCTTGGAAGGCCCTCCGCCGTCCGTCTGTCCGGTTTTGCCGGAATCAGGAGCTTTCTCCGAATAGGACGCCTTCTGCGCGTCGGCAAGTGCGGTCTTCGCCGTTTTCAGCTGATCTTTCAGCTGACGGTTCTCTTCATGCAGGGCTTTCACCTGATCCGCTCCGGCAGGTCCGGCAGGCTGCGTGAAGAACAGCACGGCGCCCGCTGTCAGGCAAACAGCCCCGAGGAGCTGGAAGAGCCGGCGCATCACGGACGCATACCTTTCGTACGGAGGACATTTTGCACTTGTGAGGGCGGCAGAGAAGAACGGGCGGCGATTTCGTCCACGGAGTAGCCTTGGCTGTGAAGCGCTGTGATCTGGCTGACGATGATCGAGTGGACCGGCTTGTCCTGCGGCTGCCCGGATGTGACAGCCGGCATCATGCCGGTATCCATCATCAGTTCTTCTTCAAGCGCCTTCACCCGCTTTTTCAGCTGGCTCGTCTCCTGATACAGACTGATCGACAGTTGCTCGATTTCATCAGAACCCGATGGACGGGCGCCGAGAAAAATGGACAGCAGCAGTGCGGCTGTCCCGATTCCCATGAGTATAATTGGAAGTGACACGGGTTCCCCCTCCTTACATAACTGGTTTCATCTATCGTATCATACCGAAATCGATTAAGGAATTCACATTTCACGCTGGACAACATCTCAAATTATGATACAATAGAACAGTCGTATAAATCATGCTCATATGAACTTAACTATCGCTGATGAGTGGGAGGGACAACCATGCGCGTAAATATTACACTTGCTTGCACTGAATGTGGTGAGCGTAACTATATCACAAAGAAAAACAAGCGTAACAACCCGGAACGTATCGAAATGAAAAAATATTGCTCACGCGAAATGAAGCAGACGCTTCACCGCGAAACAAAATAATTGCTCAGGCCAAAACCTCTTACCGGTTTTGGTTTTTTCTTTAGAAAGAGGGGAATAGAGTATAAATGGGAAACTCTAAAACTATCATCCGGAAAGCGGTGCTCGGCAAGCTGGATCAGCTGACGCCGGACGAGTACGAAGACAAGTCCGGGCGTATTTCCGGCCGTCTGGGGGCAGACAGCATATTTACTGAGGCCAAATCCGTCGCCCTGACAGTTTCGCGCGGGCGGGAAGTCGACACCCGCCGTATCATCGAAGCCTGTTGGCGGGCAGGGAAAGAGGTTTCCGTGCCAAAATGCAATCCGGAAACACATTCCATGGTCTTTTACAAAATTACGTCATTTGCACAGCTGGAAATGGTATACTTGGATCTGATGGAACCCATTGCCAAACAGACGGTCCCCGTGAATCCTGAAGATGTGGACCTGGTCATCGTACCTGGCGTGGCATTCGCGGCTTCAGGCTATCGCATCGGTTACGGGGGCGGCTATTATGACCGCTACCTGCACGGATTTGCAGGGCAGACGGTTTCCGTCGCGTTTGAAGCGCAGGTCTTAGAGCATATCCCTGTGGATTCCCATGACATTCCTGTGAACAAAATCATTACGGAAGAGCGGGTTATCATATGCAGAAAAACGGCCTGAAGGAGTACTGGGACGTGGTCCGTCTGATGAGAAGTTTCGGCGCATATATCTATACGGGTGACCGGAGAGCTGATATCCTGCTGATGCAATCCGAATTGAAAGACTTGTACGAGGATGGACTAATCATGAAGGAAGATTATCTCACGGCATCTCTGCTTCTGCGGAAAGAACTCGCAGACTGCTGACAACGGGCGTCGCAGCAAGTGAAGCAGTGGGTTTCGTCTGGCTGGGCACTGTCTGGAATGGTCAAAAGGTGAAACTTATTCATAGACTGAATCGTTAGTATAGACAGCGGCAACCCGAAGACGAAGAAAGGAAGAGATGAAATGCCCAAATTCCACTGGCCTAAATACTCAGTACTGGCGATCGCTGTGCTCGCCACCTGGCTGACAACGTATTTCGGCTACTTGACGAGTTTCAATTTAAGCATCGACAATATGGTCCAGCAGCTGATCTTGTTCATTAATCCCCTCAGCTTCCTGCTGCTGATATACGGAGCGGCACTGTTCATCAAAACTGCAAAGCGGCGTAATATATATATCATTTCTGTAAGTGTCATTACATCGGTCATCATGTTTGCGAATGCGGTCTTTTATCGGTTCTTTAGTGATTTCATCACCATACCGCTTCTGTTCCAAACGAGCAACTTCGGCGACTTGTCTTCGTCGGTGACAGCGAACATCCACGGAGCGGACATTTTCTTCTTCACGGACGTTGTCATTATAGCGCTTGCGGTTAAGTACGTGCCGCAGCAGCAGACTGAATCCGTGAGGCAGTTCAAAATGGGCCGCAGACTGTACTTCATAGCCGCGGCCGCATTGTTCATGGTGAACCTCGGGCTTGCTGAAGCGGAACGTCCTCAGCTGCTGACACGCAGCTTCGACCGTGAATTGCTCGTGAAAAACATCGGGACATACAACTACCACATCTATGACCTGATCGTCCAGTCAAAGTCACACGCACAGCGGGTGCTCGCTGACGGCAGCGAACTGTCTGAAGTGGAAAACTATGTCCATGCGAATCGGAAAGAGCCGAGCAAAGAGATGTTCGGCGCAGCCGAAGGACGGAATGTGATCATCATCTCGCTCGAATCCCTGCAGAGTTTCGTCATCAACCAGGAGATGGACGGCCACGAGATCACACCTTTCCTGAATTCGCTGACGAAAGACCCGGATACGTACTACTTCGATAACTTCTATCATCAGACGGGTCTCGGAAAGACATCTGACGCGGAATTCATCGTCGAGAACTCGATCTACCCGCGAAACGGAAGCGCTGTCTTTTTCACGCACAGCGGGAACACATTCGATTCGATGTCCGAGAAGTTCGGGGAGAAAGGCTACTTTACGAATGTGATGCATGCGAACAACCGCAGCTTCTGGAACCGCGATATCATGTACAAAGCGCTCGATATCGATAAATTCTATGACGTGCAGAGCTATACGATCGATGAAGGTGAAGCGGTCAACTGGGGCATGAAAGATATCCCCTTCTTTGATCAGTCGGTGGAAATGATGAAAGATATGCCGAAACCATTCGTATCACGGCTGCTGACGCTGACGAACCACCATCCATTCGACCTTGATGAGGAAGATATGCTGATCCCTCCGTATACGTCGAACTCGAAGACGCTGAACAAGTACTTCCAGACGTCACGGTACCTAGACGAGTCCATCAAAGTGCTCTTCGAAAACCTAAAGGAGAGCGGTCTGTACGACAACTCGATCATCGTCATGTACGGGGATCACTATGGGATTTCCGAGAACCACAACAAAGCAATGGGCATGTATCTGGAGAAGGAACTTACACCTTTCGATAATGCCATGCTTCAGAAAGTCCCGTTCTTCATCCATATACCGGGTGACGGGGAAGGCAAAGTCATGCACGAGCTGGCCGGACAGATGGATATTCGTCCGACCGTCCTGAACTTGGCCGGCATCGATGCGAAGGACGACCTGCAGTTCGGGTCGGATCTATTCTCGGAGGAACACGAGAACTTCGTAATCTTCCGGGATGGCCGGTTCGTGACGGACAAATACGTCTACGCCCACGAAGTCTGCTATGACGCGGAGACTGGTGAACCGACAGAATTGGAGCTGTGTTCCCCGTACATCGAGCGAGCCTCGAAAGAACTGGAATACTCCGACACGATCATCAACGGGGACCTGCTGCGTTTCAAGGACGGCCAGCAGCCTGTTGACGACGTCCAGCCGGAGATGACAGGCAGAGAATGACAGACAGACAGACCGCCGGAGCCATGCGCACCGGCGGTTGTTTTCGTCTAAAGAGAACGAAAAAAACGCTCGCTGCGGAATCGCAGTAAGCGTTTTTTTTAGGAAAGCGATTCAATTAGTGCAAGCTCGGCGGATATCCCTGTGTAACAATTGTGGCAATTGTAAAGGCACCAAAAATAACGGCCGCCAACAAGTTAAATACGATGCTGAGCAAATTACGCTCTTTGAAACCCTGGATGGTTCCTACGACAGCTAAAATTGCAATGAGACCAAAAATAACCATTAAAAGATTCATAAATGATGACACTCCTTTCAAAAAAGAACAGATGAATGCCTGGTTAGCAATACTCACCTTCTATTGTACTGTTTCAACATCCGTTTGTCGAGCAGCAAACGTGACGATTGTTTGAATTCCTCACTAGAATTTCGTATTCTAACAAAGAAGGGGGTCAATTTCGATGAAAATTCAATCATTGCCGCTTGGACCTGTCCAGGCGAACTGTTATCTCATCACCGACGATGCCGGCAACTGCCTCATCATCGACCCGGGGGAGGAACCTGAAAAAATCGAACAGGCCGTCGAACAGGCGCACGCAGTCCCGGCAGCCATCCTGCTGACCCATGCCCATTTCGATCATATCGGGGCGCTCGAATCGATTCGGGAGCGATATAAGGTGCCTGTCTATCTGCACGAACAGGAACGGACGTGGCTGCGGAACCCCGAGCTGAACGGTTCCGCGAAATACCCCGATCTCGGCGCGGTCGTCTGCGGGCCTGCCGATTACCATGTCCAGCACGACGGGACGCTCGAAATCGGCCCGTTCACCGTGGAAACGAGACATACACCGGGTCACTCGCCTGGGAGTGTCTGCTATGTCTTCCATGACGACCGGTTCGCGATCGTCGGCGACACGCTGTTCAAGCAGAGCATCGGACGCACGGACCTGCCGGGGGGCAACACGCACGAACTGCTGACAGCGATCGAGCGGCAGCTGCTCTCGCTCGATGAAGATTACCGGATCTATCCGGGGCACGGTCCGAAAACGACTCCCCGTCAGGAGATGGACAGCAACCCATTCCTGAACGGATTTTAAATGGATACGAAAAAAACAGCCGGGTTTCGGCTGTTTTTTTGTTAGTGTCCCGCTCCCGGAACGTGGATGAACGTTGCGTAATACGTGAACCCGACAGTGAAGATCATCAAGTACGCGCCGAACATGTACAAGTACATTCTTTCCGTAAGCTTCATGTAGCCAAGCAGCATGAAGAAAATCGTGCTCGCTACAAATAATAGAGCGACCTGGTCCATGTGACCGACAAAAAACATCACTGCGAAAATCCCTGTCCAGAAACCACACAGCTTGAACATATTATCCATAAGTGCGTCCCTCCTTACAACAATACAATAAACTCATTTTCATTATATAGGATAGTGCTGTCAAAAGTAAACTCCAAGTGGGGCGGAGGTGTGACAGAACGGTGAGCCAATGTTCACTTATATTGAAATGAGGAAGTTGCCAGCGGCTAAGAGTTGTCTTTATTGCCCGGATCGCAGGAAACCGGTTTTGCCGGTCACTAGTGCGAGTCTTAATCGACTGTGACGCAGGACAGCTGTGTGGATCGGTCACTAGGGCAAGTCGCTATCGCCTGTGCACCTAAAACTGTCTCCAATGGTCACTTCCCCATTTCCCGTAATGCCCGCTTTAAGCAAACTCACCAACAACCGGTCAATAAACCGGAACTCGTATTGTCCAACAATTGAATTTTTATACCCCTATGCGTACTCAAAACGCGGGTTTGTCAAAAAGTATTCCTTTTCTGGAAATGACTGCTATACTGTGAGACAAGACATAAAGCGGTCTTATGTCCAAGAAAGAGGGGTGTGCATTGGAAACTCAGGACAATATAATCGAACACAAGTGTTTTCAGCTGCTTGAAAGAGCAATCGAAGACGGTGCGACGGATATCCATCTCGTGCCTTCAGAGGAAAGCTATGAAACGTACCATAAAAAAAGCAGCAGGCTGGAACGGACCGGAGACCTCCCCCCACAGTTGGCAGTCCGTATGATATCGTTTTACAAATTTCTATCTTCCCTCGACATCAGTGACCGCCGCAAACCCCAAAGCGGCTCTTTCCACAAACAATTCAACGAACAGAACTTTTCATTCCGAATTTCAACCATTCCATCCATCCACGTTAACGAAAGTGCGGTCATCCGCATACAGCAGCACGATAAAATCGTGCCGCTCGACCAGTTGTGCCTTAATCCCGCGTGGTCGGCAAAGCTGAAAACGTCTATCTCACAGCAGCAGGGACTCTTCATGGTCAGCGGGCCGACAGGTTCCGGGAAGACGACGACCATCTATGCACTGACCGCCCATTGCGTCAATGAACTGGGCAGACATGTGATCACTCTCGAAGACCCTGTCGAAAACCCACACCGCCACTTGCTCCAGATCCAAGTAAACGAACGTGCCGGCATGTCCTATGCCGCTGGCCTCAAGGCGATTCTCCGACATTCTCCCGATGTCATCATGATCGGCGAAATCCGCGATGCGGAGACAGCGAAGATCGCTGTGCAGGCAGCACTGACCGGCCATCTGGTACTGACGACGGTCCATGCAAAAGATGCAGCCGGCTGTCTGTACAGGATGATGGATTTCGGTGTCTCTCCGGAAGAACTCCGACAGACCGCGGTCTGCATTTCCGCACAGCGGCTGATCCGGGATCCGGGCGGCCGTCCAGCTGCAGTGTTTGAAATTGTCCAGGAGGAACAGCTCGACCAGCTGAAACGCTCGCTGAAGACCGGTGAACCGGCCGTCCTGCCGCATGAAGGGAGCGTGGAAGCACTTGCCCGGAAATACAGCGGCACCGCAGGACCGGCTTAGCCGCCTGCCTTTTGGCAGAAAATCCAATTCCCCCGTGATCCGTGACCAGGCGATGTTCCTGCTCCGAGCGTCTGAACTGCTGCAAGAAGGGTACACGATGCACGAATGTTTCACCCTTCTGCTGCCGCACCATTGCCACGACAGCGTGCAGACGACCCGGAAAGTGGAAGAAGTATTCCGTGAGGGTGAGAACATCTCCGAAGTACTGGGCATGCTCGGTTTCCCGCAGACAATCCTGCTGTCCGTGAAACTGTCGGAAAGCGATGGAAGGCTGTCCGAAGCCTTAAGGGGAGCTTCCATCCGTCTGGAAGCGGCCAAGCTGCGACGCCAGAAATTCATCCAGGCTGCGACCTACCCGGCGGTGCTCATCAGTGCCATGGCGCTTCTGCTGCTGGCGTTCAAGATCTATTTCCTGCCGAATTTTGAGACCCTCGCCGAATCACGTGCGTCACAAGCGACAGGCATTGAACAGATCTTGCCACGGATCGTTGCCGCTGCACCGGATGCCGCGCTGGCCGGCTTAACCGTCCTGCTGCTCGCCCTGTTTGCGATGAACACCGTATTCAGGCGCATGAAAGCGGCGGAGCGGATTGCCAGACTGTCCGCCCTCCCTGTTGCCGGAAAACTGTTCAAGGAAAGACTGACACGTCTGTTTGCATCAGAGACCGGCAACCTGCTTGCGGCCGGCAACTCGATTCAGGAAGCGATGCTGCAGCTTAGCACTCAGAAGCTGGATCCGCTTCTCGCGCACGTGGCGCTGTCCGTCCGCAAACGTGCATCGGAAGGAGAGCAATTTCATATAGCCATTAAACTGACGGACGGATTGACTGGGGAACTGGCATATTTCGCAAAACACGGCTCGGACAGCGGTCACCTTCCAAAAGAACTCCTGCTATACAGCGAGCAGCTCGGCAATGCCATCGACCGGAAAGTGAACCGGGCTCTCGCCATGCTCCAGCCGGCGCTGTTCGTCTTGCTGGCTGTCTGCATGATCGCTGCCTATCTGGCCCTGCTGCTGCCTGTCTACGGAATGATCAAAACCATGTAAAAGGAGAGAAAGGAACATGAAAAAACTGCGAAACGAAAATGGCTTCACTCTGATTGAAATGATGATTGTCCTTCTAATCATTTCCGTACTGATCCTGGTCGCCATCCCGAACGTCACGAAGCATTCCAAATCAATCGATGAAAAGGGGTGCGACGCGTATTTGAAGATGGTCGAAGGACAAGTACAGGCGTACAAGATGGACAATAAGAAGTTCCCTGTTTCCATCAATGAACTGAGCACGGCAGACTATCTGCCTGAGAACGCCAAATGCCCGGACGGAACCGAGCTGTCGATCGATACAGCTGGGAAAGTGACGGTCAATACATTGAACAGAAGCTCTTAAATACGGATGAAGGATGAAACAGGGATGACGTTCCTCGAATTGCTCCTCGTCCTGTTCATTATCGGAGTCCTCACGGTGATCGTTCTGCCTGTTAGCAAAGGGTGGTCATCGGAACAGACCGAACAGGACGGCCTCGAAGCGTTCAAAGCGACCGTGCAGCATATGCAGTCCTATTCGATGGCCCATCATGCAAGAACCTGGCTGACATTCAGTGGAGGAGGAGCGACCTACACGGTCACATACTCGGACAAATCCGAAAGAAAGACCGCAAGTTTCCCGCCGACTGTCGCCCTGGAGGCTTCCAGCACATTCAAAGAGTTCGGATTCGATGGGAATGGCGATATGCTGCAGACAGGCACGCTGTCGCTCCGGACAGAAAACGGCGCAAAACATATAAAATTCCAATTCCTGAGAGGGAGGATGATCATCGGTGAATGAGGCTGGTTATTCATGGCCGGAAGCGATCCTGACATTGGCGGTCATGATGCTCATCTTCTGTACTCTCCTTCCAGCGGTGTTCACGATGGTGAGCGGACTGGAGGGGAAGAAAGCGGAAATGCACGCGAAAGAAACTTTGTACCAAGGGGCTCTCCTCCATACATCCCATGGTCTGCTGTCCGGTTTTCGCGAGGAAGGCGGCGTGCGGTTTGCATGGAAAGCACAAGACGGCATGGTCTGTGTGTCCTACGAACAAAAGGGAAAAGTAGAGACATTATGCACGTCATGACTCCTGACCGTCGGCAGGCCGGATTCACATTGCTCGAAAGCTTGTTCCAGCTGCTGATCGCTGCCGCCTTCCTCCATCTGATTGTCCTGTTCCTCTTCTTCAAAGAGTCTGTCCATGAGCGCATGGCGGACAGCAGTCTGATTGAATGGGAACTGTTCATGGTCGATCTGCAGCACGACCTTGCGGATGCCGAGGCACTCACAGTCAATCGGTACGGAACCCAATTCACGATTATCCCGGATGGAGGCGGCCGCCTTATCGAGTACCGCTCCGTCAATGGCGTCATTGTCAGACGGAAAGATCAGCAGGGGCACGTGCCGCTTCTCACGTCTGTCCGGTCCGCCTCATTCACCAGGCAGAGCGAAGAGCTGACTGCAGTGGTTGTTCTGGAGGACGGGACAGAGAGGACGAGGAGGGTTGCGGTTGGAACTACTGAAGAATGAGAGGGGGGTCACACTGCTCCTCGCACTTGTTCTATTATTTTTCGTCTCCCTCTTTCTTTTTACATTCGTTTCATGGCATAGTAATCTATATGAAACGTACGATTCGCTGGGCACCATCTATGAACAGTCAGCGATAACAAAGATGCAGGGCGGATGATACAGATGAACAAAGTATATCTGGTGGGATTCATGGGCTGCGGAAAAAGCGCAATCGGCAAGCGGCTCAGCTTCTATACGAAACTGCCATTTTACGACATGGATCGTGAAATTGTGCAGAAAACAGGCATGACGATCCCACAGATTTTCGAAACATACGGCGAAGAACGGTTCCGCGACATGGAGACCGAATTCTTGAAAACTTTCAGAGATGAGAAATGCATTATCGCTACCGGCGGCGGTGTGGCGATGCGGGAGGAGAACCGGAAGCTGATGCGTGCCGGCGGGCTGGTCTTTTTCCTCGATGCGCCGTTCCGTGACATTTGGAGACGGATTGCCACCGATAAAAATCGGCCGATTGTCCAGCGGTCGACGCGCGCGGAAATCGAAACGCTCTATCAGAAGCGGTACCCTGCTTATAAAAAGTCTGCTCATTTCATCGTCCAGACGAAACAGCGTTCGCTGAGCAAAGTGACCGAGTACATTGCATTTCAGATGGACCGTCTGTCGGGAGATGCAGAACCGGCAGCAGGAATTCCCCGAGGCCGCGGATTGCGAAAATGATTGCGCTTCAGCTGTCAAACTGGTAAGATAGGGATGATAACGGCAGTTTTCCGAATCTTGAACTATTTCCCGGGGAATTACCCAGGGAGAGACGTTATGGAATTGAATAATGCGGATGAATGTATGGGGAGAGAGCGCATAACAGCGCCGCCGAAGGAGCAAGTGACGAGTTCATGAATCTCTCAGGCAAAAAGACTCATGCTGGACGCATTCCTGGACTGGACTGCTTAAGCAGGTTCTGGCCGGTTTCCATTAACCGGACAAACGGACGAACAGGGGCTCTCTTTTCTTATAAAGGGGCCTCTTTCTTTTTTTTTGCAGAATGGGGGAGAATGAGGTGTCTGAATTGTTGAAACGAACGCCGCTTTTTGAAAGCTATGCACCGCACAATGGCAAGACGATCGACTTCGGCGGGTGGGAACTGCCCGTCCAATTTTCAAGCATCAAAGCTGAACATGAGGCTGTCCGGACGGCAGCTGGACTGTTCGATGTCTCGCATATGGGAGAAGTCCTGGTGCGCGGTGAAGGGGCGCTCGCGTTCCTTCAGAACGTTATGACGAATGATGTGTCGAAATTGAAGGACGGGCAGGCGCAGTATACGGCGATGTGCTATGAGGACGGCGGGACGATCGATGACCTGCTCGTCTACAAGAGGGGAGAAAACGATTACCTGCTCGTTGTAAATGCCTCGAATACACAAAAAGACGTCGACTGGCTGGAGCAGCATGCCGGCAGCGGCGTACAGATCGCCAACCAATCCGATCAATGGGCGCTTCTCGCGCTGCAGGGGCCGAAAGCGGAGTCCATCCTGCAGCGGCTGACGGATGTGCCGCTGTCGGAGATCCGTTTCTTCCGGTTCAAAGAAGATGTACCGGTTGCGGGCGAAACTGTGCTACTCTCACGAACAGGCTATACTGGGGAAGACGGATTTGAAATTTACTGCAGCCCTGAAGCGGCTGTCAGTCTATGGGATGTATTGCTTGAGGAAGGGAAAGCGGACGGCCTCGTGCCTGCCGGTCTCGGCGCACGCGATACGCTGCGTTTCGAAGCAGGACTGCCGCTCTACGGCCAGGAACTGTCGGCGGAAATTTCGCCGCTCGAAGCAGGGATCGGCTTCGCGGTAAAAGTGAACAAAGAAGCGGATTTCATCGGCAAAGAGGGACTTGCGAAGCAGAAAGAGAACGGTGTTCCGCGAAAGCTTGCCGGTATTGAAATGATCGACAAAGGAATCCCGCGGACCGGCTATCCTGTCTATGTGGACGGCCGTCAAGTCGGAACGGTTACAACCGGCACACAGTCGCCGACACTCAAGAAGAATATAGGCCTTGTCCTGATCGACAGCAGTACTGCGGCAGAAGGGTCCGAGCTCGAAATCGAAGTACGCGGCAAGCGCCTGAAGGCAAACGTAATTGCCACACCATTTTACAAGCGTTCATAATGGCGGGATGCATTCGTTACCGACATAACTGGAAAGAGGGGATTTGCAGATGATGCACCGTTATATACCGATGACAGAATCAGATAAAAACGAGATGCTGGAGGTGATCGGCATTTCGTCTGTTGACGAATTGTTTGCAGACATTCCGGAAAAGGTCCGGTTCAAGGGGAAGCTTAACATCAAAGAAGCGAAGTCCGAATCGGCACTGTTGAAAGAGATGTCCCGCCTGGCGGCTAAAAACGCGGACTCCCGGCAGTACGCGTCGTTCCTCGGAGCAGGCGTTTACGACCATTACAAACCGGTCATCGTGGACCATGTCATTTCTCGTTCGGAATTCTACACGGCTTATACACCTTATCAGCCGGAGATCTCCCAGGGTGAATTGCAGGCGATCTTCGAGTTCCAGACGATGATCTGTGAGCTGACAGGCATGGACCTCGCGAACTCGTCGATGTACGACGGCGGGACGGCGCTTGCCGAAGCAGGAACGCTTGCTGCCGGTCATACGAAACGGAAGAAGCTGATCGTCTCGGAAACCGTCCATCCGGAAGCGCGCGACGTCGTGCGCTCCTATGCGGACGGCCAGCAGATCGAAGTGATCACCGTGCCGCACAAAGACGGTGTCACCGATATGGAGGCACTCGGGGAGCTGCTCGCAGACGATACGGCTGCGGTCCTCGTGCAATACCCGAATTTCTTTGGCCAGATCGAGGACATCGAAGCGATCGGCAAGATGGCGCATGACAGCGGAGCGCTGTGCGTCGTGTCCGCCAATCCGCTGGCGCTCGGCATCCTCACACCGCCCGGTCAGCTCGGCGCGGATATCACGGTCGGCGATGCCCAGCCGTTCGGAATTCCCGAACAGTTCGGCGGTCCGCACTGCGGCTATTTCGCAGTCACGAAGAAACTGATGCGCAAAGTGCCCGGCCGTCTCGTCGGAGAGACGACGGATGATGAAGGGCGCCGTGGCTATGTCCTGACGCTGCAGGCGCGCGAACAGCATATCCGCCGCGACAAAGCGACGTCGAACATCTGTTCCAACCAGGCATTGAACGCCCTGGCAGCTTCGGTCGCGATGACGGCTCTCGGCAAACAGGGGATCCGCGAAATCGCGTACCAGAACTATGCGAAGACCCACTACGCGAAGCAGGCGTTTGAAAAAGCCGGATTCACGGTCCTTGGCGGAGACAGTCACTTCAACGAACTCGTGGTCGACTGCAAACGTCCCGTCGCGGAACTGAACGAACAGCTGCTAGCACAAGGGATCATCGGAGGCTATGATCTGAGCCGAACATACGGCGGTATGGAAAACCGCGCACTGTTCGCAATTACGGAGCAGCGGACAAAAGAAGAAATCGATGCACTTGTGCAGGAAATGGAGGCTGTCCATGCATAACGAAAACCAACCACTCATTTTTGAAGTCTCAAAACCGGGACGGATCGGCTACAGTCTGACGGAGCTGGATGTGCCGGAAGTCGATCTGAATGCATTGCTGCCGAACACGTTTGTCCGCAAAGAAGCACCGGAACTGCCGGAAGTGTCCGAGCTGGATATCATGCGTCATTACACCGCGCTGTCCAACCGGAATCACGGTGTGGACACAGGATTCTACCCGCTCGGTTCCTGCACAATGAAATACAATCCAAAAATCAATGAAACCGTCGCCCGTATGGCCGGTTTCGCGAATATCCACCCGCTCCAGGACGAATCCACTGTCCAGGGTGCAATGGAAGTGGCCTATGACTTGCAGGAGCATTTGTCGGAAATCACAGGGATGGCGGAAGTTACGCTACAGCCGGCAGCCGGCGCGCATGGGGAATGGACTGCACTCATGATGATCCGTGCATTCCATGAAGCGAACGGCGATACGAACCGTACGAAAGTGCTCGTTCCGGACTCTGCACACGGCACGAATCCGGCATCCGCGACGGTCGCCGGTTTCGATACCGTGACCGTCCTGTCCGACGAAAATGGATTGGTCGATATCGAAGATCTGCGGTCGAAAGTCGATGAACAGACGGCAGCTCTCATGCTGACGAACCCGAATACACTCGGCTTGTTCGAAGAGCATATCCTCGAAATGGCGGAAATCGTCCACAGTGCAGGCGGGAAACTGTATTATGACGGGGCCAACCTGAATGCGATCCTGTCGCAGGCGCGTCCGGGGGATATGGGCTTCGACGCCGTCCACTTGAACCTGCACAAGACATTCACCGGCCCGCACGGCGGCGGAGGACCGGGTTCCGGTCCGGTCGGTGTCACTGAAGAACTCGCACCGTACTTGCCGAAACCCGTCCTTGAAAAACACGACGGTGTGTTCACGTTCAACTACGACTGTCCTCAGTCGATCGGCCGTGTGAAGCCGTTCTACGGCAACTTCGGCATCTACCTGCGTGCCTACACGTACATCCGCTCCATGGGGCCGGACGGCTTGAAGTCCGTCACGGAGAATGCCGTGCTGAATGCGAACTACATGATGCGCCGTCTCGAGCCGTACTTCGACCTCCCGTACCCGCAGCACTGCAAGCATGAATTCGTGCTCTCAGGCCGGCGTCAGAAGAAACTGGGTGTCCGGACGCTCGACATGGCGAAGCGGCTGCTTGATTTCGGCTTCCATCCGCCGACAGTCTACTTCCCGCTGAATGTGGAAGAAGGGATGATGATCGAGCCGACGGAAACCGAATCGAAGGAAACGCTCGACTCGTTCATCGATGCAATGATCCAAATCGCAAAAGAAGTGGAAGAGAATCCGGAAATTGTCCAGGAAGCTCCGCATACGACCGTCATCAACCGTCTGGACGAGACGAAAGCGGCGCGGAAACCGATTTTGCGGTATACACCTGAAACCGAAGAAGAATTGGTGAAAGCATAAGAAAAGGACCGGCGCCTCGCGGCTCCGGTCCTTTCGTTTGTCATTTTTTGCTTTTCACTTTCCCGCTCCACGTGCGGAACCCGCCCTGCAGATGGTACAGCTGTGTGTAGCCTTTCTTTTTCAGAAAAAGAGCGGTCCGTGCACTTCTGCCGCCATTCTGGTCATACAAGTAGACAGGTTTGTCGGGACGGATCTCTTTGTAGCGCTGGCGGAGCTGGGTGTAAGGCAGATTCCGTGCACCGAGGATATGACCTGCGTCGAAGTCTTTCGGCTCCCGTACGTCGATCAGCTGGGATTTCCGATACCCTTCAATGAATTGCTCCTGCGATAAGTTGGTGACAGCTTTACGGAGCCGCAATGCGGTAATTGCAAAGTAGGCGATTAAAATAATGAGCAGCGCCGCTAAAATATACAAATTCGCGTTCAAAGTATTTTCCCCTTTCTATCTCTCTTCCATTATAAAGATTATGTGGCACTTGTTCAATCGCAATGATAAAATTGAGTCCGATATGGAAGGGATGGCGATGGCGTGGAGAAAAGACGATGGAATTTCATACAATCGGGGAAGTGCAGCCCCTCCTATAATATGGCGCTCGACGAAGCGCTGCTGGATTGGCACAGCAAAGGGCAGATCGGACCGGTTTTGCGGTTTTACGAATGGGAGCCGGCAACGCTGTCCATCGGCTACTTCCAGAAGGCCGAAAAAGAAATCGACCTCGCAGCTGTGAAGCGGCTGGGCCTCGGTTTCGTCAGACGGCCTACCGGCGGCCGTGGTGTGCTCCATGAGCACGAACTTACATATAGTGTCATCGTATCTGAAGACTATCCGGATATGCCTGAAACCGTGACGGAAGCATATCGTGTCATCTCCGGGGGCCTGCTTGAGGGCTTCCGGAATTTAGGGCTGGATGCGTCGTTTTCCGTACCGGGCGATCAGCTCACCGAGCAGTTGAAGAAACCAAAAAGCGGGGTCTGCTTCGATGCACCGAGCTGGTATGAGCTGGTCGTCGAAGGGAAAAAAGTCGCCGGCAGTGCGCAGACGCGCCAAAAAGGAGTGATTCTGCAGCATGGCGCAATCCTGCTGAGCCTGGATGAAGACAAGCTCGTCTCCTTGTTCAACTTTGAATCCGACGAGGCACGGGAGAAAGTGCGCAGGGGCCTGCCGGAAAAGGCGGTGGCGATCGACCGTCTCACCGACAGGACGATTACGATTCAGGAATGCTCCTCAGCATTCGCCGGAGGTTTTGAGGAAGCGCTTGATATTGAACTCGTTCCGTATGAACTGAGTGCAGAACAGCTTGCTGTCGTGCAGGGCATTGAGCAGGCGAAGTATGCAAATGACGAGTGGAATTTCAGAAAATGAAAAACGGTCCGGTATGCTGTATTCATACCGGACCGTTTCTTTTTATCAGAGATTCACCGTGCTCATTTCCGCTTCCGCAGAGAGGGGGGATGGTTCCGATAAGACAGACTCCCCATGGACCTCCACTTCCAGCAGTTTATTGAACGAGGCGATTGCTACTTCAACCTGGTCGTCATCCGGCTCTTTCGTTGTAAGCAGCTGCAGCCACAGACCTGGATAACCGAGATACCGGAGAACCGGGACATTCCGAACGGCATTTGTCAGCTGGAGCACTTCAAACGAAACACCGAGAACAACAGGTATCAGCAAGATGCGGTTCACGATCCGCAGCCAGAAGGGGTCTGTCGGCACGAGGAAATAAAGGAACATGCCGACGATGACCGTGAACAGCAGGAAGCTGCTGCCGCACCGGTAATGGAGCCGTGACTGGCTCTGCACATTGTCAACCGTCAGCGGCATACCGCTTTCATAGCAGTTGATCACTTTATGTTCAGCGCCGTGATATTTGAACACCCGTTTGATGAGCGGTGTCATGGAAATGAGCGATACATAACCGAGCAGCAAGGACAGCTTGAAGAAGGTTTCGAGCAGGATCTGCACAGTCTTTCCGGGGAAAACCGGCTGCAGGAGGCCTGCCAGGAATACAGGGAACAGAGTGAAGACGAATTTGCCAAAGACGAACGACAGTACGCCGACTGCTGCCACCCCGAGAATCATGGTCAATTTGGAAGTCTCCTCTTCCGTCTTTTCTTCTTCTTCGCCCGGCATGACATCGTACCGGTCGCTTGCAAACGTCAAATGTTTCGATCCGAGACCTGCCGATTCGACGAGTGCCACGAGCCCGCGCACGAATGGGATCTTCTTCAATTTCTGCCGCACGGGACTGGTCTCTTTCAGTGCGTGGAAATAATCGATGGATCCGTCTTTTCGCCGGATGGCGGTGACGGTATGCTGTCTCCCTCCGAACATGACGCCTTCGATCAGCGCCTGACCGCCGTACGCCGGGGATTGTCGGTTCTCTTCCATATACAGCCCACTTCCTCTAGTGAAAATTAGTCGTTGCATTGTTTGTTCCATTGTACAGGAAAAAATGCCTCTGCTCCAGTATTCGCGTTTAAAAGTTCCCAATTCGGCGACACTTGGAAGGAGGAGGGGACTGTTATGCAATTACCCGCTTTTTTCTGGACGTCAGCTGTCGCTGCGCTGTTCAGCGCACTGAGTCTGAAGTTTCTTCATATCTTTCACTTCGTGCCCTGGTCGCCGATCGGGTGGACGGATCGGTTCGTCTTTCTGACAAATCAGGCTTCAGCTGTGAAATGGATAGTTTTTATCGTATTGCTGTTCACGCTCCATGCGGTGCTGTACGGCCTTTTTTCTGCTGCGTCAGCGCTGCCGCCGTCCGTGACGGCCATCGTGACGACCCTAGTCGTCGTCTGTGCTGTCGAATGGATTGTGACACCACCTGAATCGATGAAGTCCGCTTTCCGCGGGGTGTCGATCCCGCTGCTTTCGCTGGCAGCGATCATCATGCGGTTTGTCTCCGGCACCGCAGTGTTCATGAAGACGGAAGTGAAAGGGAAGGCGAAATAGGTTGCCTCGTCAAAATGTTGTGATAAAATGAATGGGAAAATGACGAGGGGCTGATCGTTTATGGAACTGTTACTGTTAAATGGACCTAACCTGAACAGATTAGGCAAGAGGGAACCCGATATCTATGGTCATGACACACTTGCGGACGTCGAACGGCGGGTGCGCACGCTGTGTGAAGACCGTGGCATCGGGTGTCTCTGTTTCCAGTCCAACCACGAAGGGGAACTGATCGACCGGATCCACCAGGCGGCCGATGAAGGGGTCGCAGCGATCGTCTTCAATCCGGGTGCCTACACCCATACCAGTATCGCGCTTCGCGACGCGGTCGCTTCCGTCGGACTGCCAGTGGTCGAAGTCCATATTTCCAACATACATACTCGTGAACCGTTTCGGCATCAGTCCATGATTGCACCTGTGAGCATGGGACAAATCACCGGACTCGGCACGGACGGCTATGAACTGGCCGTGATGGCGCTGATCCGCAAACTGGAAAGGGATGGGATACTATGAAATTGAACAAACTCCGGAGCCTGCTGGCTGAAAACAAACTTGATGCACTGCTGATCACCAATGAGTACAACCGCCGCTACATGACCGATTTCACCGGAACGGCCGGTGTGGCGATCGTGTCGAAAGAGGATGCGGTGTTCATCACCGATTTCCGCTATATGGAACAGGCGGCAGCACAAGTGAAGGACTTCCGCATCGTGCAGCACGAAAAGACGATCATCGAGGAAGTGGCGAACCAGTTGGAGACGATGAAGGTGAAGACACTCGGCTTCGAGAAGGAGGACCTGACGTACGGCATGTACGACCTGTACAAGTCCGCTATTTCGGCTGAACTCGTGCCGTCTGCAGGACTCATCGAAAAACTCCGTATCGTTAAAACCCCTGAGGAACTCGTGATCCTGCGCCAGGCTGCCAAGATCGCTGATGATGCGTTCACGCACATTTGCGGGTTCATCAAACCGGGTATGACGGAACTGGAAGTGGCGAACGAATTGGAGTTCTTCATGCGCAAACAGGGCGCGTCGTCTTCCTCGTTTGATACGATCGTCGCATCCGGTGTGCGGGGGGCACTGCCGCACGGTGTCGCGACCGACAAAAAAATTCAGTCGGGAGAACTCGTGACAATGGATTACGGTGCGTTGTATAATGGGTACATCTCTGATATTACGCGGACTGTCGCGGTTGGTGAACCGACAGACCAGATGCGGGAAATTTACGAGATCACCCTTGCAGCCCAAAAACTTGCAGTCGAAGGCTTCAAGCCGGGCATGACCGGCAAAGAGGCGGACGCCATTGCGCGCGACTACATCAGTGAAAAAGGGTACGGCGAGGCGTTCGGCCATTCGACAGGACACGGCATCGGCCTTGAAGTCCACGAACAGCCGGGACTGTCTTTCCGCTCCGACACGGTGCTTGAACCGAACATGACGGTGACGGCGGAGCCGGGCATCTACCTGCCGGGCATCGGCGGTGTCCGGATCGAAGACGATCTGGTCATCACGGAAGACGGCTGTGAGCGGCTGACGCACTCGACCAAGGAACTGCAAATTTTATAATAGCTATTGGAGGAAACACAATGATCTCAGTAAACGATTTCAAGACAGGCTTGACGATTGAAGTGGACGGTGATATTTGGCGTGTAATGGAATTCCAGCACGTGAAACCGGGTAAGGGAGCGGCGTTCGTCCGTTCAAAACTTCGCAATCTCCGTTCAGGCAACGTGAACGAAAAGACATTCCGTGCGGGTGAGAAAGTGGCGAAAGCGCAGATCGACAATCGCCGCATGCAGTATTTGTACGCGAACGGCGACGACCATGTCTTCATGGATAACGAGTCGTACGAGCAGATCGAACTTCCGGAGAAGCAGATCGAGTACGAACTCAAGTATTTGAAAGAGAACATGGAAGTGCATGTCATCCAGTACAAAGAAGAAGTGCTTGGCGTAGAACTGCCATCTACTGTCATCCTGGAAGTCGCTGAAACAGAGCCGGGTATCAAAGGCGACACAGCGAGCGGTGGTTCGAAGCCTGCGAAGATGGAAACCGGACTCACTGTCCAAGTGCCATTCTTCGTGAACATCGGCGATAAACTGATCATCAACACCGAAGAAGGGGAATACGTGTCCCGCGCGTAATCCATTGGAGCTCCATATGCACAACACAACGCACAGCAGTCCGAAAAGGACCGCTGTGCGTTTTCATATTCTCCGAAATTCCGGCGTATAGTGAACCAGGAGGAGGATTGCCGGATGGAACTGAATGACCTGCTGCGGATCGCCGGCATCGGATTAGTGATCGGCTGTCTGCATATTTTCTTCGAGCAGACAGGCAAGAAGGAGTTCTCCTTTTTCCTGTTTTTCATCGCCTATTTGTATATCGCTGTAGAAATGATCCGCTTCCTGCGCATCTTTTTCACGGAAATCTCCGACTTTCTCCAGTGGCTTTCCCTGGCAATGTGATGGGACTCCTCTTTCAGCTGTTCACCGTGTTCCTGCTGCTGCTGGCCATCCGCTTTGCGGTCCCGCAGCTGCATCCACTTCTGCACAGTGCCTTGTTCGTGTTTTTACTCGGTTATGTGATGATCCAGGCGTTCATCCCTTTCCTTCAGAGCCTCAGTAGAACGTTCGAGTCGATTCCCTCGCCGTTCGGTCCGCTCCTGCTGGGCAGTGCATTCGTCTTTTACCTGGGTGACTCGCTGGCCGGGCATCTGGAGGAATCCGGCTATGCATCGCTTGCCCGGCTGTCGGAGCTGGCCGTCAAGATTTTCATCCTGTCATTCTGGCTGCCCCACTTGGCACGCCTCATCCAACAGCTCACACAACTTATCACGCCCTGAACCGGAGAGGATGACACCGTCATGACCCAATTCATCCACTCGCTGATCGGAAGCCTGGTCGCGAGCTTCGTGATCGTCCTGCTGATTGCACTCCTTGCTGCGGTCGTCAATTATTTGTTTCCCGCCTTCCGGGAATGGACGGAATACTTTTTGTTCATCGTCATCCTGCTTGCTGTGCTGCGGCCGGCGTTTGATCAGGTGATGCTCATCCGGACGATGATGAAATCGACAGCTGCTCTGTTTGTATCCAGCTACCCGATTCTGACTGCCGGAATGGCGATCTCAGGCAACGCACTGAACCTGATCAGCTTCCAGCCCGCTCTGCTCCTGTTCGCCCATGGTGCTGTCTTCTTTGCGGACCGGCTCCTCCTTCCGCTCATGATCACAGCGATGCTGCTCGATGTCATTACGCGGATGAATCCGCAGATTCCGTATTCCAAGCTGTCGGACATGCTACGGACGACCCTCCTGGCTTTCGTATCCGCGGTTGTTGCTGCGTATTCCATATTCATCACCGCGGGCGGGGCCGTTACGTTCGGCCTTTCTGAAAGCGCCAGTGAACCGCTGAAGGAATTGATACGCCAGAATGTCCCATTTGTCGGTTCCTTCCTAACAGACAGCCTGGGCGCCATTGGACGCTATTCGTCGGGGGCGGGGACACTGGCAGGGGGGTGGATGCTCGTCACACTGTGGGGAATTGCAGCATTGCCGGTTCTCCAGACTTTGCTGATCGCTTTTTTGTACCGCTGGACGGCGGCGCTTATCGAACCCTTTGCGGCAGAGGCGTTTTCCGATGTTCTCGATGACATCGGCCGCTCGCTGTTCGTGCTGAGCGCCATCACGTTTCTTCTGATTTTTGCATTCATCTATACAGTCCTTTTCTTCATCGCCTTTATAAAACTGATGGGAAGCTGAAGGGGGAGGGAGAGAATGCTGTCTTTTTAACAGGAGTCCTGCTCATCTCCGTCCTGTCGTCCGTGCTGCTTCTGGCGCTGCCGGAATCGCGTCACGAGGAGTTCACCCAGCTGGCAAAACTGGCAGCGGGCATATGGCTGCTGGTCAATCTCATTTCGCTGTTCAGGTTATAGACGGCGGCTGCCGTGCATACATTGCATCATAGATGAACAGGCCTCATCTCGAAGGGAAAAACGAAAATGGTGATGCTATGGAAAAACCGAGTATGAAAGTCCAAATGCTCATCTTTGCCGCCATCACGATTCTCGCGGTCATCTTATTCACCCCTCCCTGGAAAAGCACCGGGGAGGATAAGGAAAAGGAGGGGACGTCCGGAACAGCT
The DNA here is from genome assembly GCA_032099885.1 of Sporosarcina sp. GTDB lineage: Bacteria > Bacillota > Bacilli > Bacillales_A > Planococcaceae > Sporosarcina. Next base: position 488,770 of record DAMDKL010000001.1, read on the forward strand.
GCACTTGAACAGGCGCTGAACAAAATGGAGGGGGTCGGAGAAGTTGCGATCTACTTCCACCCGGAGGCTGGGGAGAAGGAACAGTCGGCGCTGGCTGATTATTTCACGAAGAAACCAGCATCCGCCGAGTCGAGCACGGCAGGTGTGCTTGTGGTAGCTGAAGGAGCAGGGAATCCAGGAGTGAAGTCCGAACTGACGCGGCTGCTGTCCGCCGTGCTGAAATTGCCGGAGCACCGGATCGTTATCGTGGAAATGACAAAAAGGGGGAACGTTGATGAGAACCAATAAACGCACTGTCTGGTTTTTAACACTGATGAGTTTGGTTGCGGTCATTTCAATCTACTACATTAAGGAAAAAGCACCGATGTCATTCGACGGCATCCAGGTGTTCTCGGATGACCTGAAAGGCACAGCGGACGGCAAGAAGAAAACGGACGCAGACAAAAAGACACCGGTGTTTGCGACATCTTACGTTTTTGAAGAAATGCGCATGGTCGTCAGGGACGAGCGCAGCAAATTACAGGAACAGCTGAATGCGAAAATGACATCCCCGGATTACTCCGCAGAAGAAAAGAACGATGCGATGAATGAAATGGCGGAATTGACAAAACGGGAGTCGGCGGAAGCACTGCTCGAACTGCAGATCAAAGCGCTCGGCTATCCGGAAGCATTTGTGAAAACCGAAAATGGGGATGTAAGCGTAACGGTTCTTTCAACAGAAGGCCATTCAACCAAGCTGGCTGATGAGATTGCCCAGTATGTCATGGCAAGCTTTGACGGTGCCCAGCAGGTATCCGTTGAATTCACAGGGAATAATTGATTTGGAAAAGGCCCGGCTTCGGGTCTTTTTTTCTATTTTCCCGATTTCGGAGAGCAAATAAAGGTTAACTATTTCAAAATCCGTTAAAAACGTCTACTATATAGAATGAGGGATGTATTACAAACTAAATGGAGTCAGGAGAATCATTCATGTTAAAGATCCAGGAAATCCGAGAAATCATTAAACTAATCGACCAATCATCGATCGACAAATTCACGTATGAAGCAGATGGGGCAAAGATCAAAATCGTTAAAGGCGGCGTTCAAAACGCACCAGCCGCATCGTCGGTATCTTATCCAACACCGGCTGTTCCGGACGTTCAGGATTCGACTTCCGGCGCTGAGGCAGTCCGTGAGACAGCACCAGCTGTACCTGCAGCAGAAGCACCTGCACCGGCACAGCCGAAAGCGGAGCCTGCTGAAGACAAGGCAGCGGACCCTTCTTTGAAGGAGATCGTCTCGCCGATGGTCGGCACGTTCTACAAGTCTTCCTCCCCTGAGGCGGATCCGTATGTACAAGTCGGCAAAAAAGTCGGCAGTGAAGACGTCGTCTGCATCGTGGAAGCGATGAAACTGTTCAACGAGATCGAAGCTGAAGTATCTGGTGAGATCGTTGAAATCCTTGTACAGGACGGTCAGCTCGTCGAATACGGGCAGCCTCTTTTCCTAGTAAAAGAAAACTGATAGGGGGAATGGACGATGAAGAAGATTCTGATCGCCAATCGCGGGGAGATTGCGGTTCGTATTATCCGGGCGTGTAAAGAAATGAGGCTGCAGACGGTTGCCGTGTATTCCGAGGCGGATCACGACGCGCTGCATGTAAAACTTGCCGATGAGGCATTCTGCATCGGACCGAAATTATCGAAAGACAGCTACTTGAATTTCTCCAACATTATCAGCGTAGCCAAGATGACGGACTGCGACGGCATCCACCCGGGCTACGGATTCCTGGCAGAGAATGCGAGTTTCGCAGAAATGTGTGAAGAAGTGAACATCGAATTCATCGGGCCAACGTCCGAATCGATCGCACGCATGGGCGCGAAGGACGCTGCGCGTGAAACAATGCGTCTTGCAGGGGTCCCGATCGTGCCTGGGTCTGACGGGATCGTTGCCGACGAAGAGGAAGCGCTTACTGTTGCTGAGAAGATCGGCTTCCCGGTCATCATCAAGGCGACTGCCGGAGGAGGCGGAAAAGGGATCCGCGTAGCACGTGACGCCGAAGAACTGAAAAAAGGCATCAAGATGACACAGAAGGAAGCGGCCGCAGCGTTCGGCAATCCGGGTGTCTATTTGGAAAAGTTCATCGAAGAATTCCGCCACGTTGAAATCCAGGTGCTCGCGGACAAGCATGGCCACACACTGTATCTCGGAGAGCGCGACTGCTCGATCCAGCGCCGGATGCAGAAACTTGTGGAGGAAGCACCTTCACCCGCTTTGACACCCGCCATCCGCAAGGAGATGGGTGAAGCTGCGGTAAAAGCGGCCGAAGCGGTCGACTACCGCGGAGCCGGTACAGTCGAATTCATCTTCGATCATGTCAACAAGAAGTTCTACTTCATGGAGATGAACACACGGATCCAAGTAGAGCACCCCGTCACCGAAATGATCACCGGCATCGACCTCATCCAGCAGCAGCTGAAAGTGGCGGCCGGCGAGGAACTTGCTTTCAAACAGGAAGATATCAAGATCAACGGCTGGGCGATCGAGTGCCGGATCAATGCCGAAAATCCGGAGAAGAACTTCATGCCGTCCCCTGGTGTCGTGGACATGTATCTGGCACCGGGCGGTTTCGGTGTCCGTGTTGACTCGGCTGTCTATCCGGGATATAAGATCCCGCCGTTCTACGATTCCATGGTAGCAAAGCTCATCGTCCACGCAGATACGAGGGAAGAAGCAGTTGCGCGGATGAAACGAGCACTGGATGAGTTCGTCGTAGAAGGTGTTAAGACGACGATTCCTTTCCATTACAAACTGATGGATCATGAAGTGTTCAAGTCTGGCGATTTCGATACGAAATTCCTCGAGAAGTATGATGTCATGACTACCGACTGAGACCAACCAACCGGGATAGGAGGCGAACTGACATGTCGGAGAAACAAACTGCTTTCATCGAAGCGAATCCTTCAGCACAGGCAAGCCTCGGAAAAATCGAACTGGCGCCTGAAGTGCTTGAAGTGATCATAGGTATCGCAACTGCGGAAGTGGAAGGGATCGCGATGACTTCCGGGAACTTTGCAACCGGAGTGGCCGAGAAATTCGGGAAAGTCATGCACGGCAAAGGCGTCAAAACAGAGTGGGCGGACAACCGTCTCCTCATCGACGTCTATTGTGTAGCGGAAAAGGGAGAGCTGATCCCGCAGGTCGCAGCGGACGTGCAGCGGAAAATCCGCGAAGCCGTTTTCCATATGACATCGATTGAAGCGGGAGAAGTCAATGTCCACGTAACCGGCATCCGCTCAGAACAGATCCAATAAAGGGCCGAACGAGCGAAAGCATCATCTGCGGATGGTGCTTTTGCCGTTTCCGACTGTATCTTCATGCAGCAGATGTGCTATGATTAAGCCTAATCGACAAGTAACGAAGGAGACCATTTGTATGAAACGAAGAGAAGCTAGAGAAAAAGCGGTGCAGACTCTTTTCCAGCTCGATGGGACAGGATTGCCTGCAGAAGAAGCGATCAGCTATATTATCGAAGGGCCGGTTGACCCTTTTTATGAGTCTCTCGTCAAAGGGACGATCGAGCATAAGGAAGAAATCGATCAGGCGCTTGTTGACAAATTGGAAAACTGGTCACTGGACCGTCTTCCGAAGATCGAACGGACGGTCCTCCGCCTGGCGGGTTATGAAATCTTATATAACGAAGACGTTCCGCACAAGGTGGCAGTGAATGAAGCCATCGAACTGTGCAAGACGTTCGGCGATGAAAAATCAGGCAAATTCGTGAACGGGGTACTCTCGAAGTTTGAACAGCAAAGGATGTGACGCGTTTGACCGGAAGGATAATAGACGGGAAAGCGATCAGTGAACAAATCAGAGGACAGATCAAGGCAGACACGGACCGCCTCATCGAAAGGGGCTGCCGTCCGGGACTCGCCGTCGTGCTTGTCGGCGACAACCAGGCATCCCGCACGTATGTCACGAACAAACAGAAAGCAAGTCTGGCGGCGGGTATGAGATCCGAGCTTATCGAACTGCCGGAAACGGTCAGCCAGCAGGGGCTGCTGAATACGGTGGACCGGCTGAACCGGGATCCGTCTATCCACGGCATCCTCGTGCAGCTTCCCTTGCCGCCGCATATCGATGAAAGTGCAGTCATCCAGGCGATCTCCCCGAAGAAGGACGTCGATGGGTTCCATCCTGAAAATGTCGGGAAGATGATCATCGGGCAGGATTCGTTCATTTCCTGTACGCCGGCAGGCATCATGGAGCTGCTGAAACAGACAGGCGTCGGGATTGCAGGCAAACATGCCGTCATCCTCGGGCGCAGCAATATCGTCGGAAAGCCGATGGGACAGCTGCTGCTCCAGCAGGACGCCACCGTCACCTACTGCCACTCGAAGACAGAGAACCTGGAATCGTTCACCCGGCAGGCGGACATCCTGATCGCGGCGATCGGCCAGGCGAAATTCATCACCGCTGATTACGTCAAGCAGGGGGCCGTCGTGATCGATGTCGGCATGAACCGGGACGAGAATGGGAAACGCTGCGGAGACGTCGATTTCGAAAGCGTCAGGGAGAAAGCGGGCGCAATAACACCGGTGCCGGGCGGCGTCGGTCCGATGACCGTGACAATGCTCCTGAAGAACACGCTGAAAAGCGCCACACGGACATGCAGTAAGTATATATCGACAAATGGCTGATCCAGCCGTTACATAGAGAACGAGGCTGCTGTTTCTTTTAGAAGAGACAGCTTTTTATACGCGGGGAGGGAAACGACTTGGCCAGCAATCCATACTTGACCGTCCAGGCAGTGACGAAGTACATCAAACGAAAGTTCGACGCCGACCGCCATTTAAGGAATGTATATATCAAAGGCGAACTGTCGAATGTGAAACTGCATCCGAGCGGCCATATCTATTTCACCTTGAAAGACGACAAGAGCCGGATCCAGGCAGCCATGTTCCGCGGCAGCGCGGGCAAGCTTCAATTCCGGCCGGAAAGCGGCATGAATGTCCTGATCACCGGGGATGTCAATGTCTACGAAAGCAGCGGCCAGTACCAGCTGTATGTCCAGACGATGGAGCCGGACGGGATCGGTGCACTGTTCCTGGCGTATGAACAACTGAAAGAGCAGCTGGGCAAAGAAGGCTTGTTCGACACGCGCTGGAAACAGCCGCTGCCTTGGATTCCGGGAAAAGTCGGCGTTGTAACGGCGAAATCGGGTGCAGCCTTCCAGGATATATGCTCGACAATCGGCCGACGGTTCCCGATGGCTGAAATCATCCTCTTCCCGGCGGCTGTACAAGGACGCCAGGCTGTCCCGTCCATCGTCGAAGCGATCGAGCAGGCGGGCAGGCGGACGGACATCGATGTGCTCATCGTCGGACGGGGCGGCGGATCGATTGAAGACTTATGGGCATTCAACGAAGAGGCGGTGGCCCGCGCCCTGTTCTCCTGCCGCATTCCGACGATAAGCGCGGTTGGACACGAAACGGATACGACGATCGCAGATTTTGTAGCCGACCACCGGGCACCGACACCGACGGCAGCTGCTGAAATGGCAGTACCCGCCCGGGAAGAGCTTGCGGGTCGGATTCTGGACAGGAAGCGGGTCATCTACAGGTTCCTGGCGTCCCGGCTCCAAAGTGAACAAAAACGGCTGAGCAGGCTGCAGAGCGCCTATCCTTTTGCCTACCCGGACAGGCTGTACAGGCCCTTCACCGAAAAACAGGCGTTGCTCGACGAACGCCTCGTCCGCAGCCGGAACGAGCTGCTGCATCGTAAAAATCAGCAGGCGGAGCACTGGCAGTCTCGCCTCCAATACGTCTCTCCCCTCATCCTTCTGCAGAACAGTCTGAAGGAAACTGTCTCTGCGGAGGAACGGCTGACAAGGGCGATCAGCCTTATTTCAGGCAGGAAACAGGAACAGTATATCTCCCGCCTGCGGATGCTGCAGGCCCTCAATCCGCTGAACGTGATGGACCGCGGGTTCTCCATCCTCTACAAAGACGGCCGCATGGTGAAAACCGTGGACGACATGTCACCTGGCGATACCGTGCACATTACGCTTCAGGATGGGAAGGCGACTGCGGAAATCCGATCACTGACACAGAACAAGGAGGAATCATGAATGGAAACGGAATCGATGAAGTTCGAAGAAGCGATGATGCAGTTGGAAAAAATCGTCCAGCAGCTCGAAACAGGTGACGTTCCGCTGGAGGATTCGATTTCGCTGTATAAGCAGGGGATGGAGCTTTCAGCATTCTGTCAGCAAAAGCTCCAGCATGCTGAGAAACAGCTCATAACGATTGTCGACGAAACAGGTGAGACGGCTGCGTTCGATCCGGCGAAAGGGGAGAATACGGGTGAATGAACGACTGAAACAGTTCATGGAGGAAAAACTGCCTCTTTTATATACTCACTTTGACCGGCTCTTTGAGGAGAAGGATATCCCGGAAACCTTGCGCAAAGCGATGGCATACTCAGTGGACGCGGGCGGCAAACGGATCCGTCCGCTGCTTGTTCTTGCGGTTTTGGAGGACCTCGGCGAAGCATCGGAAGACGCCATCCGTGTCGCAGGTGCCATTGAGCTGATCCATACATATTCCCTCATCCACGATGACCTGCCCTGCATGGATAACGACGACTTCAGACGCGGCAACCCGACGAACCATGTCGTGTTCGGGGAGGCGGCTGCCGTGCTCGCAGCCGATGCACTGCAGACGCTCGCTTTCGAAGAACTCTCAACCCTGCGCAGTACCGATTCAGAAACCATGATCCGCATCCTTCGTTCTGTCAGCAGGGCGTCAGGAGCCGAAGGGATGGTCGGCGGACAGATACTTGATATGGAGGGCGAAGGCAAGAAACTGACGTTGGAGGAGCTTGAGACGATTCATAATTCGAAGACTGGCGCACTGCTGTCGTGCTGCGTCGAAAGCGGCGCGCTCCTGGCGCATGCATCCGACGATACGCTGAGTGCGCTCCGCAGTTTCTCACGTAATATCGGTCTTGCCTTCCAGATCAAAGATGACATTCTGGACGTCACCGCATCGACAGAACAACTCGGCAAAACGGCCAACAAAGACACGGAAAGCGAAAAGAGCACGTATCCGGCGCTTCTCGGTCTCGAAGGTGCAGCCGGCAAACTTGCCGACCATCACCGCCGCGCCAAGGAAGCTCTCCGGCAGGCGGGACTGACGGACTGCCTCACTGCGGACATCGCCGATTTTATCATCGAACGCAAGGCATGAAGCGAGTCGTCTAAATGGTACTGTTCTGGCGGTTCTTGATATACTAGGAGCACTTAGCCGAAGACAGAGGGATTAACTTAATGAAGGTGTGTGATAGAGATGGATCTTACAAAGATCAGCAGTCCATCGGATATTAAAAACATGAATACAGAACAAATGGAAGAGCTGGCAGCGGACATCCGGGAATTCCTTATCAACAAATGTTCCGTGACGGGCGGCCATATCGGACCGAACCTTGGGGTCGTCGAACTGACCATCGCTCTTCACAAGTATTTTGACAGTCCGGCGGATAAATTCATCTGGGACGTCGGCCATCAGGCATATGTTCATAAGATCCTGACAGGCCGCGCAGGCGAATTTGACACATTACGGAAGTACAAAGGGCTCAGCGGATTCCCGAAGATGAATGAAAGCGAGCACGATGTTTGGGAGACCGGGCACAGTTCAACATCCCTGTCCGCAGCGATGGGGATGGCTGCAGCCCGTGATATTAAAGGGGAGCATAATCATGTCATCCCGATCATCGGGGACGGTGCCCTGACTGGCGGGATGGCTCTCGAAGCCCTGAACCATATCGGCCATGAGAAGACGAATATGATCGTCATCCTAAACGACAATGAAATGTCCATCGCGCCGAATGTCGGTGCACTCCATTCGATTCTTGGGAAGCTCCGGACAGCCGGCAAGTATAACAGCGTGAAAGACGATGTGGAAGACCTCATCAAGAAGATACCGGCTGTCGGAGGTAAAATGGCTTCTCTCGCCGAACGTCTGAAAGACAGTCTGAAATACCTGGTTGTCTCAGGCGTCTTTTTCGAGGAGCTCGGCTTCACGTATCTCGGCCCGATCGACGGACATGATTTCGCTGAACTGGAGCGCAACCTCCTCTATGCAAAAAAAATGGAAGGCCCTGTCCTTCTCCACGTCATTACGAAGAAAGGGAAAGGGTACCGCCCGGCGGAAAACGATAAGATCGGTACATGGCATGGAACAGGTCCTTACAAGATCGAGACTGGAGACTTTGTGAAATCTCCGGCAAAAGGCCCGTCATGGAGTGGTCTGGTGGCTGCGACAGTCGCACGGATCGCCCGGAAGGACAAGCGTGTTGCGGTCATCACGCCTGCCATGCCGGTCGGTTCCAAATTGGAAGGATTCGCTGCTGAATTCCCGGAACGTTTCTATGATGTGGGGATTGCGGAGCAGCATGCTGCCACAATGGCAGCCGGAATGGCGACGCAGGGCATGAAACCGTTTCTGTCGATCTATTCGACGTTCTTGCAGCGTGCCTACGATCAGGTCGTCCATGACATCGCCCGTCAAAACTTGAATGTTTTCATTGGCATCGACCGTGCGGGCCTTGTAGGAGCAGACGGCGAGACGCATCAGGGTGTGTTCGATATCGCATTCCTCAGACACGTGCCCAACATGGTCATCATGATGCCGAAGGACGAAAACGAAGGGCAGCATATGGTGAATACTGCAATCGCTTACGATGGCGGCCCGATTGCGATGCGCTATCCGAGAGGGAATGGATTCGGAATTCCGATGGATGACGAACTGAAGGTGCTGCCGATCGGTTCATGGGAAATACTTGCCGAAGGAAAAGATGCGGCTATTCTCACGTTCGGAACTACGATTCCAATGGCTTTCGAAGCGAGAGAGTTGCTTGCTGAACGGGGGCTTGACGTCAGTATCGTAAATGCACGGTTCATCAAGCCGCTCGACCATGAGATGCTGGACGGACTGTTCGACTCAGGGAAACCGATCATCACGGTTGAAGAGGCAGTTCTTGCCGGAGGATTCGGCAGTGCAGTTCTAGAATATGCAGATGACCGCGGAGTGGCGGCGCCGATCTACCGGATGGGGATTCCTGATCAGTTCATCGAGCACGGGGACGTGGACGCGCTCCTCGCGGAAATCGGTATGACGCCGGGCGTTCTCGCAGATATGACTGCCGATGCGGTTGCTGTTCAGCAGCGCAAGAAGGAACTCCGATGAGCAATCCGGATCCGAAAGAGCGGGTTGACGTACTTCTTGTCCAGCGGGGTCTTGCTGAGACGAGAGAACAGGCGAAACGGGCAATCATGGCAGGACTTGTCTTTTCGAACGAACTGCGTATGGACAAGCCCGGAGAAAAGATAAAATCATCGCTTCCTCTTCAAGTGAAGGGGAAGACATTGAAATACGTCAGCAGAGGCGGTTTGAAACTGGAGCGGGCCCTGGAAGCGTTCGATGTCACAGCAGAAGGGAAAATCATGCTTGATATCGGCTCCTCGACCGGGGGCTTCACTGATTGTGCGCTGCAGAACGGTGCTTCCCGCTGTTATGCGCTCGACGTGGGCACGAATCAGCTTGCGTGGAAAATCCGTTCGGATGAACGGGTGACTGTCATGGAGCAGTGCAACTTCCGGTATGCGACACCCGATCTGTTCACCGAAGGGCTTCCGGACATGGCGACGATCGATGTATCGTTCATTTCCCTGGCCTTGATCCTGCCGCCGCTCAAGAAAATCCTGATGCCGGGCGGGGATGTTATTGCGCTTGTGAAGCCCCAGTTCGAGGCCGGCAGGGAGAATGTCGGGAAGAAAGGTATAGTACGTGATCCGGCGGTCCATGTGCAAGTACTCCAGCATGTGTCCGATTTCGCAGCCAGGGAAGGATTCAGCCTGAAGGATATGACATACTCACCTGTGACCGGAGGAGAAGGGAATATCGAGTTCCTTTTCCATCTGGTTTCCTGCGGGACACCGACGACTGAATTTACAAAAGACGACTTTAACCGGCTGACAAAAGAAGCACACACCGCACTTCGGGACTAATTGGCCTTTCCCAAATAGGCCATTTTGAAAAAAACGTGCAGCCGGATGTGGAGGGATGGACATGAACAAAGGGCAGCGGCATCTCCGGATACGGGAGATCATCACATCACGCGAGATTGAAACACAGGATCAGCTGGTGGATGCCTTGAAACAAGCGGGCGTCGACGTCACACAGGCGACGGTCTCCCGGGATATTAAAGAACTCCATCTGTTCAAGACACCGTTGCAGGACGGACGCTACAAGTACAGTCTGCCTGCAGCACCCCAGGTCAATGTCGAGAGCAAATTGCGCCGGATGCTGACCGACGCGTTCGTCAGTATGGACGGAGCCAGTCATTTCCTTGTGCTGAAAACATTGCCGGGCAATGCCCATGCAGTCGGTTCGCTGATCGATCACCTGGAGTGGAGTGAAATGCTCGGTACAATCTGCGGAGATGATACGTGTATGATCATCTGCCGAACGGAAAACGGAGCGGAATCCGTGAGGGACCGCTTACTGGCAATGCTGTAAGGAAGGGGGAGCATCCCTTGTTAAGTGAACTCTCGATTAAAAACTTCGCCATCATAGAAGAGCTTCATGTCCCGTTCGAAGAAGGACTGACCGTCCTTACAGGTGAGACGGGGGCTGGGAAGTCCATCATCATCGATGCTGTTCAGCTGGTGGCAGGCGGCAGGGGGTCCGTTGAATTCATTCGTCATGGAACGAAGAAAGCGGAACTTGAAGCGATGTTCGTAATTCCATCAGTGGATCATCCGGTCTTCAGCAAACTCACCGAATTCGGAATCGACGCAGAAGACGGCACGATTATCCTTCAGAGGGAGCTGAACCAGAGCGGCAAGACGACATGCCGTGTGAACGGGAAGCTTGTCACCATCGCAATTTTACGGGAACTCGGATCGCAGCTGATCGACATCCATGGACAGCACGAGAACCAAGAGCTTATGCATCAGAAACAGCATATCCACTTGCTCGATGCTTTTGCAGGAGAGTCGTTCAAAGCGGCCATGAAAAGTTACATGGATCTGTTTGAGGACTTCGTCAAACTCAAAAAGAAGCTGAACCTCGCTTCCGAGAATGAGCAGCAGATCGCTCAGCGTATTGACCTATACTCCTTCCAGCTGCGGGAGCTTGACGAAGCAGCACTGCAGGACGGCGAAGAGGAAGCTCTGGAAGGGGAGCGGCTGAAACTTCAGCATTTCAACAGACTGTTCGACAGGCTGAATAATGCGTATGATGCTCTGCAAGGGGACTCACATGCCCTCGACTTTCTCGGGAATGCGATGAGTGACCTGGAAGACGCCGCAACAGTTGACAAGGAATTGAGCACACTGGCAGAAACAGCAGGTGAAAGTTTCTACACGCTACAGGACGTCGCCCACGACATCAAAGGGATGATCGATGAAATGGAATTCGATCCGACGCGTCTGGAAACGGTGGAAGACCGGCTGGCCCTCATTGTGTCGCTGAAACGGAAATATGGTGCTTCCATTGAAGAGATCCTGCAGTACCGTGACAAAATCGCAGACCGGCTCGATGAACTTATCAATCGGGACGGCCGCCTTGAAAAAGAGCAGCAGCGGCTTGAACATCTGCGTGCGGATTTAGAAATTGAAGCGGGCGAACTGTCGGAAATCCGGAAACAGTCGGCTGGCATGCTCGAGTCTGCTATTATGGAGCAGCTCCGGCAGCTGCATATGGAGAAAGCCGTATTCCAAGTCCGGATTGAGCGGAAAGAAGCCGGGGTCTTCGATTACAATGGGTTCGATGATGTGGCGTTCTATATTTCGACGAACGTCGGGGAACCGATGAAGCCGCTGGTTAAAGTCGCTTCAGGCGGGGAACTTTCGCGCGTCATGCTCGCCCTGAAAACGATTTTCTCCAAGCACCAGGGCATTACGTCCATCATTTTTGATGAAGTGGACACCGGTGTCAGCGGCCGTGTCGCCCAGGCGATTGCCGAAAAAATCGCCATGGTCGCCGTGAATTCCCAAGTGTTATGTATATCCCATCTGCCTCAAGTAGCTGCGATGGCGGATCACCATTACCTCATTCAAAAAGAAGTGACGGGAGAGCGGACACGGACATCCATCCAGGACGTGATGGCGGAAGATCGAACGAAAGAACTATCCAGAATGCTCTCAGGTGCTGAAGTGACACCGCTCACCCTGCGCCATGCAGAGGAACTGCTGCAGCTCGCAGATGCCAGGAAAACAACCCTTCTATAATTTCTTCGCGCCGGAATCCGTCCGGCGCTTTTTCCATTCCTCCATTGCATGTTTTACCCTTTCATAACCCGACCGGGAACGGACAATCTAAAGGTAATCCCACTGTGAAGGAGGTGGCATATGGAATGGAATAGACAGCTGAGACTTTTCATGGCGTCTGTTGCGGCAGTTCTTTTGTTCTTTGCGCAGTCCGTGGCAGCGTTCGCCTCAGGATCCATCATCCCGATGGGTAATTCGATCAGCATCCAGCTGACTCTTGCTGGCGTGTATGTAACCAGCGAGCTCCCGTTATCGGGGAAAGGGCAGGTTCTGAAGGCGGGTGACCGGATCACCGATGTCAATGGAACTCCGGTACATTCCCTTAACACGCTGACCGAGCAGATCTCCTCGCTGCAAAACGGAGAGACAGTTGCCCTGTCAGTGCAGCGGGAAGGCAAAGAACTGCCGGTTGAAACGGACGGCCTTACGTTCAAGCGGACTTTGTCTTTCCTGAAGGATACGACCGAAGGAACAGGTACGCTGACTTACGTCGATCTTGAGGGTAAGACGTATGGGGCACTTGGTCATCAGATCATCGACAGCTCGTTCAACAGTGCGCCAGATTTCACGAGCGGCTCGATCTACTTGTCGGAAATTGAACAGATCAAAAAGAGTTCGCCTGGACATCCAGGATATAAGATCTCTTCCATCCTCGATCAGAACGAGACACTCGGCACCATCGTGACCAATAGTGTGGTCGGTATTTTCGGTAAATGGAACGCTTCTTATAATGAAGTCTTGACGAAACCGATGGAAGTTATGCAGCCGGGAGAATTGGCGGCAGGACCGGCGGAAATCCTGACAACGATCGAAGGGACCAAAGTCGAGTCATTTTCAATTACCATCACGGAAAAATCCCCGGATTCGTTTCTGTTCACTTTGACAGACAAGCGGCTGCTTGAAAAGACAGGAGGCATCCTGCAGGGGATGAGTGGCAGTCCTGTCATCCAGGATGGCAAATTTGTCGGTGCTGTGACACATATGTTTGTCGATCAGCCTGAAAAAGGAGCCGGTCTATTCCTCGGCAAAATGACGGAACAGAGTAAAAACTAATCGCGGAAACCAGTCGGATCATCCGGCTGGTTTCTTTTTTTAATAAAATTGTAAAAATTAGACGAAACCCGTCGAAATAAGAAGAAACCGTATGTCTAACGGTTCATTTTCCCCGAAAATGAAGGAACTGGGGAAGTTTTGTCGAAAAAATTAGCCTAGGGAACAGGACATTGCAGGAAACAATTTAGGGGAATCTAAGGGGGAAATAAGGAAATGGGAAAAATAACAGTTGCAATTGCTGATGATAACAAAGAACTCGTGAAAACAATGAACGCGTATTTTGAGCAGCATCCTGAAATTGAAATCATCTGGACTGCACAAAACGGTAAAGTCTGCCTGCAGAACCTGGAAGAGACGGTACCGGATGTACTGCTCCTTGATATTATCATGCCATACTTGGATGGAATCGCTGTTCTTGAAACAATCCGGTCGCAGGAGAAACTGGCGGACGTGAAGATCATCATGCTGACTGCGTTCGGTCAGGAAGATGTCATGACACAGGCGGCCGGTCTCGGGGCATCGTACTTCATGCTGAAACCGTTCGAATTCGAACAGCTCGTCAATCAGATCTTCCAGGCAGCCCGGATTCAAAAACCAGCCAAAGCGCAGCAGCCTGTGCAGCCGTCCCCGCAGGAACAGGAAGCCGTGTCGCAGAAGATGCTCGATACGGCGATCACCTCCACCATCAAGGAGATCGGGGTTCCCGCACACATCAAAGGCTATTCATACTTACGGGAAGCGATCCAGATGGTCTACGCCGATCATGATCTGCTTGGTGCCGTCACGAAAATCCTCTACCCGGAGATTGCTGAAAAGTACAAGACGACCCCATCCCGTGTCGAACGCGCCATCCGGCATGCGATCGAAGTGGCATGGAACCGCGGCAATTACGATGTGATCTCGAAGACGTTCGGTTACACAGTTCATCATCTGAAAAGCAAACCGACGAACAGCGAATTCATCGCCATGATTGCGGATAAGATCCGTATCGAACATATGGCGAGCTGAGTCATCAGGCTGTCCGTTGAAGTTGGAATTCCGACTTCAACGGACAGTTTTTTTCTTTATTCCCATTCTGTAAGGGAGGCCGTACATGACAGTGTAATAAGTTGCAATACACAAAAGATACTGCATAATGAAAGGCGAGAAGTGCGGACAAAACGCCTATTTCCAATCTGCTGGTACAGCCTATAATGGAATAGAAGAGAGGTGGACCAGATGCTGTTTGAAAATGATTTTATCACCCTGACACTCGAAAACGATACAGTCGCCCTGTTTACTAAGAAAAAAGGATTCCCGCTGAAATCGTTCGATCAGGTGACCCAGCAGCTGCCGCGGTTGAGGATTACGTCGTTCCCTGAGCTGCGGAGCGCATTGTCGACAGTTGACACAAAGACGGAAATTGGAACGTATTCTCCGGAAATTATCCTTACTGTTTCAAACGATAACATGAAAGTTGAAGCGGAAATCCTTCTGACAGCAGAAGAGCTGGACGAACGTATGAAAGCGCTTCCTGGTTATTTGGACGCTTTGCTGGACGATGCACATATTACGGGAGGCCGTCTAGATATCGATTGGGTTTCCATCCGTCCGCGACAGACATTTCTCGCCGCGGAAGGGACTGCGCCGTTAAAAGGAAAAGACGCAGAGGCACGATACATAGAAGCACCTGAAAGACGACCGGTTATCCGGGAAGATGGATCTGCCAACTATTATGAGATGAATTTCGTGACACCTGTCAAAAAAGGCGACTGGCTGGGAGAGAAGATCCCTGCGGAAGAAGGCACAGCAGGCATGGATGTCTACGGGAGCGAAATACCGGGCAAGCGCGGACTGGATACCAAATTGTTCTATGACCGGAAGTCCGTCGAGGAAACCGAAGAACATGGCAAGATCATTCTGAGGGCAGCCCATGGCGGCGTGCTGCAATTCCAAAACGGTACCGTCGGGGTCGGCCGCCAGCTTGTGATCGACGGGGATGTCGGTCCGGAAACCGGTTCGGTTCAGTTTGACGGCACAGTTGTCATTTCGGGCACCGTCCTGGCAGGATACAGCGTGATTGCAACAGGGGATGTCTCTGTCGGCGCAATGGAAGGGGTCACAAATGCGAAAGAGATCCGTTCGGAGCAGGCGGATATCTATATTCAGGGCGGCATCTTCGGCGGCGGGTCGACCGTGTTGGAGGCGAGCGGCACAATTTTCATTAAGCATGCGAATGACTGTATTCTCTATGCACAGACGGTACAGGCGGGCTTATACCTTCTCGGAAGCGAAGTAGTTGCCGATTATGTCTTTGTCGATCGTCTGAAAGGCAGAATCATCGGCGGCAGGACGGAAGGGATGTACCGGATCGAATGCGCGACCGCCGGCAACCAGCACGAGCGGAATACGGTCTTGATCGCCAAAGGGGTCGATAAGGAAGGGCTACAAATCGAAATCCAGCAGCTCGCCCAGTCCATTAAAGACATGCAGCACCAAATCGGCACGCTGGAAGCCCATGTTGAACCGCTGGAGGCCGGAGCGGACAAGCTGGCAGGCGCACAAGCAGAAGCGTATGAGAAGATCCGGCAGACGATCCGGAATAGTCAAGATGAGATTCTCCTGCTCGATGAACTGATTCAGAAGAAACTTCATATGCTGAAGACAGCGGTCCGTCCGCAGATTGAAGTGACGAAAGAGGCAAATGCAGGTGTCACCATCCAGGTTGGCACGAGGGTATCTGTCCTCACTTCCTCCACAAAAGGGGTGTTCGAACTGACGGGTGGGGTGCTCAACATCTGATTACCAGCTTGAGGGAGGGGTCCGGCGCATGACGGGAAAAGGAAGACCGCATGTCTATGCGCATCGCGGTGCATCCGGAACTTATTTTGAAAATACGATGAGGGCGTTTGAAGGCGCAGTGCAAGAAGGGGCGGACGGAATCGAGCTGGACGTCCAGCAGTCAGAGGACGGCGTGTTTTTTGTAATACATGATGAAGATCTGACGAGGCTCGCAGGTGTAAGAAAACGGATCTCTGAGCTCTCTGCTGCCGATATCCGGACATTGCGTGTTGGCAGGCGCTGGACACGGAGGGTTACCGGATACCGCATCCCGAGTCTGTCCTCCGTTTTGACTTTCGCTCTGATGCATAACGTCAGCCTGAACATCGAGCTGAAAGAGACGGTAGCTGAACGTCCGGAATGTCTGCCCGCTCTGCTGGGGCAGCTCGGTGTTCTCTCAGATTTCCACATCTCCACTTTTGACTACGGACTGATCGTCAGGGTAAAGCAGCTGACACCTGATGTCGAGTGCGCCCTGCTGCTGAAGAAATCGGCGCTGAAGGAAAATATGCTGTCCGACTACCCGGCTGCCGATGCTTTCCATTTTCACAAAAGGATGCTGACGGATACCTATGAACCGCACTGGCAGGAGGCCGGCAAACCGATACGGGTGTACGGCGTGGAAGGCACAGAACCGTTCGTCCGGAAGCCGCCCGACTATGTAAGCGGCTGGATCACTGATTATCCTGGGCGATTCCGTCCTTGAAGACGGCGTATTCAAAAAAACAGTCACGGCCGGTCGCGTTATGACCGGCCGTGACTGTTTTTTACTGTTAACGTTTCTTTTTCTGGATCCTGCCTTTTCGCTGATCCCTTCTGAACAGGAATCCGGCAAAAAAACCGATACCGGCCGCGAGGAGCAGGAAGCCAGCAGCAAATTGCAGCCATATGTACGGAAAGGGGCTGAATAAGACGCCGAACAGGGCATCTCGCATCAGCTTAATGCCAAGAGCTGCTGCAATGCCCGGTATGATCAGCACTATGAAGGCAGCTAAACGGGCCATACGATCTCCTCCGATCGTATTTCATTTTACCCGCTGTTCTAGGATTGTCAAGACGGAGAAGATGCGGTATGATGAATGAGAAATGCAAAAGATTGCACGGTGAAACGAGGGATATTGAATGACTTTGCAAAAAGCGCTGACAGACATTTCCGCCTATCAGGCAATATTCCATTCTGTCGAAGAGGGTATGATCTCTGTCGATGTGGAAGGCTTCATTCTTCTCTTTAATGATAGCGCTTCCAAAATGCTCGGCATTCCAGGGAGCGAGGCTGTCGGCAGGCAGATCTCGGCTATCATTCCGTCGTCCGGGTTATCGGAAGTGCTGCAGAGCGGGGAAGCTGTCTCCAATATTCCGATGCGGCTGCCGAACGGACTGGATCTGCTCTGTTCCCGTTATCCGATCCATGATGCTGACGGAACGGCAACTGGAGCGTTCGCTGTCTTCAAAGATATATCCGGTGTGATCAAAACTGCTGAGGAAATCACCGATTTGAAGCGTGTGAAAACGATGCTTGAAGCAATCATTCATTCCAGCGATGACGCCATCTCCGTTGTCGATGCGAAGGGGCTCGGCATCCTTATCAATCCGGCCTATACACGATTGACCGGGCTGACGGAAAAGGAAGTGATCGGCCAGCCGGCCACAGCGGACATCAGCTCGGGCGAAAGTATCCACATGAAGGTCCTCGAGACGAAACGACCGGTGCGGGGTGTCAATATGCGGATCGGCGGGAATAACCGTGAAGTGATCGTCAATGTCGCGCCGATCGTCGTGGACAAGGAAGTTAAAGGCAGCGTCGGCGTTATCCATGATATTACCGAAATGAGGAGTCTCATGAGACAGCTCGATCACGCGAAAGCCCATATCCGCGAGCTGGAGTCGGCGTATACGTTCGAGGACATCATCGGCGACAGTGAAGACTTGAATATTGCTGTCGGCCAGGCGAAGATCTCCGCCGGCTCGGATATCCCCGTCATGCTGAGAGGGGAGCCGGGCACCGGAAAAGGACTGTTTGCCCATGCCATTCACACGGGCAGCAAACGGTGCGATGGGGAGTTCATCCGCATATCCTGCAGCTCGCTGTCAATGGAGTCCGTTGAAATGTCGAGGATCCAGGCACAGATCAGCGACGATGAACTTGCAGGCACCTTATTCCTGGATGAAATAACAGAGCTGGATCCAGCCGTTCAGCGAGCCTTGCTGACCTACTTGACTTCCCGGAGTGCGTCAGGAAAGGGGCGCGTGCGCATCATCACTTCCTCTTCCGCCAACCTGGAGCGGGCAGTTCACGAGGGCACTTTAAGCGAAGAACTGTACTTCCAGCTGACGAGGATGTCCATCCGCATCCCTTCTCTGCGGTCCCGGCCGGAGGATATCCCGAAACTTGCGGAGGTTCTGCTTGCGATGCTGAACGAGGAGTTCGGAATGTCCGTCACCGTACTGAAGGAGGGCGCGCTGAAGCGCCTGCAGTCCTATGAGTGGCCTGGGAATGTCCGCGAACTGGAGAATGTCCTGAGCCGAGCCATGATCCTGTCGGAAACGGGTTCTTCCGAACTCGGGGAAGATGATATCGCCCGCGCACTGTCGTCAGGAAGTGAGACGGGTTCCGGTGCCGTCCTTCCTGAGAAACGGACACTCGCGTCCCTCATGGAAGACCATGAAAAGCTCTTGCTGCAGACGTCGCTGAAAGAGAACGGCGGACAGAAAGCCGCGACAGCCGACAAACTCGGGATCTCGCTCCGTTCCCTCTATTATAAGCTTGAAAAATACAAACTGATTTGATGGAAAGGGATGGCATTATGGAAACACTTGCTGAACTCGTGGCACAGGCTGCTGCACTGCCGGACAGGCCATGCACTGCCGTTGCCTGTGCTGCGGATCCGGATGTGCTCGGAGCCGTACAGCATGCAGTCTCTAAAGGGCTCGCAGTGTTCAAACTGTTCGGCGACGAAGCGGAACTTGAAGCGGAGATCCGAAAGAACTGTCCCGAACTGCTCGGCAGCCCCGACGTGGAATTGATTGCGGCACCGGGACAGGCACGGGCCGCTGAGCTGGCTGTCGATGCCGTGTCGAAGGGTGAAGCACAAGTGCTCATGAAAGGCAATCTGCCGACCGCAGTGCTGATGAAAGCGGCGCTCCGGAAAGAGTCTGGGCTCCGTACAGGCGGTATTTTGTCGCATGTGGCACTTTTTGAAATACCCGGTTATAAAAAACTTCTGTATCTCACGGACTCTGCCATGAGCCTGCTGCCCGATCTGCAGACCAAATCACAGATCATCCGGAATGCGGTTGCGGTCGCGAGGTCATGCGGCCTGGAACTGCCGGTTGTCGTTCCCCTTGCCGCAGTCGAAGCAGTCAATCCAGCGATGCAGGCGACATTGGATGCTGCCGCCTTGACGATGATGAATCAGCGAGGCCAGCTGGAAAACTGTATTGTGGATGGACCGCTTGCACTGGACAATGCAATATCGCTGGAAGCCGCGCAGCACAAAAACCTTTCCGGCCCGGCAGCAGGCAACGCGGACATCCTGGTTGCGCCGAATCTGGAGGCAGCCAATATGCTTTATAAGTCACTCACCTATTTCGCCGGCGCAAAAGTCGGAGGAATCATACAAGGGGCTTCGGCTCCGATCGTCATCACGTCAAGAGCGGACAGTGCGGAAACAAAACTGCATTCATTGGCTCTAGCATTACTTGTAAGTAAAAACTGATCGATAAATTGGAGGAATTACAAATGGAAATCATGAAATACATGGAAACTTACGATTATGAACAGCTTGTGATCTGCCAGGACAAAACGACAGGGTTGAAAGCATTTATCGCCATTCATGATACGACGCTCGGACCGGCTCTCGGTGGAACACGTATGTGGACTTATGCTAGCGAAGAAGAGGCGATCGAAGATGCACTTCGTCTTGCGCGCGGCATGACATACAAAAACGCAGCAGCTGGTCTCAACCTCGGAGGCGGGAAAGCCGTCATCATGGGCAACCCGAAAACGGACAAGAACGATGAAATGTTCCGTGCATTCGGCCGCTTCATCGAAGGACTGAACGGCCGCTACATTACAGCGGAAGACGTCGGCACAACAGAAGCGGACATGGATCTGATCCATTTGGAAACTGACTATGTGACAGGGGTTTCTGCAGAATTCGGTTCTTCAGGCAACCCGTCTCCTGTAACGGCACTCGGCGTCTACAAAGGCATGAAGGCTGCAGCGAAAGAAGCGTTCGGCAGTGATTCTCTAAAAGACAAAACGATCGCCGTCCAGGGCGTCGGGAACGTAGCTTACACAATGTGCGAATACCTTCACAAGGAAGGCGCGAAACTGATTGTCACAGACATCAACGAAGAAGCGGTCCAGCGTGCGGTCGATAACTTCGGTGCCACTGCAGTGGGAATCAACGAAATCTACAGCCAGGAGGCGGATATTTTCTCTCCTTGTGCCCTCGGCGCAGTCATTAACGACGAGACGATCCCGCAGCTGAAAGCGAAAGTAATCGCAGGTTCTGCTAATAACCAGTTGAAAAATCCGGAACACGGCGACAAGATCCATGAGATGGGCATCGTCTATGCACCTGATTATGTCATCAACTCCGGCGGCGTAATCAATGTCGCAGATGAGCTCGATGGCTATAACCGGGAGCGTGCATTGAAAAAGGTCGATACAATTTACCAGACGATCGAAAAAATCTTCGCAATCTCGAAACGTGACGGGATCCCATCTTACGTGGCGGCAGACCGTCTTGCAGAAGAACGGATCGAACGTGTTGCCAAAGCGCGCAACCAATTCCTGCAGAACGAAAAAAGCGTGCTGTCCCGCCGCTGATCACTACAGCTAAAGAGTACTGCAAAAGGAGGGAATCATCATGCCTGCTCCAGGTCTAACAATTCTGGCGATCAACCCCGGGTCGACGTCGACGAAAATCGGCGTTTTCGAGGATGACCGCCTGCTGATGGAGGAAACAATCCGTCATTCAACTGAAGAGCTCGCTCGATTTTCCGCTATCACAGCGCAGTATGAATTCCGCAAAGAGCTGATCGTCCATGCACTGGAACTAAATGGAATTGACCCAGAATCCCTCTCTGCAGTTGTCGGACGCGGCGGCCTGCTTCGTCCGATCTCAGGAGGGACCTACCCGGTCAATGAGCCGATGCTGGAAGACTTGCGGACTGGTGTGTCCGGCCAGCATGCTTCCAATCTCGGCGGCATTTTGGCTCATGAGATAGCTGATGCTGCCGGCATTCCGGCATACATCGTGGACCCGGTCGTGGTGGACGAACTGGCCCCGGTCGCAAGGCTGTCCGGTTTCAGGCTAATTGAACGACATTCGATCTTCCATGCATTGAACCAGAAGGCTGTGGCGCGGCGATACGCTGCTGACACCGGCCGAAAATACGATGAACTGAAACTGATCGTCGTCCATATGGGAGGCGGCATCACGGCTGGCGCCCATGACTGCGGGCGTGTGATCGACGTTAACAACGGACTTCACGGAGATGGACCCTTCAGCCCAGAGCGGGCCGGCACTGTGCCGGCGGGAGATTTGGTCGATATTTGCTTCTCCGGTAAATACTACCGGATGGAAGTGATGGAGATGCTCGTCGGCAAAGGCGGCATGACCGGCTATCTTGGCACGAACGATGCGGTGGAGACCGAAAAAAGGATAGCGGCAGGAGACACGGAAGCGAAGAAAGTATATGATGCCATGGCTTATCAGGTGGCCAAGGAAATCGGCAGTGCAGCAGCTGTGCTGCGCGGCAAGGCAGACGCAATCATTTTGACGGGCGGACTTGCTTATGGCAGGTCTTTCACGGAAGAGATCAGGAAGTATGTCGACTGGATTGCCGAAGTCGCGGTCTACCCGGGGGAAGACGAATTGCAGGCCCTTGCGGAAGGGGCAATCCGTGTTCTTACCGGCGAAGAAGAACCGAAAATGTATCCTTACAGGGAACAGGAGGCTGTATTCAATGGCTCAAGAGTATGATGTAGTAATCCTCGGCGGCGGAACCGGCGGCTATGTCGCCGCCATCCGATCTGCTCAGCTGGGGCTGAAGACGGCACTCGTCGAGAAAGGGAAACTTGGAGGGACGTGCCTGCACAAAGGCTGCATCCCAAGCAAAGCCCTTCTGAAAAGCGCGGAAGTCTATCAGCTGACGAAAGAGAAAGCCGGCAGTTTCGGAGTGAACACTGAAGGCGTCACGCTGGATTTCTCGGCAGTCCAGCAGCGGAAACAGGCGATTGTCGATCAGCTGTACAAAGGCGTGCAAGGACTCATGAAAAAAGGTAAGATCGATGTCTATGAAGGAACCGGCAGGATGCTCGGACCTTCGATCTTCTCACCAATGCCCGGCACGATCTCAGTCGAGATGAACAACGGGGAAGAGAACGAGATGCTTATCCTGAAAAACCTCGTCCTGGCAACGGGTTCCCGCCCGCGGACACTTCCCGGTCTTGAGCT
This sequence comes from Sporosarcina sp., assembly GCA_032099885.1. Taxonomy (GTDB): domain Bacteria; phylum Bacillota; class Bacilli; order Bacillales_A; family Planococcaceae; genus Sporosarcina. Next base: position 511,423 of record DAMDKL010000001.1, read on the forward strand.
CGATGAACAGCAGATCCTGTCTTCGGACGGTGCACTGAACCTCGAGTCACTGCCGGCTTCGATGCTGATCATCGGAGGCGGTGTCATCGGTATCGAGTGGGCTTCGATGCTGAACGATTTCGGTGTCGACGTGACGGTCGTGGAGTATGCGGACCGGATCCTGCCGACAGAAGACGCCGACATTTCAAGAGAGATGAAGAAACTGCTCGAGAAAAAAGGGATTCGATTTGTCACAAGTGCGAAAGTGCTTCCAGAGACACTCGAGAAGTCGGCAGACAGTATAACGATTTCCGCCGAAACAGCAGAAGGCATCCAGCCATTCACCGCTGAAAAAGCACTCGTGTCGGTCGGCCGTCAGGCAAACACGGAAGGGATCGGCATCGAGAACACCGATATCGAAATCGAAAAAGGGTATATCAAGACCCGTCCGACGTACCAGACAAAAGAGAGCCATATATACGCGATCGGAGACTGTATCGGCGGTTTGCAGCTCGCTCATGTCGCTTCCCACGAAGGGATTGCAGCGATTGAACATATCGCGAACCAGACTCCGGAACCGATGGAGTACGAGAAGATTTCCCGCTGTATTTATTCCAGTCCGGAAGCGGCAAGTGTCGGCATCACGGAAAGTCAGGCGAAAGAGCGCGGCTTCGTGGTGAAGATCGGCAAGTTCCCGTTCCAGGCAGTCGGCAAAGCACTCGTCAACGGAAAAGCGGACGGCTTCGTCAAGATTGTCGCCGACAGCGAAACCGATGACGTGCTCGGCGTTCATATGATCGGTGCAGGTGTGACCGACATGATTTCAGAAGCAGGTCTTGCCATGGTGCTCGATGCGACACCTTGGGAAATTGCACATACCGTCCATCCGCACCCGTCCCTTTCCGAAGTGATCGGGGAAGCGGCATTGGCAGTCGACGGCAAAGCGATTCACATGTAACCAAAGGGGGAGAAAAGATGGCAACGAACCGCCATGAAGAGCTGGGGCTCTCAAACGAAGACGTTTTGCACATGTACGAAACGATGGTGATGGCGAGAAAGATTGACGAGCGGATGTGGCTGCTGAACCGTGCAGGGAAAGTCCCGTTCGTCATTTCCTGCCAGGGCCAGGAAGCGGCGCAAATCGGTGCTGCATTCGCGTTGGACAAAGGCAAGGACTGGATTGCTCCGTATTACCGGGATATGGGCGTCGTGCTCCATTTCGGCATGACACCGAGAGATCTGATGCTTTCCGCATTCGCAAAAGCGGAAGACCCGAATTCAGGCGGACGTCAGATGCCCGGACACTTCGGTCAGCGGAAAAATCGCATACTGACCGGCTCATCTCCAGTAACCACACAGCTTCCCCATGCTGTCGGTGTCGCTCTCGCCGGCAAGTTGAAGGGTGAAGACTTCGTCACGTTCACGACTCTCGGGGAAGGCTCTTCGAACCAGGGAGATTTCCATGAAGGCATGAACTTCGCGGGTGTTCACAAACTACCAACCATTGTGATGGTTGAGAATAACAAATATGCCATCTCAGTACCGTATGAGAAACAATTGGCATGTGAGCACGTCGCAGACCGTGCGGCAGGCTACGGAATGCCGGGAATCACTGTAGACGGAACGGATCCGCTCGATGTCTACGCAGCCGTTAAGGAAGCGGCTGACCGTGCGCGCCGCGGAGACGGCCCAAGCCTGATTGAAGCAGTCTGCTATCGGCTGACTGCCCACTCTTCAGATGATGATCACCGTCTGTACCGCGATGCGGAAGAGCTCGAAACGGAGCGGAAACTCGATCCTCTGCCGAAATTCGAAGCCTATCTGAAAGAGTCGGGTGTGCTGACAGAGGAAATCAGTAAAGAGATCACGGACCGGGTCATGAAAGAAGTGAACGAAGCGACGGATTACGCAGAACAGGCTCCATATGCTGAGCCGGACTATGCACTCCGTCATGTCTATGCGGAACAGGGAGGGAACGACTGATGGCTGTCATTTCATATATTGATGCGATTACAAGCGCGATGGCTGAAGAGATGGAACGCGACGACAGCGTCTTTGTCATCGGGGAAGACGTCGGCCGTAAAGGCGGCGTGTTCAAAGCGACGACAGGACTGTACGACAAATACGGCGAATACCGCGCAATCGATGCACCGCTTGCCGAGTCGGCGATTGCGGGTGTTGCGATCGGTGCTGCGATGTACGGAATGCGTCCGATCGCTGAAATGCAGTTCGCGGATTTCATCATGCCTGCTGTGAACCAGATCGTATCGGAAGCGGCGAAGATCCGCTACCGGTCCAACAATGACTGGTCCTGCCCGCTCGTCGTCCGTGCGCCATTCGGCGGCGGCGTCCATGGTGCGCTGTACCATTCCCAGTCGGTGGAATCGATGTTCGCCGGCACCCCCGGCTTGAAGATCGTCATCCCGTCGACTCCTTACGATGCAAAAGGACTTCTGAAAGCGGCGATCCGAGATGAGGATCCTGTGTTGTTCTTCGAGCACAAACGCGCCTACCGGCTTATCAAAGGTGAAGTGCCGGAAGAGGAATACGTCCTCGAAATCGGGAAAGCGGATGTCAAACGCGAAGGCGAAGACATTACGATCATCACATACGGACTCTGTGTCCATTTCGCCCTCCAGGCAGCCGAGCGGCTGGCGGAAGACGGTATCTCCGCACATATCCTCGATCTGCGGACGATCTATCCGCTCGACAAGGAAGGCATCATCGAAGCGGCGAAGAAGACAGGGAAAGTCCTGCTCGTCACAGAGGATAACAAGGAAGGCAGCGTCATGAGTGAAGTGGCAGCGATCATTTCGGAGAACTGCCTGTTCGATCTCGACGCGCCGATCCAGCGCCTGGCAGGACCGGATGTCCCGGCGATGCCATACGCACCGACAATGGAGAAATTCTTCATGGTCAATCCGGATAAAGTCGAAAAAGCAGCGCGCGAACTGGCTGAATTCTAAACAAGGACGGAGGGAACCAAGTGGCTATTGAATCGATTACAATGCCCCAGCTCGGGGAAAGTGTCACTGAAGGTACGATTGAGAAGTGGCTCGTAAAGCCGGGAGATCATGTTGAAAAATATGATTCCCTTGCTGAAGTGAACACCGACAAAGTAACTGCGGAAGTGCCATCCTCCTTCTCCGGGACGATTAAAGAGATCATCGTGGAAGAAGGACAGACGGTCGCCGTCGGGGAAATCGTCTGCAAGATCGAAACGGAAGGCGGCGGGGAAGCGGAACAGCCTGCTGCACAGCCTGCGAAGGAAGAGCCTGCCAACGAAATGCCTGCAGCCGGTTCCCAGAAACCGGCAGCTCCAGTGAAGAAGGAGAAAGGCAAAGCGGCCGGTCGCTATTCACCAGCAGTGCTGCGCCTCTCCCAGGATCACGACATCGATCTGTCGCTCGTCGACGGCTCCGGCCGTGACGGCCGGATCACCCGGAAAGACATCCAGGCGATCATCGACAGCGGTGAAAAGCCGCAGCCGCAAGCCGAGACACAGCCGCAGGCAACTGAACAGCCGGCCGCAGCTGCTCCTGCCGCGCCTTCACCTGTTGCACCAAGCGTTCCCACAGCAGCGGGAGATATCGAAATCCCGGTCACGGGTGTCCGCCGCGCCATTGCGAACAACATGCTGAAATCGGTCCACGAAGCACCGCATGCGTGGACGATGATCGAAGTCGACGTAACCCAGCTCGTTCAATACCGGGATTCCCTGAAAGCGGACTTCAAGAAAAAAGAAGGATTCAACTTGACGTACTTTGCATTCTTCGTCAAAGCGGTTTCCCAGGCGCTGAAAGAATTCCCTATGATGAATTCGATGTGGGCCGGAGATAAGATCGTCCAGAAGAAAGACGTCAACATTTCGATCGCCGTCGCGACGGAAGACGCCTTGTATGTACCGGTCATCCGCCAGGCGGATGAAAAGACGATCAAAGGTATCGGACGGGAGATCACGGAACTTGCCGGCAAGGTTCGCTCCGGTAAACTGACGTCCGCAGAAATGCAAGGCGGCACGTTCACAGTGAACAATACAGGTTCGTTCGGCTCGGTCCAGTCCATGGGCATCATCAACCACCCGCAGGCAGCGATCCTTCAAGTCGAATCGATCGTCAAGCGGCCGGTCGTCATGGATAACGGCATGATTGCTGTTCGGGACATGGTCAATCTGTGCCTGTCGCTCGATCACCGTGTACTTGACGGACTGGTTGCCGGGAACTTCCTGGCACGCGTCAAGGAGATCCTCGAATCGGTTTCCCCGGAAACCACTTCCATCTACTAAGCAGGAATACAACCCCCACGGCCAGCGGCAGATTGGACGCGGGGGTTTTTTCCATCCTGCCGGTTTTCAGGTACAATGAAAGCAGACAGTTATCAGGGAGGGATACACATGACCAATTCCGCTATACATACGATGAAAGAACAGAACTTCAGCCGGCCCTCTTTGGAAGAGTGGGAACAGGCAGCCGTAAAGTCACTGAAAGGCAGACCGCTTGAAACGCTCCAAACAGAGACACCTGAAGGCATCCAGCTGGATCTGCTGTACACGGAACGTCCTGCCGAAGCACCGATCCGTCCGCTACAGCCGGACTGGACGATCGCTCAAGGATCAGAAGGGCAGACAGGCAATGAGTGGCTCGCCGCTGTGAATGAAGGGCTCGCCAAAGGGAATGAAGCAATCTACTATGACGGCGGGCAGCCGGTCGAATGGGACAGCGGCTCCCTCGATGGCCTTGCCGAGCTGATGACGGAAACACCGATCGCCTGGTTCCGGTTGAATGAGGAAGACCGGATCCTTGATGTCTTCAACCGGATCAGCCAGGAAAAGAGGATGCTGGTGAAGGGGCTATGTGAAGCCGACCCAGCTCTGCTGCCGGAAGGATTCAGCGGGCTCCGCAAAATAGGGATCGATACTTGCCACATCCATATGGAAGGTGCCGACAGCGTGACGGAATTGGCATTCGCGCTGACAGCGGCGGCGGAATGGGCGAAAAAGACTGAGGACTTCGAACAATTCGCCGATACGGTCTTTTTCCGTTTTGCGGCAGATACCCATTTTTTCATGGAGATTGCAAAGTTCCGTGCCTTCCGTTCGCTCTGGAAGCTGTTCGCAAGCGCATACGGAATCAGCGAACCGCCTTCCGTCCCGGTAAGCGCAATAACCTCGATGCGGTCCTTTTCGAAGATCGACCCGCACGTCAACCTGCTGCGGGCAGGAAACAGCGCCTTTTCGGCAGTGCTAGGCGGGGCCGACTGGCTGACGGTCACCCCCTATAACGGACTGACGGGAGCGACCCGGCAATCCGTACGCTATGCGCGCAATATGCAGCTGATCATCCGGGAAGAAACGCACGCCGCCCTGACGGCAGATCCTGCCGGCGGTTCGTATTTCGTCGAACAGCTGACGGATCAGCTCATCCGGCTGGCATGGACACGCTTCCTGGATATGCAGCAATCCGGCGGCACCGAAGCTTTCCTCGCGTCCGGGTTGCTCGGACAGCAGGCTGCCCGGCGGAAACAGGAAGCGGCAGCCGGGACCGTGAAACTGGTCGGGACGAACGTCTACGCGGACCCCGACCCGGCCGCTGCGCCGGATCTGTCAGGGGACGCCTATCCCAACCGGCCGGCAGCCCCATTCGAACAACTGCGGAAAACTACAGCCCGGACCGCTCCGGATTGTACGCTTGTCGTTTTCGGTGAGCAGGCTTCCTACAAAGCCCGCGCCGACTTCGCAGTCGGTTTCCTCGCAGCAGGCGGCTTGAAACCGCGCATCAGTCCGGAATTCAGGACGGGCAGGGAAGCGGCAGTATGGCTGTCGTCTGAGCAGCCCGACTATGCCGTCCTCTGCGCAGCACCCGACAAGCTAGAGCAAGTGGCGGAAGAGTTGCTGAAAACGGGACCTGCCGGGATGAAAATCGACATCGCAGGCAGGGTCGATGAAGGACTTTCAGCAAAATGGAAGAACCTCGGACTGAACGGTTCCATCCATGCCGGACAGGACCGGATCGCGAAGCTTACGGAGATCGTCAGCTTCAGCAAAGGAGGCAATACGCATGAACACGCCTAATTTCAGCAGTGTCGATATCGAGGCCGCGTTCCGTCAGGACAGCCGGCCGGCATCTGCCGGGAGCGACCCGGCCATGACGAACGAGGGGATCCCGGTCCGCTCCGTCTATATGGAGACAGACACGGCGTCCGCCGAACACCTCGGCGGCTTCCCGGGCATCGCTCCGAATACGAGAGGGCCGTACCCGACGATGTACGTATCCCGTCCGTGGACCGTACGCCAATACGCGGGCTTCTCGACAGCCGAGGAAAGCAACGCGTTCTACCGGCGAAACCTTGCGATGGGACAGAAGGGGCTGTCCGTCGCGTTCGACCTCGCAACACACAGAGGGTACGATTCCGATCACCCGCGGGTGACCGGGGATGTGGGGAAGGCCGGCGTCGCGATCGATTCGGTGGAGGACATGAAGATCCTGTTCGACGGCATCCCGCTCGACAAGATGTCCGTCTCCATGACGATGAACGGCGCGGTCCTTCCCGTGATGGCGTTCTATATCGTGGCGGCGGAAGAACAGGGCGTCTCACCGGAACAGCTGGCCGGGACGATCCAGAATGATATATTGAAAGAATACATGGTCAGGAACACGTATATTTTCCCGCCGGAGATGTCCATGCGCATCATCGCCGATATTTTCGGCTACACATCCGACCATATGCCGAAATTCAACTCGATCTCGATATCCGGCTACCATATGCAGGAAGCGGGGGCGACGGCGGACATCGAGCTCGCCTATACGCTCGCGGACGGTCTGGAATACGTCCGGACCGGACTGAAGGCGGGGATCGGCATCGACTCGTTCGCACCGCGGCTGTCCTTCTTCTGGGCTGTCGGCATGAATTACTTCATGGAGATCGCTAAAATGCGTGCAGCCCGTGTCATCTGGGCGAAGATGATGCAGACATTCCAGCCGGAAAACCCGAAATCGCTCGCCCTCCGCACCCATTCCCAGACATCGGGCTGGAGCCTGACGGAGCAGGACCCGTTCAACAATGTCACCCGGACGCTGATCGAAGCGAATGCAGCAGCGATGGGCCATACACAGTCCCTCCATACGAATGCCCTCGACGAAGCCATCGCGCTGCCGACGGATTTCTCGGCAAGGATCGCGAGGAACACACAGCTGTTCCTCCAGGACGAAACGAAGATGACAAAAACGATCGACCCATGGGGCGGTTCGTACTACGTCGAATCGCTGACACAGCAGCTGATCGACAAAGCTTGGGAACTCATCGAAGAGATCGAGGAACTGGGAGGTATGGCGAAAGCGATTGAAACCGGACTTCCGAAGATGAAGATCGAGGAGGCGGCCGCGAAACGGCAGGCGAAGATCGATTCGAAAGCCGAGACGATCGTCGGTGTCAACAAATACCGGCTCGATCAGGAAGAACCGATCGACATTCTCGATATCGACAACACCCTGGTGCGTGAGAAGCAGATCGAACGGATCCGGACGATGAAAGCTTCGCGAGACGCGGAAGCGGTGAAGGAAACACTCGCGGCCATCACGGAAGCCGCAGAAACCGGCACCGGCAACCTGCTGGCGCTTGCCGTCGACGCGGCACGGGCCCGAGCAACGATCGGCGAGATTTCGGACGCCATCGAAGCCGTCTCCGGCCGTCACAAAGCAGTCATCCGCTCGGTAAGCGGCGTATACAGCGGGAACTTTTCGAATGCCGAAGAGATCGAGGAAGTGAAGCAGATGACAGATGAATTCCTTGAGAACGAGGGTCGGCGGCCGCGTATCCTAGTCGCCAAGATGGGGCAGGACGGGCACGACCGCGGTGCGAAAGTAATCGCATCCTCATTTGCCGATCTCGGCTTCGACGTTGACATCGGTCCGCTGTTCCAGACACCGGAAGAAACGGCGCTTCAGGCAGCGGAGAATGATGTCCACGTCATCGGTGTCAGTTCACTCGCCGCCGGGCACAAAACACTTGTGCCGGCGTTACGCAGCGAGCTTGCAAAGATCGGCAGGCCGGACATCCTCGTCATCGTCGGCGGAGTCATTCCTGCACAGGACTATGAGTTCCTGCGGGAGAATGGCGCTGCAGCCATCTTCGGTCCGGGGACGGTCATCCCGGTCGCTGCCCAGAAAGTGATCGAAGAGATCTACCGTCAGCTCGGCTACGAGGAAGTGATCGAGTGACCAGGCAGGACGATGACCGGACTGCAGAGACGGCTCTGAACGTCGCCCGCGGTATCGCCTCTTCCCATGACGGGTTGCATCGTTCGAAACGGAGAGTGTTCAAAAGGACGAACAGACCCGCGGATATCCATGACCTCGCCGGAAAAATTGCCGCAGGTGACCGGCTCAGCCTCGCGAAGGGCATCACACTGGTGGAAAGCATGGCGGAACGGGACCGTCCGGCGGGACAGGCACTGCTGCAGGAACTGCTGCCGGACAGCGGGAACAGCGTCCGAATTGGAATTACCGGTGTCCCGGGCGCCGGCAAGAGCACGTTCATCGAAGCGTTCGGCCGGATGCTGACGGAATCGGGCCATCGCGTGGCGGTGCTTGCGGTCGACCCGAGCTCGACGGTGACCGGCGGCAGCATCCTAGGCGATAAGACGCGGATGGAACTGCTCGCGAGGGAACCGAACGCATTCATCCGGCCGTCTCCATCTGCGGGAACACTCGGTGGTGTCCACCGGAAAACGCGTGAGACGATGCTGCTCTGTGAAGCGGCCGGCTATGATGTAATTCTTGTTGAGACAGTCGGTGTCGGCCAGTCGGAAACGGCCGTGCGGGATATGACGGACTTCTTTCTGATGCTGGCGCTCACCGGCGCCGGAGACGAACTGCAGGGCATGAAGAAAGGGATCATGGAGTTGGCGGACGGAATCATCGTCCACAAAGCGGACGGCAGCAACGAGCGGCTTGCGAAAAAGACCGTACGGGAATACCGTCAGCTCGCCCATTTCCTGCAGCCGGCAACCCCCGGTTGGACGACACAGGCACTGCCGGTCTCTTCGCTCGCACTGACAGGGCTCACAGAGACATGGACGATGATCGGGGAGTTCAAACGCACAACAGAAGCATCTGGATATTGGCGGCAGCGGCGGCAGGAACAGACGAAAAGCTGGTTCCATTCGATGATCCGTGACCGCCTGATCGATTCCTTCTACGGACGGCCCGGCAGGAAAGAACAAGTCGCTTCACTCGAAGCCCGGCTGCTGGCCGATGGTCTGACGGTATCGCAGGCGGTCAGCCAGCTGTTCGATGTGCATGACGAAGGACAGGCTGACGGTTGCGAAAGCAGCTGATCTGTTTTCATCAGCCTCGTAAACTGGTATGATAGAGGTATCATGCACCAAGGGGGACAAAGATCATGACAATGGATTTCAATTTCTATATGGACGATATAACAGGACAGGCACGCAGCGAAATGGAAGCAGGCGGGTATGAGCAGCTGAAAACAGCAGACGAGGTCGAAGAGGCATTCAAACGCCCAGGTACGACACTCGTCATGGTGAACTCTGTCTGCGGCTGCGCAGGCGGCATCGCACGGCCGGCTGCTTTGCATGCCATCCATTCCGACAAACGCCCGGATCATCTCGTCACTGTCTTCGCCGGACAGGACAAAGAAGCGACGGCACAGGCGAGAATGCATTTCGGTGACTACCACCTGCCATCGTCACCGTCGTTCGCCCTCATGAAAGACGGCGAACTGGTAGCGGAAGTGGGCCGCCACGAAATAGAAGGTCATGACCCGATGTCTGTCGTGACGAACCTGCAGGAACAGTTCGACCAGTACTGCGAAGAGCTTTGACCTGAAAAAAGCAGGCCGGCATCAGATTTCCTGATGCCGGCCTGCGCTTTCCCGGTCCGTATTAGAATAATGTGCTGATACCGATGACGACAGTGGACAGAACCATCGTAGCGATCATGACAATTACGATGACCTTCTGGACTTTCTTATTGCTCATGTGCGATAACCCCTTAGTTTGGTTTGATACCTCCAGTTTAACAGAATCCGCAGAATTCTCAACAGGGGGAGCACATGATTTTACGGACCATTCACTTGAAAAGGGGTGTTATCATGGAGAAAGTGGACCATATCGGAATAGCCGTGAAAAACTTGCACGAGTCGATGGACTATTACATACATACACTCGGACTGAAGCTGCTCGGTATCGAAGAAGTCCAGGAGCAGCATGTCACTGTCGCCTTCCTCGATGCCGGCAACATCAAGCTCGAACTGCTTGAGCCGATCGGGACGGAAGGGGCCGTCGCGAAGTTCATCGAGAAACGTGGGGAAGGCGTCCATCATATCGCATTCGGAGTGGGGGATATCCGGCAGCGTATGGCGGACTTGCGCGAGCACGGCGTCAGGCTCCTGCAGGAAGAGCCGAAGCGGGGAGCAGGGGGAGCGGAAGTTGCGTTCCTGCATCCGAAATCCTCATACGGCGTGCTTATCGAATTATGTGCAAAATGGACACGGGGGGATGAATGACATGGATATCTATGACAAGATCAGCGAATTGTATGATAAAAAACGGACGATCGAACTCGGCGGCGGGGATGAACGCATTGCCCGGCAGCACGACAAGGGGAAACTGACGGCACGGGAGCGCATCGACCTGCTGGTGGATGAAGGTTCGTTCGTCGAACTGAACCCGTTCGTCGTCCACCGTACACAGGATTTCGGCATGCACGCGATGGAAGGGCCCGGCGACGGTGTGGTGACGGGTTATGCGAAGGTCCATGGACGGCCGATCTACCTGTTCTCTCAGGACTTCACCGTCTTCGGCGGAGCACTCGGTGAAATGCATGCGATGAAGATTGCGAATGTCATGGATCTCGCCGCAAAAAACGGCGCGCCGTTCATCGGACTGAACGATTCCGGCGGCGCCCGGATCCAGGAAGGGGTCGTCTCACTCGACGGCTATGGCGAGATCTTCTACCGGAACTCGATCTATTCGGGTGTCATTCCGCAGATCTCCGTCATTTTAGGACCTTGCGCGGGCGGTGCGGTCTATTCGCCTGCAATCACCGACTTCGTCTTCATGACCGACGACACGAGCCAGATGTTCATCACAGGCCCGAAAGTCATCGAGACGGTGACGGGTGAGAAGATCTCTTCCGAAGATCTCGGCGGCGCAAAAGTGCATAATTCGATCAGCGGCAACGCGCATTTCCGCGGAGCGACGGAACAGGAAGTGCTGGAAGACGTCCGCCGCCTGCTGACGTACCTGCCGCAGAACAATACCGAAAAGACACCGGCTGCGGAATATGCAGATCAGGATGATTACCGTCCGGATCTTGCCGACGTCGTGCCGTTCGAAACGATCCGGCCGTATGATGTCAGGAAAGTGATCGATCAGATTGCGGATGAAGGGTCATTCATGGAAGTCCAGAAAGAATTCGCCCGTAATGCCGTCGTCGGTTTCGCCCGCATTAAAGGCGAAGCGGTCGGTTTCGTCTGCAACCAGCCGAAAGTGATGGCGGGCGGGCTCGACATTGATTCGTCGGATAAGATTTCGAGGTTCATCCGCACGTGCGACTCGTTCAATGTACCGATCATCACGTTTGAGGATGTCACCGGATTCTTCCCGGGTGTGAAACAGGAGCACGGCGGGATCATCCGTCACGGTGCCAAGATCCTCTACTCGTACTCGGAAGCGACCGTCCCGAAAATCACAGTCATCCTGCGCAAAGCGTTCGGCGGTGCGTATGTCGCCCTGAACTCAAAGGCGATCGGGGCCGACCTCGTCTTCGCCTGGCCGAATGCGGAAATCGCAGTGATGGGGGCAGAAGGGGCGGCCAATATCATCTTTGCGCGTGACATCGCAGGCAGTGAAGATCCGGAAGCGACCCGCGCGGCGAAGATCGCCGAATACCGCGAGAAATTCTCCAACCCGTATGCGGCGGCTGCGAACGGGATGGTCGATGATGTCATCGATCCGCGGGAAACTCGCGTCAAACTGGTGCAGGTACTCGATATGATGCGAAACAAACAGGAGCAGCGGCCGAAAAAGAAACACGGCAACATGCCACTATGAGGAGGAGTCATATGAACTACGAACGGATGCTGGAAGAGTTTTACGAATTGGTCAAGATCGACTCGGAGAGCGGGCACGAAGAGCAGATCTCCGTCGTCCTGAAGACAAAACTGCAGGAAATGGGGTTCACAGTCGTCGAGGACACATCGAAGGAACGGACCGGGCACGGTGCAGGCAACCTCATTGCGACGATGAAAGGGTCACTCCCTGACGCTGACCCGATCTATTTCACTTCGCACATGGACACGGTGACGCCCGGACAGGGAATCGAACCGGTGCTGAAAGAAGACGGCTATATCTATTCAGCTGGTGACACGATCCTCGGTGCGGATGACAAAGCAGGACTTGCTGCGCTGTTCGAAATGATGCGCACGCTGAAAGAGAGCGGGGAAGCACACGGTGATATCCAGTATGTCATTACGGCTGGGGAAGAAAGCGGACTCGTCGGTGCACGCGCAATCGACCGTGATCTGATGAACGCGAAGTTCGGATATGCTGTCGACAGTGACGGCAAAGTCGGAGGGATCGTAACGGCAGCCCCATACAATGCCAAGCTGAAGACGGTGATTTACGGACGGACCGCTCACGCCGGTGTCGAACCCGAAAAAGGCGTTTCCGCGATCACCATTGCGGCAAAATCGGTCGCGAAGATGAAGCTCGGCCGGATCGACTCGGAGACGACTGCCAATATCGGCCAGTTCACAGGCGGCCAGGCGACCAATATCGTTTGTGACGAAGTCCACATCCTGTCAGAAGCCCGTTCTATTGACTATGCTAAATTACAGGAACAGACTGAGCATATGGTACAGGCTTTCAAAGAGACTGCGGAAGAAATGGGAGGGCGCGCAGAAACCGATGTCCAGCTCAACTCGCCAGGTTTCCGCTTCAGCGAAAGCGATGAAGTGGTACAGGTGGCCTCCGAAGCAATCCGGGCAGTCGGCCGGACACCAGAATTGCTGACGAGTGGCGGCGGGAGCGACGGCAATATTTTCAACGGCCATGGCTTCCCGACTGTCACGCTGTCGGTCGGCTATGAAGGGATCCATACGAAGGAAGAGCGGATGCCTGTCGAAGAGCTGAACAAGCTGGCGGATCTGCTGCTTGAAATCGTGCGGACTGCCGCGGCGCGCGGAACAAGGGCGAATGGCCATGGCTGATTTCAAAGCGATTGTCGTCCGGTGCGGGAACGAAGAATATGCCATTCCTGTTGAACAGACCGTTTCCATCGAACAACTGGAGAAGGTCAATCCGATCCCCCATCTGCCGGACTACCTGCTCGGTCTGATGAAAATCCGGGGCGAGCTCGTTCCAATCCTTGATTTCCAGCAGATCTTGTACAAGTCGACGGCAAAAGACGACCCCGATGCAAAAGTGGTCGTCGTCCAGACAGAGGGTTTCCACTTCGGTCTGCTGGTCCTGGAAGCAAAAGAAATTCTCGATATCCCGGAGGACCGGCTGACGACACAGGGTCTGATGGCATACTCGCGGACACCGTACTTTTCCTCGGTGGCCAATTTGGAAAATCGGGTCATTACACTAATAGATCCTGCCATCTTGTCGGAGACATTGACGGGTATGAAGGAAATTACCGAATATGTCGGTACGCAAGAGACAGAAATCTGACAGATCACAGCCAGGCGGCACGCTGCCTGGTCTTTTCGCGAAAGGAGGCACACAGATGGAGCAGAGAGGACAGACTGCGGCCCGGGTGATCCTGCATTTGGATATGAATTGCTTCTTTGCCTCCGTTGAGCAGGCGCATAATCCGGAATTGAAAGGACTTGCGCTTGCGGTGGCGGGCAACCCGAAAGCACGGCGGGGCATCCTCGTCACGTGTTCCTATGAAGCCCGGGCGTTCGGAGTCTATACGACGATGACGGTTGGCGAGGCGAAACGTCTCTGTCCGGAACTCGTCCTTGTGCCGCCTGATGGCGAAAAATACCGCCAGGCTTCCCAAGCCGTATTTACCATCTTGAGGACTTATACCGATCTGGTGGAACCAGTCTCGATCGACGAAGCGTACATCGATATTACGGATATCGGCGGCCTGACAGATGCTGTCGGGATCGCGGAGAACATGCAGCAACGGATCTTGCATGAGCTTGATCTGCCATGTTCTATCGGGATCGCCCCGAATAAGTTTCTTGCGAAAACGGCATCTGACATGAAAAAACCGATGGGCATCACGATTCTCCGCAAACGGGAGCTCGCCGGGCGGTTGTGGCCTCTGCCTGTTCTGGACATGCACGGCGTCGGAAAAAGCAGTGCTGAAAAGCTGCAGGCCGTTCATATCCGGACAATCGGCGACCTTGCGGCAGCGGAAGATCACACGGTCAAGGAGGCGCTTGGCAAACGGGGAGTCCGCCTGAAGGAGCGTGCCCTGGGGCATGATGACCGGCCGGTCGATCCTGAGGCTCCGGAGGACCGGAAGAGCGTCGGCAGTTCCACGACGCTTCCAGTCGACGAAACGGAGCTCGACGCCTGCCTTGCTGTTTTCAGACAGCTCGCTGCGAAGGTCGAGTATCGGCTCGGTACGAAGAACCTGGCGGGTTCGTCGCTCTCCATCCAGATTCGGACAGCATCCTGGCGCAACCAGACGCGGAGTACGACGCTGCTCAATCCGATTTACCGGAAACAGGATATTTTCGGGGAAGCGTCCAGGCTGTTCCGTCAGCATTGGGACGGGGAGCCGATCCGCCTGCTGGGCATCACGGTGGCAAATGTCATGCCGGCAGACGGAATCCACGAACAGCTGTCTTTCGATAACTTCGAACGCCACAGCAAAGAAGTCGAGATGGAGAAGCTCGTCTCGCATATGAATGATCAGTTCGGAGAGGGAACCATTCAAAAAGGAAGTAATTTGTAGGGATAGGAGGAGAAGAACATGGAACTTCAATTCCTCGGTACCGGAGCGGGCATGCCATCGAAATCGAGAAATACGACGTCCATCGTGCTGAATCTGTCGGCAGAGGAACGTGGCTACTGGATGTTTGACTGCGGAGAGGCGACCCAGCATCAGATGCTCCATACGACACTGAAACCGCGCAAAGTGAACAAGCTGTTCATCACCCATCTTCACGGGGATCACCTATTCGGGATTCCGGGCTTCATCGGATCCAGGTCCTTTCTCGGAGGAGAAGACCCACTCGATATTTACGGACCGCCCGGCATAGAGGAGTGGATCCGCACGACACTGCGTCTGACCAGGACGCACCTTATGTACGATGTGCGGTTCCATGAATTCACCGGAGATGGCGTCATTTTCGAAGATGATGAGTATACCGTGACTGCTGCGCTGCTTGCACATGTGATCCCGAGTTACGGCTTCCGTATCGAGCAGAAGCCGCGTCCCGGCAGACTGCTCATCGAGAAGGCACTGGAAGCGGGTGTCCCCAAAGGTCCTCTGCTCCAGCAGCTGAAAAACGGCTGCGACGTCACGCTTGAAGATGGGAAGGTCGTCCGGAGCAACTCTGTCATCGGTGAGCCGAAAGAAGGCTTTACGGTTACTATACTCGGCGATACGAGTGATTGTGCGGCCTCCCGAGTATTGGCTGCTCGGGCAGATATCGTTGTACACGAAGCGACATTCGACGAAGAAACCGGACAGCTGGCCCATGATTTCGGCCATTCGACGATCAGACAGGCGGCGGCGGTGGCGCGGGATGCGGACGCAAACGCTTTGATTGCGACCCATATCAGCTCGCGGTTTATGCCGGGGGATCTGCAGGCATTCAAGGAGGAAGGGCAGGCAGTTTTCCCGACTGTGTTTGTCGCCAGTGACTTTTCGCAATATACACTGCAAGATGGCGAAGTGACCGAGACAACTTTTAAGAAAAAATAACACGAACAGTAAAAGAGCGCAGCGCCTCTGACAGGCACTGCGCTCTTTTACTGTTCGTGTTTAAAAATCACTTGAATGTCCAGCCGCGGTCATACTGGACAGGCGGTTCAATTTCCGTGTGCAGCTCCCGGGCGGCACCGTACGGCCAATAAGGATCTCTCAGCAATTCACGGCCGATGAGGATCAGGTCGGCCCTCTTGTTCCGCAGGATCTCTTCCGCCTGCATGCCAGAAGTGATAAGACCGACAGCTCCGGTCGGAATGGCGGCACCTTGCCGGATCGTTTCAGAGAAAGGCACCTGATAGCCGGGATACGGATGGATGGCAGCCGGAACAAGAGCCCCTGAACTGACGTCTATCAGGTCGACCCCCTGCTCTTTCATCCAGACAGCCATCTCCGTGTAAAGTTCGGCAGTCATACCGCCATCAGAGTAATCCTCCGCAGATATCCTGACGAACAGCGGACCCTGCCAGACGGAACGGACGCCGTCGATGATCTCCCTCAGGAAACGATAGCGATTTTCTGACGATCCGCCGTATTCGTCCGTCCGCCGATTGGACAGCGGAGAAAGGAACTCATTGATCAGGTATCCGTGCGCGGCATGGAGTTCCAGCAGATCGAAGCCTGCTTTGACTGCCCTCTTGCTTGCTTTGACGAACGCCCCGACAGTTTCACGGATTTCTTCCTGGCTCATTTCGAAAGGAGTTTTATAGTCGTTGCTGAACGCAAGCGCACTCGGCGCCTGGATCGGGCCGTCGACTTCGGATTTGCGTCCTGCATGCGCAAGCTGGATGCCGGCCGCAGCGCCGTTCTGATGGATAAGAGAAGTGATGCTCTTCAGCCCTTCGATATGCGCATCACTCCAGATGCCGAGGTCTTGCGGACTGATTCGTCCCTGCGGCTGGACAGCGGTCGCTTCCAGGATGATCAGCCCTGCCTGTCCAACAGCCCGTGATGCATAATGGACCCGATGCCAGTCTCCTGCCATTCCGTCCTCATCGTTGCAGGAATACATGCACATCGGTGCCATGGCGATCCGGTTCTTCAAGGTCAGGTTCCGGATCGTATACGGTTCGAATAACATTGCCATTCATGAATCACACCTTTCTTTCGGATGCATCCACTATAGCAAACTATCGGCAGCCTGCCTTCACCGGAGTCTTGGCGTTCCAGCCGGCATGGCACCGAGCTCCCTCGACCGCTGCTCCGCCTGCCGGATGCAGCGTGACACCGCTTCCTGGAATCCCCCTTCGCGGAGACCCATTATGCCTGCTTCTGTCGTGCCGCCGGGACTTGTGACGTTCTTCCGAAGATCTGCCGGTTCTGATCCGCTGCTGCGGAGCATGGCACCTGCACCTTCAATCGTCTGTATGATCAGATTCCGTGCAGTTGCGCTGTCGAGCCCGGCGGCAGAGGCGGCGTCTTCCAGTGCTTCGGCCAGATAGTAGATGTAGGCAGGGCCGCTTCCGGAGAGGGCTGTGACGGCATGGAGTTCATCCTCAGCCACTTCTGCAACTGTACCGATCGACGAGAGCAGCGAGAGGATGGAATGTTTCTGCTCGTCTGTAACTTGATCGTTCCAGGCGATTCCGGTTGCGGACCGCCCGATGGCTGCGGAAGTATTCGGCATAGAGCGGGCGACGGCCCGGCAGCCGAGACCCGCCTCGATGGCCGAAATCGGAACTCCGGCAACAACGGACAAGACCGCGGCATGCGGCGGGATGAACGGTGAAACTTCCTCCATGGCGGAGACTGCGTCTTTCGGTTTGACGGCTAGGATGACCAGGTCTGCATCGATCAGCTTCTCTTGAGGGGATCCGGTTATGGTGACGCCATAAGCGGCATGCAGACAGACCAGCCGTTCATCATCAGATTTGTTCAAGACCGCAACAGCTGCCGGATCAGCGGTATGGTTCCTGCAGATTCCTGAAATGATGGCTTCCGCCATGGAACCGGCACCTATGAATGCTATGTTTTTCATCACTCTGCCTTCTTTCTGCATATTATTGTTTTCTAACAGTTTAGGCGAAACAGAATATAAGTCAACTATGTTTCAGTCTGCTCTGGATGACGCGCGGGCAAAAAGGCTGTACAATGGACTGAATAGTGATTCAGTATTGGGGGAAAACAAAATGATTCAGCAACTGACAATACCGACACCCTATGCGGTTGGGGATGTTAATGCCTATCTCGTTAAAGGTGACGCACTCACTCTGATTGACGCCGGTCCGCGTACAGAAGAAGCGCACGCTGCCCTGGTTAGCGGTCTCAAAAACTTCGGCTGCCGCATGGAAGATATCGAGCAGGTTGTTCTTACCCACCACCATCCGGACCATAGCGGTTGGGCAGACGGCTTTCCGAACGCCGAGGTCAGCGGGCACGTGTACAATAACTTGTGGCTCGGTAGAGATCAGGAATTTTTTGACTA
Organism: Sporosarcina sp.; assembly: GCA_032099885.1. GTDB lineage: Bacteria > Bacillota > Bacilli > Bacillales_A > Planococcaceae > Sporosarcina. The sequence continues at coordinate 529,744 of DAMDKL010000001.1, forward strand.
CCACGATCGTTTTTATTTCGACCAATTCAGAGAGCAGGGAGTGCCCGATGAATTCCTCAGCAGTGTAAAGAAGATGAAGCGGGCAGCTGAACTGATGGCAGAGCGGCCGCTCGACCGGATCCTAAAGGAAGGGGACGAGCTGCCCGGCCTGCCCGGCTGGACGATATTCGAAACACTCGGCCATGCGCAGAGCCATTTATCGTTTTGGAACGCGGACGAGCAAGTGATGATCGGGGGAGATCTGCTGCTTGAGAAAGTTTCGTCGAACCCGATCGTTGAGCCGCCCCTGGATCGGAAGGCAGGCAGACCGAAAACTCTCCTGCAGTACAACCGCTCGCTGCAGCGGCTGCTGGAGCTGCCGGTCAGCAAGATTTACAGCGGCCATGGTAACCCCGTTACCGATGTCCACGAACTCATCCGACAGCGGCTCGGCAAGCAGCACGACCGTGCGATGAAAGTCTATGATATGCTCTCTGACGGTCCGAAATCCGTATTTGAACTGACCGTCCGTCTGTTCCCGGCTGCCTATCGGAGGGAACTTGGCTTGACCTTATCAGAAACGCTCGGCCAGATGGATTATCTCCTGGCTTCAGGCCGTGTAACCCGTCTGGTTGACTCTGAAGGGATTGAGCGGTATGAACAGGCGTAAGAATATACTGATCACCGGAGCGACAGGCGGTGTCGGATACGAGACGGCGATGCGGCTGCTCAGGGAAGGATATGACGTGCAGGCGACCGGCCGCAATGCGGACGTGCTGACGGAACTGGCAGCAGCCGGCGCTGCCGTGTACCAGACGGATCTGCTGGAAGACGGTGCGGCCGACCGCCTGCTGAAGGAAATCAACATTCCGGATGTTGTCATCTTTTCGGCCGGTACCGGCATTTTCAAACTCGCTAAGAACACGTCCGACGAAGAAACGGAAAGGATGTTTGCGCTGAATGTGACAAGTCCTATTGCGATCACACGGAGGCTCCTGCCAGAATGGCAGGAAAGGGAATACGGCCACTTCGTTTATATTGGGTCGCAGGCCGGTAAGGTGGCAACCCCGAAAGCCGCCGTCTACGCGGCAACGAAGCATGCGCTGATCGGGTATACGAACGCACTGCGCATGGAAGTCCGTGCTTCCGGTATCGACGTGACTGTCATCCACCCGGGGCCGATCGACACAGCATTTTTGGACAGTGCAGACGATACCGGAACATACCGGGACTCTGTCGGGCGTCACTTGCTGACTCCCGCTGAAGTGGCGGAAGCCGCTGTATCGGCTGTCAGGAAGCCGATACGTGAAGTGAATCTTCCGGGTGTCATGTCGGTGACGAGCAAACTGTATGCCCTCGCTCCGCAGATCTCTGAACAGCTGGGCAAGAAACTTTTCTTCAAAAAGATGGAGTGAACCCATGAAAGCCCGCCGGTCCTTTTCAGGACCGGCGGGCTTTCATATATTCCTATAGTTCAGTTTGCAGTTTTTTTCTTCGGAACTTTCCGAGGAACTCATAGACGATCGGCACGAAGACCAGCGTCAGCAATGTCGAGCTGACGAGACCGCCGATTACTGTCACGCCGAGCCCCTTCGAGATCAGACCGCTGCCTTCCGCTCCGATTGCGAGCGGAATCAGTGCTCCGATTGTTGCCAGGGCCGTCATCAGGATAGGGCGTAAACGGGTCGCGCCGGCTTCCAGCAAGGCTTCGCGTGTGGAGGCGCCTGCCTGTTCCTGATGGATGACACGGTCAATGAGCACGATGGCATTTGTGACAACGATACCGATCAGCATGAGAAGGCCGATCATCGCGGACACACTGATCGTCTCACCGGCAATGAGCAGGCCGACCAGTGCCCCGATGACCGTGAACGGCAGGGAGAACAGGATGGCCAACGGTGCAAGACCGCCGCCGAACGTGATGACGAGGATCAGGTAGACGATTGCAACAGCCGCAAGCATCGCAAGTCCTAATTGGGTGAAGGCTTCCGTGATGTCTTCCGTCACGCCGGCCGACTTCACTTGGACCCCAGGTGCCAAATCGAGTTTATCGATTTTTTTCTGGACATCCGCCGATACGCTGCCGACGTCCTTCGACGTAATATCCGCTGTGACGCTCGCATACAGTTTGCCGTCTCTCCGGGAAACCGTATCAGATGTCGTTCCTTCTTTCACAGTCACGAGTTCCGAAACCGGAATCTCCATGCCAAGTGGGGAAGGGACAGTCTGTTTCAGCAAGTCATCGATCGTGTCGAGTTTTTTCGTTTCCTTATGGATGATCACGTCGATCGATTTGCCGTTGTCATCCAGCTTCGTCAGGACATCTTTCTGGGAATCGGGGTACAGCACACCGCCGATTTGCGCAGTCGTCAGTCCGGCTTGGGTGAGTTTCTCCGCATCTGCTTCGAGCGTATATTCTTTGTACGTACGGGACAGGCTCGTTTTCGGTTCTTTCAGCTTGCTGTCCGCCGATAAGATCTCCTCTGCCTGTTCAGCGGCTTTCTGCAAGTCTTTCAGGTTGTTGCCGTAGATGCCGTAGCTGATCTGGCTGCTGGATCCGCTGGTGGAAAAGTCCTGTGACTTCCACTCGCCGTCGGACGGCAGTTTCTGCAGATCCGCCAATGTGTCGTCTTTCACTTTCGTGAATTCGGGTGTGTCGTCATCGAATGTCACGAACAGCAGTCCGCCGTTTGTCGCACCCGGTGACATCGGATTTTCACCTCCGACTGAAACCTGGACCATCTCCACGTGCTTCCGGTCCATGAGAAGATCTTCTGCTTTTTTCGCGGTTTCATCCACCGTTTCCAATGGTTCGCCAGGAGCAGGGGTATACGTCAGGTACATCGTCTTCTGTTCTTCGTCAGGCAGGAAACTGACGCCGACCTTCGGAATAAGGAACAGGCTGCCCGCAAGCAGGGCCAGGGAGATCAGCGCTGTAATGAGTTTGTGGTTCAGTGTCCATTCCAGCAGCCGTCTGTACGAGACAGCCAGTTTTCCATGATGCTCTTTCTTCGCTTTCGTGTTTCCGTACAGCTCTTTGCGGAACAGCGAATGGGCCATCATCGGCACAATCGTGACTGCGACGAGCAGGGAAGCGAGCAACGCGAAGACGACCGTAAGCGCGAATGGCAGGAACAGCTCCCCGACCACTCCGCTGACAAGGCCGAGCGGAACGAAGACGGCTATCGTCACGAGCGTGGACGACAGGATCGGCTTGATCATCTGTTTGGTCGCTTCACGTATCAGTTCCTTGCCCTTCAGCTTCTCATCAGGGAGATGCATACGCCGGTAAATGTTTTCGACGACGACGATCGAATCATCGATGACCCGGCCGATGGCAACTGTCATGGCGCCGAGTGTCATGATATTCAACGTGATATCCATCTGATTCAGCAGCAGCACTGCGATAAGCAGGGAGAGCGGGATCGAAATGATCGAGATGAGCGTCGACTTGAAATTGCGCAGGAAGAGCAAGATGATGACGACGGCGAACAGTGCTCCGAAGATCGCTTTGCTCAGCATCGTTTCGACGGACTGTTCGATAGGCTCCCCTTGGTCCAGTGTTGTCGATACGGCGACACCTTTGTTCTCCTTCTTGAATTGTTCCAATTGATCCTTCACGGCATTCGCTACTGTTACGGTGTTGGCGTCCTGTGATTTCGTCACTTGCAGGGAAATCGCTTCTTTCCCGTTCGTCCTCGAAATCGACTCCGCCTCTTTGACAGTCTCGATCTCAGCGATTTCACCGAGCGTGACTGTCGGAAGACCGGCTAGTGCGGGTCCAGCCTGGGAGGACCCGCCGGCAGCTCCTGCAGGCAGTTCAGATGCATTCCCCATACCCGTGCCTGCTGGCGCCTGAGGTACAAGCGGGATTTCCATTTTTTTCAGTTCTTCAAGAGTTGTCAGTTTCCCGTCGACGACGACCGACTGCTCTTCTTTCCCGAATTCAAGCAGGCCGAGCGGCATCGCCATATCAGTGGCCTGGACGAGCTGCTTGACTGTGTCTTCCTCCAAGTTGTATTCCTTCAGTTTTTCAGGCAGGAATGTCAGTTCCACCTCTTCGACTTGCTGACCGGTGACTGCGACTTCCGAAACGCCGTCGATCCCTTCCAGTGTCGGTAACAATTCCTTTTCGACACGGTCAGTGAGCTCTTCCAAGGAAGTGCCCTCTTCGGAAACACTCAGTCCGAGGATCGGAAATGCATTGATGCTGATCCGGCCGACTGAAGGATCCTGAGCGTTTTCAGGAAGGCTGAACGCATTCAGCGCATCCTTGACCTCCTCCTCGGCCGCTTTCATGTCCGTGCCGAATGAGTACTCGATCTGAAGAGAGGAGGCATTCTGATAGGAAGTCGAGCTGACCGCCTTGACCCCTTTCAGGTTCCTCACTGTCTGTTCCAGCGGGGCGGCGAGCTCGTCGTCGACCTGCTGTGGTGTTGCGCCTGGGTAGATCGTCGTTACACTGACGATCGGCACAGTGATATCCGGAATGGTCTCGAGCTTCATGCGTGTACCGGAATAGACACCGGCCACCGTGATGATCAGGGTCAAAAGCCAGACAGCCAATTTGTTTTTCATGACAAAGTTGATGATCGCGTTCATAAGTACCTCCATCGCGTATTTTTTACCAATCTGCTATAATACTTTGTAATAGTAACTGACCGGTCAGTCATAGTCAACGATAGGCCATCAGGATACACCAGGAGAGTGGAAGAAATTGAATGCAAAAAAGGAACGGATCATCAAGAATGCAGCTGAATTGTTTGCAGAGAACGGCTATGATGCAACGTCAATCCAGCAGATTACGGATGCCTGCGGAATTTCGAAGGGATCTTTCTATCTGTCCTTCAAGTCGAAGGAGAGTCTGCTGGGGGGGATCATTACGTATTTCAGCGAAAGGATCGTCGAGCGGGCGGAAGGCATGTTCGCCATAGAACTCACGAGTGCCGAACGTTTCGAACAATCGCTGTCCGTTTACTTCGAGGAGATCGAGAACTATTCTCCGTTCATCCTGACGCTGATCCGGGAACAAGCCAATCCGATGAGTGAGTCATTGCAGGGGATGCTCGAGAATTTACGAAGGAAAATGTATCGGATGCAGGAACATCTGCTGATTGATCTGTATGGTGAGAGCTACCGGGATCGTATGCCGGATCTCATCACGATGCTGAACGGCATTCTGAAGGGGTACATTGAACTCATCGTCTTCAACAAGGGGGAGATGGACCACAAGAGACTGCCGGCATTCATCCGCCAGGCGATGGATGCACTTGCAGCGGCAGTTGAAACTCCTTTTTTGACTACACGGGAGCTAATTGAATTCCATTGTGAACCGAACCGGGACAAAGTGTCCTCTTCCGCGCTGATCAGACTTCTCGATGCAGTTCAGGAAGACAGCGGTTCGACAGAGGAGGAGCGGGTCAGCGCCGAGATGATCAAAGTCGAACTTGCAACAGAAACGCCCCGACGCGCGGTGGTCTCTGGCATGTCGACCAACCTGAACCATAGTAAAAAGGGGAAGGTTGCACGCGCCGCTGTCTTAGAATGGCTTTCTGCTGACTGATCTGCGGGAGCCTGGGAAACATTCCCCATCAGTTCTGTTTTGAAGACGGTGACTGCATGGCGGCCGCATCTATGCTACACTGTAGTCAGCAAATGCACGCAGAAAGGTGTCCGTCATGAAACAATTAACAGTGCAGGATATCGTACAGGCTTTTTCTTTCGAAGTGTTGTCCGGGGCAGACCAGCTTAGGCGTCCACTGACGAAGACGAAAGTCCGCCGGCCGGGTCTCGAGTTCATGGACGACTTCGAGTTCATCGCCAGAGGGCATATCCAGATACTTGGCAAGAACGAAGTCAATTATTTGCATACGCTGACAGACGAAGAGTGTAAGCGGCGGATCGCCAATCTGGTGACATACGATCCGCCGTGCATTCTGATTACGTCCCAGCAGGATCAGCCATTCGGCCTGCAGACCTATTGTACGGAAAACGGGATCCCCGTTTTGCGGACACCGGATTCCATGAGCGTAGCGAGCGCCAAGCTCGATGCGTACGTTATCAGTTCCATGGCAGAAGAGATTGCGATCCACGGGGTCATCGTCAATGTGTCCGGAATCGGCATCCTGCTGAGAGGAAAGTCAGGTGTCGGCAAGAGTGAAACCGCCCACACGCTGATCGGGAGAGGTCACCGCCTCGTCGCAGATGACATCGTCGTCCTCCGCAAGCTCAGCCCGCAGACATTGCTCGGTACCCATAACGAAACGAACAAGGAATTCCTTGCGCTTCGCAGTATCGGGCTCATGAACGTCGTGCGCCTGTATGGACGGGCCGCCTTCCAGGAAGAGACGAGAATCGCCCTCGATATCGAACTGACGGAGTGGAAAGATAATTCGCTGAACAATGAGCTCGAATTGGACGAGAAATTCAGTGAGTACATGGGCGTTCCTGTCCCATATATCCAGATTCAGCTTCAGCCTGGCCGTGATGTCGCCGGTCTGATCGAGGCTGCGGCGAACAACTGGTATCTGAAGCAGCAGGGCTACAGTGCGCTCGAGGAATTCATGGAGCGGCTGGAGCCGAAATTCAACGAGCAATGAAGAAATACGTTTAACCCTCCTCCATCAGGGAAAACTTGCTGGACAGCGACTAAAAGGGAGGGTGCATTATGACAGAAAAGAAACCGCCGCACGAAACGTTGACAGACAAGAACAATGAGATGAAAAAGGCTCAGGAAGTGAACTACGCGAGCGACTTTAAAAAGGCCGACAAGGCAGGCGAAACAGAGGAAAAGCGCGACAAGTGAAAATAACCCGGAACTCCCCTGATCACCAGGAGAGTTCCGGGTTATTTACTTGTTTCGAGTAAGCGAACGGCCTCTTCCGTGCGGATGAACATGCCGACCTTGCCGTATTGCTCCAATTCGGTCACCGCGAAGATCACACCGATCACTTCACCGTCTTGGAACACCGGACTGCCGCTGTTGCCTCTGTAGACAGGGGCATCCAATAAAACGACAGGCTCTGTCCGTCCCGCCCACTCCGTTTCGCCGATCAGGTGACCTTCGTTTGCAATCCCGAAGAAATTGAGCGGATTGCCGATGAACCGGACTGTGCTGTCCGGCACGTAGTCTAAGGAGGATGCAAGCGGAAGGGGCTCCACGTCCGGCATGCCTTCGAGCTGCAAGACGGCCAGGTCGTTGACTGCGTCTTCCGCAATGACAGACGCCGGGAAGCGGCCTTCCTTGTCAAAGGAAACCGTGATGGCAGCACTTCCCTCGATGACATGATGATTGGTAATGACCTTCCCGTCATCACTCACTAAAAATCCAGTCCCTTTACCGTCTTCGGTCAGAATGACGGCCACCGATTTCTTCCATTTAGCAATGTCCGGCTGTTTGGACAAAGCGGCGGAAGTCTTCAGGAACTCAATCGCCGGCAGGGAATAGATGTCGAATAGGAAGGCGACCGGCTGAAACAGCAGCACCGCTGCCATGAGCCAAATCGCAAAGCGGGGAACCCTCCGCTTCTTTACAGGAGGCGAATGCCGTTCCGCTTCTTCTTGTTCCAGCGCTTCACGCTGCGCTTCCAGCACCATCAGCCGGAAATTCTCCTCCTCGATCTCTTCCGGTGTCAGATCCCGCTCTGCAGAGGGGGGATCCACATCATTTTGCTGCAGATGGCCGCAGTCATCCATACTTTCTGTATCGTCGGTTTTTACTTTTTTATCAAATTCCTCATCCATTTCCACCAGCAACACCTCTACTTAGGGAGCTTTCCTTCCAGTACAACCGTTCTTTGCTGTGAGTGTATCATATTTAACAAGTGGAATACAGAGCGGATCGGCAGCGTGCCTGTCAAAGTGTCGGAATCTTTGTTATATTATAACTGATAAAAGCCAGGATAGGGGGTGCCGTACATGCATGAAAATAGTCTGCAGACGAGCGATAACGGGCAGCTGCCCAGCACGGCAGTAGAAGAAGTCCGTATTTTAAGTATACAAGTGAAAGAGATGGAAGAGGAAATCAGCGAGTTGAAGAGAGACCTCCAGGCCATTGACCTGCTTCAAAAGAAACCGATCATCTCGTCAGACTCACTGGCTATAGGGGGTTTCTGGATCGTAGCTGCACTGACGGTGATCGGAATCTTCTACTGAGCACCAAAAAACCTCCCGGGTGTCCATACAGGACATCCGGGAGGACAGATGGCGGGCGTCAGCTCTATTTCCTTCTTGCCTTAGCACGGATGAGCGCCAGTTCCGCGTTCAAGCCCTTCATAAGTGAAAAGATCATCAGCAGGACGATGAACGAAAACGGCAGCGCCGCAATGATGATCGTATTCTGCAGTGCAGTTAAACCGTTCACCGACAACAGGATGAGCGCGATGGCCGACTGGAGCACGCCCCAGATCATTTTGATGCTGTTCGGCGGAATCAGTGAACCGTAACTTGACTGCATGCCGAGGACAAAGGTTGCTGAATCGGCAGATGTGATGAAGAACGAAGCAATCAGAAGGATCGCCACGATGGAGATGAACACACCCCACGGCATCGTGTTGAACATTTCGAAGATGACCAGCTCCGTTGCCTTATCTGCAAGGTCTGCAATCCCGGCCCGCTGAATCTCGATGGCCGTTGTGCCGAATGTGGTGAACCAGAAAGTCGAGAGGATGGTCGGCGCAAGCATGACTCCGACAACGAATTCACGGATCGTCCGGCCTTTCGACACCCGGGCGATAAACATACTGACAAACGGCGCCCACGAAATCCACCAAGCCCAATAGAAAATTGTCCAGTCGTCGAGCCACTGGCGGTTTTCCGCATTAAGCGGGGACGTACTGAAACTCATTTTGATGAAATTGGTCAAATAGCCGCCGACCGCATCCGAATACATATTGAAGATCAAAAGAGTCGGACCGAGAATCACAACCAACACGAGCAGCGCCAGCGCCAGTATCAGATTCAGGTTTGACAAATACTTGATCCCTTTGCTAAGTCCGCTCCACGCAGACATGATGAACAGTACGGTGACCGCCAGAATGATGAAAAACTGTGATTGCGTACTGATCGTCACACCGAAGAGATAATTCAGTCCGGCGTTAATTTGGACAGCGCCAAAGCCGAGTGAAGTCGCAACACCGAAAGCAGTTGCGAAAACAGCGAGCACGTCGACAAGAGTGCCCCATGGGCCGTTCATCTTGTCACCAAAGATCGGCTTTAATGTTGAAGAAATTAACCCGGGCTCTCCTTTGCGGAATTGGAAAAATGCTAATGTCAGCGCAATGAACCCATACATCGCCCATACGTGGATGCCCCAGTGGAAAAAGGACTGGCGCAATGCATCTTTATAGGCTGCGGCTGTATTCAGTTCTCCGGTAGGGGACTGAACAGCATAATGGGACAGCGGTTCCGCTGCACCGTAGAAGACCAGGCCGATTCCCATGCCTGCTGAAAACAGCATGGCGATCCAGGAAATCGTGGAGAACTCAGGTTTGTCCGTATCTTTCCCGAGCCGGATCTTGCCGAACGGGCTGAAAATCAGGAAGATACACAACAGGACCAGGACGGACAGCAGCATCAGGTAATACCAGCCAAAGCCGGATGCTACCATGTTCTTGATATGTCCAGTCCGTTCGGCGAAGCTGTCCGGCGCGAGCACACCGTAGACAACTGCCAATACGATCAGTCCGATCGCGATATAGAATACGTTCGATATTTTTCTCATGATTCCCCCTGTGGTAGTCGTTTTGAATTTAACGGGTATTAACTATAGCAAGAACGAATCGAAAAAGCAAAAGAACTAAAGACAAGGAGAGACATGCAGGCGCATGCTCTCCTATCATTGCGAAAAACACAGAACTTTTACAGGTGGCAGGGGGGCTATCAGGATAAACGATCCAGCTCATCGATATCGGCCGGCTCGCTCGACAGATAATAGTTCCCTTTGGTGAAGACTGCCAGGACAACCGTCAGCACAGCTGCCAGCAGGGCGGCGAAGAATGCAGCGGTCGATTGCAAGAACAGCCCTAAATATCCGAGTGCGGCTACCGTACCGAGCAGGCTAGCCACAATCAGGGAAACGACGCCGACAGGATTCCAGCCATATAAGTACTCCTGGCGAGCATCATAATAATCCGGTCCGATCTTCAAAGTCTTTTTCACGACCAGTGCATCGGTGACAAGCACGGATGCCCAGGACAGCAGGAACACCCCCTGGAAGGTCATTAATGTATTTAGATGGTCGACGATCCCGCCAAGCATGAGCGCCATGGCAGAAATACCGGATACGACAACCCAAAACCGGCGGCCGGGCTTGAAACGGACAACGTTCTCGAAGAAATTCGAAAGGGACAGCGAACTGCTGTAGATGTTCGTGACGTTGATGCGCAACTGCGTGAGCATCGTGAACAGGGCGCCGCCGATCCCGAGCAGCAGAACGATGTAGACGCCGGGATCAGGTTCCATGAAACGGACACCGAACCATATGCCAAGAAATCCCATCACCCCGAAACAGAAAATCTGGGGGACGAAGCCGATCATGACGGAGCCGAGCTTGATGTCCTGAGGCTTCAGGAACCGCGCATAATCCGAGGCTAGCAAGGCGGTCAGCCCCATGATGCCGTGGTGCATACCGATGCACATGAGCAAGGCGGTACCACCAAGTGATACCCCTTCCGGGAAATAGGAGAACACCGGTCCGTCATAGACCGCCGGCTTGACGAACGAGATGACAATTGCAGCCAGCAGGAAGACGATGAAAATCGGCATGGACCACTTCTGCAGCTTGTCGAGCTGTTCGATACCGAACCAATTCAAGGGGATGACAATTGATCCGAAAATGATGATGAAAAGCCACTTTGGGAGGGAAGGGAAAAAGTGGTGGACTGCGGAAACCAGGATGAGTCCTTCAAAAGCACAGTACATGATGAAATTAGATGCGTAGATCAAGGATGTCAGCGAGGCGCCGATATAGCCGAACCCCCCGCCTCTGGACAGGAGGTTGACATTCATGCCCGTCTTGGCCGACAAATAGGCGATGACGGCCCCTAAAATTCCTGCGACGATAATGGCATACGCCGATGAAATCATGGCATTCGCCGCACCATAGGACAGGGCCATGACACTTCCCATCTGGAAATAGAAGATGGCGGTAGCGATGCCGAAAGCGATATTGGTGATGCTCATCCAGCTTTTGTTCCGTTCACTGCGGGGGACGCGGTCCAGCGAATAATCCCCTGTCGTTCCAGTCAATTCTTCGGCAGATGCGTGAGTCTTCTCTGATAGTGAATTCATTCGATTCCTCCTTGTTTGCTTGTACCTACAACCCCTTCCTGTTGAGTCTGTCACTTTTTCGCAAAGTTTTATCCTACCAAGCTTAACAAAAGTGCACCGTGCATTTCAAGATGTCCACTTACAGGCTCAGGAACAGGGAGGATGCACATGGCAGAACAGGGAGGCGGCCCATCGGTAATCCAGTGAGCAGATTCCCCCTTTTTCCGTTCGTTTAGTGTTAAACTAAATCTATCGTAAAGGAGTGATTTCATGGGTAAACTAGATGGTAAAGTAGCAATCATCACGGGAGGTGCCGGCGGAATCGGCAGCGGTATGGCGAAAGCCTATGTGAAAGAAGGGGCGAAAGTCGTCATCGTCGACCTGAACAGCGAGACAGGTAAGGCAATGGAGAAGGAACTGCAGGCGATCCAGCCGGACAGCCTTTTCATCCAGGCGGATCTGACAGAGCGGGATAAGCTGAAAGATATCATCACGAAAGTGGTCGACACCTACGGCAGACTCGACATCCTTATCAACAATGCGCACGCTTCCCGTCAGGTGCTGATCGAGAACGTGACGCAGGCTGATCTCGATTTCTCCTTCAACACAGGGTTCTATCCGACATTCTACCTGATGCAGGCAGCACTTCCGTACCTCAAAGAGTCAAAAGGTGCGATCATCAACTTCTCATCCGGCGCCGGCATCAACGGAGACGTCATGCAGTCGACCTATGCGGTTGCAAAAGAAGCAATCCGTGCGGTTACCCGTGTTGCGGCAAATGAGTGGGGCCAATATGGCATTAACGTCAACCTCATTTCACCGATTGCCAATTCTCCCGGCATCCAGCAATGGAAACAGGACCAGCCGGAAGCGTATGAAAAAATGCTCAACAACATCCCGATGCGCCGACTCGGTGAATTGGAAGAAGACATCGGCCGCGTTGCCGTCTTCCTTGGAAGCGAGGATGCTTCTTATATCACGGGACAAACAATCATGGTCGACGGCGGCGCTACCAAACTTCGCTAAGCGACATAACAAAACGGTGCCTCCGACTAAAGAGGCACCGCAGACTGTAGACAAAAGGGTTGGAAATCGTTATGAATTCCAACCCTTTTGTGTTTTCTGCTTCTAAATCAGCCGAGGAGAAACCGGCCGTT
>DAMDKL010000002.1:0-283257 GCA_032099885.1 Sporosarcina sp.
CAGGTTTAATTTTGAATTTTAGTTTTATAGTGGAAACTTTACAACACTAGTGTGTGGCGCACAGGTACCGTTTTTAAATGCGATCTTTTTTGAAGAGACGTTTGGGGTCCCAAACGGACAGGAATGATATAGTAGTAAGAGAGAGTCACGTAAATGAGGTGGAGAAATGGACAGAACGAAGAAATTCAACAAGCGTGGGCTGGCTGTGCTGGTCGCGTTCCTGGTCATGGTCCTCATGAATTATTTGGCGAACGCATTGCCGCTGAACGGGCGGACTACGGGGGAAGTGTCGGATCTGTACAGCAACCTGTTCGCACCTGCAGGCTATACGTTCGCGATATGGGCAGTCATTTACGTGCTGCTCGCGTTCCATACGATTTACCAGCTTGGATTTTTCAGGAGCGGTGAACGGTCGGACGTGCGGGAGTTAGTGGATAAAGTGGCCGTGTATTTCATCATTTCCTCAATCGCCAATGCCTTATGGATTGTGTCCTGGCATTATTTGAAGCTCGGAATTTCGGTTGCACTGATGGTTGTCATCCTCGTATGTCTGATCGCCATCAGCCGTCTGACAGCGAGGGTGGATCTTTCCATGAAGGAGAAGTTTTTCATCCGTCTGCCGTTCAGTGTCTACTTCGGCTGGATTACGGTTGCGACCATCGCGGATGTGACGGCATTCCTGGTGAAGGCGGAGTGGAGCGGCTTTGGTCTGTCGGATGCGGCGTGGACAGTCATCCTGCTGCTGGTAGGGACCGTCATCGGCGTGCTGACACTGCTGAAGATCTGGAGCGCGCCGTATGGGTTCACGCTCGTATGGGCGTTCATCGGCATCTACAGCAAGCATGTGTCGCCGGACGGCTGGAATGAACAGTATCCGGGGATCATCCTGACAGTATCGATCTGTATTTTGCTTCTCGCTGCCCTAAGTCTGTGGGTGCTTGTGAAACGGCCGAAGCGGAACCGGCGCGGATACCGGGGAAATGCATATCGGTTAGGATGAAGGAAAAGACTCGCGGCTGAGATGGCTGCGAGTCTTTTTGCTGTTCCTATTCCAACTGTTTCTTATCAAAAAATTCATTCGTCAAATCGCCGTTAATGCCGATAGCGGCGGCGCTTCCGCTGCCGGCCGCGACGATAAGCTGGGCGGGAACGATATTGGCGGTGTCGCCGGCTGCATAGACATTCCAGACCTTCGTCCTGCCGTATTCGTCGGTTTTTATACCGCCGTATTCGTTCAGTTCGCAGCCAAGTGTTTCGGCGAAGTGATCGCCGTGCGACCAGAGCGGTGAGACGAAACCGAAGGAGCGGTCGATGAGAGTGCCGTCCTCGAACCGTACCCGTTCGAGCTGGCCGTCCGTCCCTTCGAGTCCTGAGATGATGTCTTCGAAGACCTGAATGCCGTGGGACTCGAGCAGTTCCCGTTCGTCCAGTTCAAGCCGTCCTTCGCCGTTCGTGAAAACGATCAAATCGCGGCTCCACGTGAAAACTTCCTTGGCGAGTTTCGCGACGTTTTTGTCAGCGATGACAGCGAGCGGCTGATCCCGCACTTCCCATCCGTCGCAGTACGGGCAGCTGAACAGGCTCGTGCCATAGAACCGCTCGATTCCCGGGACGTTCGGTTGTTCGTCTTTCAGGCCGGTGGCGAGAAGGAGCTTCGTGCACTGAAAGCTGCGCCCGGATTCCGTCGTCACTTCGAAATGTGTGTTAGTCAGCTTCTCAATGGAAGTGACTTTTTCTTCGTGCAGTTCGACGGACGGATAGGCAGTCAGTTCTTTGTGTGCCAGCCGCCGGAGTTCGGAAGGCTGGATTCCGTCACGGGTCAGGAAGCCGTGCGATTCCCGGACGACGTGGTTGCGGGCGTCATCATTATCGAACAGCGCGACATGGCGGCGGGAGCGGCCGAGCACGAGAGCCGCATTGAGCCCGGCAGGACCGCCGCCGATGATGGCACAATCGTAAGTCATGTGAAATTCCCTTCCTTCTTAAATTAAGCATACAGTCACTGTACCCGCATGGCCCATATTTATGCCGATAATCCGGCACAGGAATTGAGGACATCCACTGGCCGTTGCTGTATACTGAAACCAAGAAATTGACAAGGTGTGAGATGAATGGAACGAAATGAGAAAATGATCCACTATTTTACCAGCCATGCCGAAGACCTTGCGGCAGAAATCGTAGAGCGCGTCTGCGAAGTGATGCCAGAGGAAATCCCTCAAGAAGAGAAGCGTGAAGCATATCAGATGTATGTGGAATTTTGGAATTCGCTCGCGGATACATTGAGAACGGATGAGCTGCATATACCCGAATCTCTGATGCGATGGAGCCGGGCGAACGCTGCCATGCAGACGAAGCATAACCGGTCCATCTCGGTCATTGCGGACCGCTATCCGCCGTCGCGGGACGCATTGGCGGACCTGCTGCTGAAGGTCGGGAATGAATTGGACATCTCACTGGCCGATTATGCACAGGCGAATAAGGTGCTGAACCGGCTGCTCGACTACAGTCTGAGTGAAACGTATTACGCGTTCGAGCGGCTTTCCGAGCTGTACAAGTCGGATACGGAGGAAGAACTCGCGGAACTGTCTGCACCGCTCGTTCCTGTCTACGAGGGCATCGTCATCATTCCATTCATCGGCCGCATCACCGATGACCGGGCCGCTGCGATCATGACGAAGGTGCTGCCCCGGATCGCTGCCATGAATGTCACCTGCGTCATCGCTGATTTCTCAGGGCTTGCCGCTGTCGACGACCATGTCCTCCGTTCGCTGCAGCAAATAGAAGGTGCCCTCGGTCTGATGGGAGTCCATGTCATTTCGACCGGCATGCGCCCTGAACTCGCCCGGAAAATTGCGGATTCCGGCGTGAATCTGGCGGGCAGACGCTACTATGGCACGGTGAAACTCGCGCTTGAAAGCATGCTGCCTACTAAAAGGCAGGACGCAGACTCCAAGTGACTTGTCATGTGAAATGAAAAAGCCGGCATCCTTCGGAGGAGGCCGGCTTTGACGATTATGTAACCATTCGGTCCGTTCAGCTGAACGAACTATGTGACTTGCATGACAGGAGTCTGCTCTGGACGGTGAGTTCCTCTTCCGTCAAAAGGCCCGATTCCCGGAGATTCTGGATGCGCGCAAGCTCGGCCGCCCGGAACTGCTGCCGTGCAGCGGGGATGCCGCCCAGTCGTTTCGCTGTGCGGACAGCACGTTTCCGATATGCAGTGAAGGTTATTTTCATGCCAAGGCAGGCCGCTAGGAGTAGTACTCCCAATAAGAACGATTTCGTGAATCCCCACGTGACCAAAAGGACGAAAATGCCAATAACAGACCAGCTCATCTAGTTCAACCTCCACTGCTTGATGAGTCTATTTTATCTGATAAATTCTTTGAAGTATACAGGCTTAAAGGCCTATAAAAATTACCTGGTGAAGACGCATCGGCCTGTTTCCACTAAGCCTGTTCAGACAGCTTGAAAACTGCCGATAATTCCTATAAATAACAGTCATTCGAGATACAGGGGGAACGAAATGAAGACGATCAAAATTTTGCTGAAACGCTGGGGATCGGGAATTGCAGCTGTCGTTCTGCTGGCGGCAGTCATCCCGCATTATGCCGCTGCTGATGAATTCCGTGACGTCCCGCCGGCCTATTCGGAAGCTGTTCATTACTTGACGAACCAGCAGTATACGAATGGGATCGCCCCGAATTTGTTCGGTACGGACAAAGCGATTACGCGGGGCAGCGTGGCAGTCATCTTGGCGAGGGCACTCCGGCTGCCGATGCCGGCACCGGGAAACCGGGAGTTTTTGGATGTCCCGTCGCGCGCGGGACAGGCTGTGGCCGCACTGAAGAGGGCGGGGGTCATCCAAGGCAAGCGTCCTGGGTATTTCGGCTTCGAGGAGCCGGTCCGACGCGGCGAGATGGCGCTGATGCTTAGCAATGATGCGGCCTATGCACTGGAAGGGGACAGCGGGAAGCTGACCTTCCGGGATGTGAACGCCCGATATAGCCGTGCGGTGGCCGGTCTTGTGGCGGCCGGCATTACGAAAGGCAAAACGGCAGATGCGTTCGGTACTGACGATCTGCTGAAACGGGGCGAGTTTGCGGTCCTCCTTTACCGAGCCGAAATGGACCGGGTGACGAAGTCGCTGCCATCGTCCTCGGGTTTATTTGCTGAGAAACTGAACAGCGGGCAGGTGACGTCCGTCAAGCTGATCGGCGACAGCATTTCCGCAGGCATGGGTGCGGATGGTTTCAGCGTGCCGGAGGATGGACGCATCATCTTGAAAGACGGTGCGTACGTGTACCGGGAAGCTTCCCATGAATCCGATTCCTGGGCGAATGCCTTCCGACAGTATGTGCAGCAGCCAGCGTTCGAGGAAATCGACTTCTTTAATGCCGGTGTGAGTGGGAAGACAGCGAAATGGGCGCTTGAGCGGGCGGATCTGCTGCTGGAGCCGAAAGAGGATGTCGTCTTCGTCATGATCGGCACGAACGACCGGCTGGCCGGCAGCTTGGAGGATTACGAACAGACGGTCTGGAAACTGCTTGAGAAGGCGGACGCGAAGTCTGAACTTCTTGTTGTCATGGCGCCGCCGCCTTCTGTTAATACGATCGCCAATTACCGGTTCTCCCCGGAGAGCATCAATAATGTATTGAAACGGATCAGTCTTGAGAAGGGCTATCTCTTCATCTCACACTTGGACGCCATGAACGCTTACCTCGCCGCCCATCCGGACGTGTCCTACGCCGACCTGATGGAAACGGACAGCCCTCATCCGACGAGCCGGGGCTACGCCGTCATGTGGGAGACGATCCGGCAGGCGCTGCAATTGAATTGATCGGCAAAAGCCCGCATTTCTGCAATATGCAGATGCGGGCTTTTTAGTACGTCTATTTACTGGTCGCTAGAACACGATTTCAACCAAACCGATCAGCACGAGCAGGCCGCCGGCGATAGCGGCGGGATACTTGCCAATCCACGTCCCGGCCAGCAGGAGACCGAACCGGTGGCTGCCCCCGATCGTGATGAACGAAAAGAAGCCGACCGACAAGACGGTGCCGGCCATCGAGCTGCCGCTGACCCCCATGCCGAAACCGGCGGCGAGACAGTTCGCGGCGAGGACGAACCCAAGCGGCACGGCCTCCCGTACGGAAATGACCCGGTCTCCGTCCGTATCGGCAACCGCCGCATCTTCGTACGTGCCGACTTGGGTGAATTGCGGCTGGCACAGCATCCAGACGCCGATTCCGCACAGCAGCAGGCCGCCGATCCAATCCGCCGCTTCAGGTGAGATGAACGACGCAATCCGGTCGCCCGCAAGCATCGCGAAACACGTGACAGCCATCGAAATGAAGGCAATGGTCACGTTCGAACGCAGCGGAATCCTCGTTTTCTGGATGCCGTACGCCAATCCAATTCCCAAGTTATCCAAGTTGGCAGCGATGCCAAGAATAATCACCAATACGAGCTGCATGAAAGGTGCCTCCTTCGTGTACTCCGCAGTATATGCCGACAGAGACTCCGGTGGCTGGACATCTGGGAAACCCAGGAGGAAAATCGGTGCCTGTGCGCCACGCAATTCAGACACTATTCAGAATTGTTTACGAGTTGTGTGACGCACAGGTACCGGCCAAACAAAATGAAGAATCCGTTGCGGCGAATGATCCGGTGTGATAATCTGAGGATGTGTAATCGGTTACACATTGAATTTTACGTGCACTAACCTACTACTTGAATTAGGGGATACCTACATGAGCAAACGTATTGTCGTAGTTGGCAGTTTAAATATGGATATTATCATCTCGACAGACCGCCTTCCGCAGATCGGCGAGACGATCCTCGGTGAGAGTGTGAGCTACATGGCGGGCGGCAAAGGGGCGAACCAGGCAGTGAGCGCAGCCCGGCTCGGCGGTGACGTCACGATGGTCGGCGCGGTCGGCCAGGATGAATTCGGCAGCACGCTGCTGGCGCAGATGGAGAAGAACCAAGTGAATACGGCCCATATTGGGCGGGCTGCGGAAGTGAAGACCGGCATCGCGGATATTTTCCACGTGGCGCACGATAACTGCATCGTTGTAGTGCCGGGGGCGAATTATTCACTGACGCCCGACAAGATCACACCGGAAGTCGAGGCGCTGATCGCGGGTGCGGATGTTGTGCTTGCCCAGTTGGAGATTCCGGTTGAGACGGTGCAGCGGGTGATGGAAATCGCACGGCATCATAATGTGACGACGATCCTGAATCCGGCGCCTGCCCAATCACTTTCCGGCGATCTTCTGGAACTCGTCGATTATCTGACGCCGAATGAGACGGAATTCGCTCTGCTCACAGAGCATCCGTTCACGTCGGACAGCGAACTGGAAGCGCTGATGACCGAGTGGGAGGCGGCTTATCGCCAAAAGCTTATTGTCACGCTCGGTTCACGGGGAAGTGCGTTCCTGGATGACGGCAGCCTTGTGATCACGCCGGCGGAAGTGGTCGAAGCAGTCGATACGACGGGCGCAGGAGATGCTTACAACGGGGCGCTCGCTGTGGCGGCTGCAGAACAGCGGACACTTGCAGAAATGACCCGGTTCGCAACCCGGGTGGCGGCCCGGGCGGTCACGAAATTCGGCGCGCAGGACGGCATGCCGTACCGGGATGAACTGGACTGAATTGGACTGAACTGAATTGAACGGAAGGGAATGATGGCAATGGAAACGATCACTGTTAAATGGATTGAAGAACGGCTCGACCCGTACCTCCGCAGCACTTACAAGCATCTGCACCAGCACCCGGAACTGAGCAAGGAAGAAGTCGGCACGCAGCGGTTCATCCAGCAGGAACTGGACCGGATCGGCATCGAACATAAAGCGATGGCCGATACAGGAGTCTGCGCGCAGATCACAGGTTCGGCGCCGGGGCGGACAGTGCTCATGCGCTGTGATATCGACGCGCTGCCGATCGAGGAAGATACCGGACTCGACTACAGTTCGCTGAACCCGGGTGTCATGCACGCATGTGGCCATGACGCGCATACGACGATCGGACTTGCCATCCTGACATTCTTGAAAGAACACCAATCCGAATGGCAGGGCACCGTCAAGATCATGTTCCAGCCGACGGAAGAAGCACAGCCGGGCGGTGCGAAGCCGATGATCGAAGAAGGGATCCTCAAGAATCCGGCCGTCGACGCAGCTCTCTGCCTGCATACGAATCCGTATTTGAAGCCTGGTGTCTTCGAGATGAAACCCGGATACATGCTCGCAAACACGGACCGTGTCTATGTTTCATTGATCGGCAAAGGCGGCCACGCAGCGGCACCCCAGCAGGGCATCGACGCGATCGCAATGGCCGGCCAGTTCGTGACGGGCGTGCAGTCCATCGTCTCCCGTCAGACATCCCCGCTCGATCATGCCGTCATCACATTCGGCACAATTAGCGGCGGCACGGCTTCGAACGTGCTGTGCGGCCGGGTCGACCTGAGCGGCACTGTTCGGACGATCCGGACAGAGACGCAGGAGGGAATCATATCCAAACTGGAAGCGCTGCTCAAGTCCGTCACGGAATTCTGGGGCGGCACGTACGAATACACGTACAGCAAGGGCTATCCGGCAAGCTGGAATGACCCTGCGCTCACAGCGGCCCTGACGGTTTCATTGACAGAAACTTTTGGGGAAGGGACGGTTGCTGTCAATGAACACCCGTATATGAGCGGCGATGATTTCTCGGTCGTCGCGAAAGAAGTGCCGTCGGTGTTCATGTACTGGGGTACGGGTTCCTCCGATAAAGAGAACTTCCCGTGGCATAATGCTCACTACCATGTGAACTTGGATGCTTTGAAACACGGCGCTGCAGCCGGGCTCCACTGCATCCTTGAACTTTTACAAACCGGAAAGGCGGGACAAGCATGAAAAAAGTGATAATCGACGTAGATACGGGCATTGACGACGCGATCGGGATTCTGCTCGCGGAAAAAAGCGGGATGGCCGACATTCTCGGCATTACGACGGTGAACGGCAATACGTCGCTCGGGCAGGCGACCCGCAACACACGCAAGATTACGAAACTGCTCGGCCGAGATGATCTGAAAGTCGTACAGGGAGCGGCACGTCCGCTGCTGCGCGATCCGTATTTTGAAGTGAGTGTACACGGCAATGATGGGATCGGCGGGGCACTCCGTGATATGGAAGTGGACATCCGGGATGAAGGATTTGCACCGGACTTCATCATCGAACAGGCGAAGCAGCATCCAGGAGAGATTACGGTCATCCTGCTTGCGCCGCTGACGAACATGGCGCTCGCCATCCGTAAGGAACCGCGGCTGAAGGAGTGGCTGAAAGAGCTCGTCATCATGGGCGGTGCGTTCGACCACCGCGGCAATATTACACCGACTGCGGAGTATAACATGTACATTGACCCGGAAGCGGCGAAGATCGTCGTCCATTCGGGCATCCCGATCACGATGGTCGGCCTCGACGTGACGTCCGAGACACTTCTGACGAAAGCGGACGTCGAAGCGATCCGTCCCGGTGCTGCACGTGATTTCACAGAAGAAGCGACCGTCCACTACATGAACCACTACTTCAGCCGGAACGGCAAGCAGGCGTGTGCGATGCACGATCCGCTCGCTGTCGGCGCGGCGCTCGATCGCTCGCTCGTTGAGACAAAGAAGTACTACGTCGACATCGAGACGAACAGTGATCTATGTGATGGCCAGACGGTGTGCGATTTCACGAACTGGCACAAGAAAGAACCGAATGTCGACGTCTGTATCCGCGTCGACAGCGAGCGGTTCATTACCATGCTCGTCGATACGTTAGGGAAATGATCGGATGGAGAGTCTGGCCGGAATGGCGCCGGGCTCTTCTTCATTCTTTAGCTATTTTACAAAGAAAGCAGGAATCATCATGTCTCGTTTATCCGCTCCGAAATTGTCTCTCGCAGGCATTCAATGGCTGTTCTTCATGGTCGTCAATACGGTCGTCGTGCCGCTGTCCGTCAGTCAGGCGTTCGGGCTGTCCGATACTGCGACTGCAGGCATCATCCGGACATCGTTTGTCGTGACGGGGCTCGTCAGCATGGCGCAGACGCTGTTCGGACACCGCTACCCGATGCTTGAGGGGCACGGGGGGATCTGGTGGGGGCTCGTACTCAGTCTGTGTGCATCTGCACCCGCGATGGGCGTGACGTATGCTGAACTCGGCGGCAGCCTCGCGCTCGGCATGCTGCTCGCCGGTGTTGTCACCGCGGTGCTCGGCGCTGCGGGATTCACAGGGCTGCTTCAGCGCGTCTTCAACCCGGTCGTGCTGACGGTGTACCTGTTCCTGCTGTCCGTCCAGCTGATCTTCATCTTCTTCAAAGGGATGCTCGGCATCGCGGAAGGCGGCGCCGCCAATATACCGGTCGGCGTGCTGTCGTTAGTGATCGTCGCGGCCGTCCTCCTCATGAGCACAGTGGGAAAGGGGAGCATTGCCAACTTCTCTGTTCTCATCGGGATGCTCGGCGGCTGGATCGCCTACGTCCTGTTCTTCGGAAATGAATCCCCGGTTACAGGCGGCGGGTCCCTGTTCAAGCTGTTCCCGCTTGGGGGTGTGCATGTGCATGCCGGCATTCTAATTACAGCCTTTGCCGCCGGTCTTATCAATATGGCGAACTCGCTCGTCGCCATCTCAACGGTCGAAAAGCTGTACGGGGAACGGACGGGAAAGGGCAGGTTCAAAGCCTCGTATTTCGTCACGGGTGCCGGCACGGTTGCCGCGGGTCTATTCGGCCTGGTTCCGTTCGGCCCGTATTCGTCTTCGATCGGCTTCCTGCAGAGCACGAAAATCTATGAGCGCGGCCCGTTCGTGCTCGGCAGCGTACTGTTTGCCGTCCTCGGCCTCGTGCCCGCGCTCGGCGGCTTCTTTTCGGTACTGCCCGGAACCGTCGGTGATGCGGTCCTGTTCGTCGCGTACATCCAGTTGTTCGGCACGGCGGTGCGCAATCTCCGCAGTCTGCCATTCGAATCGATATCGCCCTACCGGATCACGATCCCGCTGCTTATCGGCCTGAGCATCCTGAATGTCCCTGCAGAAACGTTCAGCGCATTCCCGGTCTTGCTGCAGCCGCTCATCAGCAACGGTCTGCTCGTCGGTGTGCTGCTGTCGGTGCTGATGGAGATCGGATCACGCAAAAAGGAGCTTCCTCTCTAGATGAGGGAGCTCCTTTTTTGCGTTGTCATCCGACGGTCGATTGTTTCGCGGTCAGCGTGACGGGGAAGACCTGATCCATCTTAATGCCGGTCTCCTTGCCGATCAAAGCCACTAGCACGTCCATCGCCGTCTTGCCGAGTTCATAGATCGGCTGGGCGATCGTCGACAGCTCGGGAGACAGCATTTCAAGGCCGATGCCGTCAAATCCGATGACCCTGACGTCTTCCGGAACACGGCGTCCTGCTTCTGCTAACGCTTTCAAGGCGCCTGCCGCCATGAGATCGTTGCTTGCGAAGACTCCGTCGAGGTCCGGATGATCGGTGAGCAGGTTTTTCATCGTACAATATCCGCCTTTGACGGTGAAATCGCTATAGCCGATCAGGCTCGGGATGAACCAGTCCGTGCCGGCGCTGACGGCTTCGAAACCGGCTGTGCGGTCCCGGGAAGAGGTGATCGACAGCGGCCCGCAAATGTGGGCGATCTTGCGGCAGCCGAGTTCCAGCAGATGCAGAGCCGCCAGTTCGCCGCCTCTTTTGTTCTCCACAGTGAGCGACACGACAGAATCACTCGAGAAGACGTTATCGAGCAGGATGACCGGGATACCTGCCTTCTGCAGCCCGGTCAGATGTTCAGGCTGGATCGTATACGACGAAATGATGATGCCATCCGCCTGCTTATGCAGCAGCGTTTCGATATAGCGCTGCTCCTTAGCCGGGTCATTGTCCGTGTTGCAAAGCATGACCGTGTACCCGTATGTATTCGCCGCGTCTTCGATCGCGCGCGCCAGCTCCGGAAAGAACGGGTTCAGGATATCCGGCACCATGAGGCCGACAGTGGCTGTCTTCTTGCCGGCGAGGCTGCGGGCGATCGTATTCGGACGGTAATTCAATTTCTCGATCACTTCCGCGATTGCGAGCTCCGCTTCTTTGCTGACGTATCCGTTCTTGTTCAGATAGCGGGAGACCGTTGCGACGGATACTCCAGCCAGCTTGCTTACGTCTTTGATTGTCGCCATGGTGACAGCTCCTCTTGTGTGATCGTTTACACAAATATACCAATACTAGGCGAATCATTCAAGATGGCTTCATTAGTATGACACATATTAGTTATTGACGCTCCTAATTGCTCTATGGTAAGTTATGTGTAACCGATTACACATAGAACCATATTCCATTTACAAGAGGAGATACTGATGAATATACTCACTGGATTGCTCGGATGCCTCGTCATCCTGTTCATTGCGTTTTTGCTGTCTGATAACAAACGGAAGATCAACTACCGTGTTGTCGGCATTGGAGTTGTTATGCAGATCCTGTTTGGCTATCTCGTCTTGAAGTCTTCGGGCGGCCGTGCCGTCATCGAGAAGTTTTCAGGCGGTATTCAGAATATTATCCATTACGGCAATGAAGGACTTGCCTTCGTCTTCGGCAGTCTTGCAGATTCATCGGCACCGACAGGGTTCATCTTTGGGATCCGTGTTGCCGCCATGGCGATTTTCGTTACGGCGCTCATTTCTTTGCTGTATCATTTCGGCATCATGCAGTTTTTCGTTAAGATCATCGGGGGCGGTCTTGCGAAACTCCTCGGTACGAGCAAGCCGGAGTCGCTGACAGCGGCGTCCAACATCTTCCTCGGACTGCAAGAAGCGCCGGTCATCATCAAGCCATACATCAAGACCTTGACCCGTTCCGAACTGTTCGCGGTCATGGTCGGCGGACTCGCCTCCGTCGCGGGCGGTACGATGCTCGCCTATGCAGCGCTCGGCATCCCGATCAACTACTTGCTGTCTGCCAGTTTCATGGCTGCACCGGCGGGCCTCGTGTTCGCGAAGATCCTGATTCCGGAAACGGAAGTGCCGGTCAATGCTGTCGACGAAGCGCCGAAAGAACTGATCGGTGAAGGCGGCGTTAAACCGGGAGCGATCGATGCGGTCACGAAAGGTGCCGCGGAAGGTCTCAAGATGGCAGGTCTCATTATCGCCATGCTCATCGCCTTCATCTCGCTGCTTGCAATGGTAAACGGGATCCTCGGCGGCATCGGCGGCTGGTTCGGACACCCTGACATCTCACTCGAACAGATTCTCGGGTACGTCTTCTCGCCGCTCGCCTTCGTCATGGGTGTTCCATGGTCGGAAGCGATGACCGCAGGAAACCTGCTCGGCCAGAAAGTGATCCTCAACGAAATGGTCGCCTTCACGGCGTTCCAGCCGATGATCGACGTCCTGTCCGAGAAGACTGTCGCGATTCTGACATTCTCGCTGTGCGGCTTCGCCAACATCGGTTCGCTCGGCATCCTGATTGCCAGCATGACGGCGTTCGCCGACAACCAGCGCGCAGTTGTTGCAAAACTTGGCTTCAAAGCCGTCATCGCCGGTACGCTCGCCAATCTCATGAGCGGCACAATCGCCGGCATGTTCATGTAAATAACAGCAGAGAAAAGCATCCGCTTCGCGCGGATGCTTTTTTTTGGTTTTTAGGTACCTGTGCGTCACACAACTCAGACACTATTCTGAATTATTTTCTTTTCGTCTAATTAGAGAATTCCCTAATATGCAAATACTTTAATGGTTTTGCAATGTATTTCCACTTTATTAAAGGGTTTGGCAATTGTCAGCATGCTATATTTGCGGTGGATAGAGATACTGGTTTCTCTTAACTTACTTGGGATGCGCACCCATTACTAGTGGATTGCTAGTACGTTGTTAGGTTTGTAAACAGAACGAGTGTACATGTGATGTGTACAAAGACAAACAGACTGCAGGGGACACCTGCGATTAGGAGTGATCTCGTTGGATGGAATCATTGAACGAAATAATCAGCTCATTGTCGACAGAATTAGGGAAGGTGCTCCATTTTTGATCGATGTAGTACCGGCGAAAGAGAAGATTAATGAATTTAACGAAAGGAAACTGCTATTGCATGCAGGCCCGCCGATCCAGTTTAACGACATGGCAGGACCAATGCAGGGAGCATGCATCGGAGCGTGCCTGTTTGAAGGTTGGGCGGAAACCGAGCAGGAGGCACTGGCGCTGCTGCAGAACGGTGCTGTTGACTTCATGCCTTGCCATCACGTGAAGGCGGTCGGTCCGATGGGCGGAATTACATCGGGCAGCATGCCAGTCTTCGTGGTGCAGAATCGTCTGACAGATAACGAAGCCTATTGCACTATGAACGAAGGGATCGGCAATGTGCTCCGGTTTGGTGCATATTCCGAGGAGGTTATCACTCGTCTGGAATGGATGCGTGATGTGCTCGGCCCAGCCTTATCAAAAGCTGTCCGGGAAATTGAAGGCGGTATGAATCTGAATGTGCTCATTGCCAAAGCAATCACTATGGGCGATGAGTTCCACATGAGAAACATGGCTTCCACACTTGTATTTCTAAAAGAGATCAGCCCGTACTTGATGGCTGTTCAAATGGATAATCAGGATCGAAAAGATGTCATTCAGTTCATCGCAGATGCTGAACAGTTCTTCTTGAATATTGTCATGGCTTCTGGGAAAGCAGTTCTGGATGGCGCACGTGAAATCCAAGAGGGCACCATCGTGACCGCTATGTGCCGGAACGGTAAAGAGTTCGGCATTCGGATCAGCGGAATGGGGGATCAATGGTTCACGGCACCGGTCAATGTCCCGAAAGGTCTCTACTTCACTGGCTACAGCCAGGAAGATGCGAATGGAGATATTGGAGACAGTGCAATCATGGAGGCCTACGGTTTAGGCGGTATGGCGATGGTCGCATCTCCAGGGCTTGCCCGTTTCGTGGGAGCTGGCGGTTATAAAGAGGCACGCGAAATCAGCGAGAAGATGAGTGAAATCGTGACTGCCCAGAATCCGAATTTCCCGATCCCGTCATGGGATTTCCAAGGGACCGGATTGGGCATTGACGCAAGAAAAGTGGTCGAAACCGGCATTGAACCGCTCATTAATACAGGGATTGCACACAAAGAAGCCGGACTGCCGCAAATTGGTGCGGGTCAGGCACGTGCGCCACTCGCTTGTTTCGAGAAAGCACTGGAAGCGTTTGCTGAAAAACAAAATGTCCACAGCTAAAAAGGAGGCCGAGTGAAATGGCACAACACTCTCTGCGCAATGAGCAAGGTGTCGGACTGAAACGTGAGCCGCTGATCCCCTATTGGGTGAAGCTAGTTACTGTGTTCTTCTTGGGATGGGTGGCGTTGTATGCGACGCGGACCGTACTGAATCCAGTAATGGGTGACATGCAAAGTGAGTTCGGTTTGACGCAAGCACAGCTCGGAATGATTGTCAGTATAAACTTCATCGGGAACGTAGCGTTGCAAGTCCCTTCAGGATTGATGGGGGATAAATTCGGCAGAAAACGCGTTCTGATCCCTGGATTCCTGATCGGAGGGATTTTCGCCGCTGTCGCTGGTGGTATGCCGACATTCTTCCTATTCATGGCGGCATGGTTCATCGTCGGTGCGGGACAGGGAACGTATTATGGACCGCAGTACGGCATCTCTTCTGCAGCGATTCCGGCAAAACGGATTACGCTCGGCAGTGCGATCATTAACAGCGGGATGGCTTTTGGTACGTCAATCGGTTACTACCTGTCTACGTATTCAGTCCGAGAATTCGGCATGAACTGGCGTTTCCCGTTTTTCATCATCGCTAGTCTGTCCGTAGTTGTCGCGATCATGATGTATATCGTGGTCAAGCGTGACCCGAGCAGGAAGGAACGGCAAGCGGCCGCCGCTGCATCGGTAAATCCTGAAGACACCGGAGAGAAGCTGAAACTGTCCGTGCTGTTTAAAAACCGGAACTTGCTGGTTTCTTACATTATCATTTTTGCTTCCATCTATGGTTTCTTCATGCTGCTGACATGGCTCCCCTATTATTTGGAAGCAGACCGGGGAATTGTCGGCGGAAAAGTGGCATTCGTTTCTTCGATTGTTCCATGGGCGGCCATCCCGGGTTCACTACTGCTCAGTATGTGGAGTGACAAACTGGGAAAACGGAAGCCGGTCTTGCAGCTTATGCTTCCCATTGCATTTTTGTCGGTCGCATCCATCGTTTTCTTCGACAGTATGACGATCGTGTACGTTGCACTGATTCTGTATGGCATCTTCGGTAAGATCAGCACCAACCCGATTCTCGTCGCGGTCGTTGCTGACAATGCACCGAAACAGGCATACAGTACTGCGTTCAGTGTTTATAACTTCTTAGGAATGTCAGCATCGATTCTCGCACCATACATCACGGGCTACCTGGCAGATAAGACAGGCAGCCTGGCATCTGGTTTCTACTTGGCAGCCGTTCTGCTCTTCGTCGGGTTCATCGCCAGCTTCTTCTTGGATGAAAGTAATCGTCCAAACGTAGCACAGACCGAAACCGCCGAACTGAAATAACTGGATAACCAATGAAGCAGCGCAAACCATTCACATGGGTTGCGCTGTTTTCGGTTTAAGGAACAGGTGCCTGTGCGCCACACAACTCTGAAACTATTCAGAATGGTGTCAGAGTTGTGTGGCGCACAGGTACATAAAAGTGCATTGACGATATGTACTTATGGTGTAATAATACACTATAAGTTACTAATCGGAGGTTTTAGAAATGGGTGCTTTCCTAGGTTATCTCGCTTTCCTGATATCTGCTGCCACTGTCTCGTTATCCTTGTTCGCCATGGTGATTGCTTACCTGAATGGATCCGCATTTGCGATTCCGTTCCTCCTCACGGTGCCGGCGATCGTGATAGCAGGTCTCACTCTGCTGCTGAAAAACTATTTCACGACGAAAAGACGGACGGCGGGCTTCCTTGCGATTTCGATGGCCGCGCTGCTCATCACCGGGTATGCACCCGTCACCTATTTGTATGAAGAATCCTTGGCGAGAGTGCCGGAGCAGGCGGACCCGTTGAATTACGAATCGTTCGCTCCTCATACGGCAGCGGCGAAACTCGATGCTCCAGCGTCGCTCCGTCTTACAGAGCCGCTGCCGAAGCTGGACAGCGCGACAGCTGCGTATCCGATGGTGGCGTCATTTGTCCGGGAGGTTTATCCGGAAAACGACTATACAGGGTTTACAGGAGACGGCATAGTGCTGGAGGAGCATCCGAGATATGCATACCACCGGATCGTCACGGGGGAGCGGGATCTCATTTTCGGACCGCCGCCGACTGCTGAGCAGCTGAAAAAGGCGGAACAAGCAGGCGTCAAGTTAAAGGTGACACTGATTGCGAAAGAGGCGTTTGTCTTTTACGTCAACAAAAGCAATCCTGTTTCCGATCTGACTGAAGCGGACATTCAAGCGATCTACGCTGGGAAGAAAACAGAATGGAGCGATGTCGGCGGGCGTAAAAAGCCGATCAGCGCCTATCAGCGCAAGCCGGACAGCCGCAGCCAGCTGGAGATGGAACGGATTATGGATGGAACAGCGCTTGCCGCCCCGCCGACCGAGCCCGTCACCGAGTCCTCGAACGGCATTGTCCGTGAGCTGTCCGAATACCGGAACGAGCGGAATGCGCTCGGATATTCCTATCGCAACACAGTCCAGCCATTCGCCGATGAACGAAAAGTCAAGCTGCTGGCAGTGGGTGGGGTTTCACCCGGGGACAAGGAAATCAGGTCCGGCGAGTATCCGTATACAGCAGAGATATGCGCGGTGACTGCCGGGACGGAGCACGCGGATGCCGAACGGTTCATTGTTTGGATGCTGACGGATGAAGGGCAGCAGCTCGTGAAAAAGTCAGGGTTCACGCCGATCCGTGAGGTGGAAGAGAAAAATTCGAGAAGCACGTCATCCCGGTGAATTCATCCAGAAGGAGTGTTTATTCCATGAAAAAGTCAATGATCGTCCTTTCGCTCGCGCTGTTCGCAAGCCTACTCGTCAATGCATACTTGGCGGTTGAGCGCTCCACGTCCCGGTCCTTCTCACTGAATCTGGAAGACCAGGCGATCCTCGGCGAAATGACGATGATGGTGCTGGACAGTCCGCAATATAAGGAAATTGCCGCAAAAGAGACCGTCTATGCTGTGAAACAAGGTGTCGATCGGTACAACAGTGGGAATCCGGCTTCCCTTCACAACTATGAAATTACCGTCGTCACCGACCATCAGGCGTATGGATTTACGTGTGACGATGATGCGTGCACAAGCGTGTCGAACGGCAGATGGGGCGGCGATCTATACACGCAATCACACCCGATCCTTCCGCTAAAAGGAACGGTAAATAAGTGATCGTACCGGAAAGGATGGAACGTTCACAAAGCCAGTATTCAAAGCCAGCAGTTTCCATTGCATTCGTAACGGCCTCATTCTTACTCGGGTACGGACAGCAGCTCGGCAATTTTTTCGCCGATCATTTTCAGCTATTTCCGCTGGCGCTCTACACAGTGGTCCGAATCATACTGATCAGCGCACTATTCAGTTTCGCCCTCGTCGCGGGAAACCGTAGTATCCGGCGGCGGAAAGTTATTTCGGGTAACACGTGCCTCTTTTTCATGATCTCAGCCATTTGGGCGATAGGAGGCACACTGATGCAAATCGGAGCATACTTGCTAATGATGTGGATGCAGATCGAGGGTTGACTGAAATGAAAATAGCCTGCGCCAAGTAAGAAGCGCAGGCTGTTTTTCTTTTGGATAGACGTTCTTGTCATGACACATCCAAGGAAGCTCTGTGTTATGTATCACACAGGTACGGAAGACAAGGAGTATTCATAATAATCCTGCTGCTGTTTGCGGAGAAAACCGATTCGTTCATACAGCTTCAGCGCGTTGGCATTTTGGGTCTCAACGTCGAGGCAGATGGTGTTTCCTGTAGGGGCTTCCTGTTGGACGGCCCAACGGAGTGCCTGACCGCCGATGCCTTGGCCGCGCAATTCAGGGGATATCGCAAATCCGGATATATAGGACTCGCTGTCCGCACGTGCGACACGGATTTTGCCCACAGGTTTCCCGTCGTTCTCGATGATGTAGCGGCATTCGTCTTCTCTCGTCAGCCGCTGGTCGTAATAGTCTTCCGCGTCAGCGAGTGTCAGGGAGAACGCTTCTGCGTCGAGTCTTACTTCAAATGTTTTGTCGCGAGGTTCCGACAGACGCATAGTAATGGCATACTCCTCATCCAGCTCTCGTTCGTTCCATTGCATATGAAACTCAGAGAACGCATATGTACATGACTGTCCGGCGAGCCATTCCTTTGCTGACTCCGAGGACCCGGGTGCATTCAGCAGCACTTTTTGGAAACCACGTTCAGCCATTGCCGGCTGAGCTTCTTCCCAAAGTGCGGTGAAGTGCCCTTTTCTCCGTTCAGATGGCTTCACCATTCCGCACACTTCCACAGTTGATCCGAACGCGTACAACGCCAAGTATGCCACAAGTTCTTCCTCCTGCCAGACGAAGAAATCTTCCGCTTTTCCTTTTCGATTTTTCAACATATCCCAATTTAACTTCAACTCAATTCCATTGTGCTGTTCGCATGTTTGCTGCAGACGCTGTATCGCGTCGAGCTGCTCGGTTGTCAGCATATGATCCCTCCTGTCGCCATCCAGTTAAAAATCAGCCAGAGATCCTATCGTATTCGTTGCTTTCTCTGGGAATCTCTACCGATGTCTGAATACTAGTACAACTGTAGCGTCCGCTTTCAAAGATGTCAACGGCAAAAATGCAGTATGCTATACTGTCCCAAAGGTCATTTCATAAGAAAGAAGGAATCCATCTTGAAAAAAGACATGCGTTATATTTGCTATCCATTCATGAGGGAAGCAGCTTCAATGGTCGACTTTGAAATCCGGACAGACTCGTTGACGACACGTATCGGCGAAGCACTTTCGCTCACTGAAGACATTGAAAAAGTGCAGGCTGACTTGCGCTGGCTGCAGCCGCTTGCCTACCATTTGAATGGGTCCGTTCGCGGTAAGCTCGCAATTACGCCGGAAGACTTGCAGCAGCTGAGTGATCTATATGACGACTATGTGGGCGAACTCGGTGAACTGGTGGAACAGTTCGTGCTGCCACAAGGCACCCATGCGGCCACAGTCCTCCATGTCTGCCGCAGTGAAGCGAAAAAGTCCGTACGTGCGCTGCACAAAGTTTCACTCGAGCGGGACGTGCCAGAAATTTTGTTCGACTTCGCCCAGCTGATGGCAAACGTCCTGTTCGTCATGGCGGTCTATACGAACAAAATGCACGGAGTGGACGAAATTCCGTTCATCAGTAAATCGTATCCAGTCCGCAAAAAGAAACCAGCAGTACCCAACAGCACCCAACAGCACCGGGACGACTGCTGAATAAGTAATCAGGGCCTCCCTTTGCAGGAGGTCCTTTTATAATGAAAACTTATGGGGTTCGTTTTCATCTATCAAATTAACTTATAGATAGAGGAAGCGTATACTGAAGGTAGAAAGGGGTGGATAACGGATGGAATATATTTTCCTTTCTATTACAGCGATGGTCGCCATGATGCTCGGCACACTTGCAGGCGGCGGCGGGCTTATTACGATGCCCGCAATGCTGCTGATGGGATTTCCGATCCATTCGACGATCGGGGCGAGCAAGATTTCCACGACAATTAGTTCGTTCTCGACATTCCTGACCGTTCTGCTGAAAAAACAGATCACTCTCCGCGAGGCGTGGTGGATCCTGCCCGTTTCGCTGTCAGGCGGCCTGCTCGGCGGGTTCATCGCGACTCATATTCCGGAGCGGCTGCTCTTCCAGATTGCTATCTTCCTGCTTATTGCCGCATTTTTCACTTCATTCCTCTCCAAGGCTGACTTCAGCGGAGAAGCGAAACTTGCTCCGAAAAAAAGCGGGATTGCCGGGCTGCTCGGTGTGGGACTGTACGATGGACTGTTCGGGCCGGGACAGGGGACACTGCTGCTGTTCCTGTTCAACCATCTCCGTGTCTCTTATTTACGCGCCATCGGGTTCATGCGGCTCGCGACGTTCTCGAGCGGTTTTGGCGCGGCTGTCAGTTACATTGCGATGGGAAAGGTGATTTGGCCGGTCGCACTGGCGCTCGTCATCGGGTCGCTGTCCGGCGCACAAATCGGAGTGCGGATTGCGGAACGGCTGAATCCCGGGCATGTCCGGATCCTGCTGCGGATCGTCATCATCGGCCTGCTCATCCAGCTGATCGTCAAGGCACTGCTGTGATGAACCCGGACAAGCCCTCCGGCAAGTTGACGCGGTATGGTACACTTATAGAAGTGCAATCTACCAAGTACGAGTTGAGGTGACGTATGAAATCATATATTTTAACATTCACGATGCTGGATATGCCCCATCCGGTCTGGCGCCGGGTCATCATGCCTGAAGGCGCGACGTTCAATCGGCTGCATTCCGTCATCCAGCATGTAACGAACTTCCAGAGTTATTATACGGACACGCCGTACCACTTTTTCGAAATCAATGTGGACGGTCTGTGTATCACGGATAATCCGATCCGCCGGGACGAGCTGAAAGGCAAACCGGGTATCACGCCGAAGCAGCCGACACGGTTGAAGATCGACACGATACTCGAGAACCATAACGAGCTGGTCTATGACTATGATCATGGTGACGGCTGGCGGTTCCTCATTGAACTGGATGAGGTTGTAGAAAACTATCATTTCGGCTTCCCGACACTCCTCGACGGGGAAGGGGAAGCACCGCCGGAAGACGTCGGAGGACCTCCGGGATTTGCGTCGTTCCTCGAAATCACTGCCGATCCGGAGCACCCGGACTACGATCATATGATCACCTGGGCGCGCAGCAACGGCTACCTTCCTTATGATAAAGAGCGGATAAATGCCGTCCTGAAGTCAATAAAGTACCAGAAAACGAACTGGGAACAGGTCGATCATGTGAACCACAAGATCATTAGCGATCCATACCGCAACGCGGAAATCAGCAAGGAGGAGGCGGGCAGCCGCACGCCGTCCGCTCCGAAAACGAAGGCACAGGCCGGGAAACCGGCTGCCGCCCCTGTGACGGATGAAGAAAAAGAGCTGGAGCAGTACATCCGGGCGATGGTCAATCTGTACGGTTTCACCGAGCCGGATCATGTCGCGTCTTTGTACAGCAGGCAGAACGACAAGGAAATTACGGGCGCCGAGTTGACTGAACAAGTTCGGACATCGGGAATCGAAGCGCGTCTGAAAGATGACGTCATCCTGGTGAGGAACAACCATTTCCTCGGACCGAAGCTTGCGCACATCGATCCGGACTTGTTCTTTCAGGAGATCGCCGGCAAACCCTATTACGAACCGGCAAAAGAGCAGCTTCTCCCGCATGCCGATCCGGGTTATTATGACAGGACGCCGGAGCTCGGGCAGCTGGAAGACCTGTTCCTTGAAGCGCATATACCGAAGCTGCAGGTCGATCGCATGCTTCACGGGTTCATGCAGCATCTGTCGCTCTGGCATGCGAACTTCATGGAGGCGGTCAGCCGGCTGATGGACCAGGCAGGCCCGCTGTCGGAGGAGCAGGTCAGCCGGATCATTTCGGCGGCTGTCCTCGTTTCCAATAATGTGCGGCTCATCGAGAATCGAGGATTCACCCCGCAGGAACTGGCCCAACTCGGAATCTTGCGTCCGAAACCTCAGTCAGGTCCATCTGTACTGCCATCTGGCAAAACAGGACGCAATGATCCCTGTCCGTGCGGAAGCGGGAAAAAATATAAGAAGTGCTGTGGAAAATAGGGAGGACCTGATGAAGGGACCTGTCAATTGAAAAACCGTGCGGAACCAGGGTGTCATCCTGGTTCCGCACGGTTTTATTCGTCATCCGCACATTTTCATCTAGTGAAGCGGGACGGTTCATTTCTTGTCTACCGGTTTTTGCGGAAGTGTGATACCGAGGGCTGCCAGCTGTTTCTCCGCTTCTTCCCGTGTCAGCTCGCCGGAACGTTCTTTTTCCATGATCGCCCGGACCTGCTCTTTTTGACTGTCGTCAAGACCTTCCATCATATCGCCGGGGCCTTTTCCGCCGTCAGGCCCCTGCCCGCCGGGATCCTGTCCATCCATCCGGCCGGGTCCCATCCCGCCCGGCATTCCGGAACGCGCTTCCGTCACGCCGGACTCGTCAAGCCAGGTGACACTGTCTGCCAGTTTAGCTGTCACGACATCCGTCCCGCCGCTGAAGGATCCGTCCGCGTAGTATCCGTGTTCGATTTCACCGGACGCCTTGCCGCCGGTGACCACCGTATAGGCAGTGCCTTCTTTCAGATCAGGTGAGCTGATGAATACCGTTTCGAAAGTTTTGGAAGGCGCAGCTGCTGCCACTGCAGTACCATCTGCATCCTGAAGGCGGATCAGTGTCCCGGCCTCCTGCGCTTCCTGCCAGGTCATCATGACGCCCAGCTGCTTGGAACTGTCGGAGCTCGCCATTGCCATGCCTGCACTGCCAGAAGCGATCATGGTGCCGCCGTCCATCGTGAATGTGCCGTCATAGTCGAGTGCACCATTGCCGCCAGACTCGGGACCGTTGATAATGGCGGTGCCGCCCGTCATGACGATGGAGCCGTTCGCATCGAGCCCATCGCCGTCTGCGTCGACATAGAGCCGACCGCCGGAAATCGTCAGGATCCGTTTTTTAGCTGCGGCTGCTGTATCCCCATTCGCAGCATCGTTTGAACTCGAGACGTTGACCCCGTCATCCGTCGCTTTGACAGCTATTGTTCCGCCAGAGATTGTGATCGCGTTTCCTTCAATACCTTCGTAGCTTTTGGTGATGTCGATGTCGCCGCCGGAAAGAGCCACGAGCTCATTTGCATGGATGCCGTCATCCCCGGTGGACAGTGTCAGGCTGCCGTCTGAAATGTCGATGGCTCCATTGCTGTGAATGGCGTCATCCGATGAATCAATCTGGAACTTGCCGCTGGTGATTGTCAGGGATCCTGCGGCCTTCAGTCCTTTGCCGGTCTTCTCGTCGGCAGCGGATTCTTCGGAGGAGGCTCTTTCAGGTATCCGTCCTTTGCCGGCTATTTCCGCTGGGCTGCCGCCGCCTGCAGTGATCACGTACGTGCCGCCATCGATGGAGAGGCCGTTTTTCGACTGGATCCCTTCGGAGCCGGACGTGATCGTCATGTCGTTATTCTCAAGCACGACGTTCCCTTTGTCCGCATCCTTGCTGTTCGTGGCTTTCAAGCCGTCCCCGCCTGCCGTCACGGATAATTCCGTCTTGCGGACCGCCAGCAGATCCTTTCCGATGAGCCCGTCGTCTTTTGCGGTGACCGTCAGTTTCGTACTGCTCACTTTCAAGTCATCTTTGCTGACGACAGCGTTGTTGTACCGGCCGTTGACCGTGAGCGTGCCATCTCCGTTGATGGTCAGATCATCTTTACTGAAGATCGCGGCGTTCGGATCGTCTTCACCAGCAGCCGAATAGGTCTCTCCGTCGGTGATCGTGTTTTCCGTCCCTTTGGCCACCGTCACGATCGCCTGCTCCGCCTGCAGGACCGAGATGGCGGACCCATCCCGATTCGTCAGTGCGACTCCGTTCAAGACGAGCCGGACGGGCGAGTCGTCCTCTGATGTCACTTCGATCCGGCCGTCGTCCCATGTGCCGCTGATCACATAGGTGCCGCCTTGCTTGATCGTAAGTAGTTGGTCGTTATATGAAATCGCATCCGTCGGTTCGAAGTCCGCTCCGGAAGCGGTAAGTGTGATGGCCGTCGATTCCGTGTCGTCCCAGTCGGCAGCTGTGTCGGCTGCCGTGAACAGCGCTGCTGATGTGTCCGCATCCTGCTTCGATTCGTCGGCGGCGGAATCCGCGCAGCCTGCGAGCAATGCTGAACAGACGAGAAGCGCCGCTGTCCCGGTTTTCCATTTATTTCGTAGCATATCCATTCCTCCTTGGTTCGTCATCCTATCATCCCACCGGAACCTTAACCTTTCCTTAACCTTATAAAAGTTTTGCATTTTGCCCATTAGAGGGTTAGTTTTAGAAACAGCGGGAGAAAGGGGCTGACGTCATGAAATTGCTCATCATCGAAGACGACAGACACTTGTCGGACGCCATTCGGGAAACTGCAGAGGAATGGTTCGAAGCGGTACAAGTATACGACGGGGAAGAAGGGTTGTTCTGTGCACGGCAGGACATTTACGACTGCATTCTGCTCGATATCATGATGCCAGGGATGGATGGATTTGAAGTGTTGGAAGAACTGCGCGGGGAAGGTGTGCAGACGCCTGTCATCCTGCTGACAGCCAAAGATGGCATCGATGATAAGCTTCAAGGGTTCCGGTCGGGAGCAGATGACTATATCGTGAAACCGTTCCATCGAGAGGAACTGATTTTTCGCCTGAAAGCGGTTGTCCGCCGTTCCTCGGGAAGGAGCGGGGATGAGACGGCATCGTTTAAGAACCTGGACTTGGATTTGAGGAACCGGACAGCCCGGATCGGCGAAACTGCAATCGCACTCAACGGCCGCCAGTTCGACCTGATGGAGTACTTGCTGCTGAACAAACAGGCGATCGTCACGAAGGAGCAGATTTTCGACCGCATCTGGGGATTCGAGTCCGAAACGACTGAAGCGATCGTCGAAGTGTATGCAAGCAAGCTTCGGAAATCGCTCAAACCGTTCGGCTATGACCGGTTCATCAAAACCTTCCGGGGTCTTGGTTACATGCTGACGGATGAGGGGGAGACCGATGACTGACCGTTCCGTCATACGGAAACAGCAGCTGCGGTTCGTCCTGATGAACCTTCTGTCGTTCACCGTCATCTTTACGCTGTTCGGTATCATCATCTTCTCGGCGGTTCGGACAACATTGTATGAAAAGGCGGACGACGAGCTGGAGTCGTTCCGGGCGATGATGGCGGGAAATACAGCAGGAACGCCTTTTGAAGGGCCTCCGCCTCGGCAAGGAGGGATGGACAGGAACCGTCCGAACCCGCGCGTCATCGAAATCCGCTGGAGCGCAGATGGGCGAATCCTAAACCCGCAGCAGCTCGGGACACAACTGTCGGAAAGTACGTTTTCCGGTTACACACCGGATTTCACGACGCTCGATACGATTACGGATGCCGTAATCGGGGATAATTACCGGTTCAGGACGCTGCTGGAGGAGACGGTGCCGGAGACCGGTGACCCGTACTATACGCAGCTCCTCATCAACACAGACGCAGAACAGACGATCCTTGAGAATTTCGGGAGGCTGCTCATCCTCTGTTCTGCACTGTTCGTTGTCTTGTCGATAGCCGCAAGTTTCCTATTGTCCAAGCGGATGATGCGGCCGATCATCCAGTCTTGGCAGCGGCAGACTGAGTTTGTCGAGAATGCTTCCCACGAACTGCGGACACCGCTGACCATCATCCAGAATAAGCTGGAAATGCTGCTGCGCGCGCCGCAAAAGACGATTGCGGATAAATTCGAGAACATTGCGCTCAGCTTGTCCGAAACAAGGCGGCTGACCAAGCTGACAGCCGATCTGATGACGCTGGCGCGTGCCGATTCGGCGGAGACGGCACTGGAGAAAACCGTGTTCTCTGCAGCCGGTTTCATCCGGACTGTCAGCCGTCCCTACGCGGAAATTGCGGAGTCAGAGGGGAAATCGTTTACGCTCAAGCTCCCGGACACACTTGAACTGTCTGCGGATGAAGTCCGTTTTCATCAGCTTCTTGTCATCCTGCTGGACAACTCCCTGAAGTATACAAGTGAAGGAGACCGGATCGGCGTGAAGCTGACAGAGACGGCGCAGTCCGCTGTGCTGGAAGTGGCCGACACAGGGTTCGGCATCCAAGCAGGAAATGAAAAGCGCATATTCGAGCGGTTTTACAGGGAAGATCGGGCCAGGTCCCGCGAAACCGGGGGATCGGGTCTCGGCCTGTCGCTCGCGCAGTGGATCGCCGAGGCGCACGGCGGCACGATCCGCGCAGCCGTGAACCCGGACGGCGGCACCGTGATGACTGTCGTGCTGCCGAAACGGGCATGACGGCCATCCTGCATGTGCGGATGATAAAAAAGAAAGTTCCACCCCGGCTTGTTACGGGGAGGAACTTTCTTTTCATTTCAGGCGAGAAGGATGTCAGCGGGCCATCCGGCTGAGGCAGCCATTGAGGATCCCGAAGAATTCATCGATCTCCTCTGCTGTATTGTAATGGACGAGGCTGATCCGGAGGGCGCTGCCGCCGAAGTCCGCGGCGATGCGGTCCATGAGGCGGATGGCGAGGTAATTGCCGGTCCGCGCTTCCACGCCCGCTTCGTTCAGCGCATGCCCGAGAGCGTCCGTATCGATCCCTTCGAGGTTGAACGAAAAGACGGGCAGCCGTTCCAAGTCCTGGCCGGCTCGTTTGCCGTACAGGATGACGCCGTCGATTTCAGCGAGGCGGTCCAGGAAATGCCGGGTGAGCTGCTGTTCGAACAATTGAGCGAAGTACATGGCGCCTGCCAGTTCCTGACGTCTCGGACGAGCAGAGCCGAGCGGTGTGCCGGCTAGCGACAGGCCGTTCGCTTCAGCGTCCCGGAACACGTGTGTCAAGTACTCCATGGAGCCGATGAACCCTTCGATCCCTTCGTGGTTCTGGGACCCGACTTCGAAAAAGTAAGCGTCCTCTGCGAGCTCCCTGCCGATCTTCCAGCCGTCCAACCGTTCCAGACGGTCGCGGTTGAAATAGCCGAATCCCATATGGGGACCGAAGATTTTGTACGTCGAGAACGCTGCGAAGTCCACGTCCGCATCTTTCACATCAATTGCCAGATGGCTCGCTGCCTGCACGCCGTCCGCTACGACGAGTGCACCTGCCGCATGGGCGAGGGAGGCGATCTCTTTCATCGGGTGGATCGTCCCGGTCGCGTTCGATGCCCAGCCGGCAGCGACGACTTTCGGTTTCAGCGCAAGCAGTTCCCGGTAATGGTCCATGTCCAGGCTGCCTTCGCTGTCGACCCGCCACGTATGGACATGGATGCCCCGTTCCCCGAGTTCGAGCCATGGATTGACGTTCGCGTGGTGGTCCGCTTCCGTGATGATGATATGATCCCCTGCCGCCAAGTCGCGGCCGAGATGGTGAGCAAACAGATGGAAGAAGTTCGTGGCGTTCTGCCCGAATGCGATTTCTCTGTGATCTGCAGCGCCAATCAGGTCCGCTGCGAGCTGGCGGGCATCGACGATCACCTGCTGCATATCTGCTGTCCGCTTAAAAATGGTGCCTTTTTGGGCGTTCCGGTGGATATAGTAGTCTCTCACACGGTCGATGACAAACTGGGAAACTTGCGCGCCTGCAGAGTTATCGAAAAACAGGACAGGGTGCCCATCGTATGTACTGCCGAGGCTTGGGAAATAGCTCCTTGCGTGTGTGAACGTCTCTTGAAGTGCGGCTTGTGAATTCATCCAATCATCCTTTCGTTCTGGTACTCTCGTCTAACAACTATAGCACGCACGATCGATTTAAGAGGAAATAAACACGGGAATCAAGTATATTGGATAGAAGAATAATTGACACGAAAAAGGGGATAGGCGGATGCACGGTACTGAATTATTGGAAGCAGCACGGAATGGGAACGCTGAGAGACTGGCGGAATTGCTGGAGCAGGGGGCGGATGTCCGCGCGGCAGATGCGGAAGGACGGACGGCACTGTTCCTCGCCGTTCAGAAAAACCATACGGTATGTGTCGCCCAGCTGCTCGGAGCAGGAAGTGATCCGAACCAGCGTGATCAGACGGAACTGACCCCGTTCATCTGCGCGGGCGCGAACGGTTTTCCGGAATCGCTCCGGCTGATGGCGGCGTCCGGTGCCGATCCGGCGAGCGTCAACCGGTTCGGCGGTACGGCACTTCTGCCGGCTTCGGAAAAAGGCTATTTGCGGACAGTGGAGGCGTGTCTGGAAGCCGGCGTGCCGGTCGATCATGTCAACTATCTTGGCTGGTCGGCGCTGCTCGAAGCGGTCATTTTAGGGGATGGCGGACGTCTGTATTCGGATGTCATCCAGACGCTGTTCGAGGCGGGCGCTTCCCCTCACTTGGAAGACTTCGATGGGAAATCGGCGGTCATGCATGCCGACGAGCTGAAACAGGATCGCGTGCTTGCTATGTTGACGGGGACTCTTGAAGACCCGAAGCACCCTGCAATTGAGGACGCCAAAGCACTTGCAGTATCCGGCAGGTGGGAAGATGCTTCGAGGACGGTGGAGCGTGCGCTCATCCTAGACAGCGACAACTTGGACCTGCTCTATTATGCCGGGTACTTCCTCGCAGAACAGGGGCGGTGCACAGAAGCGGCCGCATTTTTCCGTCAGGCGCTCGCCGTGGAACCTGAGGCGCTGGAATTCCATTATTACCTGGCACTGTGCTTCCGTACAATGAGACAGACAGACGCCGCGCTTCGGGAGTTCGATGTAGCTGATGCCAGATCGCATGAGAACCCGTTCTTCCTATATCATAAGTCGAATTATTTGCGGGAGCTCGGACGTCACGGCGATGCTGTGCCAATCATGGAGACTCTCGTCAGCCGCCAGCCGGGCCGCTACGACTTCTGGTTTCACCTGGCGAACAGCCTGCGGTCGCTCGGGCGGCACGAGGAAGCGATCGAGGCGATCAGCCATGCAGTCAGACTGCAGCCGGGCAACCCGCTGTACGCCGATCACCGGAAGCGGTCGGAGGAGCTGCTGGAGTCCGGGGCATGAAAGGAGGCGCGGAACCCGATATGGAGAAGAAAATATTGATCTATGGCGATGTATTTGTCGATCATATCGCGGATGATCCGTCGAACACGTCGTTCCAGACGTATCTCGGCGGTGCGACAGTGAATGTGGCGGCGGGTGCGGCCCGTCTCGGAGCGCCTGTGTCGTTCATAACCGTGACAGGAGATGATGAGACATCTGCATTTGTGCGGTCCGAACTGGAGAAAGAAGGCGTCGACCTATCGTCCGCAGTGTTGGAGCCGACCAAGCGGGTGAACGGCGTCTATGTCCATTTGACGCCGGAGCATGACCGGGTGTTCGCCAACTATCAGAACGAGACGCCCGATATACAGGTGACAGCGGATGACTTGCAGCCGGAAGCGTTCCGGCGGGCTTCAGTGTTCCACTTCTGCTCGGGCACGATGTTCCACCCGACTGCACGGGAGACGACGGAACACGCTGTCCGTCTTGCAAAAGAAGCGGGCGCCCTGCTGTCATATGATGCAAATATCAGGCCCCTCCGCTGGGACAGCGAAGAAGAGTGCCGCGAGACGACGGTTTCGTTCCTGTCTGAAGCAGACATTGTGAAACTGACCGAAGACGAGCTGACGTTCATGATGGAAACGGAATCTGTGGAAGAAGGGCTGCAGTGGCTCGCGGACTTTCAAATACCGGTCGTCCTGCTGACCCGCGGTGAGCGGGGGACACTGGCAATGATCGGCGGGGACAGGATGGAGGTACCCGCGGTCCCGGTGGATTCAGTCGATGCGACAGGTGCCGGGGACGCGTTCACCGCAGGCATCCTCAGCCGGATCCATTCTGACGGCCTGCCCGGCGTTCCGGATGCCTGGCAGGAGACGATCCGTTTCGGAAACCGGCTCGGGGCGTTGTGCGTGACAAAGCCGGGCGCCCTGTCCGCCATGCCGTATGCGCATGATCTCCAGCTGGAAGGCGACGAATAAACGACTCGGCGAAAAAGCTGCCGCTGCCACTCCGTGAAGAGTGGCGGCGGCAGCTTTTTTGGATGGTGCCTGTCCTAATTTGTCGGACGTCATTTGATTGCAAGGGAGAGGCCATACGCCCGTCCGATCGATTCCGGCTCCAGCGGCTTGCTGAACAAGTAGCCCTGTCCGAGCTGGCAGCCTCCTTCTTTCAGCAGGATCGACTGCTGTTCCTCTTCGATCCCTTCTGCAATGAGGGCGATATTCAAGTTGCGCCCCATATCGATGATCGTCTGGACAATCGACTGCATCGGCGGATGGGTCAGCATTTCGGACGTGAAGGACATGTCGATCTTCAAATAGTCGATCGGCAGGAAACCGAGTTTGCTAAGGGAGGAATAGCCCGTTCCGAAGTCATCGATCGCGATTTTCACACCCGTCGAACGGATATCATGGATCGTCGCGCGGGACTGGGTATCGTCCTGCATCATCGATTCCGTAATTTCGAGGATCAGGCGCTCCGCAGGGAATTGGGTGTTCTCCAGTACATCCCGGACGACTGCAGGAAAGTCCGGGTTGCGGAACTGCCGGATGGAAACGTTGACCGCGAGCCGCAGGGACGGATCGCAGCGGTGCCATTCACGCATTTGCCGGCAGGCTGTTTCAAGCACCCACGTGCCGATGTCGTTGATGAGACTGGTCCGTTCGGCAACCGGGATGAAATCGGCTGGGGACACGAGGCCGAGTTCCGGATGTTCCCAGCGGATCAATGCCTCGCACCCTTCCAGTCTGTCTGTCTTCAAATCGATGACCGGCTGATAG
Source organism: Sporosarcina sp. (assembly GCA_032099885.1). Lineage (GTDB taxonomy): Bacteria > Bacillota > Bacilli > Bacillales_A > Planococcaceae > Sporosarcina. Next base: position 30,493 of record DAMDKL010000002.1, read on the forward strand.
TGGAGCGCCAGCTGATCGGTCTCCAGCGCCTTCCGCAAGTCGCTTTCAATCCGCATCTGCTTTTCGTCGATATCGAGGGAGGTGCTGGAGAAGAACTGGAACGTGTTCCCCCCCAGATCTTTTGCCCAATACATCGCTTTGTCAGCATTCTTGACGAGGGAGACGGCGTCCGCACCGTGATCAGGCATATGGCTGATGCCGATGCTCGCAGAGGTGTAAAGTTTCGTCCCATTGACAATGAATGGTTCCCGGAAAGCTTCCAGCACATTCCCGGCTACGTCAGCTGCCCGGTCATTCGGCAGTTCGGAGAGGATGACGAATTCGTCGCCGCCATGGCGGAAGACTTCCGTGCCGAGCGGCAGTGACTGCTTGAGGCGGATGCTGACAAGCTTGATGAACTGGTCGCCCGACAGGTGGCCCATCGTGTCGTTGATGGTCTTGAAACGGTCGAGATCGAGGAATAGGACGCTGAGCTCCGCACGATCCGCCACCTTCTTGTCCAGCACCCGGAACAGCTTGAAACGGTTCGGGAGTCCTGTCAGATAATCATGCGCGGCGTTGTATTCGAGTTCGATATTGGAAAGTGCCAGCTGCCGCTGGATAGTTTCGTTCGCTTCAAGCTGGGTTTGCAGATGCCGTTCCGTCCGTCTGCTCGTCTTATAGACGTACAGCATGGCGGGGGTCGAGAACACGATCAGGATGGCTGCACTCAGGGCGGCCTCGCCGAATTTACTGCCGGCGTCGATGCCGGTAATGCTGATCAGGAACTCTTCGAAGATGCTGGACAGGGTGATAATACCGATGACGGCTGCGAGGAGCCGTCCGTATTTGGTCCGCTGAGTTGTCGGGTCCATGGAGCAACCGCCATTTCTATAGTGAGATAAGTGGGTTGGAAAAATTGGTAAATTACCCATTTGGAGTGTTCGTCCCTTATATCGACAAAATTCGCGCTGTGTAAATAGGAAAGAATGAGAAATCGTGAAAAAGATAGCGATGGTACGTGACGGGACAGGTTGCAGGTGGGAATGGACGGCTATGAAGAGTGGGGACTTCCAGTATGCCTGAACCGGGCACCGGTTTCAATGGATAGGGGGCTTGCACTGGAGAGCGGGGGAGGTGGCTGGGGTGCGGTTTATGAGCGGAACCAAGGATTTATGAGCGTTTTTCGCGTTTTATGAGCAGAATCGCGGATTTATGAGCGTTTTTCGTGGTTTATGAGCGGAATCCAGAATTTATGATCGTTTTCCGCGTTTTATGAGCGGAATCCAGGATTTATGATCGTTTTCCGCGTTTTATGAGCGGAATCGCGGATTTATGAGCGATTCCCGTGGTTTATGAGCGGATTCCAGAATTTATGAGCGTTTTCCGCGTTTTATGAGCGGAATCGCGGATTTATGAGCGATTCCCGTGGTTTATGAGCGGAATCCAGGATTTATGAGCGTTTTTCGCGTTTTATGAGCGGAACCCAGGATTTATGAGCGGAATCCAGAATTTATGAGCGATTCCCGAATTTCATGAGTAATATTCGCCCCAAACCATAAAAAACGGTCCCGCACAGCGGGACCGCGGGCGGCATCAGCTGAGGATGCGCAGTTCGCGCGGGAACGAGGTGAGCACTTCGGCTTCGCCTTGTTCGTTGATGTATACAGTGTCTTCGATGCGGACGCCGCCTTCGTCCGGGATATAGATACCGGGTTCGATCGTGAAGACGAGACCGGGTTCGGCGATTTCGTCATTGTTCTGGTGTATGGACGGCTCCTCGTGCACTTCGATGCCGAGACCGTGGCCGACGCGGTTGTTGAAATAGTCTCCGAAGCCGGCGTCACCGATGACGCTGCGGGCCGAGATGTCGAACTCTTTAACCGGGCGGCCGGCACGGACGGCCTGGATTCCGGCCTGGTTCGAAGCGAGGACCGTGTCATATATAAGGCGCTGGCGCTCACTCGCTTCCCCGATGATGAACGTCCGTGTCGTATCGGACACATAGCCGTCCTTCGCCACGCCGAAATCGATGAGCAGGTAATCGCCGTTCCGGAGTTTGCGGTCTCCGGGTTCGCCGTGCGGAAGTGCCGCTTTCTCGCCGGACAGGACGATCGACGAGAACGACGGGCCGTCCGCGCCGAATTTCCGCATGAGATACTCGAGTTCCGCCGTCAGTTCGGACTCAGTCATGCCGACTTTGACAAGCTTCGTCCCTTCTTCCAGCACGCGTTCGATGATTTCGATCGGTTTCCTCATCGCTTCGATCTCTTCGCGTGTTTTCCGCTTGCGCAGACTGTTGACGAACGGCTGCACGTCCGCAGCCTCTGCTTCCGGGAACGCTCTGCGCAGTTCATTGTACCGATAGAAACTGACAGCTTTCGCTTCGATGCCTACTTTTCCGCTGAGTGTTCCGACTGTTTGCCGGATGACGTCGAACGGCAGCTGTTCATCAGAAATCGGGATGATCGACGGCACGTCCGAACTTTGCTGGGCCGCTTCTTTGTCGAGGGCCGGCGTGAACAGAACAGTCTCTCCGTCCGCCGCTTCGACAAATAATCCGAGGAACCGCTCGTGCGGATCGGAGTGGAACCCGGTGAAGTAGAATACGTTTGCAGGATCGGTGATCAGTCCCGCCGCATATCCGTTCTCCTGCAAATGACGGCGCAGTGCCGCGCGCCTGTTTTCATACATAGTGGTCATGAAACATTCCTCCATCATATATAGCATACGTATACAGTATGACGTATTTCGGCGTCTGAAAACAGAGGAATGGACGGGAAAAAAGAAAAAATCCGGCTGTGGAAGCCGGATTTTTTCGTCAGCCGAAAATGTTGATGGTCGTGATGATGATCGGCATCGAAACGACGTCGATCAGGAATGCGCCGACAATCGGCACGATCAGATACGCTGTCCGGGACGGGCCGTAGCGTTCGGTGACCGCGGCCATGTTCGCCATGGCGTTCGGCGTGGCACCAAGACCATGGCCGGCAAAACCGGCACACATGACGGCAGCGTCGTAGTTCTTGCCGAGGATGCGGAACAGCACGAAGATCGCGAACAGGACAAGGAAGACGACCTGGACGAAGACGATGACGAGCAGCGGCAGTGCGAGGCCTGCGACTTCCCATAGCTTGATGCTCATCAGGGCCATCGACAGGAAGATCCCGAGCGCGACATCGCCGATCAGCGTGATGCTGCGCATGTGAATGATGTTGCCGTTGAACCGGTCGATGACATTGCGGATGATGACCGCGACGAACATCGCACCAACGTAGTTCGGCAGTGCGATACCATTGGTGAGGGATGTGAACGCTTCGCCGAGCAGAGACCCGCCCGCCATCGACGCGATGATGAGGAACGCCTGCGTCGTGAAGTTGTCGACGGATATCGCCGGTTCATGCATTTCTGCGTTATATTCGAATGAATCCTCGGTTTCCGTCGATTTCAAGTTGTATTTGTTGATGAGGAACTTGACGAGCGGTCCGCCGACGAGCCCGCCGGCAACAAGTCCGAATGTAGCGGCGGCAATTCCGATCGAGAACGCGGAGTCGATGCCCATCGCCTCAACGGTTGTCCCGTAAGCGGTCGCCCCGCCATGTCCGCCTTCCATCGATACAGCACCGGCCATCATACCGATCAGCGGATGGATGTCGAACAGGTAGGACATGGAGACACCGATGACGTTCTGCATGAGTGCGAGAAAACCACAAGCGATCCAATAGATGATAAGCAGCTTGCCGCCGAGCTTGATGAGCGCGAAACTTGCGCCAAGCCCCACCGTTGAGAAAAAGGTCAGCATGAACAAGTTCTGCAGCGACGTGTCGAGCGTGAAGTCGACGATGCCCGTCGTCTTCAAAATGGTTGCGAGAATGGCGAACAGCAGGCCGCCGACGACCGGGGCAGGGATGCAGAATTTCTGCAGAATCCCGATTTTACGGACGAGCCAATTCCCGAGCAGCAGCAATGCCATCGCGAGGAACAGGGTCGTCACCTGATTCAGTTCAATCGTCATGTACGTAACCTCCAAGCAGTGAAACGATCGCTTCGTACGTTAAGTAGGCGCCGAGCTTGACTGTCCGGCCGCCTTCGTCGAGCGATGGATTCACTTCTGATATGTCAAATGAAAGCGTTTTCCGTGAAGATGCAGTGAGTCGGATCAGTTCCCGGACCAGTTTCGGCGAGAGACCGAATGGTGACGGAGCACTGACACCGGGTGCGGCGGCAGCATCCAGGACGTCCGAGCAGAGTGTCAGCATGATGATATCATGAGCGTCGATGAACTGCTGAAGAAGCGCTGTGATCTCGGTGAATTCGAGTGTCTCAAACTCTCGTTCCGTAATCCACTGCACGCCGAGACGGTCCGCTTCGTCGAACAGCAGCTGCGTGTTGCCGAATTCCTGGATGCCGGCGACGAAATAGGAAACCGGGCCATTGCCTTCAAGCATTTGCTTGAACATCGTGCCGGAAGACGGCTGTTCAGTGTAGCTGCGCAAGTCGAAATGTGCGTCGATATTGACGACGCCGATGTTTGCATCAGGTCCCGCGAATGCACGCACGCCTAAGTAATGGCCGTAAGCGGTTTCATGGCCGCCCCCGAGGATGACGGTTTTTTGGCCGGCGGACAGACTCGCGGCAACTTCCCGTCCCAGTTCCTGCTGGGCCTCTTCAAGACGGCCGCCTTCACAGATGACCGTGCCAAGATCGGCGAGCTGCTGAGTTGCCGGCTGACGCCATGGCAGTTTCGCCAGTTCCCTGCGCAAGGCATCCGGGCCTTCTGCAGCGCCGGTGCGTCCGTTGTTGCGCCGGACCCCTTCGTCAGATGAAAATCCGATCAGCGCGCATGTATCTAGTTTGGGAACGCTTTCTTTCTTCGGATTCAGCTGGACGACTTGATGCAGACGATACGCTGCGCGATTGGCTGGATCATCGATGCGCCCGTTCCAATTGTCTGGAGATGCTGCGTTGATCATAAGAATCACCCTTTCGACAATGTTTGCAATACGCTCCATTATACGGGCGGTCATTTATTATTTCAAATACCAATCATTCATTTACTTATGCCTTCAGGTTATAATTAAAACGAAAGAGAGGGGGGCAATCATATGGATATGAAGCAACTTCGGTATTTTGCAGCGGTCGTGACGGAAGGTGGATTTTCGGGAGCGGCAGCAAAACTGCATCTGTCACAGCCGTCGCTCAGCAAGGCGATCCGGACACTTGAGGGGCAGATCGGGTTTCAGCTGCTCGAGAGGACGACGAAACGGGTAGATCTGACGGAATCGGGGCGTGTTTTCTACGAGCGGGCTGTGAAAGTGCTTGCGGAAATGGACATCTTCGAAAAGGAGGTCGAGGAAGTGAAGACGGCGGGGAGCGGCGAGATCCGGCTTGGCATGATCGAGTCCGTGAAAAATTGGATTCCGGACATACTCAGCTGGTACAGGACGGCCTATCCCGATATGCATGTCGTGCTGAAGGAAGTGCTGGGCCGTACGGATATCGAATATGCATTGCGCAATCACGACGTCCATGCGTGCCTGACGAACGAGCGCATCGACGAACCGGATATCATCACGCAGCCGCTCTACACGGAAAAACTCGTGCTCGTCATGCATGCAGGGCACCGGTTTGCAGCACTCCCGGAAATCCAGCTTGCAGACGTAACGGAAGAACCGTTCATCATCACAGGGAAAGGATTCCAGACACGGGCGAATATTTTGCAGGCATTTGAGGAGGAGGGCCTGGCACTGACGATCCGCTGCGAGGCGGACCGGTTTGAAACGATTATGACACTCGTGGAAACGGGAATCGGAGTGTCGATCATTCCCCGGAATTACCTCGGCCAATCGGTGCCCGCTACAGTCGTCATCCGGGAACTCGAGAGCAGAAGTCTGGAGCGCACCGTCTATCTCGCCTCGATCCGCAGCCGCTATCGTCCGCCGGCGATTGAAGCCCTTCTTAGGAGGATGAGCGGGGAAGTGTGAGGGATGCGGAGCGTCATGAGGCATAGAAGAGCGGCTATGCAGAAGGGTTCTATATAAGCAGCACTCTTTTTTGAAAGAACAAGTAAACACAGCGCGGCAGGCAGCCGATAGTAAGCATGACTTAACTAACGGAAAGAAGGAACGTTCATGGGCAAGCCCCGTTTTCTGCTGTCGTCCCTGCTGTCTGTGTTGCTTTTCTCTGCCGGCGGAGCCGCGCTACCCTTTTCTGCCGTCCGGGCTGCCGGAGAACCCTCGTCTGATTTGTCCGTTGCAAACGACGAGTCACCGAGCGAACTGCTCGTGCAATATACAGAACTGCCGCGATCTGTTGCGACCGTCCCATCACTTCCTGCTGAAACCGAGCAGGCGGAGTCGATTGCTCCGTCTGTCCAGCTGCTGACGTTCGACACGCCGCAAGACTGCGAGAAGGCGGCTGACAAACTGGAGCGTAATCCGCTCGTCGAGACGGTCGAACCGAATTACACGAGGGCTGCCGACGCGGTCCCGAATGATCCGTTTTTCGCGGATCTGTGGTGGCTGACCCATGTCAAAGCGCCATCCCTCTGGCCGCTTGCCGAACAACAGACAAAGCCGGTCGTCATAGCGGTGATCGACTCCGGTCTCGACAGTTCGATCCCCGATTTCAATGGCCGTATTGCGCCGGGCGGGTACAACTTTACAGAAGGCAGCCAGGATGTGCAGGATACGAACGGGCACGGGACGAGTGTTGCTGGTGTCATCGCCGCTTCACTGAACAATGGCTACGGCATCGCAGGGGTTTCAGGTCCTTTTAATAGTAAGATCCTGCCGTTGAAGACGATCCGGCAGGACGGCACCGGTACGGTTGCGATGAACGTCCAGGCGATCGACTATGCAATCCGCCAGCATGTGGATGTCATCAACATCAGTCAGGGAGGGATGTCGCCGTCTGCGTTCGAACAGCAGGCGATCCAGCGGGCTGCCGACGCGGGCATCCTGATTGTCGCCTCTGCTGGAAATGACGCAGAAAAAGGCAACCCGGTCATGTACCCCGCTGCATACAGCCAAGTACTTTCCGTCGCGTCCATCAACCGGTACAACGAGCATTCGGCCTTTTCCACCTATAACGAAGAAGTTGACTTGAGTGCCCCGGGAGAAAAGATTGTGACGAATTGGCCAGGCGGGAAATTCATGTCCATGTCAGGCACGTCGTTTTCCGCACCAATCGCTGCAGGGGCAGCCGCGATAATCCAAGCTGAACTGCCGGGGCTGTCTCCGCAAGAGACGAAGACCATGCTGATGGAGACAGCGAAGGATCTGGGAACGCCAGGACGGGATCCGATGTACGGGGCGGGCGTTTTGGACATGGAGAAGCTGTCTGCAGTGCTCTCCAGCCGTTTGGAAAAAACGAAAACCGTTTCTGTTACCGGAATTCAATTGGATCAACAGACGATGACCTTGACGATCGGAAACCCAGCCACAGTATCGGACGGGCAGCTGATCGCCCATGTGCTGCCGGAAAAGGCCGCAAACCGGGCGGTGACGTGGTCCTCGTCGAATCCTCTCGTCGCAGCAGTGGACCAGACAGGTGCCGTCACAGCTGCCGGAGCAGGCCGGACGGTCATCACGGCGAAGACAGCTGACGGCGGGTTCACTGCATCGGCCACCGTGACCGTTACAGCCATCGCGCCGTTCACCGGTGATTTCCCCGATATGGAAATCGATGATGCGAAAATCTTCGCTGTGAAATTCAATACGGCTCTGAAACAGGACTTTACTTACGCCGGATATGTCCAAGTCACGACACAGCCAGACAGCACGGTTGCCGTTCAGGACGTCGCTGTCCAAGTAGACCCGGCCGATCCGTACATGCTGTATGTAGCAAAACCGTCACACTGGGCGAAAGGCACCTATTATCTGACGATCAAAAAAGGACTGCCGGCCCGTTCCGGTAAACAGCTGAACCGCGATACAAAACTGAAATTCACTGTCCGCTGACGAATACAGGCCGTTGGACAGAGCCGTGCATCCATACAGGGTGCACGTTTTTTTGTGCAGACATACGGTTTACCCTGAAAGTGCCCATCTTAAGAAACTCTTCATAATTATAATAGGGAAACCGAAAGAAACGGCTGTCATACTTAACATGTTCGATTGTCGGAAGAATGGGTAAAAGATAATATACGAGAAAAGCAAAAGGGGAGAGACGTATGGAAAGAGGGGTCTGGAGGGCTGCAGCAGCAGGGGCAGTCATCGGCGGCTGCTACTCGGCAGGAGCGACATTGTTCATGAGGCTGACAGGCATCGGCATTGTGAAGAAGGCGGCTGCTGGAACAGGAATCGCGCTGACGTTCGATGACGGACCGAATCCGGTATATACCCCTCAGCTGCTCGATCTGCTGGGTGAATTCGGTGTCAAGGCAGTTTTCTTCGTCGTCGGACGCCATGCAGAACAGCATCCAGGATTATTGCGCCGCATGCAGCAGGAAGGGCATGCGATCGGCATCCACCATTACCGGCACCGTTCGGCTTGGCGGCTGACTCCGCGTCAGACGAAGCGAGAGATCCGGCGTACGGCGGCAGTGATCGAACGGATCACCGGCAAGCGCCCACAATTTTACCGCCCGCCATACGGCAGGCTGAACGCCGCGATTCCGTTCGTGTCTCCTCCTTTTGAAACAGTCATATGGTCACACATACCGGGAGACTGGAAGGTCCGAACGTGCGATCGGCATTTGCTGGGACGGCTGAAGGGAATCCCGGCAGACGGATCTGTCGTTGTGCTGCATGATGATGGGAGTAACCGCGGTGCGGATGACGCGGCGCCCGGACATATGCTTCCCGTTCTCCGCGAGTATTTGGAATACTGCCAGAAGTACGACATCGAGCTGCTGCCGCCGAGCCGCCTCTCGAGAGCTGACAGAGGCATGCGCGTATGACGATTGAAACACTGACCGATACCGTTCTCCGATACGGCAGTATCATCATTTTTGTCCTCTTGTTCTTCGGGATTGTCGGCATCCCATCCCCGGAAGAGTCGCTGACGTTCCTGATCGGCGTCCTCATTGCCGAGCACCAGCTGGCGGCCATACCTTCAGCATCGGCTGCAGTGGCAGGTGCCTGGACCGGTATGCTGACGGCGTACGCCGGCGGCCGGTTCATCGGCTATCCGCTGCTGCACAAAATCGGCCGGTTCATCGGCCTTACGAAGGAACGGTGGGAGAAAGCGGAGCAGTCCTTTGAGCGGAAGCGGAGGCGCACGATCCTGTTCGGGATCTTCATGCCGGGCATCCGGCAGATCAGCCCCTATTTCGCTGGACTTACGAAAATGCCATTTTACGAATTCGCTATACTAGGCGGCACCGCTTCCGCGGGATGGGTGCTCCCCTTCCTGCTCGCCGGCTACTTCCTCGGCCGTTCGTTCGATGTCAATCCGAGCTACGCAGCGCTGGTCGGCGTCGTCTTCCTGTTCATCATGATCGGATGGTTCATTTACAGAAAAGTATGTGAGAGACGGAGTGCCCAAAATTGAGTGTTGTCTGAATGGAGGTGCAACTGATGACAAAAATCTTATTTTTCCCACACCTGCAGATGCAGTCAGGCCATCACCAGGCTGCGGAAGCGCTGATGGATCTGATCCGGGAGAGGTATCCGGAAGCGGATGTGAAAAAGATCGACCTGCTGTCGGAAACGAACCAGCTGCTCGAGAAGGTGATCCAGACCGGCTATCTTCAATGGATCAAAATCGCCCCTCGTCTGTACAGCCGGGCATACAAACGGCTCTATTTCTGCAAGGAGCCGCTCGACGGGCAATACATCTGGCACCAGTCGCTGTTTCTCCACAAATTGAAACAGCTGTTGAAGGAAGAGCAGCCCGATCTGATTTTCTGTACACACAGCCTGCCGTCCTGCATGTTCAGCAAACTGAAGATGGCCGGGAAATGTGATGTGCCGGTGGTCAATGTATACACCGATTTCTTCGTGCACGACTACTGGGGGCACCGTGGAATCGACGCCCACTTCCTGCCGACCGCCGAGGCGAAGGCGCAGATGGAGAATAATCCTCACGTGCCGGGCCGGCTGGTCGTCACCGGGATTCCGGTACACCGGAGCATCCGCCGCCCGCAGCAGGCAGCCGGACGGCGTGAGACTGCAGACAAACCGGTCGTCCTGCTGGCAGGCGGGAACAGCGGGCTCGGGTGCCCATCGCAGATGTTCCAGGAACTGGAGCGGGAAACGGACTTTCAATTCATTGTGCTATGCGGGCACAATGAGCGGCTGTACCGCAAAATCGAATCGTGGAATCTGCCTCATATCCAGGCACTGCCCTATATTGACTCCCGGGAGGAAATGAATGCCCTGTATGACAAGGCGGATGTCCTCGTAACAAAACCGGGCGGCATCACGGTGAGCGAGGCGCTGCGGAAACGGCTTCCGATGTTCATTCATTCCGCGCTTCCCGGCCAGGAGGAGATGAACCTCGAGACGCTCGTGCCGAAAGGGCTCGTTTCCATGCTGGAGAAAGGGGTGCCGCTCGGGGACCAGCTCCGCACGGCACTCAGCGACCTCGTCCGCATGAAGCGGTGGCGGCGTGCTATGGATACGTATGCCGGCGAGCTGTCGATACAGTCGGATGACCAGCTGTTCACAGTTGTCGAGGAACTGCTAAAGCCGGCGGACCAGAAAGCGCGGGCGAAGGCGGGCGATGGAAAACGCCGGTCGTTCGTCACGACATGAGCCGGTGCCGATAGGGTGAATAGAATGTACGTAAACCTGTGATTGCCATGGAGGCAATGCAGGTTTTTTGTTTGTTGGGGGGGGAGTGGCACGGGGGGGGATGAGTATATTTTGGGATTTATGAGCGGAATCGAGGGTGTTATGAGCGGAATCATAGATTTATGAACGCTTTTCGAGATTTAAGAGCGGAATCACAGATTTATGAGCGCTTTTCAAGATTTATGAGCAGAATCAAGAATTTATGATCACATTCCTTTCCGTCTGCTCAGACGTCTTTCCAGTTCCTCTAATACTTCCAAATCGGTCCCTCGAAACGATGACTCTTCTAAAAAAGTTATAGAAAACTGGGGAATCAGCGAAAGCCGGCCTTATCGCATAGTAAGCGATTACATAATAATCATGATGATAAAAAAACTGAAAGCTAGCAAGAATACTGTATACAGCTAGAAAATTCCGTGATATATTGGATACCTCGTAAGTTTTGAATTGCGAAATAATTATAAACTAGAAGAGGGGGAGCCTTATGCTGTCCAATCCACTAATCGCAACTGTACTCGTATTCACCCTAATTGCTCTAGGCGAATGGCTCTCCATCATTTCCAGAGCACGCATTCCGATGCTTCTGACTGCAATGGTCGGCTTTCTAATCTTAACTTGGACCGGCATCTTCCCGGCAGATATTTTGGAGAAATCCCAATTTGCTGCCCTTGGAGCTATTCTGATCGGCCCGGCGATCGTACATATGGGTACTATGATTCCGTTCACCCTAGTTAAAACCCAATATAAGGCAGTACTCATTGCGCTCAGCGGGGTCATTGTCTCGGCGATCCTTATCTTGCTGATCGTCCCGCTTCTGTTCGATTATCCTACAGCTGTGGCGGGCGTCGGACCGATAAGCGGCGGAATCATCGCCCTGCTCATCACATCGGAAAAACTGAAGGAAATCGGCTTGACGTCCATTGTTATCATTCCGGCACTCGTCGTCGCCTTCCAAGGTGTCGTCGGTATGCCGCTTGCGATGCATTTCATGAAAAAATATGCAAAAGTCATCCAGACGCAGCTCGATGACGGTTCATTCGTACCCATGGACGGACTGCCAGGGGAAGCGGCTGAGACCGGCGCCAAGAAAAGTCCGCTGCGTTCGAGCGCTGTCCTGAAACTGTTCTTCGTCTTTGCGGGAGCAGGAATCGGCACGCTCCTCGGCTCGATCACACCGATCCACTATACACTGTGGTGTCTGCTGATCGGGATTGTCGGATTGAAACTCGGCGTGTTCCAGTCGAGCGAACTCGAGCGTGCCAACTCCTTCACGGTGACGATGATCGGCATCATTTTTGTGGTCATCGGGTCCATGGCAGGGGTGACGCCGGGCCAAGTGCTCACCAATCTGCCCGCGATTGTCACTATCCTGATCATCGGCAGCATCGGCATCTCGCTCGGTGGCTACGTCATGGCGAAGCTGCTGAAGTGGCATCCATTCAAGGGGATGCCGGTCGCGCTTACCGCACTGTTCGGTTTCCCGGGGGATTACATTCTCTGCGAAGAAGTGAGCCGCAGCTGTGCACGCAGCGAAAAGGAAGAAAAACTGATTTTCAATGAACTGCTCGCGCCGATGGTCATCGGCGGCTTTACGACAGTGACGGTCGCTTCCGTGATCATCGCGGGCGTTTTGATTAAAACATTATAAACTGGAGGGTTTCTTATGACGAAAACTATTATTGAAAACGGATTACTGATCGACGGAACGGGCAATGAACCGAAGCAAGGACAGATTGTCGTAATCGACGGCAGCCGGATCGCTTACACAGGAGAAGCGGAAGGGTATACGAAAGACGGCTCGGAGACGGTCATCGATGCGAATGGCGGCACGATCGTCCCGGGGTTCATCGATACGCATGTGCATATGATGATGGAATACTCCTCCGTTGCCGAACGGCTGGCGACCCCATTTTCGTTCATGTATTACCAGGCGATGAAGTACTTGAAGACGACACTGCACGCCGGTGTCACGTCGGTCCGTGATGCACTGGGCACAGACCTTGGCGTCAAGAAAGCCGTGGAAGACGGATTGATCGCTGGTCCGCGCATGCAGCTCAGCATCAATGCGCTCACCACGACGGGCGGTCACGGGGATGGCTATACGGTGTCAGGCCAGACGGTCGATCTGCTGCCGTCGGATTATCCCGGTATGCCGAGCGGTATGTGCGACGGTGTGGAAGAGGTACGCAAGAAGACGCGTGAAATGCTGCGGGCGGGTGCGGAAGTCATCAAAGTGCACGCGACGGGCGGTGTCCTGAGCGCGACGGACCATCCCGAATTCACCCAGTTCTCGTTGGAAGAATTGAAAGTCATTGTTGAAGAAGGGAAGTTCCGCAAAAATACCCGCGTCATGGCTCACGCTCAAGGCGCAGAAGGCATCAAGAACGCCGTGCGGGCAGGCATCCACTCAATCGAACACGGGATTTTCATCGACGACGAAGCGATCGGCCTCATGATCGAGAACGGCACCTTCCTCGTTCCGACACTGCTGGCACCGGTTGCTGTGCTGGAAACAGCAGAGGAAACCGGCATGCCGGAAAGCGCAGTCCGGAAATCGGAAGAAGTCATCGACCACCATATCGCAAGCTTTAAAAAAGCATACGAAGCCGGCGTCAAGATCGCAATGGGGACGGATGCCGGGGTATTCAAGCACGGCACGAACCTGCGCGAACTTGAACTTATGTGCAATGCGGGCATGACGCCGATGGATGCGATCACTGCCTCCACAAAGACGGCTGCAGAATGCCTTGGCTGGGAAGAAGAAGTCGGAACGATCGAAACCGGCAAGCTCGCGGACATCGTCATCGTCAAAGGCAATCCGCTTGAGGATATCGCTTCTCTCAAAGACCATGAAACCATCCAAGTCGTCATCAAAGACGGCAAAATTGAAAAAGACATCCGCTAACACGCGCTCCTCCGTGCAATCCACCACGGGGGAGTTTTTTAGCGGTTTTTTACGGTACTCTTTTTTTCGGTGCTTGTGCGTCGCGAAATTTAGACACTATTCTGAATAGTTTCCGTCTTTCGGTTGATTTCTCTATCTGGCTGAAATCCACTCGAAATACCGCTAATCATGAAAGAGTAGTAAAAAACGTGTCGGCTATTGACGAATTGAAGAATACTCCTTACTATGTAATCAGTATATTTATATTATTCGATATATTTAGGGGGCAGCGATTATGAGTTTGCAGTCATTTACGAAAGAGTACATGGCACAGCATGCGGCGTATTTTGAAGAAGTCAGCCGGTTCATCTTTCATCATCCGGAGACGCGTTTCGAAGAATATGAGTCTGCGAAGTATTTGGCGGACCAATGTGAAGCGCACGGGTTCACCGTCGAGCGGGGTGTCGGCGGAATTGAAACCGCCTTCACGGCGACATACGGCAAGGGGCATCCGGTCATCGGATTTCTGGGGGAGTTCGATGCGCTGCCTGAACTGAGCCAGGAGCCCGGCAGTACAGAGGAAAAACGATGGGACCGTCATATCGGCCACGGGTGCGGGCATAACCTGCTCGGAACCGGGGCATTTGCAGCGGCATGTGCAGCAAAAGCGTACTTGGAAGCGCACGACTTGCCGGGCACGGTGAAATTCTTCGGCTGCCCTGGGGAGGAAGGGGGCTCCGGCAAGACGTTCATGGTCAGGGAAGGGGTATTTGACGGGACAGATCTGGCGCTGACCTGGCATCCGTCACCGACGAACAGCATCATGAGTGTCAGCACACTAGCCAACATCCAAGTATTCTACCGTTTCAAAGGCGTACCGTCCCATGCCGCCAATTCACCGCACTTGGGCCGCAGTGCGCTCGATGCCGTCGAGCTCATGAACTCCGGCGTCCAGTATTTGCGGGAGCATATGCCCGACCAGGCGCGCATCCATTACGCGATTACGAACACCGGGGGTTTCGCACCGAACGTCGTCCAGGCCAATGCAGAAGTGCTCTATTTGATAAGGGATGTCACGACGGAGCGTGTCAAGTCATTGTTCGAACGGGTGAATAAAGTAGCGCAGGGGGCTGCGCTCATGACGGAGACGGAAATTACATTCGAAATCGACAAGGCGTGTTCGAACTATATTCCGAACCGGGCGCTCGAACGGGTCCTGTATGCCAGCCTTGCAGAAATTGGTATCGAGCCGCCGACGGAAGAGGAAATGCATTTTGCCAAAGGGATTTTCGAGTCGATGTCGGAAGCGGAGCAGAAGGACTATCTTGGTGTGATGAAAGGATTCGGATACGTGGGGGACGGTTCCGAGTTTGCCGGTAAATACGTCTCTGACAGTATTTCACCGTATGAAATCCCGACAGAAATCCTGACCGCTTCCACAGACGTGTCTGATGTGAGCTGGATCATGCCGACCGCCCAGCTCTCGACCTCAACGTCCGCACTCGGCACTCCTCTCCATACGTGGCAGATGACGAGCCAGGGGATCTCATCGAACGCCCATAAAGGGATGCTGCGGGCCGGGGCCGCCATGGCGCTGACGGCATTGAAAATTTTTGAGAACACCGACCTGCTGGCGCCGATCCGGGATGAATTCACGGCGTTCGCCGAAAAGAACCCGTATACGTGCCCGATACCGGAGGATGTCCGGCCGTCACCGCTCAACAAGTAACCTGACTAAGGGGGAATGGGAATGGAAACTGAAACAGCAAACAAAGGGTTTTTCAACAAAATGCTGAACGGCATCGAACGCGTCGGAAACCGGCTGCCGGATCCGTTCATCCTGTTCGTCTTCCTGGCCGCCGCAGTCATGGTGGCGTCATTCATCTTCAGTTTGTTCGATGCCCAGGTGAAACACCCGGGCACCGGCGAGACGCTGCCCATCAACAACCTGCTTTCCGGTGAGGGGCTGCAGTACATCCTGGAGTCGATGATCACGAACTTCACCGGGTTCGCACCGCTCGGCATCGTCCTCGCGATGATGCTTGGGATTGGTCTTACCGAAAAAGTCGGACTGCTCGATTATGCCATCAAGAAAACGATTTTGAAATCACCGGCATGGCTTCTGACATACGCGGTCGCCTTCGTCGGGGTGATGGGTAACATCGCGTCGGATGCTGCCATGCTCCTTATTCCGCCGCTTGCCGCGATGATCTTCTATAAGGTAGGACGGCACCCGCTCGCCGGTCTCGCAGTCGGCTATGCCTCCGCCGGCGCCGGATTTACGGCGAACTTGTTCATTGTCGGGACGGATGCCCTGCTGTCCGGGATTTCGACGGAAGCGGCGAAGATCGTAGACGATTCCATCGTCGTCACCCCGTTGGATAACTGGTATTTTAATATCGTCTCCGTCTTCATGCTGACCCTGCTCGCCGGGTTCATCACAACTAAGTTCATCGAACCGCGGCTCGGGAAGTATGAAGGGGACGCAGTCGACGTCGATATGGATGAAGACGATCCGCGGGCGGGCAAAGCGTTCCGCAACGCGGTTATCGCAGGCATCCTCTATCTCGCAGTATTGGTCGCCGGTCTTCTGTGGACGAACAGCCCGCTGCGTGGGGAAGGCGGTACAATCATCCCTTCGCCGTTCATCTCAGGTATCGTTCCGATCATCCTGTTCCTTTTCCTCACAGTCGGAATCACATACGGTATCACCGTCGGGAAGATCAAGAGCGGGAAAGACATCGCAGGCTATATGGCCGAAGCGATGAAGGATATGTCCGGTTATATCGTCCTCATTTTTGCGATTTCGCAGTTCATCGCCTACTTCAACTGGTCGAACATCGGCACATGGATCGCGGTCAATGGCGCGGAATTCCTGGAATCAGTGAATTTCACCGGCATCGGACTGATCATCGCTTATATCATCTTTACAGCACTCATGAACTTCTTGATCACATCTGGCTCCGCCAAGTGGGCGCTCGAAGCCCCGATCTTCGTACCGCTTTTCATGCAGCTCGGCTACCATCCGGCGTTCACACAAGTGGCGTACCGGGTCGCGGATTCGTCGACGAACATTGTAACGCCGCTGCTGCCGTACATGGTCGTCGTGCTGACGTTCATGCAGAAATATGATAAGAAAGCGGGAATCGGGACGCTCATCTCCCTGATGCTGCCGTTCTCGATCTGCTTCCTAATCGCCTGGATTCTGCTGATACTCGTATTCTTCTATGCAGGTATCCCATTCGGACCGGGAATCACACCATTCTTGAAATAAACAGTAGGAGGCGGGCCTATGAGCTTTCCATTGGAAGAAAAGTTGAAGCAGTGGCGGCGTGATCTGCACCGCTATCCGGAACAGGGATTCCTCGAGATGCGGACGGCTTCGAAAGTGGCAGCTGAACTTACGCGTCTCGGGTTTGCTGTCCGTCTGGGAGCCGAAGTGATGGCGGCGGACGAACGGATGGGCATCCCGCCGCAGCGTGTGCTCGACGCGCATGCAGACTGGGCACTCGAACACGGGGCAGATGAAGCGTTCCTGCCGCGCCTGAAGGATGGATTCACTGCTGTGACGGCTGACTGGGATACCGGCAGGCCCGGGCCGATTACCGTCTTCCGGGTCGATATGGACGCGCTGCCGATCCGGGAATCGGACGACGCGGACCATGCGCCGAGGCAGCTCGGCTTCCGGTCGGTGAATGACGGATCGATGCATGCGTGCGGGCATGATGCCCACACTTCGATCGGCATCGGCCTCGGGATACGCATTGCAGAGGATCCGGACGCCCTCAACGGAACGATCCGCATCCTATTCCAGCCGGCGGAGGAAGGGACCCGCGGCGCTAAGTCGATGACGGCTGCAGGTGTCGTCGACGATGCCGACTTCTTCATCGCATCGCACGTCGGCACCGGCGTACCACACGGAGAATTCGTCGCTGCAGCGAACGGCTTCATGGCGACGACGAAGATGGACATCACATTCCGCGGCCGCGCATCGCATGCAGGCGCCCAGCCGGAAGAAGGGAGGAATGCCCTGCTTGCAGCCGCCAACGCGGTCATTAATCTGCACGCGATTTCACGCCATTCAGGCGGCGCCTCCCGTGTGAACGTCGGTGAGCTGCAGGGCGGCGCAGGACGCAACGTCATCGCGGATACCGCTTCCCTGAAGCTTGAAACGCGCGGAGAAACTTCCGAAGTGAACGCCTACATGCGTGAACAGGCGGAAGCCGTCATCCGTGGGGCTGCCCTGATGACAGGTGCGGATTGTACAATCGACGTCGTCGGTGAAGCGATCAGCTGCAAATGCTCCGAAGGACTCGCCGCAATGCTTGGCGCCATTGCGGGGGGATCTGCCGGCATCCGCCGTGTCCATAAAGCCGATAACACTTCTGCCGGTTCCGAAGACGCCACGTACTTCATGGAACGAGTGAAGGAAAAAGGCGGCCAGGCGACGTACTGCATCTTCGGTACAGAACTCGCGGCCGGCCACCATAACGAACGGTTCGATATCCACGAAGACACGCTGCTGACCGCGGTGAACGTCCTCTACGAAACCGCCCTCGCGCTGAATGGCCGAGACTGATGAATCCCCGGCCGAGCGCCGGGGATTTTCAGGTTCGGTGCCTGTGCGTCGCGTAATTTATACACTATTCGGAATAGTTTTCGTTTGCCGATCTGCTTCGCCATTAGGCCAGTTCCCCAAAATCCCCTCGGCACATCTGCCTGCCCGGCGAAAAACTCCTCTTCTCATGCTCGTTCTGGCATCTGCGTGCATGGTTCAAGTACACTGGAAGTACAATAGTGACAGAATACGAGTTCAGGAGGTGTGTCGATGGATTTTTGGCTGGAAATGGAGATGCTTACGAAACTGAGCATATCGGCGGTACTCGGTTTAATCATAGGGCTGGAACGGGAATTGAAAAGGAAACCGCTCGGCTTGAAAACTAGCCTCGTCATCAGCATCGTCAGCTGCCTGCTGACGATCGTGTCGATCGAATCCGCCTATTCGTTCCCGGACAGTGCGAGCGGCGTCAAAATCCAGATGGACCCGCTCCGGCTCGCCGCCCAGATCGTCTCCGGCATCGGATTCCTCGGCGCGGGTGTTATTTTGCGGCGCGGCAACGAACAGATCTCCGGACTGACGACGGCTGCGATGATCTGGGGAGCTGCAGGAATCGGAATCGCGGTCGGCGCCGGCTTTTTCGCAGAAGCGATCTTCGGTGTGCTGCTGCTGATTCTGAGCGTGGAACTCGTCCCTCATCTTGTCATTAAATACGGACCGAAACGTCTGCGGCGTGAAGAGATGATCCTGCGCATCAAAGTCATCGACGAAGCGAGCATCGAGCTGGTGCTGACGGAAATGAAAGCACAGCGCTTCAATATATTCCAGTCGCGCATCAAAGACCTGGATACCGAGCAAATGCTCTTGTTGGAGATTAAAGCAAGGGTGCCGGCAAACCGTCCGATTCCGGACGTTTATAAAAT
This sequence comes from Sporosarcina sp., assembly GCA_032099885.1. Taxonomy (GTDB): domain Bacteria; phylum Bacillota; class Bacilli; order Bacillales_A; family Planococcaceae; genus Sporosarcina. The sequence continues at coordinate 49,576 of DAMDKL010000002.1, forward strand.
GATCAAGCTGATCGATCATGTGCATACTGTGGAAGTTATCGGATGATGAAGGAAAGCCGTACATTCGGTTGAATAGGTTGTAAAGGAGAGACTTGACGATGACCTCATTTTCTTACAAAGACCGGCAGCGGTTGCTCAGCCGGATCCCGAGTACGCACTATGACCTGATTATCATCGGAGGCGGCATCACCGGCACGGGAATCGCGCTTGACGCCGCTTCCCGCGGTCTGAAAACGCTGCTTGTCGAGATGCAGGACTTTGCGGCAGGGACATCCAGCCGCTCGACGAAACTCGTGCACGGCGGACTCCGCTATTTGAAGCAATTCGAAGTGAAATTGGTTGCAGAAGTCGGCAGGGAGCGGGCGATCGTCTACCGGAACGCGCCGCACGTCACCCATCCGGAATGGATGCTTCTGCCATTCTACAAGAGCGGGACCTTCGGCAGGCTGTCCACCGCCGCAGGGCTGCAGCTCTACGATTTCCTGGCAGGCGTGAAAAAATCAGAACGGCGCACGATGCTCTCAAAAGAGGAAGTGATCGAGCACGAACCACTGCTGAACCGGGACGGCCTGATCGGCGGCGGTGAGTATGTCGAATACCGGACAGACGACGCCCGGCTGACGATGGAAGTCGCGAAGAAAGCACGTGAACAGGGGGCCGATCTGCTGAACTATGCGAAAGTCACCGGATTCCTGCGGGATAAACACGGTACGCTGGACGGCGTAGAGATGACGGATGTGCTGACCGGCAAGGAGTACGAAACGGGCGGCACGATGATCGTCAACGCCGCAGGGCCGTGGGTCGAACAGGTAATGAAACTTGAACCGACCGCCGGGACAGACAGCCGGCTGCTGCTGACGAAGGGCGTTCATCTTGTATTCGACCGGTCGGTGCTGCCGCTGCATCAGCCGATCTATTTCGACGCCCCGGATGGCCGGATGATCTTCGCCATTCCTCGTAATAACAAAACTTATGTCGGTACGACGGATACGGTGTTCAATGAAAACATACAGCACCCCGGCGTGACTCTCGAGGACAAGCAGTACTTGCTGCGGGCGATCACGAAGATATTTCCGGAAGCGTTCGTCGGTATGCGCGATATCGAGTCGACATGGTCGGGTGTCCGGCCGCTCATCCGGCAGGAAGGCAAAGGGCCGTCCGAGATTTCCCGGAAAGACGAAGTGTGGGAATCGGACAGCGGCCTCCTGTCGATTGCCGGCGGCAAACTGACAGGCTACCGAAAGATGGCGCAGGAAGTCACCGATCTCGCAGTGGAAAAGCTGAAATCGCATGGCATAAAAGCCGGACCGTGCGTCACCAAGAACTTGCCGCTGTCCGGCGGGGATTTCAATCGTCCAAGTGACTACCCGGGGTATGTCGAGGACCGGGCGCACGAACTGGCGAAACTCGGCCTGTCCTATCAGGATGGCCTCAATATCGCTTCCATGTACGGCACGAATACGAACCAGGTCGCAGAGCTCATCAGCCGTGTCAGACCTTCCGCGGAACTCCCGCTCGCCATCCGGCTGACGCTGCAGTACGCGATCGAATTCGAAATGGCGCTGACTCCGTCCGATTACTTCATACGCAGGACAGGTGCGCTGTTCTTCGATATCGGCTGGGTGGAGCAGTGGAAGAAACCCGTCGCGGACTATATGGCAGATGAATTCAAGTGGACCGATGAGCAGAAGGTGCGGCACGCTCTGGACTTGGAAGCTCACATCGCACAAGCGAAAGGAATCCAGCCTGACTGAACTGCACACCAAGCTGCCAAAGGAGAGGACATCATCATGGACATTTATGTGAAAACGACGGGAAAAACGAGGCAAGAAGCGATTGAGTCGCTTGAAGCGGCACTGAAAGAGGCGAACTTCGGCATTCTATGGAACTTCGACATGAGCGCCACCTTGCAGTCCAAAGGAATCCAGCCGCCCGCACCGTACACCATCCTCGAAGTGTGCAAACCGTCCATCGCCGAACAGCTGCTGAGCGAAGAGCTGACGGCCGGTTCGTTCCTGCCGTGCAAGATCGCTGTATTCGAGAAGGACGGGAAGGCGACCCTCAGCATGCCGCTGCCGACGAAACTGCTGGCAGCGTTCGGCAATGAGCGGATGGACCGGATTGCCGCAGAAGCGGAACAGCAGCTGAAAGCGTGTATGGATCTGGCTGCTGACTCATGAACTGATGTATTCCGACAACTGCGTGCAATTTGCAATGAATTCTAGAGAGCCAAGCACTGGCGAGTTCGCTCAGTGCTTGGCGTTTTTTTGTACACTGTCATTAGCTGGGACTCGTCTGACTGTGTGAAAAACATTCTGTTTGACAAGAAGAATACTGCAGTGTAATATACACCCCAGGGTATAAAACCCGTTTTATTTTTACCTAAATGAATACCCCCGTGGGTAAAAGGAAGGTTGATCGATATGAAAGAGATTGCACCGATAGACGTGGAGCAGATGCTGGCAAACAAGCAGAACATAGCGATCATCGATGTCCGGGAAGCAGAAGAATTGGAAAGCGGTAAAATTCCCGGCATCATCCACATACCGCTTGGTCTGCTCGAATTCCGTCTGCAGGACTTGAACAAGGAAACTCCTTACATCGCCGTCTGCCGTTCCGGCGGCAGATCCGGCCGGGCAGTCCAACTGCTTGAAGAGCGCGGTTACGAGGCGACCAACATGAACGGAGGCATGCTCGAATGGACAGGTCCCGTAGAATAATTCAGGAAAGTTTATGAACTTGACACCAAACAAATCAAGAAAAGAGGAAACCAACATGACAAACCGAACAGCGATCATCGCAGCAAATGGCGGACTCTTCGACGCCTACAAAGTCTTTAACATTGCAACGGCCGCAGCAGCGAGCGAACACGAAGTAACGATCTTCTTCACATTCGAAGGACTAAACCTGATTCACAAAGAGGCATCGCATCGTTTACCACTGCCTGAAGGAAAAGAGCAATTTGCAGAAGGATTCCAAAAAGCGAACGTCCCATCCATCCCAGAGCTGATCTGCATGGCACAGGAACTCGGCGTGCAATTCATTGCTTGCCAGATGACGATGGACGTCATGAGTCTGGAGGAAAGCGATTTCGTCGACGGAATCAGTGTCGGGGGAGCCGTCACTTTCCTGGAATTCGCGAAGGAAGCGGACGTTACGCTAACGTTTTAATCCCAAACAATAGAAAGGAGCATGGAGATGACAGTACGGGTCATGGAGCCTGCGGAAGCAGCTCAATACAGTATTGAAAAGAAACCGCTGTTCGTCCTCGATGTACGGACGGAAGAAGCATTTGCGGATTGGAAAATGGAAGGTGAATCGTTCACCTATTTGAACGTTCCGTACTTCGATCTGCTGGATGGGGTCGATAGTATTGCGGAACAGCTGCCGGACGATCAGGAACTCCTCGTCGTCTGTGCAAAAGAAGGGTCATCCAAGATGGTGGCAGACATGCTGTCGGAGGCCGGTTTCGATGCGGCGTATCTGGAAGGCGGCATGCTGGCGTGGAGTGATTATTTACGTCCAGTAAAGATTGCAGATCTGCAGACCGGCGGGGAATTGTATCAGTTCGTCCGTCTCGGCAAGGGGTGTCTGTCGTATATGGTGATCGATGGAGGACAGGCCGCTGTCATCGACGCCACGCGGATGACGGAAGTGTTCTTAGCATTCGCCGCTGAAAAAGGCGCCGTCATCACCCACGTCTTTGACACGCACTTGCACGCCGATCACATATCCGGTAGCCGGGCAATCGCGGTTGCAGCCGGCGCGGCATATTTTTTGCCAGCAATGGATGCGGAAGAAGTGGTATTTCCATTTCAAAATTTGACGGACGGTCTGCGAGTCACAATTGGCAAGACGGTGATTGACGCGGTCCATTCGCCCGGTCATACGAGCGGTTCCACGTCGTTTATCGTCGATCATCGCTATTTGCTGACAGGGGATATCTTGTTCATCGACTCGATCGGCCGTCCAGATTTAGCAGGACAGGGGGAAGACTGGGCAGGAGATCTGAGGAAAACACTATTCTCGCGATATGGCGCGTTATCCGGGGAACTGATCGTGTTGCCCGCACACTTCATGGAAATGGACGAACTGAATACGGACGGCAGTGTTGCAGCGCCATTAAAGACGCTATTCGCGGAAAACCATGGTCTAAACGTTGCAGACGAAACCGAATTCCGCTCACTGGTGACGGAAAATCTGCCGCCGCAGCCAAATGCGTATCAGGAGATTCGGAAGACGAATATGGGAATTCTTACGCCGAATCCCGAGGAGCAGTCTGAAATGGAAATCGGCCCGAATCGCTGTGCCGTTAAATAACTTCATACTAAAAGGAGAGAATGAAAATGAAAGCAGACCACTACTTAGATGCGACCGGCTTATCGTGCCCAATGCCGATCGTTAAAACACGCAATGCCATGAAAGAAGCAGAATCAGGAGAAATCCTTGAAGTGAAAACGACGGACAAAGGGGCGAAAGCAGACCTGACCGCATGGGCAAAGTCAGGCGGCCACGAATTGCTCGAGCAGTCGGAAGACGAAGGGGTCTTCACGTTCTTCATCCGAAAGGGGTAATTGAAATAGGGGGGAAAGGGGGCGGAGACGTCTCCTTTTTTCGTGGAAAGGGGGGCTTAGTATGAGTTTCGGGTTCGTCATCGTGTTGTTTGTCATCGGGATCGCCGGATCATTTTTGTCCGGCATGGCCGGAATCGGCGGCGCAATCGTCAAATTCCCGATGCTGCTGTACATCCCGCCGCTGTTCGGGCTGACGGCACTGAGCGCTCATGAGGTGAGCGGCATCAGTGCAGTGGAGATTTTCTTTGCGTCGATTGCGGGGGTATTTGGGTACCGGAAGACTGGCCTGCTCCATAAGAAGCTCATTCTCTATATGGGAGGCGCGGTGCTCAGCGGCAGTTTCATCGGCGGGCTTGTGTCCGGCTGGCTGTCAGAGCGGTCGGTGAGCTTCGTCTACGGTGTGCTCGCTGTGGCGGCTGCCGTTTTGCTGTTCATACCCCGGAAGAAAACGGAGGACCACCCTGTGGATGAAGTCACATTCAATAGATTGCTCGCCGCGGGTCTCGCGTTTGTCGTCGGCATCGCGTCAGGAATCGTCGGTGCAGGCGGGGCGTTCATCCTCGTGCCGATCATGCTGACCGTACTCGCCATCCCGACTCGGATCACCGTGGCTTCATCGCTTGCAATCACATTCATCTCCTCGATCGGATCGGCTGCAGGGAAGATTGCGACTGACCAAGTACTGTGGGGACCGGCCGCCGTATTAATTGCCGCTGCGCTGCTTGCCGCTCCGCTCGGCGCAAAAGTTGGGCGGCATGTGAACCCTGCTGTGCTGAAGTGGATCCTGGCAGTGCTGATTCTGGCGACAGTGGTTAACATCTGGAGCGATCTGCGGTGAGCGTAATCCCTGAGCGGCTGTGCTAAACTGATAAGCAGATCGTTTTTTCAGACCGGAGGCTATTATGACAAATCGGAACAAAGGGATTTACCTGCTGCTCGCATCGGCACTCGGGTTCTCGCTCATGACGGCGTTCGTCAAACTCGCGGGAGACGTGCCGACGATGCAGAAAACCATCTTCAGGAATGGCGTCTCGATGATCATCGCATTCTTCTTCGTGATGCACTACAAGGAGAGCCTTCTTGGCAAACGGGAGAACCAGGGCTTACTGCTGCTGCGGTCGGCACTCGGAGCGCTCGGTATTATCCTGTTTTTCTATGCGATCGACCATCTGGTATTGGCGGATGCCGATATGCTGAACAAAATGAGTCCGTTTTTCACCATTTTATTTGCGGCGATCTTCTTGAAAGAGAACGTCAAACCATTTCAGTTGTATAGTATTTTGGCAGCATTTCTCGGTACGCTGTTCATCATCAAACCATCATTTACACTGGATGTCGTGCCGTATGCCGCTGGTATTTTATCCGCCGTGTTTGCAGGCGGCGCCTATACGGTACTTCGCGCACTGGGTGATCGGGAACGGTATTATACCGTCGTCTTCTATTTTTCGACGTTTACGACCGTCATTTTGCTGCCTTTCGTTGTGCTGACCTATGCGCCGATGAGCATGCAGCAAACGGTCTACCTGCTGCTGGCCGGTGTCTTTGCGACTGTCGGCCAGTTCGGCATCACGCTCGCGTATAAGTTTGCACCGGCAAAAGAGATCTCTGTATTCAATTACTCAACGGTCATCTTTTCGGCCATACTCGGCTTCGTCCTGCTTGGCCAGATTCCGGATCTGTACAGTTTCATCGGATATATCATTATATTCGGCGCGTCATTTTACATGTTCATGAGGAACCGGCGCGGCGAGGAAGTGCCCGCGGAACTCTCGAAAAAGTAACGGTTCCCTGAAAATAAAACCCTCATTCCCATGAAAAAGTTTCGTGGGGATGAGGGTTTTGTCTGTTATTCCGTCAATTGGCTGGCGGCCGGTCCAAAAACGTCTGTCAGCAGCGCTTGTTTCCGCCGGTCTATCTGGCACAGCAGTTCATCTGCCTGCCGTTGCAAATAGGTGATTTCTTCCAATTCCTTCCGAAGGGCTTTCTTTGACAGCAGGTCGCCCTGGTCGAAATAGTCGATTTCCGCCTGGACCCGGGCGAGCGTCTGGTGGCGTGCCATCGCATCCGCGGCGCTCGCCGGCTTCTTCGCCAGTGTCTTTTCCTTTTCAGCATACAGCTGTTCAATCGTTTGCATTTCATTCACTCCTCTGGAAATTGGTGAACAAAAAACTCTTCCCCCGAAAGAGAAGAGCTGCAGCGTGCAGGTGTCCCCTCATCGGCCAGGTTTCCCTGTTGGCAGCAGCACCTTGCGAAGCGCAGGTTGCTGAGACGTCATCGGGCCAAGTCCCTCGGTCTCTCTGGATAAGAAAAGAGTCGTTCATTCAGTTAGGAACAGTGTAGCACGGAAACGGAATCACGGCAATGGGCTGGACGGATCGGGGAATTCATTGTTTTTATGGAACAATTCTGAATGGTGTCTGAATTGTATTGCACACAGGCACCGGTTTTCGTATGTTAGAATATTCACAGAGTGTTGGCTGGTCCATTACTTATAGAAGGAGGAGAAGTAAATGAGCCATTCACTCATCCAGCCGGACGATACGTTGACATTGTGGGGGATCATCGTCGTCTGGGCGTCGGTCAGTATCTATCTGGAACAGCGCTACAGCTGGGCGTCGAAAGTGTCAGGCGCCATTATTGCGCTGGTCGGTGCGATTCTATTATCCAACACCGGCATCATCCCGACCGAATCCCCTGTGTACGATGCGGTCTGGGCAGTGATCATCCCGCTGGCCATCCCGCTGTTACTGTTCCACGTGAACATCAAGAAAATCTGGACGGAAAGCGGCAAGCTTCTGATCTTATTTTTAATCAGTTCGATCGGTACGGTGGCCGGAACGATCATCAGTTTCTTTCTGCTGAAAGAGCATATTCCGTATTTGGATAAAATCGGCGGTATGATCAGCGCTTCCTATGTAGGCGGCGGGGTGAACTTTGCGGCGATGGCGGCCAAGTTCGAAGCGCCGGGCGATCTGGTGTCCGCCACGGTGGTCGCGGACAATTTGATGATGGCGGTGTATTTCATCATTCTGATGATGATTCCGACGATCGGGTTTTTCCGGAAACGGTACTCTACGCCGCACGTCGACCAAGTCGAGAGCGGTGCAGCTTCGGAAGACGGGAAGACATTGGCGGAAGGGTTTTGGAAACGGAAAGATATCTCGCTCAAGGATATTGCGATGGCGGTCGGGACGGCCTTTTTCCTCGTCATCGTGTCGTTCAAAGCAGCGGATTTCATCGGCAGCCTGATTCCGTCGGGCGAGGGGGCATCCGGTCTGCTGAACATCGCGCATGCCCTGTTCGGCGATCGTTATTTGGTACTGACGACGATCACTTTCGTTGTATTGGCGCTGTTTCCTTCCTATTTCGAGCGCATCAACGGCAGCCAGGAATTCGGGACGTTCCTCATCTATCTGTTCTTCGTCGTCATCGGCATTCCGGCGTCCATCCCGCTCATTGTCCAGAATGCCCCGCTGCTGTTGGTGTTCGTGTTCATCATCGTGATGGTGAACATGATCGTTTCGCTGGTAGGCGGGAAACTAATGAAAGCGAATCTGGAAGATATCCTGCTGGCGAGCAACGCCAATATCGGCGGTCCGACGACGGCTGCCGCCCTGGCGATCGCTAAAGGCTGGAAAGATCTGATCGGCCCGATTCTCGTCGTCGGCACGCTCGGCTATATTATTGGAAACTATATCGGCACGATGCTTGGCCTCTGGTTCGCTACATTGATTTGACAAAGGAAACGCTTCGCCGCTGCGCGGGGCGTTTTTCGTTGAGAGGTTGGAAGCTTAGATGAAAGTGTCGAAGCGCAAGGTTATGAGCGGAACCAGGATTTTATGATCACATTTCGAGATTTATGAGCGGAATCAGGATTTTATGATCACATTTCGAGATTTATGAGCGCAAATCGTGATTTATGATCACTTACCGAGATTTATGAGCGGAATCATGATTTTATGATCACATTCCGAGATTTATGAGCGAAAATCGTGATTTATGATCACATTCCGGGATTTATGAGCGGAAACTAGAATTTATGATCACATCTCGAGATTTATGAGCGAAAATCAGGATTTTATGATCACATTTCGAGATTTATGAGCGGAATCAGGATTTTATGATCACATTTCGAGATTTATGAGCGCAAATCGTGATTTATGATCACTTACCGAGATTTATGAGCGGAATCATGATTTTATGATCACATTCCGAGATTTATGAGCGAAAATCGTGATTTATGATCACATTCCGAGATTTATGAGCGGAAACCAGGACTTATGATCACATTTCGAGATTTATGAGCACTATTCAAGGTTTCTGAGCAGAAAACAATATTGATGAGCGAAACCCGGAAATATTCCACCACTACTTAAATGCATAACCCGATCCACATGACAACTGTCATAGGAAGCGATGACAAAATGGACTGCCGCCGATTTAGCGCTCCCCGTACCATGGAGGTAAGGGAGTGATTCAATGATTACATTTCAGCAGGTGACCAAAGTATTTCACAAGAAAGCTGCAGTGCGAGATGTCAGTTTTCGCATAGAAAAAGGAGAAATCGTTGCTCTGCTCGGACCGAATGGTGCGGGGAAGAGTACAGCACTCCAGCTGCTGCTCGGTCTGCGGAAGCCGACGTTCGGTACGATCACATTATTCGGAGAAGCGGCGGGTTCTCTGGCAGCCCGCGGGAAAATAGGTGTGATGCTTCAGGAAGTGAGTCTGCTCGACATGGTGACAGTCCGGGAGTTACTCAATTTGGTGCGCAGTTACTATGCAGAGCCGTTACTGCTCGCGGAATTGGCGGCGCTTGCGGGAATTGAACCGGATATTTTATCGCTCCGGACGGAGAAGTTATCGGGCGGACAGAAACGGCGAGTTAATTTTGCATTAGCGCTGGCAGGGGATCCGGAACTGCTTGTGCTGGATGAACCGACAGTCGGAATGGATGCGCCAGCACGGCGGGCATTTTGGAAGACTGTCAACCAGCTGGCTAAACGCGGTACAACCGTCCTGTTCACCACTCATTATATTGAAGAAGCTGAAAGGGCTGCGACCCGCATCTTGCTGCTGGAGAAAGGTCAGCTGACCCAGGATGCGTCTCCACAGAAACTGAAACAACAGCTCGGCTTGCAGCAGATTTCTATTAGAAATAGTGATTCCCTGACTGACAGCATGCTTCAGCGGCTGCCTGTTATCACCATCCATAAGGACGGCGACTACGTAACGTTGGTGGCAGAAGATGCAGACAGCCTGCTCAAAGAGCTGCTGGCACTTGATGTGGAACTGCAAGAACTAACTGTCAGCCGTGGTTCGCTCGAGGAAATATACACGACCCTCACCGATCATCAGGAGGTGAGGTAAGTGAACTCCCTATGGAATGAATGCCGGCTGGAAGCATTCCGTGTGTTCCGAAACCGGTATTTCGTTGTTTGGTCGCTTATTATGCCGATCTTTTTCTATGTGTTATATACGAAGATCCTGGCGGTCGGTGTGGCGGATGAAACGGCGTGGGATAAGCATTTCCTCATGTCAATGGCTGTTTTCAGCGTAATGGGAAGTTCAATAATTACACTCGGCCTGCGTCTCGTACAGGAGCGCAATCAAGGGTGGACAGTGTACGTGAAAACCACACCGGTGCCGGATGCTGTCTATTTCTTCGGTAAAATAGCCGGACAGTCTGCAGTACATGCTGCCAGTGTAGCAGTAATCTTTTGTAGCGGGGCATTGCTGAACGGTGTAGTCATGAGCGCTGGCGAGTGGCTTGCGGCTGGCTGTTGGATCGTCATGGGCGCACTCCCGTTCCTTGCTCTCGGCAGTCTGCTCGGAACACTGAAGAAAGCAGATACTGCATCGGGCATTGGCAACCTTCTCTACTTGGCGCTCGCAATAGCAGGAGGCCTTTGGATGCCGACAGAGTCGCTGCCTGATGTGTTTCAGAAGGCTGTCGCCTGGCTCCCATCCTATCAATATGGTGCAGGTGCCTGGGCCATCGCGAAAGGGGAAGCTCCTCCGATCGTCAGCCTATTAGTTCTGATTATCTATGCGGTTCTGTTCATGATATTATCGATGCAACAAAGGCGCAGACAGGAGGCGGACTGATAGATGACGAGTTTCACGATATTCCCGAAACGGTTCGGGTGGATGCCGTATGTATTCCTTGTATATCTGACACTGCCAATCTTCAATGTACTTGCGGAAAACGGCGGCAAACGTGCCGGCGGTCTGGCATTGCTGATTATTTTCCTGACTGCCTACCGTCAGGCGTACTGGACGGAGACAGACAGGGGACATCTTATCTGGTCGGGTATCCAGCTCGCGGTCATTGTTACATTGAGTGCCTATTTCGGTCCTTATAATCTTCTGCTCGCCTTCTATGTATCGAATTTCATCGGCTGGGTAAAGAATAGCCGGCTGTTCCGGCTGGTCATGGTTCTCTATGTCGCAGTGTTGGCTGTCAGTATGTTTCTGTTCGTGTCTGAATACGGAGAAGCCGGCTATGTGACGGTCTTTCCCTTCATAGCGGTTATGGCGCTGACGCCGATAGCAGTGCGGAATAACATACTGAGAAGTGATCTGAAAGAGCAGCTGGATGAGGCGAATGAGCGGATCCGGGAGCTGAGCCGTCAAGAAGAGCGGACGCGGATCGCGCGTGATCTGCACGACACGCTCGGGCATACGCTGTCATTGATCACGCTGAAAAGCCAGGTGGTCCAGCGGGTGAACCAAAGTCCGGAGAGGGTTCAGCAGGAAGCGAAAGGAATCGAGGAGGCTTCCCGCTCCGCACTGGCGCAAGTACGGGAACTCGTCAGTAATATGAGGAGCATCACGTTTGGAAGTGGATTGGAGAAAATGAGGGAGCTGTTGGCAGCTGCCGATATTGAGCTCACGATTGAGCAGGAAGATAATATGCCGGAGTTGCCGCCGCTTAAACAGCATATCCTCGCGATGTGTCTGCGTGAGGCGGCGACGAATGTCGTGCGGCACAGCGGAGCCGACCGTTGTCAGGTAGAAGTCCGGGAGAATGAATGCGGACTTTCTGTACGTGTTACGGATAATGGCCGGGGCAAAAGCAATGTGTTGTGGGGGAACGGACTGAATGGAATGCGGGAACGGCTTGCACTCATCGAGGGGGAGCTAACCGTCAAGGGTGAAGAGGGGATGAAGCTTGAGCTGTATATTCCGCTCCCCGTCACAGAGGAAGGAGAGAGAACAGGATGATACGAATTGTCATCGCTGAAGATCAGAGCATTTTGCGCGGAGCACTCGGTACATTGCTGGGGTTCGAAGAGGATCTGATTGTCGTCGGTGAAGCAGCGGACGGGAAAGAGGCATTGCATCTCATCGAGCAGCTGCGTCCGGATGTCTGTCTCCTTGACATCGAAATGCCGAAAATGAGCGGTCTGACCGTTGCGGATTCATTGAAAGAAAAGGGATTACCGTGCCGGGTGATCATCCTGACGACCTTCGCCCGCCCCGGCTATTTTGAGAGGGCGCTGGCCGCGGATGTCAGGGGCTACCTGCTGAAAGACGGGGAAGTCGATGAATTGGCAGATGCAATCCGTAAGGTGACTGCCGGTAAACGGGAATATGCCGCTGAATTAGTGGTCAGCCAATTTACGAACACCAATCCATTGACCGAGCGTGAACGCCAAGTGATGCGGCACGCTGCTGACGGGCTGACATCGAAGGAAATCGGCGAGACGCTGTTCCTGTCACCCGGAACAGTCCGGAATTACTTATCGGACGCCCTGCAGAAAGTGGGGGCGAAAAACAAAGTCGAAGCCATTGCCATCTGCCGGCGGAAAGGATGGTTGGAAGGCTGATTGTAACCAAACAGTTCTAAGGTGTTTTCAATTTGTATAGCGCACAGGCACCAACTGAATGAAACTTTTCGCCCGGTGGTCCGTAGAAGCAGGAGAGAACAACGGGGCCGGGGAGGCAGGTTCATATGATGGGAACGAAATCATACAACGTGGAAACAGAAAAAACGATGCGCGACAGAATTTGTGACTGGATCGGCCTGCTGCTGTTCGCCCTGTCGATTGGTTATACGGTCTTCTATTGGAATGCGCTTCCGGATGAAGTGCCGATCCATTTCAATGGATCGGGCGAGGTGGACGGATATGGATCGAAATGGGTGCTCTTGCTCATGCCGATGATCGGTGTCGGCATGCTGGCGCTTCTCGGCTTCCTCGAACGGCATCCTGAATGGCACAATTATCCACAGCGGCTGAGCGAAGACAACGCTTTGCGATTCTACACCCACAGCCGGACGATGCTGAACCGGGTCAAGAACGTGACACTTGTGCTGTTCGCACAGATCCAAGTCGATATCGTACGCGTGCCACTTGGTGAACGGGATGGCCTCAGTATATGGATCACTGGAACCCTCATCGCCCTCATGCTGGTGATCATTGCGGTTGGCGCGATCCGGCAGATGAGGATCAAATAAAAGAAGCAGGTGCAGGTATGTAACGTATCTGGAATACATAGAGAAAATGGTAAGCGACATAATAAACAGATACGCTAATTCACTTTTGAATTGGTGTGTCTGTTTTGCAATTTAACGCTAAGACACTCGAAATATACTGGAGATAGAAATAATAGATCGCCCATGTCAAGACAGCCAGCAAGAAATCGATTTGCCTTGAAAAAAGTCCGAATTGTTTGTTATAATAGAAACGCAAAGCGAGGTGTGTATTGTGGTTGAAAGTAAAATTGAATACTATGAAAGAGAATCGAGAACTTTTAATCCTATTCAGCACGTTGCGAGACGCATTCAGGTGATGGAAAGTAAATCGGACTATGGGGCAATGGTGGCTTCCAAGTGGAAAGAAATTGTGAACCATACACTTCAGAATGAAGTGTATCCGGTAGTTCATCCAATTGGGCAAGAGACGTTCTCGTTATACGCGGAATTTCCTACTGGGGTTTTTGAATATGCGCTAGATATAGATGGTGCTACTACCCTCATAAGAGAAGAAAGTAGGAAACCAATAAGTTTTACACCTTCTGAAATTGTATCTTCTGTCGAAGAAGGGAATATTAATAAAGATATTAGTAATATAAAGACCAATCATAAGAATCCGGTAATGGTGCTTCAAAGTCTGTATATCACCGATAATAAGCCATATTGCATAAATGGAAATCATCGACTATTCGAAGCGTACAGACATAACGAGAAGCAAGTAGAAGTATACGTGTTTAATGAACTCGAATTCACTCCGTTTTTCTATGATGTATGGAGCAAAGCCATCTATTTTTTGGAAATGGATTATTACCAAGTGATGCACAACAAAAAGAACGTTTTAAACGATGAATATGCGGCGTATGCTTATAAATTTACGAGTCAATTGTAGTAGAACCTCCAGTTGATTGGAACACTTTTACGATTGCAGTAAGTAGAGAAAAAATTGAAAAACCATCCTTCCCCCACGGTTTTTCTGAAACGAAAAGGAGCTTAAATAGATGAACAGTCCAATTTAAAAATCCCCCCTCATAATCAACAAATTTTAGTGAACCGGGGGAATTAAATTGAATAGAAACTTTTCATTACTAGTCATCGGGCAGTCACTGGCTAATATTGGTGATGTTCTGTATATGGTAAGCATTATCAGTATGATTTTCACGTTAACCGGATCCGCCACTGTTGCATCGTTAGTGCCGTTCACTGTGACGACTTCGATGTTTTTGTCGACTGTTTTGACGCCTCTTTTAGTCGGGAGAGTTAACTTGAAGTGGTTATTGTCTGGCTCTCAACTTGGAAAGACAGGGTTGATCCTTGGTTTGGGATTGTTGGTCGTCGGAATTTCAGAATCGAATTATTATGTGGTGTTTATCATCATCGCTGGGATCGCATTTCTTGACGGCTGCGCCAATCCGATTAGACAAACGCTGATCCCGCATTATGTCGAGTCCCAGATGCTGCTAAGAGCAAACGGGATAGCAGAATCAATTACGCAGTTCATCCAAACGGTTATGTGGTTTGTGGGCAGTTTGTTTTTAGTCATTATGAGCTCGCAGCAGGTTATTTGGCTTGTTGTTTTGCTATTTGCATTGTCGAGTATGCTATTAACGCTGCTTTCAAATGTAGAACAACCCGCAGAGGAACATGAAAGCATGCTCTCCCAACTGAAAAAAGGGTGGCACACCGTATTCGAAACTCCCGTCTTACGAAAAATCGCCTTGATGGAAATCATTGAAACACTGGCGGGAACGGTTTGGATAGCTGCTATTTTGTACGTCTTTGTCAGTGATGCATTACAGGCGGACGAAAAATGGTGGGGTTTTGTGAATGGTTCTTTCTTTTTAGGATTAGTCGCTGGAAGTATTTATTGTATAAAGAACTCCGATAAGATTGAAAACAAGATAGGTAACGTACTCTTTATAGGTGCCTTGTCTAGTTGTATGATAACCATTCTTTTCAGTATAACGAGCAATCCGTTCATTGCTTTAGGTCTGTCGTTCGGTTTCGGGCTATTTGAACAAATACGAGGGATACCGATGCAAACAGTCATCCAAACGAGTGTGGCAAAAGGAGAGTTGTCCACTGTTTATACGTCTCTAGGAGCAATTTCCACTGGGATATTTGGCATAGGTTCTGTTGTCATGGGAGTGCTGGCTGACTTGCTTGGGGTAAGAAGTGTATTCCTGATTTCGGGGTTGCTTCTTGCGATTGTTACGTTGCTCGTATTTAGGAACAAGCGGTTATTTATTCGAAATACAGCCCAATAAAATAATGGGCGATAGAAAAATTTCTTCTTTAATAAATGATGAATTGTTGCGGACAGTGAGTAGAGTTGAACAAACTCTCATCGTGGAATTGGTGCGAATTCCCAGCAAGTAAGTAGTTTATTGAGAAATAAAAATGCCCTGGCATAATCGCCTGGGCATTTTTTTGTATTTATTCCGCATCACACAACGAGGTGCCTGCTTCCTATTAAAAAGGGCGGACCTTACCGCTCACACGCAATCCCGTCTTTGTCGCGGTCCAAGCCGATGTTCATTTTATAGAGGGCTGCGTTCGGTGTCGGCGCATATTTCGTTTTGCCGCCTTTGTTGCGGACTTTGGCGTCTTTCGCCACGCCGCCTTTGTAAGCCTTATTGAGTGCCGTGCAATTTTTATATTTTACAGGGGCAGCATCTGCCGGATGGACAGGAATCAGGGCAACAGCGAGGGCCAGGACAGCAGCAGACAGAAGGGCAATGGTACGTTTCATTCTACTCGCTCCATTCATTCTTTTTTCCTAGTATACAAGGATTAGGAAATGATGGGAAGTCTTTTTTGTGTACCTGTGTGATACACAACTTAGACAGTATTCTGAATTGTTCCTGAATTGTGTGGCGCACAGGTACCATTCCGAACAGGTACCATTCCGCTACAGGTACCATCCCACTCGCTGGTGCCGTCCCGCTGCTGGCATCGCCCTGGGCTTTTTTGGTCAAATTACACATTGTCAAACGGATGTTGGATGCTTCATAATGGAGATTACTGAACTATTGGCAGGAGATGAGAACATGCTGGGGCAGATCAGACGGCAGCTGAGCCGGTTTTCGAAGACAGAACGCAAAATAGCGGAGTATGTGCTGAATCACGCGGAATTGGTTCCGACGATGACGACGAAAGAACTGGCGGCTAAAGCTGACGTGAGTGAAGCGTCTGTTGTCCGGTTCACGAAATCGGTCGGCATCGGAAGTTTCAAAGCATTCAAGATCCTGCTCGCGCAGGAGCTGGTCAACCAGGAAGAATACATCACCGATTTCTCGATCACACAGAAAAAGGATTCGCCGTATGAGCTGTTCCAGAAGGTGGTGCACGTGAACCGCGGGGCGATCGACTTGCTGCTCGCTTCCATTGAGAAGAAGGAATTGGAGAAGGCAGTGACGACCCTGCAGAATGCACGGCGCATCCTGTTTTACGGCGTCGGGGGATCTGCTGTCGCTGCAATGGATGCCCACTTCAAGTTTACAAAACTCGGCTACCAGGTGGAATATCATGCCGACTTCCACTACATGCTGTCCGTCATCCCGTTCCTGAGTGAGAATGACGTATTCGTTGCGATCAGCATGTCCGGCGAGACGAAAGACGTGTTAGAGTTGGCACGCTTCGCGAAGCAGCAGGGTGCCGTGCTTATCGCTATCACGAATTTGAACAAATCGCCGCTGTGCAAAGAGGCGGATATCCAGCTTGCGACACCGAACGTGGAAAAGGATTTCCGGGTCGGAAGCATCACGTCACGCATGACGCAATTGACTGTCATCGATGCCCTCTATATCAGTCTTGTGAACCAGATGGGCGAAGCGATCATCGACCGGTATCAGAATGCCCGGGAACAAGCGGTGAAATTGAGAAGATAATCATTTTTGCATAAAATGAAACTAAGTTTCATATATTTTTGATAATCTATTGACTTGTAATTTCCCTCGAGCGTACAATGGAGTGGACAAACGACAAAAGGGGAGTGATCTGGTGCTGGAAAAACTGGGTACGGAGAAACGGAATCCTGACACGATGCAGCTGGATAAAATGGCCGTGGCCGATGTGCTGGTGGCCATGAACAAAGAAGATGCTTCCGTGACGGAGGTCATACATAACCAGCTCGGCAGTATCGAAAAGACAGTGGAAGCTGTCGTGGATTCATTTGAAAAAGAGGGGCGCCTCATCTATATCGGCGCCGGTACGAGCGGCCGTCTTGGGATACTGGACGCGGTGGAATGTGTGCCGACGTTCGGCGTATCACCGGACATGGTTGTCGGACTGATCGCAGGCGGATTGAAAGCGTTTACGAAAGCAGTCGAAGGTGCGGAAGACGATCCGGAGCTCGGCATGCAGGATCTGAAAGACATCGGGCTGAACAGCAGCGACACCGTAATCGGTATCGCAGCGAGCGGCCGGACGCCTTACGTCATCGGTGCTCTGACGTATGCAAAGAAGACCGCAGCGCATACGATCAGTATCAGTAACAATGAGAACTCGGAAATCAGCCGCTATGCTGATATTGCAATTGAGCTTGCGACCGGGCCGGAAGTACTGACAGGATCGACCCGCCTGAAAGCGGGCAGCGCGCAGAAAATGGTGCTCAACATGATTTCCACCGCAGCGATGATCGGCATCGGGAAGGCGTACGAAAACCTGATGATCGACGTCCAGGCGACGAACGAGAAATTGCAGATCCGCTCCAAACGAATCATCATGGAAGCGACCGGTGCTGACGCGGACACCGCGGAAGCGGCGTACGAAGCGTCTGGTCATAACGTGAAAACGGCTGTCGTCATGATCCTCGCTGATTGCACGAGAGAAGAAGCAGTCGAACGAATCAAGGCGACAAAAGGATTTGTACGAAAAGCGATGGAGAAGGCATAAGGGGATTATCCAAGCATTACATTGAATAAAGGGAGAGAAAGGGAGGGTGCAAGGATGAGAAAAGAGCAGCAAATGGCGAATGGCATACTTGAGCATGTCGGCGGAAGGGACAATATCCGTAAGATCGCTCACTGTATGACCCGCTTACGTTTGACATTGAAGGATGACAGCAAGGCTAACATCGAAGCACTGAAAAAAGTGGACGGCGTCATGGGGGTTGTCGTCGACGAAACACTGCAGGTCGTCATCGGACCGGGAACGGTCAACCGGGTGGCGGATGAAATGAGCCAGCTCACCGGTCTCGGTATCGGAGAAGAATCTGAGCCGGAATACGACAGTCTGACATTTGAAGAAAGAGCGGCACTCGACCGCGAACGCATGAAGGCGAAGAACCGTACGCCGTTCAAGAATTTCTTGCGTCGTATCGGAAATATCTTCATCCCACTGATTCCAGGACTAGTCGCTTCAGGAATTATCAACGGGGCGGCGAACTTTGCGAAAAACGCCGGCGTCGATCCAACGCAGACATGGATGCAGATTCTCCTGCTTCTTGGTACGAGCGTATTCACGTACTTGGCGGTAATCGTTGGTTGGAACACGGCGAAGGAATTCGGCGGCACACCGGTACTCGGGGCAATTGCCGGGATGTTCCTCTTCAACCCGTTCCTTGCTGAAATCACTATTTACGGTGAACCGCTTGTCGTAGGTCGTGGCGGATTGTTCGGGGTCATCTTTGCCGCTTGGCTCATGACATTTGTCGAAAAACGCATTAGGAAGATCATGCCGGCTGCCGTCGACATTATCTTCACACCGCTCTTTACGGTACTTATCGTCGGATTCTTCTCGCTGTATGCAATCGTGCCGGTCGCAGGTTTACTTGCGGATGGAATCACGAAAGGCCTCACAGCAGTTCTTGACGTCGGCGGTGTCGTTGCAGGGGCTGTCCTTGCCGGCTTCTTCCTGCCGCTCGTAATGGTCGGACTGCACCACGGTCTGACACCGATCCACTTGGAACTCATTAACACATACGGCAATACAGCGCTGCTGACGATCCTTGCAATGGCAGGGGCCGGGCAGGTCGGCGCAGCGATGGCAATCTTCGTCAAGACGAAAAACCGCCGTCTCCGCAACATTATCAAAGGAGCATTGCCGGTCGGATTCCTCGGTATCGGGGAACCGCTCTTGTACGGGGTCACCCTGCCGCTCGGCCGACCATTCATCACCGCCTGTATGGGTGCGGCGCTCGGCGGCGCATTCCAGGCGGTCATGCACACAGCGGCCACGGGAATCGGAGTATCAGGTATCTCACTGATCCCGCTTATCGCTGATGGCAAGTACCTGTTCTATTTCCTCGGATTGCTCATCGCTTACGGCGGCGGCTTCCTGTTCACGTACTTGTTCGGCTTCAAAGAAGAAATGGCGCGCGATATTTAACAGGATTGAGCATTCATCTCCAAGGGAATTGGAGATGAATGCTTCTATTTTTATCAGATGAAAACGGAGGAGATACATATGATTGGGTTGTCCGTCTATCTAGGAACGAAACCATTCACAGAGCACGAAGCACGAATACGGGACATGCATGAGGCGGGATTCCGCTCCATCTTTACTTCGCTTCATATCCCGGAAAACGAATCGTCTGTCTATAAGGAAGAAATCCGTCAGCTTGGCCGTCTCGCGCAGGAACTCGGCATGGAACTCATGGTGGATGTCAGCCCGTCCGCGCTTGAGACGCTCGGCCTCACGTGGGACAGGGCAGGGGAACTCACAGATTGGGGGATCAGCGGACTGCGTCTCGATTACGGCATCGCTCCTGAGACAATCGCCTCGCTGTCTCACATCATGCGGATCGCACTGAATGCGAGCACAGTCACCCATGAGGAGCTCGGTGCCATGAAAGCCGCCGGACTGCGTCTCGAATCGGCGGAGGCATGGCATAATTTCTTTCCGCGTCCGGAAACGGCTCTTGGGAAGAAGGAGTTCACGAAACGGAATACATGGCTGCAGGATGAAGGAGTGAGCGTCATGGCCTTCGCGCCGGGCGACGGCGACTTGCGCGGTCCTCTGTTCGAGTCCTTGCCGACATTGGAGAAACACCGTGGGCAGTCCCCGTTTGCCGCCAGTCTGGAACTGCTGGACGAGTGTGGTGTGGATAAAGTGCTCATCGGCGATCCCGGCCTTAGTGATGCGTCACTGAAGCAATTCAAAACGTATGCAGCAGGCATCATCCCGCTCCGGGCAATCCGGACAGCCGAAGCCGATCCGGAAGCGGCGAAACGGGCGGAAACCGTCCATACGAACCGGCCGGACAGCGCACGCGATGTCATCCGTTCGACGGAATCCCGGCACGCCGCCATCGCTTCCGGACTGTCCGTCCCGGCAGGCTGGTACGGGCGCCGCCGCACCGGCACAATCACCGTCGACAACGAACTCTACTTGCGCTACCAGGGCGAACTGCAAGTGACGAAGAAAGATCTGCCCGCGGACGAGCGGGTCAACGTCCTCGGACATGTCGTGGAAGAAGACATACCGCTCTTGCCGTTCATCGGCGGGAACCAGAAGTTTTCGATTGAATGGACGTAAAAATGAAATCCCCCGGCATGCGTGCCGGGGGATTTTGTCTGCTCGTAGGAGATACTGCAGGTGCTTAACCGTTTTCCATCTCAAGTTTTTTCAGTTGGACTTTTGAAATCTTGCCAGCTGCCGTCATCGGGAACTGTTCGAGGAATTCCAGTTCGCGTACTTTGGAATAATGCACGACACGTTCATTCGTGTACACCATCAGTTCTTCTTCGGAGAGTACAGAACCCGGTTTCAAAATAACGAACGCTTTTGGGATTTCCCCTGCACCTTCTGCGGGTTTGCCGATGACGATGGCATTCTGGACGGCAGGATGCGACACGATCACTTCTTCGATCCTTCTCGGATAAACATTGTACCCGTTGTAGATGAGCATCTCCTTCTTACGGTCGACGATGGCCAAGTATCCATCCTCGTCGATGATGCCGATGTCGCCCGTATGCAGCCAGCCGTCGCGCAGCGTCATTTCCGTCTCTTCCGGTTTGTTGAAATAGCCTTTCATCACTTGCGGTCCGCGGATGCAGATTTCACCGCTTTCACCAGCGGGCAGCGGCTCCCCGCTCAGTCCGTCGAGTGAAACGACTTTGATTTCCGTATTGAAGGTCGGCAGTCCGACTGTTCCGATCTTATGAAGCCCGCCGGCGATCATTACACTGCCGGCAACGGATGCTGTCGCTTCCGTCAGTCCGTATCCTTCGCCGACCCGGGCATTCGGGAACAGTTCCTTCAGCAGTCCCATCTCCTTCTGGGAAAGGGGGGCGGCTCCTGAACTGACATTACGGATAGTGGAAAAATCGTACGAGTCGATGCCCGGCAGGTTCAGCAGGACATTCCACATTGCGGGTGCTCCGTTGATGGAAGAAACCTTATAAGTTTCGATAAGTTCAAGAAACTGGGCGGGCACGAAACGATCCGGCAGCAACGTCGTAGCACCCTGGGCCATCGGGGAGACGATCATTCCGATGCCGCCTGTGATATGGAACAGGGGAGAGGGGCTGAGCCGGACCTCTTCCCCGAGCGGAATCAGGTATTTCGCTTCATAGGCCGCCGGGTCCTGCTCGACAGCCGTGAACCGGAGAGCACCATCATCGTCGGTTACCGGGAGAGCGCCAGCCGTCCATGCCGCGATTTGGGCAATGTTGCTGACGAGGTTGGCGTGGGTGATCATGACACCTTTCGGACTGCCTGTCGTACCGCCTGTATAAGCGATGTGGACCAAATCTTCCTGAGGATCAATCCCGGGATCGAATTCTTCATTGGACGCTGCGGCTTTCAACGCTGCGAAACTGTGCCAGCCGCTGTACGCTGCGACATCAACAGGTGATTCGTTGGAAAACAACTCGGAATCGCCTGTCAGGATGACGTGCTGTACGTTCGTGTCCGCGAGCACCCCCAGCAGGGATCCCGCAACCGATTCGTGCGTGACGACAGCGATGGTCTCGGAATCGTTCAGCTGATACGTCAAGTCACTGGCCGGCAAGTACGGATTGAGAGGGGAATACGCAGCGCCGCTCAAAATGATGCCATAATACGCCGCGGCGTATTGAGGGCATGTCGGCAAGTGTGTCGACACGGTCATGCCGCGCCCGATGCCGAGCGTACGGAGAGCATTTGCAAACCTTTTTGCTTCCTCGTATATTGCGCTGTACGTAATGCGTGTATCCCGATAAATATAGGCTGCCTTCGGTCCGTACTGTTTCACGCTGCCCTTTAAGATCGCCCCTGCTGTAACGTTCGGAATATCCAGTGTTACGGGTAAGTCCTGATCATGATTTTCTCTTCTCGAAAGCTGGATGTTCATCTGATCACCGCCTTTTCAAAGTTTTCCACAGGGTGCACTGCCGTCCTTCGGTAAATAGGGAGATGCTGCCGGATATCGGGTTCACAACTCAATGACACAAGACTTCTCCCGGGAATAATCGCTGATGGAATCTGTGCCGAATCCGCTGCTCTTCACACCTCCGAACGGCAGATCCGTCCCGACACGTGCGTACGTGTTGACCCAGACGTTGCCGGCCTCAAGCGACGCAGCCATGCGGTGGGCGCGGCTCAGTTCGGTTGTCCACACGCCTGCGGCAAGACCGAATTCCGTTCCGTTCGCCAGTGCGACCGCCTCTTCTTCCGTGTCGAACGGAATCATCACGGCGACTGGCCCGAAAATCTCCTCCTGGCACACACGGAGCTGTGGATTATCCGTCTTCAGCAATGTCGGTTCGATCCAATAGCCGCCTGCCAGGTTTTCGTCATTCGGAATGAGTTCCTCACCGCCGGACCGGCCGCCGAATACGAGTTCCGCTCCTTCGTCGAGTCCGAGCTGGATATAGGATTTCACTTTTTTGAACTGGGCCTTCGTCGCAATCGGACCCATCGTCGTGCGAGGATCGAGTGTCGGACCCTGCTTGTGGAGCTCCGGATTCTGCATGCGGGCTTTTACGCCTTCGGCAACTTCATCGATGATCGACCGATGCACGAGGATCCGGGAACCGCCAACGCAAATCTGCCCGGCATTTCCCGTGAAGATCGCATAAGCACTGATGCCGTCGATCGCTTTCGTCAGATCGGCATCCTCGAACACGATATTTGCAGATTTACCGCCGAGTTCCAGGACGAGCGGCTTCGGCTTCCCGGCTGTCGCAGCCGCGATGGATGAAGCCGTGCCGCCTGAACCGGTCAGGCTCACTTTGCTGACGTACGGGTGGCTGACCAGTGTATCGCCGATTTGAGATCCAGGTCCGCAGACGACATTCAGCACACCTTCCGGGAAGACGTCTTTCAGCAATTCCGCTAAAAATAAGGACGACACGGCGGTCTGCTCGGAAGGCTTAATTACGACTGTGTTTCCGGCGGCAAGTGCATACGCAGCCTTAATGGAAAATGTGAACAGCGGTGCGTTCCATGGCGCTATTCCGACGACTACGCCATACGGTTCACGGAGTGTAAACCCATGGCTGGTCGGTCCCATCGGTACGGTCTGTCCGCGATTCGCCTCTCCGGCTTTTGCAGCCGCATCCAGCCAGATCTGCTGCAGCACAGGGATGAGGCCGTATGTCGTTTCCCGGATCACCCAGCCATTGTCCTGAGTTTCAAGGGAAGCGAGCTGTCCGCCGTTCGATGCGATGCGTTCTGCTGCATCACGCAGACAGGCTGCACGCTCTGAAGCAGTCAATGCTTTCCACGCCGGGAATGCATGATGGGCCGCTTCGACAGCGCGGACTGCATCTTCCTTAGAACTTTTTGGGACGCGCGCCCAAATACGGCCCGTCGAAGGATCGACACTGTCGGTCGTCATGCCCCCAGAAGCTGCGCGCATTTCGCCGCCTATCAAATTCTGATACTCTTTCACATCTGTCATCACTGTCATCCTGTATTCCTCCTCTTTTTGTGGATACGTACAGCAAACTTACGAAACGGGGACCGCTTTCTCCGGCTTGGCTGCCGAGTGCCAGCCGAGCGCACGTCCGGCCGCTTTCCGCGAGTGATGAACGGAACCGAAATAGTTTTCATAATAGCGGGCGCGCTTCAAATACAGCTGACAATCGAGTTCTTCCGTGAACCCGATGCCGCCGTGCAACTGAATCGAGTCTGCCGCGGCTTTAATGAAAGCTTTGGAGATGAATGACCGGGCGCTGTGCACCGCTGCCGTTTTGTCGGGAGCATCCGTTTCCACTGCCCACGCCGCATAGTAGGACAGGGACCGCGCCGTTTCCAGATCCAGTTTCATATTGACGATACCGTGCTTGACTGCCTGGAAACGTCCGATCGGCTGGTTGAACTGCACCCGGATTTTCGCGTATTCCGCTGTCATCGAGACGAGCTCATCCATCCCGCCGACCATGCTGGAACAGACCGCGGCATTGAAGTGATGAAGGGCGTGCGTGAGCATTTCTTCCGCCTGACCCGGCTCTCCGAGAAGTTCGGCAGGGGCTGCGTCGAACGTCAGCTGTGCCAATTTCTGTGTGGCGTCAATGGCGGATAGCGGTTTTGCAGCGGACACATCGGAAGCGCGGATGAGGAACAGGGATTTGCCCTCAGCCGTCTGCGCTCCCGTGATGAAGACGTCAGGATCGCCGATCACGGGAACAAGTGTCTTCCGTCCTGTGACGGCATAGCCGTTTTCCGTCTTCGCTGCAAACGCCGTCAGCGTTTTCGGAAACAGGCCGCGCTGCTCTTCGTACCATGCCGGGCTCATCAAGGTTTCACCGGCTGCGATTTTCGGCAGCCAGGCCTTTTTCTGGGCAGGGGTGCCGAATGCATGGAGCAACGGAACTGCCAGGGTGAGCGTTTCCAGCTGAAGTCCCGGCAGCAGAACGCGCCCTGTTTCTTCGAAAACAGGGATCAGATCCAGAGAGCTGAGACCGAGTCCGTCAAATTCTTCAGGCACCGGGATGGCCGTCACCCCCATTTCGGAAAGGCCGGCCGCAGCCTCAGCGCCGGTATCCGATTTACCTGAGATGACCGCGCGTGCGGTGTCTGTACCACCTAAGTCGTTCATATACTTACGGATCGCTGTCCGGAACAGCTCCTGCTCTTCACTTAATGAAAAATCCATAGAGACCCGCTCTCCTTTCCGTTATCGTCCTAAGTCTTTCGGCAGTCCGAGAATGCGCTCACCGATCGTATTGCGCTGCACTTCGCTCGTACCGCCGCCGATTGTCGCGCCGAATGATGCCAGATACTGGTTTTGCATGTCCGCATCATACAGTGCATCTTCTTCCGTCAGCACACCCGCATGGCCCTGGATCGTCATTGCAAAGTCGAACAGCTCTTTTGTTAATTCACTGACGAGCAGTTTGTCGAGAGAACTTTCAGGACCGGGCGTTCCGTTTTTCAGCGTATGGGTGATGTTGCGGTAATAGTTCAGTTTCGCCCCGCTGATCCGTGCGTACAGATCGGCAAGTCCGTCTTCCACGAAAGGATCCTCGATGAGAGGGATGCCGCAAACACGGACCGACTTCGCCATTTCTGTGACCTGGTCGAACTGCTGCTCCAGCGTGAAGACTTGCGCCGCGATGCCGGACCGTTCATGGAGCATGAGGGCGATGAGCACTTTCCACCCTTTGCCGACTTCACCGACGACATCCTCATCTGTTGCAACCGCATCGGTCAAATAGACTTCGTTGAATTCCTGGTGGCCGTCCATCTGTACGATCGGAACGGTTTCCACACCCTCCTGATCCATATCCAGCAGGAAGACCGTGATGCCGTCGTGTTTGCCTTCTCCCTGGCTGGTCTTCGCGAGCAGGAAGCACCGGTCCGCAAGATGAGCGAAGCTGGTCCATACTTTCTGTCCGTTGATGACCCACTTTCCATCCTTTTTCACGGCAGTCGTCTGGATTGCTGAGAGATCGGAGCCGGCATTCGGTTCTGAATAGCCCTGGCTCCATACTTGTTCGCCTGTCAGAATCTTTTCGATGTATTCTTCTTTCTGTGTATCCGTTCCCATCTGCATCAGCGTCGGAGCCACCATATGGATGCCGATATAGTTGACGAGGGGAGGGGATTGGACCCGCACCATTTCCTGGTGATAAATGATTTCTTCCATCAGCGTGGCATTGCGCCCGCCGTATTCTTCCGGCCAGGAAATCGCTGCCCATCCGCCTTCGTGAAGAAGCCGCTGCCAGTCACGCAGAAATCTGGAATACGCTTCGTTCTCTTCAGGCAGCTTGCGGTTGCCTTCCAGCCATCCTGCAGGCAGGTTCACTTCCAGCCAGCTGCGCAGCTCTTTCCTGAATTTCTCTTCCTTCTTCGTAAATGTGAAGTCCATGCAGACACATCCTTTCGAATCAGTTCACTTGACTGAGGGTTTCCATTGCGGCAGCGCGCGATCTTCTGTTATGTCAATCCATGTCAGTTGAAGCGGCATACCGATTTCTACATCTTCCGCATTGCATTCCAGCAGATTTGCCATGATTTTCACATCAGGTGCCGCATCGAGAGCAGCGACTGTAATGATGGTCGGCAAGTCATGCTGGAAACCGGGAAGAAACGGGCGATACGACACGATATACGAATAGACGGTCGCTGGTATGTCCGAGCCGAGCAGCTCCCATTCGGTTTCCGGACTGCCGCACTCCGGGCAGGCAGGTCCCGGCGGGTGGATGTATGAGCTGCAAGCACTGCATTTTTGAAGTTTCAGTTCGTGCTCATCGGCTGCATCCCAGTATGGATGGTTGTCTTCTGTCTTCAAGGGAATCGGTTTTTCATAGGCCCCTTCTTTGTTCATCGGGATACCTCCTTTAGTTTCTAAGAATCATGGCACCTGCAATATCAGGCCCGGCCCAGCCGGTTGCGATGCCGAGCTCGCAATCCGCCACTTGGCGGTCGGTCCCTTTGTAGTCGTGCCGCAGCTGACGGACGAGCTCCAACACGTTGTTCATGCCGTGTGTGTAGCCTTCCGAAAGCATCCCCCCTGCTGTGTTGGAAGGGAGGCTGCCGCCCATCTTGAGATTGCCCGCAGCCACGAAATCTCCGACTTCTCCGCGTTTGGCGAACCCATACGCCTCCAGCTGCCGGAGGACGACCCAGCTGAAACAGTCATAGATGGCTGCGACTTGGATATCCGTCGGCTTCACACCAGCGGATCGGTACAGTTCCGCTGCTGCGTGATCGGCGGCGACTTCATCGACATGGGTCCAGTAATGCACGTGGGAATGGGTCGTGCGCGGGGCCATACCGGCAATGAAAACAGGCTTCGATTTGCAGTTTTTCGCATTGGAAGCGGACGTCACGATGATTGCATTCGCTTCGTCGAGCTCCACACAGCAGTCGTGTATATTGAAAGGCGTGCTAATATCGGGCGTTGCCAAATACGTTTCCATATCGAGCGGCTTTCCGTGCAGGAAGGCGTCGGGATTGCGCTGAGCGTGCTCGTAGAAGCTGACACAGACATGTCCGAGGTGCTCTTTCGTCAGACCGGTTTCGTGCATATGGCGCATCGCGAACATGCCGAACCACTGGGACGGGCTCGCCGATCCGTACGGCATGATGAAACTGCCGCCGGGAAGCATCTGCTGCAGCATATCGGGGTCATAGCCGCGGCCGACCTGATGACCGGAACTGCCATTCATCGAGCGGTAGATCAGCACGGTGTTCAGCATGCCGGCTTCGATGAGCGCGACAGCATCCGCGATCAGCAATTCCGTACTGCTGCCGCCGCCGCTGACATCTTTCACATATTTCGGATGGCAGCCAAGATACGTCGCAAGCTCATGGGAAGGGCACGAATCGCCCCCTGTCGAGTAATTCATGATGCCGTCAAGATCGCGCGCTTCCAGTCCCGCGTCTGCCAGCGCATTGCGCGCTGCTGTGAGCGCCATGTGAAGCGGGGTCGTGCCGGATTTCCGGGAGCGCTTGTTTTCGCCGACTCCGACGATCGCGCATTGGTTTGAATATGTTGCCATCTATGGGGCCTCCTTCGTCAGTCGTTCGTCTCTCTGAATACAAGTACGGCGGATCCTGTTCCGACCCGTTTCTCCAGCGCTTTTTCAGCGAACAGTTCCAATACCGCAGCGGGGAACCCGTCAACTTCCTTCCATTCCTTGACAGTGCCTCCGCAAGTGATCGTATCGCCGGGTTTTGTCATGGCGCCGAACCGCATCGAAAATTGGTGGATCTTTGCTTCCGTTCCGGCCAGCTCCTGTACGTACTGCCCGAGGAATGCCATGATGAGCATGCCGTGGGCGATGACACCGTCCATCCCAATGCTTTTTGCAAAATCATTATCGGTGTGCAGCGGGTTCAGGTCGCCGGATGCTTGTGCGTACTGGACAAGCTGTTCGCGGGTGACAGGCGGTTTAGTGAATACGGGAAGATCAGCCCCTGCCGGTAATGTGGAAACCGCTGCTTTTGCAATCGCTTTCATTTTTCGGGTCTCTCCTTCCATGCAGGCCGGTAAATGATCGTATTACGGGTGACAGCAGCCAGCCCGCCTTCTTCTGTCTTCATCTCCGTATCCAAGACGAGAAACTGCATCGTACCGCTTTTGCCGGTCCGCTCATATACGTCCGTGACGGTCATTGTGCATTCCAAACGGTCACCAATCCGGATCGGCTGGTGGTAGATGAATTCCTGTTCGCCGTGCAGCATCCGTCTGAAATCGAGCTTCAGCGGAAATTCCGCATTACTGCCAAGTGCGATTAAGTACGTCGGAGGAACGGTGAGCCCTCCATACGCCGTCGTTTCTGCATAGTCTCCATCGAAATAGAGCGGATTGCTGTCGCCGACCGCTTCGGCAAAACGCGTTACATGCTCACGCTCGATGACTGCCTGATACGGGGGACTTGCTATGCCGATCATGCTTTTATCCAAATCCATAACGTACCTCCTAGGTTAACTATTTGAATATTCTACCTACATAAAATAATATGGTAATTCGATTGACAGAACAATGTACGACTCTCTATAGTTAATGGCAGAAACATAGAGAAATCTCCATAAGGCGGGATCTGCATGACGATAAAATGGCTGCTGGAACGGATGGGGCTGACTGAGAAATATGCAGTGTGGGAAATACGGGGAGGGCTGCATAACTGTTCCCCGGTGGTCAATGACTGGGGGATGGAACCGCCGGAGCTGGAAAGTCTGCGCGGCAATCAAACCGGGATAAGCTGCAGCGCGCTGCACAACACTGTCCATTTCACCTATGCGGAGGATTATGGCGTCCTCTTGGTGTGCACGGCGTCGAACGGACTCACAGATGAAGAACTGGCTGTGCTTTACGACTTTTTCTACAAAAGGTACGCGGAGTATATCGATAAAACAGGGCGGGAAAAGCTGGCAAGGATTGTCGACAGCGTCAAATATGCAACAGCATCGCTCGATCTGGAGGATGTATTCTCCAATATTCTTGGAAATACACTGGACGTCATTACGAACGCCGATTACGGCACATTGTGGCTGTTCGATGAAACACGGGGGAAGCTTGTATGCAAAGCGTCGGAGGGATACCGGTTCGATGAAGTCCGTCAAATGGAATTCGACGTCGGGGAAGGGCCGGTCGGAGCTGCATTCCAGGATGGCCGCCCGGTGCTGATCAACGATCCGGCGGGTGTCCGCACTCCCCGTATGAAACGGATTTCGGAAGGGAACAAGCGGAAATGGGGTAGGCGGGTAGAAGATATTACGAATGTCCAGTCGGTCATCGCCTATCCGATCGGTGTGGATGGGCGTATCGAATGTGTCATGTACCTTGGGCAGATGCAGACCGGTCCCGTACTGACCGAACGGGACTTGTGGCTGCTGCAGATTTTCACGGCACAGGTTGGGATTGCTATCCGGAATGCCAGACAGTTTGCGAGTATCCGCGAACTCAACGAGAACCTGCTGCAGCGGGATGCCATCCATGCGGCGCTCACCGATTTGTCCGTACGGAACAAGGGGACGGACAAAGTGATCGGGGAACTGAGCCGCATGGCAGGACAGCCGCTCGTTTTCGCAGACTTGCTCATGAACGAAATGATTCCGCCGGCTGCCACGCTGCCGGTTGGCTGGACGTATCGCGGACTCCTGCAGCTTATCGAGCAGGAAGAACAGGCCGCGCGCATCGAATTGGTGCCGGATGGGAAGGCGGCCGTCTATCCGATCCGGTCAGGAACCGTGGTGCTCGGCTGCCTGATCGCCGCCTCTGCCGATACGCTGAGCCGTCCTGCGGAACTTGCTCTTGAACAGGGAAGTACTGTGCTCGCATTGGAACGAGTGCAGAAACAGAATGTCCTTGCTTTCTACTTTAAGAATCAGCATAGCTTATTTGAGGACCTGCTTCGTGCAACCGATCCGGAAATCATATCAGAAACAGCGGAAGCCCTTGGAATCCGTACGGCTGACGGGTATGCGGCAGCTATTTTTCAGCTATCCGGCTGTGCAGATCCCCAGGAAATGGAGGCGCATATTTTCAGGACGATTGCAGAAATCCGTTCATCTGCAGGGGCACTTATCCAATTCGTTTTTGGATGGCAGAACCGCATCTTGTTGCTTGCAGGTGTGGAAGGAACAGCTGAGCTGTCCATCGCTGAACGACAGCTGGACAGCGTGCTTGCGGCACGGACGGAAGATGGGAATGGGTACAGGCTGACCGGCGGGATAGGCTCAATCGTGCATTCCGTCAATCAGATTGAACGGTCATACCGGGAAGCGGAAATCGCCCTGACCAATCCGCTTGCAACAGCTGGACGGTCCCGTCTGATCCGATACACGGATATCGGCATCAGCCGCTTGTTCACGAGCCGGAATACGGAGGAAGTCGCGAAGTTCCTGGAGGATATATTTCAGCCGCTGCGTATTATCGATAAAACAGAGGGGACACTGGAGCAGACGCTTATCACTTATTTTGCTGCTAATCGGTCGGCAGGAGAGACAGCAGACAAGCTCCATATTCACATCAACACACTCTATCAGCGGCTGCGGAAAATCGAAGAAACACTTGGCTTATCACTCAAAAGCGCGGATGATACGTTGCAGCTGCAGCTTGCCTGCTATTTGCAGCAGCTTGCGCAGACTGGAAAAACACCGCCGGAGTCATGACGTCTGACCGGCGGTGCTAGAGGAGTTACAGCATGGCGTCATCGTCCGTGTTCTTACGCCGTCTGTCGGCAGGATCCGAGAAGTCCGGTTCGTCGCCGAATTCCGTACGTAGGTTCGGATTTGTATACAGATCCGGATCCGGTTCGCTGTCTGCAGCCTGGACTTCGTCTTCATCCGTACGGAACAGGAGACCTAAACTGATGATTCCGCTGACACCGACAAGCGTATACACGACCCTGGCCAATAGTGAGTCCTGACCGCCGAACAGCGTCGCGACCAAGTCGAACTGGAACAGGCCGATCAGCCCCCAGTTCAGCGCGCCGATGATGACGAGAGCGAGTGCGATACGAGAAATTGTTCCCATGAGGTCCACTCCTTTTTGAAATTAGGACGGCTTCCGCTAATTAGAAAACGATCCATCCTTACTATTTGTCAAAAAGTGAATTTCATACATGGAAACGATCCGGCTCCGCTTATCTTCTCACAGTATGGTTGGTCGGATGCGGGGACTGTCCGAAATGCAGGTTTTTCTGGTGCTGGGCAGAATGGCTGAGCAGCGTCATGAGACGTCCGCTCTGCTGGCGGATGATATGGACGGAAGCGGGCACGATAAGTTCTATACCGGCAGAGAACTTCAGTTTGGTCTCCTTCTTATCCATGGCTTCTGTTTCGAAATAGTGGTTGAACACCCAAGCGCAAGTCCGGTGTCTCGATGAGCTGGTCGGAAAGACGCCGACACTCTCTGATAGAAGGAACGGCACTTTCTGCCTGGACTGCAAGACGATCCTCGCTTCTTGCTGGCGGGCTAACTTTGTCGATCCGGATCGCAAGCAGGTGATGTTGAGCAGGTCGATCGGAGTGTGGACAGACACATACGTCCCGTGAGTTGTCACGATCATCGAGCGGCTGCCCTCGTCATCCTCATACCTAAACAGTGCAATTGCCTCGCTGTCCAGCAAATAACTGTCACACATCATTGCTACCCAACTCCTTACTAATATAGTACTTCCATCATACATCACTTGTAAAAATTTGAATAGATAGAAAACTAATCACATAAGCTGTATTCGTCTTTTTTGCTGGAATTCGACGGTGTTAGCACACTGTTTTACTACTGTCACCCGGGGGTAATTAACTGAGAAAAAGACGAAGGAGGCAGATCGCATATGCCGTTCGATTATGACCTCGATTACAGAAGACTGGACCTCCGCGAAAATCCGGAATTTTATCGTGTCGGAAAAGGGGAGCAGGGTGTCCTGCTGGTGGAACCGTACAAAAGTGAAATTCTACCTTACTGGCGATTCAAGACACCTGACATTGCCAAGGAATCCGCGCAACAGATCTATGGGCTGTTCGAGGACTATCGAAAAGCAGATGATTTCGTCGGTATGGACATGGCACGCAAGTTCATCCAGATGGGCTATACCCGGGCGCGGCGTTACGCGAATCACAAAGGAGGGCGGAAATACAACGAAGACGGCTCGGTGAAAGAGCGGGAGGTCGATCCGGTCAAAGCGGAGTCTGCAGCCATTTTCAAAGAATGGTGGGACAAGATCCGGGAAGACGGGGATTATTTGAGAAGAAAGAAAGAACACCAGCAAAAATACGGCTAGGCGTGTGGGGAGACAGGGGGCAGTATCTTTGTAACAGGTGAGCTAGTGAGGACCGGGGATTGTTCATAAATGTGGAGGAACGCACATAAACCATGGGATTCGCTCATAAAAATGGGGAAACGCTCATAAATCCTTGGAATCGCTCATAAAAGCTGAATACCGCTCATAAATCCCTGGAATCGCTCATAAAAACTGAAAAACGCTCATAAATCCCTGGAATCGCTCATAAAAACTGAATACCGCTCATAAATCCCTGGAATCGCTCATAAAAACTGAAAAACGCTCATAAATCTCAGGAATCGCTCATAAAAGCTGAAAACCGCTCATAAATCTCTGGAATCGCTCATAAACACAAATACCGCTCATAACCCCGCCGAACCATCCCCGCCACACCCAGCCAAAAACGCACCGGTTCCACCGGTGCGTCTCCTTCATTCATCCCACTCAAACAAACGCCTGTGCCGCCTTCACGGCTTTCTGCCAGCCGCCGTACAGGGCGTCCCGCTCTTCTGCCGGCATGCCAGGCAGGAATTTCTGATCTAGCTGCCAGCGATCGGAAATCTGGGAGCAATCTTTCCAGAAACCGACAGCGAGTCCCGCCAAGTAGGCAGCCCCGAGAGCCGTCGTTTCGTTGACCGACGGGCGTTCGACAGGCACGTCGAGCAGATCTGCCTGGAATTGCATGAGGAAATTGTTTACAACAGCGCCGCCGTCCACGCGCAGCGATTTCAGTGAAATCCCTGAGTCCGCTTCCATCGCATCGAGCACGTCCTTCGTCTGATAGGCGAGTGATTCGAGCGTCGCGCGGATGAAATGCTCCTTCGACGTGCCGCGCGTCAGTCCAAAGACCGCCCCGCGCACTTCGCTGTCCCAATGCGGAGTGCCGAGCCCGACAAAGGCGGGGACGACATAGACCCCGTCCGAAGATGTGACCCGCGCCGCATAGGCCTCGCTCTGATCGGAACTGCGGATCATCCGCAGCCCATCCCGCAACCACTGGATGGCGGATCCCGCCACGAAAATACTTCCTTCAAGCGCATAATTCACTTTGCCGTCCAGGCCCCAGGCGATTGTTGTCAGCAGTCCGTTCTCCGACTCGACCGCTTCCTCGCCTGTATTCATGAGCATGAAGCAGCCGGTCCCATACGTATTCTTCACCATGCCCTGCTCGAAACACGCCTGGCCGAACAGCGCCGCCTGCTGGTCTCCCGCAATGCCGGCGATCGGCACGGCGCGGCCGAAAAATTTGCTCGGCTCCGTATGGGCATATACTTCGGATGAAGGCCTGACGTCAGGAAGCATCGCCCGGGGGATATCGAGCAGCTTCAGCAGGTCGTCATCCCACTGCAGCTCGTGAATATTGTAGAGCAGCGTGCGGGAAGCATTCGAGTAGTCTGTAATATGGGCGGCGCCGCCGGATAACTTCCAAACGAGCCACGTATCGATCGTGCCGAACAGCAGCTCACCGCGCGCTGCCTTTTCCCGCGCGCCTTCCACATGATCGAGAATCCACTTCACTTTTGTACCGGAAAAATACGGGTCGATCAGCAAACCTGTCTTCTTGCGGATCATCGCGGCATGGCCATCCGCCTTTAGCTGATCACAGATCTCCGCTGTCTGGCGCGATTGCCAGACGATCGCATGGTAGATCGGATTGCCGGTCTCCTTGTCCCAGACGACCGTCGTTTCCCGCTGGTTGGTGATGCCGATGCCGGCGATTTGATCAGGAGCCAAATTCTTTTCTGACAGGACGCCCGCAATGACAGATAGGATCGAACTCCAGATTTCGGTAGCGTTGTGCTCTACCCAGCCAGACTTTGGAAAGTATTGGCGGAACTCCTGCTGGGCGGTGAAAACAGCCTCGCCTTGTTCATTGAACAAAATGGCCCTTGAACTGGTCGTCCCCTGGTCAAGCGCAAGCATATAACGTTCCTTCATGTGCGACCTCCATCCACCGCGGCATGCCTGAAGCGTCCGCAGTCACGTTTTCTCAAGTGTAGCACAGGCGAGACTGAACAGCCCGCGCGTGAACCGCAAAAAAATCCCCTGTTCAGTGTGAACAGGGGAGGGGATTACCACTTGCCGTCAGTCGTGCCATTGCGCTTGCCGTTAAGGGAATCGCGGACGTCGACCGAATCGGTTTCGCCTGTACGGTTCACTTCAACTTCTTCACGTTTCAGTGTTTCGTTCACACGTTCAGTGTCCGTAACAGTCTTCTTATTAATGACCAATTCTTCTGTGACGACCGGCTTCTTCGTCACTTCCACACGTTCTTCTGTGACTGGAACGCGGATTGTCTCTTCGTCGAACGTTACGCCGTCAGCTGCGGATACATCACCTGTACGAGCTGTCTGATCAGTGACCGGGCGGCGTTCAATCGTCACTTCTTCATGTTCGACCGGGATGTCGGTCTTCACGCGCTCTTCGACGACATTCTTTTCAAGTTCGACTTCGCCTGTCTGGACTCGCCGTTTGTCGAATTCAAGCTTTTCCTCATGGACGTCGACAGTTTCCGGCATCTGTTCCGTTGTTTTGTTGTAAGCACCTTCACCATGCAGACGCTCTGTCCGGACATCACCAGTGACGGCACCGGCTGTCTTGTCATAGTCGCCGTGAAGATGGTTGCCTGACCCGGTATCAGTGCCGAATCCACCTGCAGCCGTATCAGTCAGGGCCGGATCGCTGAGCGGCGTTGTTTCCGGAGGCATGCCGTCCGCTGTTTCACCAGGGACATACGCGTTTGCGCCAAGATTCGGATCGGACGCAGCATCTGTGCCTGTCACGCCGCCGAATCCACCAACCGCGCCGTAGCGTCCCGCATTGTTGAGGTGCAGTTCGCCGGCTTCACCTTCATCGACGTAAAGTACCATGCCGCCGTTATCCAATTCCCGTGTATACCGCTCTTTCTCAGCTTCGCTCAATCCGAGATCGCCGAGCATGTGATGGACGTGATTCTCGCCCGTCATGAAGTTCATGAATTTGTCCATCCAGTTGCCATCCGTCGTCTTCACTTCGGCATCCGTACGGCTTCTTACCATCTGGACATCTCGATCGTCCTTCGCGATGACGTAAATATTGTCGTCAGGTGTTCCCGCAGCTTTCAATTCCTTAATTTTTGCGTAAAGCTCGTCTTCTGTGTGGTAGGTTCCTACAAAACGTTTGTCTTCATTCATTGGTAATTTCCTCCTCTGATTGTAAAGTGCTATTTTTGTTGAATTGCTGCTGTACGGATTAAATACCCGGGTGGTGGGAAATGAAAACATGAGATTGCCAGATGTGAGGAACCGTAACGAAACTGTAACAGAAGATAGGGGGGGCGGCACTGTTTGGGAATTAGCATATATATATAGAAAGCGGATCGGCATGACAGCTGTACGGAAACGACTGAATTGCAAGTGAAAAAGGAACACTATGCCTCTGTACGGCATGTGTTCCCATGTCAGTTCTTATACGATTTCGGATACTCTCAGTGATTGGTTCTCAAGAGCTGAAGCTGAGGACGAGAGGGCGGTGAATTCGTCCATCATCGATTCGACTTCGCGTTTGCATTCGTCGATGCTTTTTTGCGCCCGTGCTGTCCCATCACTGATCAGCGCCACTTCTTTTGTGATAGAGTCGATGCCGTCCCGCACTTCGACAATAGAAGCTTCCACACTGGACGACAGTTTGCGGACTTCCTTCGCTACCACGTCGAATCCTCTGCCATGCTCGCCTGCACGCGCCGCCTCGATCGCTGCATTCAACGCAAGCAGATTTGTCTGTGCAGCGATTGCCCGGATCGTCTTGACGATGCCCTGGATATTTTCGGTATATCTCTGAAGCTGTGCCAGTGTATCGGTATTTTCATGCGAAACTGCGGAAATATCTTCGATCCGGTCCAGCAGCTGCTGGTTGCCGGTGCGTCCGACTTCGGCTTTTCCGGTAAGCGCCTGCGCCATCTCATTCAGCTCTGAAACGACTTCCAGTGCGAGATCCTGACGTCTCGTAATGTCTGTCGCCACTTTCGAGACACCGAGCACCGACCGGCCGTCCTCGCTGAAGACAGGCATGTAAGTCGCTTCGAGCCAAATCGCATCACCGTTTTTCGCTTTCCGTCTCACTTTCCCCGACGACGGCACGCCTTTCCTCAATTCCTTCCATAGTTGGGCGTAAGCCGGACTCGCTGCATACTCCGGGTAGCAAAGCTGTTCGTGCTGCATGCCGATCAGCTCCTCTGTACGGTAGCCGACGGCATCGGCGAAGTTTTTGTTCACGTAAGCGATCCGGCGGTCCAAATCGAAACGGATGATGGCCAGGTTTTCCTCCAACGATTTGACCACTAATTTATCAGATACGTTCTCAGCGACAGCTTTCACGGCATTTCCTCCTGTGCGTTGGTAATATTTTCATAGTTATTGAGAGCTATTGTATCATGTGGACTACATACAATGTAAAGAAATTTAAAACAAATCCTGTATTTGTAAAATAATCAGGACGGCGTAGGTGAGTGAATCAAATTGCACATAAAAACGGGCAGGGGTGCTTGTTCCCTGCCCGGTCATTGCTCGATCGTCAAACTTTTTTGCTGTCCTCCGGTCCGTCGCCGCGTTCGTAGAAGAAATCCCCGCGCATCGGCTGCTCTTCCAGTTCGGAATCCGAGTTTACCGACTCCTGGAATTCTTGCCGGCGGCGCTGTTCTTCCGGATCCCTGCCGAGTTCACCGGCGAAATCCGTGATCTCCATCCCGTTCGTCACCGTATCATCCGCGGCTGAACTGTACTCAGGATAGGCCATGTGTGTGTCTTGGGACCGGCCGCGGCTCGCGTGTTCCCTTTCCACCGGAGCTGTATCGCCGAACACCGGCTGTTCCGGCGGGCGGTTCACCCCATCTCCGGGCGGTGCGACCCACGTATCCGCCCCCTTGTCCGGATCTCCGTACACTTCAGGTGTGCCTCCGACTGCACCAGCTTCTTGACGCTGCCCGGTTCCGCCAATGTCTTCCTCCACATACAGCAGCATGCTGCCTTCGTTGACATCCTGATAGAAGCCAGCCCGTTCGTTGTCGCTGAAGCCGAGTTCGTCCATCAGGCCGCGCACGCGGTCTTCACCGGTCATGAAGTCCATGAACTTATCGACGAGTGTTTCGTGCGTCGTCTGGATTTCCGCGTCTGTCCGGCGCTGGAGCATCTTGACGTCGTCTTCACTTTTTGCCACAACGAAGATCTGACGGTCATCGTATCCTTTCGTCTTCAGTTCCTGCACGGCAGACAGCAGTTCCGCTTCTGTGCCGTACATTCCGATGAATCGTTTGCCTCTTTCCATAGGTAACGCCTCCATTTGGTTTACGCTTTGTATCTAAGGAAGTACCCCCGAACGGGATTCCGGAAACCTGTGCAGGACGGCTGGACGATTGGCGGGAACGAATAGGAAAAAAGGCAGCGGCCCATGACGGACCGCTGCCTCTTCCTTTATTCAATAAGCGCCATACAGTTTCTTCTCAAAGTCTTTGAGCGAGTGGGCAGGGGAGATTCCCTGCCGTTTCAGCTCATATCGGTTGTCTCCGAGTTTGACGTTGCCCGGATTCGTCGTGAATGCCATCCGTATACCGGAGGCGGCGATTGTATTTTTACTCAGCGTGTTAAACTGACCGAACGGGTAAGCGAGGTAGCGGATGTTCGGGTCCTGCATATTCCATGCTTTTGATACTTGGAAACGGCCGAGTGCGATGTCGTCCTTGATCTCCTGCGCTGTGGAGGTCGTCAGGAACGGTTCGCGTGTTCCCGGACGCCGCAGATGCATCCCGTGTGTATGGTGCTGGAACGTGAATACGTCCGCTGTCTCGCGGATCTCTTTCAGGCCGACGTACTGGAATGCCTGGTCGTCCCAGTTTTGGGCCTGCTGTTTGATGCGCGAAGTAATTAGGAAGGCGGTTGCCTTGAATCCGCGTTCTGACAGCACAGGGTAGGCGTATTTCTGCAATGACAGCAGTCCGTCGTCAAACGTCAGCAATACCGTCTTGTCCGTCAGATTCTTGCGCAGCGCAAGCCAGTTGTCCAAATCTTCCGGAGCAATCGTTTTCCAGCCGTTCTTCTTCAGATAATCCATCTGCTGGAGGAACGGGGCATAGTCGATGACCATGTTGTTCTGAGCGAATGGAGTAGCAGCACGCTTTTCGACGATATGGTGATACATCAGGACCGGGATGCCTGGGTCGGCTTTCACCACGGTCTTCGGGATGAATCCCCTTCGGCCGCCGAAGTCCACTTCGATATGCGTTTTGGTCTGAGACAGCACCGGCATCCGCTGTCCGGGGTTGATATACCCGAGCCGGAAACCGCCTTTTAACGCGCTTGCGACCGATACCCGCAGCTGCGTGATCATCGTCGTACGGCCTTTCGGCAGCGCGCCTGATTTCGCGGGCGCCGCAGCAGGCCGGATCAGGTGGGCAGGTACTGCAAGCTTGTCATTGCCGAACTTCAAATACGCATAACGATCGTCCTGGCCGACAAGCTCATAAGGGACATTCGCCATAAACGTGGCGGTTCCGGTCAGCTGCTCTCCTTCCACAGCATATCCGCCTGTCGCTTTGGACAATGTGACGAATGAAACCTGACCGGCCGCGTGCACACCGGATTGGCCGGCGAAGAAGAGAAGACAGATGAACAGACCGGCCGCGTACACGAACCGGTATTTCTTTGAAATCACATGCAACATTCCTTTTTCTCTATTATTTTCACAAGACAGTCCTACAAATCTACTAACTAGTGTATCATACTCATCATCTATTTTTGGGCGAAATTAGAAATATTTTGTCAGAAAGTCAGGTTCATTCCAAATTACGGATTACGGCATGCCTGTTTCCCGAGATGGGTACCGGACAAAAGCCCTCCTATGGTATACTTCTACACAGCATCCATTAACTAAACGATTTGCGGGGTACCTTATGATTTTCAATTCATTCGAATTCATTTTCCTGTTTCTGCCGGTTGTCTGGGCTGTATTCTTCTTGGTCGGCAAAGTGGCGCCGCCAGTTGCAAAGACGTGGCTCCTGCTCGCTTCACTCTTTTTCTATGCATACTGGAACCCGGCTTATCTGCCGTTGATCATCGGCTCGATGATTGTGAACTATATCATCGGCGTCTTCCTCGGTAAGAACAAATGGCTGCCGACCCGGAAGCTCATTTTGACGTTCGGCATCCTGTTCAACGTCGCATTGCTCGGCTACTTCAAGTACCGGGATTTCTTTGCGGAGAACATCAATCTGCTGTTCGGCACGGACATCGAACTGATCCAGGTGATCCTGCCGCTCGCCATCAGTTTCTATACATTCCAGCAGATTGCGTATTTGGTCGATTCCTATCGGCTTGAGACGAACGAGTACAACTTCCTGAACTACGGACTGTTCGTCTCGTTCTTCCCGCAGCTTATCGCGGGTCCGATTGTCCATCACGGCGATATGATGCCGCAGTTCAGCGACCGGAAAACGTACCGGGTGAACTATGAGAACATCGCCAGAGGACTCGTGATCTTCTCGATCGGTCTCTTCAAGAAAGTCGCCATCGCCGATACATTTGCGGCTTACGCCAACAGCGGTTACGGCTCTGTTGACACGTTGACGATGATCAGCGGGTGGGTGACCTCCCTGTCGTACACGCTGCAGCTCTATTTCGACTTCAGCGGGTATTCGGACATGGCGATCGGATTGGCGCTATTTTTCAATATCCGCCTGCCGATCAACTTCAATTCGCCGTATAAGGCGCTCGATATCCAGGATTTCTGGCGGCGCTGGCACATTACGCTGTCCGGTTTCCTGACTAAATACATTTACATTCCGCTTGGCGGAAGCCGTAAAGGCATTCCGCGCACTTATGTCAATATCTTCATCATTTTCCTGATCAGCGGGTTCTGGCACGGAGCCGGCTGGACGTTCGTCATATGGGGGATCCTGCACGGTCTTGCAAGTGTCATCGCGAGGATCTGGAAGCGTTCCGGCGGCAGGCTGCCGAGACTGTGGGCATGGATTGTTACATTCTTGTTTGTCCACTTTGCATTCGTCATTTTCCGAGCACCGGATATGACCGTTGCCATGCAAGTGTTCAAAGCGATGTTCGGCTTCGAAGGCTTCCATCTGACAGGAGTGTTCTCAGTCTTCAATGTACCGCTCGTGACACTGGCATTCTACTTGGCGATCGGACTCGGACTTGCCCTGTTTGCGAAAAACTCTGTACAGATTATGGAATCGCAGAAGAGGACGCCTCTGCTGATGGTGTTCGTCATCATGCTGCTGTACTACAGCGCGATGCAGCTGCAGCGCGTCAGTGAATTCCTGTATTTCAACTTTTAACACGACACAGACGGAAAACGATTGGCAAGGAAGGTGATTCTTCTGTCGGATAAAAAATTCTCCCGCGTAACGGTTGCCGTATTTCTCGTCATGGCAGCCATTACGGCGGGCTTCAATTACTGGATCGATCCGCTCTGGCATTACGGACATGCCAACGCATTCAACAGCATCCAGAAAGTGACCAATGAGCGTGAACAAAAAATTGCGATGCTCCACTACGGGCGTCATGACTATGATACCCTGCTGATCGGCAGCAGCCGGTCCACCTATATCCATCCGACCGCGTTCGAGGATTGGGATGTCTTCAACTTTTCGGTCGCCAACATGTCAATCCGGGAAGTTCACAGCTTCATGCTGTACAGCCAGTCCCAGCTGCCCGGTCTCAAACGGTATCTAGTAGGCGCTGATTTCTTCAAATCGAGCGAAAAAGAAGCGGGTGCGCCGCGTTCACTCGCCAACTATGAAAAGAAGATTGAACAGCCGTTCTACCGGACGAAAAACCTGCTGTCGCTCGACTCGCTCGACATCTCGATCCAGAATTTCCTGAACTCGGCGACGGACACTGTCGACGAAGAGCGGATGTACAACCGGAAAGGGGAGGCCTTCGCGAAGAAACTGTCGAAACAGGAAGTGGATGAAAGCACGAGCTTGAAGATTGAACGGTTCGAAGAGGAGTTCTACGGAAGCAACTATACGTATTACAAGGTCTACCCGGTGATTCTCCAAAAGATTAAAGAAGCAGCAGGATCCGCCGAACTGACGGTCTATACGACACCGATTTCGACAGCGCTGTTCGCTTCACTGGTCAGCACGGGGCTGTACGAAGACTACGAACAGTGGATCCGCGACCTCGTCAGTGTGTACGGAGGTGTCTGGAACTTCATGTATCCGAACACCATTACGAATGACATTATGAATTACCAGGACGGTCACCATTTCTATCCGGAAATCGGCACGCTGATCGCAAAACGGATTCAGCATCCGGATACTACTGAAGTGCCGGCTGATTTCGGAGTATACGTGACCGCCGATAACGTGGAGGAGCACTTGCAGCATGTCCATGAACTGATGTGGGAAGCGATGATCGAAAACGGGAAAGATACAGAAGGGTCGAAATGAACATTTCGACCCTTTTTATAATGAGTCTATAGTATTGATGATCAGGTTTAGAGTACTGGTACTTTGGGTACATACCTGTAAATAAATCGATATGTATAGGGGATCATTCTGATGCGCGAGAAATCATACAAACTACGACAAACCATCCAGTCACTGCAAACCCAAGGAAAATACGGTGAAGTGATCGAACCGTGCTGCCAGCTGCTGCAAGCAGCGACGGAAGCAGGGGACCGGCCGCTCCAGATGGAAGCTTACGCGAATCTCGCGCTGAGTTTCTACAAACTCGGAGATACGAAAGACGCCTTCCGCTACATCGAACAGCACGCGAAACTGTGCGAGAGTCACGGGACGAAAGAAGATTTCATGTATTCCTACCATATTTTCTACTTGCTGTATGCGTACACGGGCAATTACAGCCGGGCGCGTCACGTCCTGGAGACGGGGATCGAACTTGCGGAACAGCTGGGCAACCGGAGGCTGATCAGCGAAAACAGCAGTGAACTCAGTTTCGTGCTCTGTCGTCTCGGAGAGTACAAGGAAGCCCTCGAGACCGGCAAAAGAGCTGCACGGATCGCAGTCTTTGAAGAACCGTACTGCCCGTACCTCGTCTTGAAGGCGACGCTTGCTTCTGCCAAGGCTTATATGAAGCTGGGCGACTTTACTGCAGCGGAATCCCTGCTTGAAACGGTGATGAAAGACCCGCTGCTGCCTTCCTACAACACGGAACTGGTCAAGAGCTGGCGGCTGCTGGCGGACATCCAGCTGGAACGTGGGGAGAGGGAGGCATCCCTCGCGAGCCTCGGGCAGGCAGCGGAGCGGGCTGAAAGTTCCCAAGATCACCGGCAGCTGAAAGAGATCTTGCTGCAGCAGATCAGGCTCACTGGGGAAATAGGAGATTTCAGCAGAGGATTTGCCGTCCAGCAGAAGTACATCAAGCTGCTGGAAGACCTGCAGCGCCAGGAAATTGCAAATGAAGCGATGAAACTCGAAATGAAAGTCAAATTGCGCGAGCTGGAAAAGCAGGCGAGCACCGATTTCCTGACAGGAGTCGCAAGCCGCCGGGCTGTTGAGAGCACTGCCAGGGAATGGCTTGCCGATTCATCTGGGACGTCGCAGAATGTCGTCTGCATCGCATTCGACATCGACAACCTGAAAAAGGTCAACGATACTTATGGCCATCCGTTCGGTGACCAGGTCATCCGGAAAGTGGCCGGAACGTGCAGCGCCCTTTTGCGCAAAGGTGATAAGACGGGGCGTATCGGGGGTGACGAATTCGTCGCCATCCTGCGGGATATCACCTTTCGGGACGCCTGCAGGACAGCCCACCGGATGCTCGATGCTGTGACAGCGATCCGGCTCGAGTGCAACGGGGAGTTCGTTCCGTTGACGCTGAGTATCGGCGTAGCCGAAAATGGCAGCGGACGGATCACGGATTACTCGATGCTTTATCACAAAGCGGACATCGCCCTCTATAAAGCGAAGAACAGTGGGAAGAACCGGGTCGTCTGCTATGAATGAGAGAAGATGACCAAGGGCCGGACGCAGGCGAGTCCTGAATCGATAGGGTCTGACAGAGGATCCCCTTTCATCCGTATAACGGCTGAAAAAGGGGTTTTTCTTTTATCACCACTGCAGATTAAGAGAGAGCGAATCAGGGAATACGACGGATACTACAGCTGAACGATTTGGGGGCGGAAACGTGTGGGGAAAGGTAGAATCGTGCTGATCGCCGGTGTGCTCGGATTGTATGCAGCAGGCCCGGTATCAGCTGCACAAATGGAAGGGATGGAACCTGCGGTGGAAGTTGAGGACGGGAACCTCTGTCTGCAGGAGCCGAAAACGGACAAAGTACCGAAAGCGGAGCTCGGCTTTCCGGAAGACCGAGAGACGGTGACAGACACAGACACAGACACAGACACAGTAAATGCGGATCCGGAACTCGAACGGCCGGCGGGGGATGAGCTGTCAGTAGAAATGACAACTGACAGCGGATTGCCATCAGTGGAGCCGGCGGCAGGCGTAACCGGAGAAATGATGGAACAAGATCTGCATCCGGCATGCCAGGGGACAGCAGCAGAAAGCGCAA
The DNA here is from genome assembly GCA_032099885.1 of Sporosarcina sp. GTDB lineage: Bacteria > Bacillota > Bacilli > Bacillales_A > Planococcaceae > Sporosarcina. The sequence continues at coordinate 93,758 of DAMDKL010000002.1, forward strand.
GTGATGACACGGAAACAGAAGATCCCGAACAGCCGATGCCGGGTGAAGATCTCCCAGCAGCAGGACCTGAGGAAAACAAAATGGAAGGCCAGCCGTTCCCGGAGAAGTCAGCGGACGCTGAATCTGAAGCAGTCTCAGAATCAGAACTAGATGGAGTCTCAGAAATCGGTGATGAAACTAAAGACGGGCTATCCTCCTCTGCAGAGGAACAATCAGCTGATGTGCAGACAGACGAAGGAACTGTCTCGACTGCAAGTGCTGGCGGCGCGATTATCGAAACGGATATCGAAATCGAGACAATTGCCCCCGCCTACCCGTCGAAGCCTTCCGGCACTGCAGATCAGAACACCGGCAGCAGCCGGACAAGTCGGGATTTGAACGGATATGAAGCAAACAGCGGAAGCGTCTTGGACCGCAACGGACAAAACGGGACAACTGTCAGCCCATCCCGTTCAGATGGAAATCCCGGAACCGGCAGTCCGGATGCAGGCAGCAGGACTTCCCAAAACGGACCGGACCGTCTGCCGAAGACCGGGAGACCGCTCGGGAAGACGGACCTTCTGTACGTAAGTGTTCTGCTGATTACCGCAGGCATCTCGATGAACTGGCTTTCACGGAGGAAACAGCCGGAACAGTGACAGGGAGGGATAACAACTAATGAAGAGAACAGTGCGCTGGCTCGGAAATTTCCTGATGATGGCGGGCATTGGGCTGCTCATCTGGCAATTTGTCGGCAGCAGACAAATAGAAGACACTCAGAATGAGCAGTTGGAAGCCTTCGCAAGCTTGAAAGCAAAAGCCGGTGAACGGCAGGAGACGGAAAAATCCGCTGCTGTCACTACCAGCTGGGCGTCTGCTGCCGGCAACAAGGAACTCGGAGAGATCGAAGGGGTGCTTTCCATCCCGCAGATCGATATCCGTGTACCCGTCGCCTATGGTGCGACACCGGACATCCTGGACAGGGGATTCGGCGCAATCCCGAATATGGATGAACCGGGTAAACAAGACGGCAGTTATGCCATCGCCGGCCACCAGTCCCACGTATTCGGAGAATTCTTCAATCGGCTGGATGAGCTGAAGACTGGTAGTCAGTTCTCCTTTGAAACAGCTGCAGAGAAACAGACCTATGAAGTGTACGATATTCAAATCGTCGAACCGGAACAAGTGGAAGCGATCGCACGGGAATCAGGGAAAGCGAAACTGTCGCTTGTCACCTGCTATCCGAAGAACAGTGACAAACACCGGCTGATTGTAATGGCCGAACGGGTGGCCCCCTCGCGATGAAAAGAGAGTCCCGCATGCAGAAAAACTGCGTGCCGGGCTCTTTTTTGATTCACAGGTCGTCGACAATGCTGATCTTGTAATCGACAGTAGTGTATACTTTCCGCTTCTCGAAGAGACTAATTCGTCCATATGGGCATGAAAGACACGAGCAAAAAGTGTGACATACAAAGGTCTAAAGTATTGGGCGATTTGAACCAACTGGAAAAATCTCATTCAATGTATTTTGACCAAACGTCAGAGGGCCGATTGAATCGTGTTCTGTTTCGTAAATATTTATTTACAGTAGAAATACTATCACAGCCGAGTTAATTGGCAATTTAATGAAAACTAAATGTTTGAATATATAGTCAGTGGGTACAGGCCGGAATACGGAAGTTTAGAAAACTGAACTTCGAATCGTTACGCAGAAGGAGGTGAACATATGAGACATGTAGTGGCAGTCTTATGTACTAGTCTGCTTCTCTTTTGTTTGCCTGGTGCTGTTATGGCGGACGACGGGGAAGAGAAGGAGCCCGCTAAAGAGAGGAAAGGACTCGTTGGCGGCCTGCTGAACCAAGTGAAAAGTACGGTCGATCAAACGCTGACGTCCACTGGACAGCTCGTTGAGGAGACAGTAAAGTTCACTGGTGATACGGTGGACCGTACTGTTACATTTACCGAAGATACGGTCAAGACGGTGACGAAGCCATCCGGAAAGCGTCCGGTCAAAGAAATCTTGGAAAACACGACAAACCTTGTAGGCGAAACTGTGGAAAGCACGGTGCCAGTCGTGGAAAAAACGACCGAAACCGTCCAGAAAATTACCGAAGAGGCAGTTAAAGTGACGAAACCGCTCCCAGAAGTTCCGGTTGTCACGCCAGTTGTCGATAAAACAACGGAAACGGTGACAGGCCTGACCGGGAAGGTGACGGAAACCGCAGATGAAACCGTCGGAGCGGTTGTCGAGACTGTGGCAAAGCCGTTGAAAAAGCCTGCGCCGGAAAAGCCGTCCGTTGAAGAAGAGACGCCTTCCGCGGAGGTACCGGAACCATCTGTACCGGGAAATTCGGATCAGCCAGCCAAACCGGAAAGGCCATCAGCACCGGCAGAACAGCCAGTGGTGAAACCGGAGGAGAAGCCGCAGAACGGGGGAGCTGATAAACCGGAAGCAAGCAAACCGTCCCGCCCGGAGTCGTCCGAACCTTCAGATGGGTTGGAAATGATTATTCCGGCCATCCCGCTGGAAAAGCCTGAAAAAACTCCGGCAGTCAGCCGCACGGACAATGATTTGTCAACCGATGAGGACGGAGCAGCAGATGCAGACAGCACGGACGTCACAGAACTGCGTGACCACGCAGCGGAGGCACCGGCTGATCAGGTGATGCCGCTCGCCGAATCGTTCTTGATGGACACATCAGGACAGGCAGCGCCGTCAGAAAAACAAACTGTAACAGCTAAACAGTCACAAGAAATCTCGACATCGGCAATTCCTCTGAAACCGGGTTCCTCAACGACATGGAAGCCGGCAGTCGAATGGGTGACAGGCTCGTCATCCATCAGTATTTCGCCATCCGTCTCGGTATCTGCCGGGGGAGGCATCAGCGCAGTCCCTGCAGATGACTGGCAGATGGCGGTCGAAAGCATCCGTCAGAAATGGTACTTGGAGGACATTGTCGGAGCACTGCAATGGACTCATGCACCACCCGGACAACCGCCCCAATCAGCTCCTTTTTTATACGTGTAACACAAAACGATAAAAAAGGAGAGATTCAATCATGAAAAAGAATTGGACAAAACTCGTTGGGATGACAGCTTTCGCCGGATCACTTTTTGTCATGATGCCCGCAGCCGGTTCAGCAAACAATGGAGAAGATAGAACTGATACAGCAGCAGAAAAAACGAAAATCCTGGACATTCAGCTCGACAATGTCCCGGTCGTCGGCAATGTGAAAGTGCAGATTCCTAATAATCCTGCTGCATCAGAAAACAGCTCAGCCGTAAATGTGCAGGTGAGCGATGGCATCGTGAAAAACGTCCAGGCTGAAGTGACGCCTGTCGTGAACCAAGAAGGAGAGCAGAAGAAGTCAGTTGTTTCGGTCAATGCCGACACTGCAGTGACAAACGAAGTGCAGGCAGATGTCGTGACGAAACAAACGTCTTCTTCCGGGTCAGGTGAAGAAGCAAAGAAATCCCTCGTTTCTGTGGAGGCTGAGAAACTGCCGGTCGCCGGCAAGACGACAGTCGACGCAGTGACGGAGAAAACGATTGAAACGGACGGCAGCACGACGGACAGCAGAGGGCTTGTGCAGGCAGATCTGAAAGATTCCGAACTGCTAGGAGATACTCACGCAGGTGTCGCGGAAAAGAAGTCGGTAACAAATGCAGATGGATCTGCTGAACAAAACCAGTCGGTTGTCGAAGTGACTGTCGACGATTCCCCAATTCTCGAAGATACCCACGTCGGTGCTGTGGATAAACACGAAGCGGTGGACGCGGACGGTTCAACCATGAAAGATGAAGGCGTCGTAGAGGTAAACGTCGGCGAAGTACTCGATGGTGTGTTGGAAGACTCGCATATTGGTGTCCTCGATCACCATACAGCTGAGAACGCAGACGGTTCATCCTCGAAAGATGAAGGCGTTGCGAATGTGGATATCAGCGGAGTGCTCGGCGATACAGTAAACGGCGCGCACGTCGGTGTGCTTGAGAACCACGAAGCCGGAAATGCAGACGGTTCATCCACGAAAGATGAAGGCGCTGTAAATGTGGATATCGACAAGGTGCTCGGTGAAACAGTGGACGGTACGCACGTCGGTGTGCTTGAGAACCACGAAGCCGGAAATGCAGACGGTTCATCCACGAAAGATGAAGGCGCTGTAAATGTGGATATCGACAAGGTGCTCGGTGAAACAGTGGACGGTACGCACGTCGGTGTGCTTGAGAACCACGAAGCCGGAAATGCAGACGGTTCATCCACAAAAGATGAAGGTGTCGTGAACGTAAATGTCGGCGAAGTGCTCGGTGGCGTGTTGGAAGACACGCACGTCGGTGTGCTCGATCACCATACGGCTGAGAATGCAGACGGTTCATCCACAAAAGATGAAGGTGTTGTGAATGCGGATATCGGCGGAGTACTCGGTGGTGTGTTGGAAGACACGCACGTCGGTGTGCTCGATCACCATACAGCTGAGAATGCAGACGGTTCATCCACGAAAGATGAAGGTGTTGTGAATGCGGATATCGGCGGAGTACTTGGTGGTGTGTTGGAAGACACGCATGTCGGTGTGCTTGATCACCATACAGCTGAGAATGCAGACGGTTCATCCTCGGAAGATGAAGGTGTTGTGAATACGGATATCGGCGGAGTACTTGGTGGTGTGTTGGAAGACACGCACGTCGGTGTGCTTGATCACCATACAGCTGAGAATGCAGACGGTTCATCCACGAAAGATGAAGGTGTTGTGAACGCAGATATCGGCGGAGTACTTGGTGGTGTGTTGGAAGACACGTACGTCGGTGTGCTCGATCACCATACGGCTGAGAAGGCAGACGGTTCATCCACGAAAGATGAAGGTGTTGTGAATGCGGATATCGGCGGACTACTCGGCGATACAGTGAATGGCGCGGACATCGGTGTGCTCGACAACCATGAAACTGAGAACACGGATGGATCCAGTTCGTCAGACCGTGGCGTCGTCGATGTTCTCTTCAACGACATACTCGGGCTTGGCGGCCTGCACCTCGGTATTCTTGACAATCACAGCTCAAAAAACGAAGAAGGATCGAAAAGTAACAGCGGCCTGCTGCAGCTGGCTCCGCTGGACAAACTTCTCGGCAATACTTCTGTCAATCTGATCGGTAAAAATGAACAGACAACAGAAGAAGGCACCACCAGCAAGGAAGGCGTCGGCATGATCACCGTCGATCTCCCTTTGCTCGGAGCGATCAATCTCGACTTGCTCACTCATTCCACATTCATACCCGCTGCTGCGGAACAGCCGGAGGAAAATCCGGAAACCCCTGCACCAGGTCCGGGTGAAGACAATGGCAGCACACCAGTTCCAGATGAAGACGGAAACGGTCCGACCGATGGAAATAACGGCACGACTGATCCCAATGGAACAGAAGATGAAGATTCAAGTAACACCCCGGTTCCGCCGGCAGAAACACCTGGAGACACGGATGAGAACACCACTCCTCCAGGAGAAAATCCGGGAACACCGGATGACGGAACGACCGATACGGACGGAAATCCAGATGACGGAGTAACCGATACGGAAGGTACCCCGGGTGGCGGAACAACTGAGAACGAAGGAAACCAGAATGGGACAGAGAACAATCCGAACGATGGAAACGATGGCACAACTTTGCCTGAAGGCGACTCGGATGAGATGACAGGACAGGATGGGAACTCGTCAGGAACTCCTGCCGGCACTCCATCGGAACACTCCCAGACCCAAGGTTCGACACAGGAGAACATGATGCCTGCCGACGGCAAAATGAATTCGGAGACCCCTTGGAATGCGATGGACCGCGACACTGTCTCGGCTTCCTCGGTCATCCCGATGCTGCCTAAAACAGGAGGTATGCTTGACGCATTAACCCTTACTCTGCTGGCTGCACTGACAGCTTTTGCTGGAGTTGCGCTCCGCAGATGGGCGGTCCGATAACGAGCGAGAGAGACTGCGCCTGATCAGAGCAGTCTCTCCAATGTAAGGATTTCATCCAGACATAGCACCATCCCGACCGGACGCGGTGCGGGTGGTGCTTTCGTCTGTCTGTCTTTGTTATTGTCCATGTAAAAAGTGCGAACTCTCATATATTTACATAGAAAAGTTGGTAATTAAGGGAATGGATTGTTACAATTAGATTACAAAAAGTTTAGAGGAGGACAACAAATGAAACGACTGCTCACTTGGGCTGCCGCCACAGCATGTGCTGTCATGCTTACGGTTCAGCCAGCCGCCGCCGCTGCCAGTTTCCCGGACGTACCGAAAACGAACCGGTTCCACGATGAAATCCAGTATTTGGTCGGCAAGGACATCATCAGCGGGTACTCGAACGGCAGCTTCCAGCCGAAGAAAAACGTTACCCGCGGAGAAGCCGCCATCATGATCGGCCGCACATTCAAGCTGAATGGAGCAAAACGCGCTACGAAATTCAAAGACGTGCCGGCACAAAACGGGGCAAGCGGCTACATCGCGTCTGCCACTGAAAAGGGCATCATCAGCGGTTTCGCCGACGGCACCTTCCGTCCAAACCAATCGATCTCCCGCGGCGACATGGCGATCATTCTGAGCCGTGCATTCGGACTTGAAACTGGGTCAGTCCAGGAATACAAAGACATCAGTTCCAATATGAAAGCCTACCACGACATCCGCAATATCGCAGGTGATTTCATAACGACCGGTTATGCAGACTCCACATTCCGTCCGAACGGGACTGTTACACGCGAACAATTTTCCGCTTTCTTGGCGCGTGGGCTGAGTCCAGTATATAAACAGCGTACCGTCGCAAGCAGCACTTACATGCCTAATATGACAAAAAAGTATACGTTCGGCACACCGCAGGGTGACATGACAATGGAATACAAAAAGACTAAGGGACAATTTGTTGAGTATAGCTATACAGGGTTTTTCTGGGTGCTGGAAAGACCAGCGACAAAAGAAGTAAGCTATATTAATATCGAAGAAACGTCTACGATGCTTGTAACAGCTTATCCATTCTCCGAATACTATCGTGACTTGGTGTATCCTGTGAAGGTAGGGAAAACTTGGCAGAACGGACCGGCGGATCAGGACATCGCGAAGATAACTGGTGTTAATAAGACGGTGAAAACACCTTATAAAACTTTCACTAACGCCGTCGAAGTGACCGAGAAAGGCTGGAAGAATTACTATGTAAAAGGTATCGGTGTGGTGAAATCCATCGATACTTCCGGCAAAACGGCAAGGGAATTGAAGACAATCCAATAATGTATGCAGGCACCGGGTGGAATCCCGGTGCTTTTTATATTCCCGGACAAGTTTGCTATACTGGTAGTACTTATTTCGAGGAGGAATGAACCTATGAAACGATTCACCATGTTTGCAGCCGCTATGACTTTATCGGCCGGTCTCGCTGTCCAGCCAGCCGCTGCAGCAGCGTCATTCCCGGACGTGCCAGGCTCCAGCCGCTTCCATGACGAAGTGCAGTACCTGACCGGCCAAGCCATCATCTCCGGATACCCGGACGGCAAGTTCCAGCCGAAGAAGAATGTGACGCGCGCCGAAGCCGCCATCTTCATCGGCCGCATGATGAAGCTCGACGGCACAAAGCGTGCGACGACTTTCAAGGATGTCGGTAAAAACCAGTCGGCGAGTGGCTATATCGCCTCCGCGGTCAAAGAGGGTATCTTGAGCGGTTATCCGGACGGCACGTATAAGCCGGACGCCTTCATCTCACGTGGTGACATGGCGGCAATCCTGGACCGTGCCTTCGATCTGCAGTTTAATTCCCGGTTCCTGTTTGCGGACGTCGGACCGAATATGCGGGCTTCTGAGTCAATCCGTAAGATTTCCGCAGCCGGCATCACAGCCGGTTACCCGGACGGCACGTATCAGCCGACAGGCACCGTTTCGCGTGAACAGTTCTCTGCGTTCCTCGCACGCGGACTGTCAGCGGAATTCAAGCAGCGCGCGGCGATCGCCGACAGCTTCGCCCACAATAAGACTAAGCAGTACACGTATACCGGACCGAACGGCGATCGACTGCTGTCATACGTCAACAGTGATACGAAAGTGAACGGATCCCGTCTCGGATTCGTCTGGCAGGAGAAGGACGCGAAGACTGGCGAAGCCGAGTATTTCGTGGAGGATGAAAGCTACCAGGGATTCGCAACAGGTCTGCTGCAGTCCGACTACTATGTGGAATTGCTGTACCCGATTGAAACAGGCAAGTCATGGAGCTATTATCAGGAAAAAAGCACATATACCGCGGTCCATAAAACGGTCTCCACTCCGTATCAGACGTTCGCCAATGCCGTGGAAGTGACGACATCGACCGGTTACAAAAATTATTATGTAAAAGGAATCGGCCTGGTGAAAGTCATCGACAAAAATGGACAGACCGTGTCAGCGTTGAAAGCGGTCAAGTGAGCGGGGGATATGCCCGCTCATAAAAGTGGGGAATCGCTCATAAAAAGTGAAAAACGCTCATAAATCATGGAAAACGCTCATAAACCTGGGAAAACGCTCACAAATCGCAAAAAGCGCTCATAAACTCAACAAAACGCTCATAAACCGCAACGCCCGCCCGCAATCACCGCCATCAAAACAAAAAACCGCCAGCAGCCCCGATTACATCGCGGGCAGCTGGCGGTTTTTCGATTCACTCACTCACTTCACAGCTTCCTTGCCATACCGCTTGCCGAACAGCAAGTCGTATTGCAGCAGCTGGTACTCTTTGCTCAGCTTCTTGGCAGCTTCCGGAGTCTCGCGGTGCAGTCCGCCGTCCGCGTCGATCTTCAGCTCGCGCGTCAAGGCGGGCAGCTCAGAACTGAACTGCTCCAGCAAGCCGTAATAGAGCGGCTGTTCAATACCGGCCATTTTAAACAGTGCTGGGCCGAGCTGATTCGGACTCAGACGGTCGATCTCAGGGATCGGTGCGTCGAAGTTATTCCACATCAGCAGCGGGGTCGATCGTGTCTTCTCAAAGTCTTCCAGTCCCCATTGGCTTTCACCGGCACCGCGCGGAACATAATCCGCAATCTTGTACAGGCGGTAGTCCTGACCAATCGCCGGCAGATGGTCGCCGAAGAAGACGACTGCAGTCGGTTCATCCGAGTCCTGGAAGTGCTCGATCAGCTGCTGCAGTGCTTTGTCTGCATCATAGACGCCCTGCGTGTACGAACGCAGCAGCACATTGTAGACATCGTCAATACCTTCGGGCACAGTCGTCTTCACGTCGAACGACTCATACTTGTCCTCGGCATAGCCTGTATGGTTCTGCATCGTCACCGCGTAGATGAACATCGGATCGTCTGATGCTTCCGTCCGTTCGATGATCGTTTTCGTCACTTGCTCATCGGAGATGAACGGACCTTTGTAGATCGGATCCGTGAACGACTTGTCGTCGAGGAATTCGTCGAACCCGAAATACTGATAGACGGTTTCCCGGTTCCAGAACCATTTAGCATACGGGTGGATCGCAAGCGTCTGGTAGCCGAGTCCTTTCAAATAATTCGGCATCGCAGCTGGCTGGTCTTCCTTGACGTATTGCTGATACGGCACGGAGCCGACAGGCAGGAACGTGTTGGAAAAGCCGGTCAGCACTTCGAATTCGACGTTGCTCGTCCCGCCGCCGAACGTGGGCGACAGCAGCCAGCCGGTCTGATGATCGCGGATGAACGGCATCGGATCTGGGTCGAACTGAATCTTTTCCAGCTGCGTCGGGTCCCAAAATGATTCGCTCATGACGAAGATGATATTCGGTTTCTTGGCGCCGGTCGTCTTCGGTTCACTTTCATCCGCCTCTTTTTTCAGACGGTCCGTGATCCCCTCGATCGCAGTCTTGCTGTAGCCACTCGGCGCAAGGACGATGGCGCTCTGCATGTTAAGCATGAACGCGCCGTAGAAGCCGTTCTGCTTGTAATTGCGCTCCTGATTGAAGGTGATGTTGGAGACATCCGCGTCTTTCAGCAGCTGCTCCATTCCCGGGAATGTCCGATAGAAGATGAACGCGGACAGGCATACCGCTCCGAAGGCTATGTAGAGGATCCGCACCCACCATGGCAGACGCATGATCGGTTTTGGCCGCTTCTTCAGCATGTAGACGAACAGACCGATGAGCAAGGCCAGAACAATGACGATGCCGGCAAGGCCGGTCCCGACATTCGCTTCCTTGTAAATATTCGGCAGGAGATTGAAAACGTTATTGTACAGCAGCAGATCCCACGGATACAGATTCTCCCCGAGGAAGCTGAATTTGAAATAACTGAACACGGCGAGCAGGACTGCGACGACATTCGCCAGCAGGAAGCTGATGACGAACCGGTTGATAAGCCCGAGCAGCAGCAGGAACAGGGCATAGACGATGATGGCATTCAGCAGATAGGCGCCCATCCGCTCCTGGCTCCAGAGCGTCGCTTCTTCGAATGAGCCGAGCAGGAACGCCTCGACGCCGATGACGAGCATCGGGAACCAGATGAGCGCGAACCCCATTGCGAGGAATGATTTCAAGTTGAATGTGAACTTCACTGGGCGGCACCTCTTTCTTCCGGCAGATTATGATTCATCCATTGTAGCATACCCATTCCTCCTGACGGCATTGCGGATAGATGAAACCCCTGCAGCCAGGACGGCTGCAGGGGTTTGTCAGTTCACTTTGAATTCGGTATAGCTGTCTTTCACCATCGGGACGCCCTGTGCATTCTTCACGAAATGCGTGACGACGAGGCGGTAGTTCTTCCCTTTGCCATATCCTGCAGCCGGAGCCTGCACGGTGATCTTGCGGCCGTCCGACGACGGGGCGGTGCGGACCGCCTGCCGGACGCCGAATTCGTCTTCGACATATACGTAACGCGTCGTGAGGGACTGTTTGCCCATCGGCTGCGTGAACTTCACAGTGAATGACTTGTCAGCGGGTTCTGTGCGGATCCCGGCTGACGGCTTGAAGGCGCGTTCCTTTTCGGGTGCAGCTGTATAGATGGCCTGCAGCTGGTCGAACAGGAGGAACCCTTTATCCTTCTTCGCGGCTGAACGCTCTGCCACGTACATCTTATCGAGCGTGTAGGGCGCAGGGGTGGCAGCAGGAATATCAGCAGTCACGTACTTCCAGCCGGTCCAGTCCTGGCCGTCCTCCGGCGTGAAGTTGACGACGGTTTCTTTGCCGTTCGCGTCACGCAGGGAACCGCGCAGCCAATGCTGATTGCCGTCCCCGTATACCCAGACGCCGAGCGATTTCGGTTTGGATGCTAACGCCAGGCCGCCTGTCCAGTTCAGATATGCTGCGGAAATACCGTCTTTGTTCCCGGTGAAGTCGTAGTTCAGGCGAACAGCGGCTTTGCCTTCGTGCGGCTGGATCGATTTCTCCAGCGATAGGACTGCACCTGCACGGACACCGGAAGCAGTCAGACCGGAAGCTGTTTCGAACGTATTAAGCGAAACCGGTTTGTTGGTGACCGTCACTTGGACGGTTTTGACTGTGCGGCCGTATGCGGCTGTGATCGTGCCGGTTCCTTCCTTCTCACCTGCGATGAACGTCTTGCCGTCCATTTTTCCGATCGTGCCGGAAGCGGTCAGTTTGATCCCATCCGGATTGAATATCACAGCTTGGTCTTTCGATTTGCCGGACGCCTGGATGGCGACGGACTCACCTGTGCCGGCGACAATGGAAGAAGGGGACAGGACGATTTCATCGATCTTGTCCGTCACCGTGACCGGAACGTTCACTTTCGCATTTTCATAGCCGACAGTGACGGTGCCGCTGCCTGCTTTCTCTCCGATGAACCGGTTGCCGGAAATCCGGCCGATGCCGTTCGAGACGGCGAGCAGCTCGACCTTGCTCTGGTCAATCGTGCGTACATTCAAATACTGATCGAGCGCAGCGGTCACTTTGAAGCCGACCGAAGCACCGATCCCGACTTGCCCGGCTTGCGCCTGGCTTGCCGAAATAGTTGCCGCTTTGCCGTACGGAGCCGTACTGACGGCTTCCAGGATCGCAGCTACGGAGCGTTCGGATGTGCCTGAAGGACGGTTGGCCAGTGACGGATAGATGTCGCCTGGTTTGCGGGTCACCATCGTCGTCGATCCGCCGCCGTCCAGGTTGAGTGCGTTATACGCACCGATCGATACGAGGTGCTTGGCGAACTCCGCCATCGTCATGCCGGAGCTCTGCCCTTTCAAGCCGGAGTCTGCAGTGACCAAGTACACGTACTGCCCTGTCTTATCTGTGGCAACTGCGGTCCGGGCAGTCCGTTCCGTTGCTCTCTTGCTGGTCGGGTCGATGGTCATATCCACTTTGCCGTTCTGCACGAGAAGAGGCCCCGAGGCGAGCATGAACTTGGCGTCATTCCATTCCTTATCGACCGAATAGGAGATCGACACGGTATCGCCTTTCTTCATGTCGCGGATCTTGTCCACTTCTTTGCCGTGAGCGGAGAGGACGAACCCTTTGCTGCCAGTCGGGACGGAGGCGGCTGTCGTCTGACCGAACGGCCGGATGCCTGTTACGGTACCGGTCACTTTCTCACCGAGTGCCATTCCGCCTTCAACCGATTTTGTCGTTGTTACGACGACCTCGAGCCCCGTTGCGTTCGTCCGGGTCCGTTCATACGGCCAGCTGGAGGTGTATAGGATGCTTTCGTTATCCTTCCGCTCCCGGTTAAAGGAATTCATCACCACCGTCTTTCCGTTATGCTCGATGGTGGGGGACAGCGTGAAAGTACCGATCTTGCCCTTGTTATCCTTCGTCATCCCGAAAGCTGCCGGTGTATGCATGAAGTCATTGTAATTCGTCGAAACAGCACCGATATGCTGGATCTGTCCGTCTTTTGTCAGCAAGTAACTCGGCAGTCCGTTTTTAAAATGGAACAGCGACGCATTGACCGCGCCGACGACATGATGATTGATCTGCGTATGAGCGGTCGCGAGCGATCGGACGGTCGCAAGCTTGTTCACTGGGGTGTTCAGCCCGACATCCACGGTCGTGTAAGGCTGGGCCAGATTCACGTTCAGCTGGTTGATCGTCTGCGGATAACCGTTCACGGTCACTGATTGCTTCGTATGATAGACTCCTTGTGAGACGGAGGCTGCTTCCGCCTGCAGGAACGTCGAACTGAACAGAGCGATGGCGGCAACGCCGGACAACAATTTGCGTTTCAAAGACATGGAAAAACTCCTTACTTCTTTTGATACATCCAGTATACGTGAATTTGGCAATAGAAGGATATAGGACTTACAATCTATACAAAGTTTCCAAGTATGGAAAAACAGACAAAAAGAAGCCTGGAGACACAGGGGGTCTCCAGGCTTCTTTTTCGGCCTCAACAATTCTTGCTATATTCGATAAAACAGGGTTTACCTACACGTATTATCTTACCACACTTTCGGGATAACACAAACACATTCGATAACTTTTTTTTTATCGGTCGTCAAGAGGGATTCCGTCCTGATTTTTCCAAAGGTGTCAGACGACTTCTTCGACTTCAGGAGGTTCGATTTTCGACAGACCTTCCACTTTGTAGATGAAGATCGCAAATTCGCCCCGCGTGATCGGATCTGTCGCACCGAATTTAGTGGCCGACTTCCCGGACGTGATGTTGTTCTCGACAAGAGCGCCGACGAATGGCGCGAACCGTTCATTCACATCAGAAAACGGCAGGGAAGCGGATGACTGTTTCAAACCATAGGCGGAGACGATCACTTTCGCCATCTCATTCCGCGTCATCGTTTCCGACGTGCCGAACTTTGTTGTCGTTTTACCGGCGATGACCCCGCGTGCAGCAAGTGCATTGACAGCCCAGGCGCGGTTTTTCGGGACATCTGTGAATCCGGCATCCGGTTGATTGCTCGATTCATTGAACCCGAGCGCTTTCGCCACCATGACGGCTGCATCGATCCGTTTGATGGATTGGTCCGTGCCGAATACGGTTTCCGTGACCCCTTGGGCATAATTATGGCTGATCAGGTACTCGACTTCGGTCTTGTAACGGGCGCCGACGTCCGAGAACGCGGCGTGCGAGACGGAAGCCTGCATGGAAAATGCCAGAGCGCCTGCAGCGGCCATGGCAATCAGTTTTTGTTTCATGTTAGGGATTCCTCCTTCATTACGGGTGCTATGAGTTTAGTGTACTAGGTTTAAGCGGTGCCGCATAGGGGCAAATGGCATACAGTTGGAAATCGCACGGCTCGAGGGCTTCAGACGGGGGTTGTGTGCTATACTGCATGTATACATGACGACTAATCAGGAGGATTCCATGAAAACAGTGAAAAAAGTGATCATCCCGGCAGCTGGTCTCGGTACACGGTTCCTGCCGGCAACGAAAGCGATGCCGAAGGAAATGCTGCCGATCGTCGACATGCCGACAATCCAGTACATTGTTGAAGAAGCGATCGAGTCGGGCATCGAAGACATCATCATTGTCACGGGAAAAGGCAAGCGGGCCATCGAAGACCATTTCGATAATGCGCTGGAACTGGAAGAGAACCTCATGCAGAAAGAAAAATATGATCTGCTGGAAAAAGTGAAGGAATCGGCGGCGGTCGACATCCACTACATCCGGCAGAAAGAGCCGCTCGGTCTGGGACATGCCATCTGGTGTGCCCGGAACTTCATCGGGGATGAACCGTTCGGTGTCCTGCTCGGTGATGACATTATCCGCAGCGACAAGCCGGCGCTGAAACAGCTGATCGAACAGTACGAAGAAACGGGCTCCAGCATTATCGGTGTGAAGGAAGTTCCGCACGAAGAGATTCACCGGTACGGCGTCATCGATCCGATCACGACGGACTCCCGGCTCATGAAAGTGCGCAACTTTGTGGAGAAGCCGAGCCAGGAGGAGGCACCATCCGACTTTGCGATTGTCGGCCGTTATGTGCTAACCCCTGAAATCTTCAGCATTCTGGATGAAAAACAGATCGGCAAAGGCGGGGAGATCCAGCTGACAGACGCGATCGAGAAGCTGAACACGAAGGAGGACGTCTACGGCTATGCCTTCGAAGGGCGCCGCTTTGACGTCGGGGAGAAACTCGGGTTCATCGAGACGACGATGACGTTCGCGCTGGAACGCGATGACTTGAAAGATGATGTGCTGGCGCTGCTCGAAAGGCTGCTGACAGATTATAAAACAGCGGCAAAATGAAAAAAACGTCCGGGAGAAGGAATTCCTTCTCCCGGACGTTTTTTTTATAGGACGAGGCAGACAGCACCTGCGATGATGAGGGCGATGCCTGCGATCTTGCGTTTCGTGATCGGTTCACCGAGCAGGAAATACGACAGGACGAACGTCCAGATGTAGGTGATGGATGTGAGCGGGAACACGATCGTATACGGCATGTAGCGGAGCGCGATGATATTCAGGATTGCACCCGAACCGTAGCTCAGCAGGCCGATGACCAGCCGGCGGAAAAGCGCGGGCCGGTCGTTTTTAAGATCCGTCCCCGAAGCAAGCTTCAGGAAATAGCCCCCGAATGCACCGCACCATGTCATGACAAGCAGCAGTAGGGCGAGCAGCCAGTTAATGGTCATCACCCCCTACGAGCCAGACGCCCGCGAGGATGAGCACCGTTCCAGCAAGCAGCATGAGGCTGAGCGGTTCATCCAGAAATGTCACGCCATAGAACAATGCGATCACATAGCCGACAGTGAGGAGCGGGTGCAGCACGGACAGCCGGCCGTACCGGAAGGCGACCGTCATGAGGACGGCGCCGATGCCGTACAGCACGAAGCCGAGCCACAGATGCCAGTCGAACAGGCCGCCGCCTGCAGCAAGCTTCCAGAAAAACTGGCCGGTCGCAGTACTGAAGGCGGCGAGGATCATAAGAATGATCCCGATCGGGGAAGTTGACTTGGTTTCAGTCATCGCCGGTCACCTCCGTCGGTTTTTGTATCGGTTCGAATCGGACAAAGCTGATCAGCAGCAGCGGCAGCATGATCATCGAGTTCGCCAGCAGATAGCGGAAGTCCTGCGCCGGGATGCCGACAAACACTGCACCTGTATTGAGTGCGACCGGCAATAACAGCAGCCAGGCCCGCCAGTTGTTGCGCAAATAGGCGATGTACGTGAAGAGCAGCGCGAGCACCGTATAGAAAGCCGGGCGCCAGAGGAAGGGGATCGATTCGTCCGCGTCCTGCAAGTAATTATACGCATTCAGCCGCCGCTCTTCGTTCAGCACCGGGTTCACGAGGCCATATTGGTTCTTTCTATAGATATGAGTGACGTATTTGCTCGTGTAGCCGTCTTCAGGTTCATTGATCTGCCAGACGAGGGACGTTTGTTTGAACAGGGCGTCCGCCGCAATACGCGGGTTCTGCTTCACGAGCTGGAGATACGTCCGTCCGTAGCGGCCCCAGTCGTCATAGATTGTAAACCGGTCATAGTCGCCCCATGAGAACTTGATGGAGTCGACACTGTACGGATTGTATTTTTCGTGCCATTTGCCGATCGGGAAGATGCGGTTGACGTAATCCCGCTGCTTTTCAGTCATGTCCCCGTCCTGCGTCACGATTGCAGCAATCTGCTGGGTCGGGATGCTCAGCATTTCCTGAGGATCGGACGGATGCACCTCGAGCTTCGTGTAGACCGGGTGCACGACGATCTGGTAGATCAACACCATTGCCGCTGCGACCGGGAAGAGCTTCACCCAGTAGGGACGGTACATGAGAAGTACGAACGCAGTAACGATCAGGAACACAGGGAAGCCGTTATGCCGGAAAAACATCACCATGAAACCGGTCAGGCAATAGAGCGCGATGAACGGCCAGCTGGTGAGCACGCGGCCGCCGGTCTTGACGATCCGGAACATAAGGATCGTGAACAGCAACAGAGCCGCGCTGTAAGCGACGTCTTTCCATAACGTAATGGACGAGATGGCATGGACCGGGCTCAGCGCGAACAAGATCAGCACGAGCCAGATCGCCCATCTCGGCACGCGGGCTTCATCCAGTGCCCAGCCCGCGACCCCGGCAGCGGCGCTGATGAGCACTATCTGGAAGATTGCGACGATCGCCGGCGACTTCCAGATGTCCAGAAGCAGGCCGATGAGCATCGTATGGACGACAGGATGCCAGTCGGTGTATTTGTGGGTGAGTGCCTGATCCCATTGCGCCAGGGAGTCCGGCGTCATCGCACCCGGATAGAAAGCGGCCAGGAAATATGCGGAGACAAGGATGGACGGGAGTGCATAGAGCAGGATCATCCATTTCGAAGCTTTGCGTCCCGTCGGCACAAGCGTCACGGACAGTCCGGCATGGATCAGCATCGTCACGATCGCCAGGACAGCGAGGTATACGCCGAACCAGACTGCGATGATGACTGCCGGGTGGTTGTCCAGCAGGAACGGCTGCTCCCCCCGGATGCTTACGGCGATGAACAGCGGGAACAGGGTGCCGAATATCATATAGCTGATCCGCTTGGCGCGTGTCAGCTGCCGGTACACCGGCCAGAAACGGAGCGCAGCGTAAACGAACGCTGCCATGATGACCGCTGACAGCAGGATGAACGGAACCGGCACGTTGCGGATCGGGGTGAAGAAGAATAGTACCGACCCGCCGAGATACAGTCCGAGCGCCGCAATGACTGCCCAGCGCAGCAATTTCACGGGCATCCGGTCACCCTCTTTCCGTACGCTCAGCAATCCGGTTCAGCTGCAGCTCATAATTTTTCCGGTGTGTGCCAGCAACCGTGTCGAGGATCAGGCCGCACGCGAAGGATAGCATCGCCAGCATGACGAACCCGACTGCCAGAATGGCGGAAGGCACTTTTTCAATGAAACTCGTCTGTACATATTCCACGATGACCGGTGTCCCGGCCGCAAGACCGAGTACGAGGAAAATAGCCGCCCACGCAGAAAAGAACAGCAGCGGTTTGTAGTCTTTGAACAGGGTGAAGATCATGCGGAGCACTTTCAGCCCGTCAGTCACCGTATTCAATTTGGATTCACTGCCTTCCGGACGGTCCCGGTAGTCGATCGGCACTTCTTTAATGAGGAAACGGTTGTCCAAGGCGTGGATGGACATCTCCGTTTCGATTTCAAATCCGGGACTCATCACCGGCATCGATTTGACGAACAGCCTGTCAAATCCGCGATAGCCGGTCATAATGTCCGTAATGTTGCTTTTATAAAGCTTGTTAATAAGACCTTTGACCAAGTTGTTGCCGAATCCGTGGAACTTCCTTTTGTTTTCATCGAAATACGTACCGTTCGACAACCGGTCGCCGATGACCAGATTCGCTTCGCCCGCCTGCAGGACGGCGAGTATATCATGAACGAATTCAGCCGGATATGTATCATCCCCGTCCACCATGATGTAATAATCCGCCTCGATATCGCGGAACATCGAGCGGACGACATTCCCTTTGCCTTGGCGGGGTTCGAAACGGACGACGGCGCCATGTTCGCGCGCGACTTCGGATGTCCGGTCGGAGGAATTGTTGTCATACACATAGATAGTCGCCTGCGGCAGTTCACGCTTGAAGTCGTCAATGACGCTGCCGACCGTCTGTTCTTCGTTATAGCAAGGGACTAAAACTGCAATTTCCATATAGACTCTCCTTCTTCGTAACGTTGGCACCTGTTGCAACCTAGTGTGCATTTTACCATGAACATGGCGGTTAATACAGTTTAGCCCGTTATCCGGCCGTGCGTACACTGCAGCTGCCCGGCTTCTTGCAATGTTTTGATGTTAACTGGGGAACCCCGTATACTGGAGGAAAACGAAACGGTTGGAAGTTGACTGGATTTGAAGGAGAGATGACGGAAATGGAAGAACCGATCACACCGTTTACAACATACCGGCAATGGCGCGGGAACTTGCAGCCCGGCCCACTTTTGACTGAACTGGAAGCGATTGAAGGAGATGGGCAAGAGATCACTGAGAGGTTCTACCGCTCGATGGAATTTGGCACAGGCGGCATGCGGGGGCTGCTCGGCGCGGGGACGAACCGCATGAATGTGTACACAATCCGCCTGGCAGCCGAAGGGCTTGCACGGATGATGGAGGGACATGGCCCTTCGGCGAAACAGCGGGGAGCCGTCATCGCTTACGACACCCGCCATCAGTCGAGGGAATTCGCTTTTGAGACGGCCGGCGTGCTCGGCGCACACGGGATACGCACATATGTCTTCAGCGAACCGCGCCCGACGCCGCAGCTGTCCTTCGCCGTCCGCGAACTGGATGCCTTCAGCGGAGTCGTCATTACTGCGAGCCATAATCCGAAAGAGTATAACGGCTTCAAAGTATACGGGGAAGACGGGGGACAGCTGCCGCCGGCAAAAGCAGCTGCGATCACCGCTCATATGGAATCCATTCAGGACGTTTTCGGTATTGCATCGAGCGAAGAGGACGCGCTGCAATCTGCCGGTCTGCTGGCCTTGCTGACGGAAGGCATCGACGAAACCTATCAAGAGCGATTGAAACAGCTGCAGCTCGGAGACTTTCCGCGGAACGAAGTGAGCATCGTCTACACGCCGCTTCACGGCACAGGCAATGTCCCCGTCCGGCAGGCATTGAAGAATTTCGGGTACACAACTGTCACAGTTGTCCCTGAACAGGAACAGGCTGATCCTGATTTCCCGACAGTCGCCTATCCGAATCCGGAAGAGCAGGAAGCGTTCAGACTCGCCATCCGGCTCGGCGCCAAGCAAGATGCCGATCTGCTGCTTGCAACTGATCCCGACGCAGACAGGCTCGGTGTCGCTGTGGCACTGCCGACGAGCGGATATGAGCTGCTGACAGGCAACCAGCTAGGCGCCCTGCTGCTGAAATACGTGCTGGAACAGCGGCAGCAGGCAGGCACACTTCCCGAAAACGGCCTGCTCCTGAAAACGATCGTCACCTCCGAAATGGGCCGGGAAATTGCAGCGCTCTATGGTGTCGCGACAGAAGATACACTGACAGGATTCAAATATATCTCGGAAAAGATCGAAGAGTACAAGCAATCCGGGGAATTCGAGTTCCTGTTCGGCTACGAAGAAAGTTACGGATACTTGGCAGCTGATTTCGTCCGCGACAAAGACGCAGTCCAGGCGGCTGTTCTGGCTGCCGAAGCTGCAGCGTATTACAAGAGCTGCGGCAGTTCGCTGCACGCGGAACTGCAGAAGCTGTACGGGGAAGTCGGCTATTACCGGGAAGGGCTGCAGTCGATCACGTTCCCCGGTAAAGAAGGAGCGGAAACGATCGCCCGGCTTATGGATTCGTTCCGCGCGGATCCGCCAAAGCAACTTGCAGGACTGACAGTTACAAGTATTGAAGATTACGGTACAGGGATCATCCGGATGGCGGACGGCTCGGAAAAACCATCCGGCCTGCCAACGTCGAACGTCCTGAAGTTCAGACTGGAAGATGGTTCCTGGTGCTGTGCCCGCCCTTCCGGCACAGAGCCAAAATGCAAATTTTATATTGGCGTCTGTGCTGAAACCGGCATGGATGCCGTCAAGAAGCGGGATGCCCTGGAACTGGAAATGCAAGAACTGGCATCTCGGCGGTCCCACTGAAAAATGCAGCTGCTTCCAACCTGTGGATGCAGCTGTTTTTATTGGATAAATGTGCGTATATATATGAAAATATGAAATTAGATGACAGGCATGTTACGAGATTGGTAAAAATGTCTTCTTTCCGTAATGTTTACCGCTATGCATTTTACGGGTAGTATCCTATAATAGAATTCTATTCTAACAACACAAGAATAGAATTCAATTTCCGTTTGGAAAGGAAGATTTTTTATTATGAAAAAAGCTACTAACTATTCAAAATTCGTTGCAAGTGCAGCAACAGCAACACTTGTCGCTTCAGCAGTAGTACCTGCAGCATCCGCACAAGAGATGAAGTTCACGGACGTCGGCGACCGTTACCAAGAAGCCGTCAGCTATTTGTCAGCAAATGACATCACACAAGGTCTCAGCGCAACGAAATTCGGCACACAGCAGAGCATCACGCGTGTCGACGTCGCTGTCTTACTGGCGAAAGCTACATTGACAACTGAAGAAATCGAAAGCGCACCGGCTGCCGGCTTCACAGACGTGCCAGCACGCGCAGTGAAATACGTAAACGCCCTGAAAGCAAAAGGCATCGTCAACGGGAAAACAACGACGAAATTCGGCGCAGACTCTGCAATCACACGCGGTGAAGCAGCGATCATGCTTTCAAATGCGTACGGAATCGAAGGCGACACAGCAAGCGTCACATTCGGCGACGTGAGCTCTCGGTACAAAGAAGCAGTCGCTGCCCTCGTCAGCAACAAAATCACAAACGGGAAAGCCGGCAACCGTTTCGGCACAACCGACTCGATCACACGCGGCGAACTGGCCATCTTCCTCTACAAACTCGAAACAATGGACGCAGCACCGGCACCTGAACTGAAAGTCGACAGCGTCGAAGCAGTCAGCGCCACACAAGTCCAAGTGAACTTCACGGACGCTGTCAACCCGGCAACATTGTTCACGAACAGCAAGAGCGGCGAATTCAAAGATGGCGTGTTCACGATGTCGCCTGTAGGAAGCGCGAAATCAGCAGGGAACGTAACAGGTATGCTTTCTGAAGATGGGAAGACGCTGACTGTTACGACAGCTAATGTGGTAACAGGCGATTATACAATTGTCGTAGATAAAGTGAAGAACAAAGACGGGAAAGACATCGCGAAGTTCTCTCAAGTGGTGACAATCCAAGCGGATGAGAAAGCACCTGAACTTGTTAATGCGAAGCGTGTGAATTCTTCTCAATACAATGTGAAGTTTTCTGAACCACTTTCTTCTATTGGAACGATCACGTACAAAGATGAAAATGGAAAGACTGTAGCGGATGTTAAGGATTCCTTCAAGACGGGCGACACAGAAGTATTGTTCACGTTACCGGCAGAAGTGAAAGCTGGTAAGTCTGTCACTGTCCAGATCGTAGCTGCAAAAGACATGGCAGGCAATCTGATTTCGCCGAATCCAACAACTTTGACTCTCACGAAAGGCCAGCCGGATGGCGTAGCACCGACCGTGACAGCTGTAAACCAGACAGGAATCAACCAATTTACTGTTAAGTTCTCTGAGGAACTCGTCGGAAACCCAACAGTTGAAGTGGGTGGCGTCGCTGCCAAATCTGTCGAAAAGAGTGAAGAAAACCCACTCGTCTATGTCGTGACGACTAACAGTAACTTGACAGACGCTGCGACAGTATCCGTTTCGGACTTCACAGACTTGAGCGGTGAAGCAGGACAAGCGTATTCGAAAGTCATACCGTTCACTGAAGACACAGAAGCACCAGTCGTTTCTGCCGTGAATGTGATAACTGACGCTGAAGACGGTATGCAGTATGCGGAATTCACATTCAATAAGGGTGTGCAGCTGAAAACGACAGGAACTGAAGTGGCTCCGGTAGCACCATCAGTGAAAGTGGAAGGGAAGTACGTGAAAGACAATATTACGTACAAAAACTACAGCTCTTCATCTAAGGCGGTATCCCTTAAGAAAGATTCCGACAACAAAGTCGTACGGATTGCGTTGAAAGACTTGCTTAACTCGAAAGATTTTGAAGGAGCTGCGTATGATGTAACATACACAGTCACAGGTGTTGAGTCGCTTAGTGGCGTAGCACTTGCAGAAAACACAGGCGCGTTGAAATTCACTCGTCAAGCTGACAGCACTCCGGAAAATACAACAGTTGCTGAAGTGAAATCAGTTCTTCTCGATGATGCTGATAACAACAAAGTAAACGTAACATTCAAGCAGAAAGTTGATGGCGCGACAGCCACGAACAAGGCGAACTACTCTATCAAAGGGGCTGAGATTGAGGACGTCACGTTGCTACCGGCGTCAGGAAAAACGCAAGTAGCGGTCTTGAACTTGAAAGCAGGTTCAAGCACGTTCAATGGAGAGCGGGAAATCCAAATCTCCAACATTAAGGCGTTCGGTTCTACGAAAACAATGGAACTCTGGAAAGGCACAGTAGCGTTGAACGAAAACGTAGCGCCTACTGTTGAATCGGCTGTACTCTCTGGTACGCAGGAAATCACTTTGACATTCTCTGAAGCTGTTAAGGGCGGGGGAAATGCTGATTTTGAACTCCTGGTCGGAGGTAAGTCGGTCGCAACTGCAATTACAGCCAATGCAGTTACTACAAACGGTGAAAAAACCGCCAAAATCACTTTGGATAAAGCCTTGACTACAGCTCAGATCAACGAAGGAATTACATTGAAAGCTGTCGATACTCTCGACATCACTGACTCGGTAGGCAATAAACTTTCTGTCCCAACACCTATCAAAGTAACTCAATAATCTTCAAAGTGAAAGGGCTCTCCGCAAACCGGAGAGTCCTTTTCTCTTGTTGGAAAACTGATTTAGTAACAAAGAACGCGCGTAAATCTCCCGCAAGGGTGCGCAAAGCACTCGTCTCCGCGCGTAACCAGTGTCCGAACGCGCGTATTCCGCCTGGGAGCGCGCGTAAATCCTGGTCCGCGCGCAAATCTCCCGCGAGCGCGCGTAAAGCCTCCGTCTCCGCGCGTAACCAGTGTCCGAACGCGCGCATTCCGCCCGGGAGCGCGCGTAAATCCCGGTCCGCGCGCAAATCTCCCGCGAGTGCGCGTAAAGCCCCCGTCTCCGCGCGTAACCAGTGTCCGAACACGCACAAACCGCCCGGGAGCGCGCATAAATCCCGGTCCGCGCGCAATCGCACCGCGACCACGCGTAAAATCCCCACAAAAAAAGCGGCCTCGGCCGCTTTTTCTCCCACTTCTCATATTCGATCCCGGACTGACAAATTCTCGGCGCTGCGATCGTCGATGTGCCGCTCGCGTTCCACGACGTCATTATGATCCGGCAGAATAGCACCCGTGTCCATGCGCCGGCCGATGTCTTCAGTCAAGTTTCCTCGGTCGTGATCGGCTTCATCCCAGAAATCGCCTTTGTCGACATACAAGAGGAAGACGCCGTCCTCAACCGCAGCAAGGTAGCGGTCGGCTTCGTCTTCAGTCAGGTCCATCTGGTGCAATGCTTTGCGTGCCGGCTGTTCATCGGACAGAAAAGAGGAGAACCGTTCCCACCAGGACGCGTCGGTTTCCTGGATTTCCGCGTCCGTCCTGCCGCGGACGATCGAGACGTCTTCCTTATCTTTCGTTACGACGTACATATTCTCTTCAGCGATCCCATTCCGATGGAGCTCGCTGATCTTGTCGAGCAGTTCGGTTTCAGTTTGAAAAACACCTGCAAATTCACGGTTCATCGATGAATCCCTCCATTCGCATAGTTTGCTGTGCGCTTACCGCCTGAATTCCCTTTCCGATCCATTTGAAACTATATAGTTCGTATACGAAACAAAAAGGTTGCCAACGGTGAAGAGGGAGAGTAATATAGTTCGAGTGCAAATGGTTTCTATACGAAACATTGAAAGAAAACATAAGTAAGGAGGATCGCCAGATGGAAAATGCATATACAAGTCCAATATTGAGCAGCTTTTCGGCTATCAATCAGGCACTGTTCCAGTTGTCGAGAGAAGACGCCGAGCGGAATGGCCTCACTGTTCCACAGCTGAAGGCACTCTACCGGGTCGCTTCGAAACCGGACCAGGGGCTCGTCGAGTTGGCCGAGGCACTGAAGCTGACAAACAGCACAGTGAGCGGCATTGTGGACCGGCTTGTGAAGAACGGTCTGTTCACACGTGAACATCAGGCGGACGATCGCCGTTCTGTGACCATCAATTTGACAGCAGCAGGAGAGCAGAAGCTCCATGATATCGTCAGCGGCGGATCCCGCCTCGTCGATAAACTGTCTGAAATCGAACAACTGCCGAAAGAAGAGCTGGAGATGTTATTCAGCCTGCATTCGAAGATTTTGGAAATATTGAAGGCAACCCCACTCACAGGAGGAATGGATAAATGAACATGAAAAAGATGCTGATGCTGAATGTTGTCCTGCTGATCGTACTCGTAGGCGGAGGATTCGCAGGCTATTACTTCTATAATAAATCAGTCACCTATCTTTCGACAGACAATGCACAAGTCGCTGGCCAGCAAGTCCGCATCGCTTCACCGGCTGCCGGTAAGCTGACGGAATGGAAAGGTGCAACAGGCGATACATTCAAAAAAGGTGACACGGTCGGAACGATGGAAGCTGTCAGTGACCAAGGGAAAACGGAAATGCCGATCACGGCACCCGCTGACGGAACGGTCGTCCAGTCTACCGCTGTCGAGAATACGATGGTCGGCGCTGGAACACCACTTGCGATCAGCTATGATATGACCGATCTGTGGGTCACTGCCAACATTGAAGAAACGAAGATCGATGATGTGAAAGTCGGGCAGGAAGTCGACATTTACGTCGATGCCTATCCGGATTTGAAACTTTCAGGCGAAGTGGAAGAAGTTGGCTTGGCTACCGCCGGGACGTTCTCACTGCTTCCTTCTACGAACGCATCCGGTAATTACACGAAAGAAACGCAAGTGATCCCTGTCCGTATTTCCATCGACGATTACGCTGAAAAACTCATACCGGGCATTAACGTGACTGTCCGAATCCACAAGTAAAGGCGGGACACGAATGACAATGTATCTCATCGGGTATCTCGTGATCGCAGTCATTCTGCTCGTCACCGTCAACTTCATGGTGCGGAATGCAGATAAGCGAAAGGCTGCACGAAGGGAGCACCTGAAATCCGACGAAACTGCTGTGCAGCCGGTTCTTGAAACCGAGCCGGCCGAAGAAGCAGCAGACACGCCGTCACTGGAAACCGATCCACAAACGCCGCTCACCGAAGCGATCGCGCACAGCGAACTGCCGAAATCCGAGGCGGTGGTGCAGGACGAGCCGCCATCCGCAAAAGCTGCGGCTAAACCGGCATTCGATCCGGCCGCTCTTGAGAGCCAGCGCGGCAAAATCATCGTGACGATGATGCTCGGGGCGTTCGTCGCAATTCTAAATCAAACGCTGCTCAATGTCGCGATCCCTCACATCATGACGGACCTGAACGTGTCAGCGAGTACTGTCCAGTGGCTGTCCACAGGGTACATGCTGACGAACGGGATCTTCATCCCGATTACGGCATTCCTGATCGCAAGACTCGGCACGAGAAAGCTCTTCATCTCCGCGGTGTTCGCATTTACAGTCGGCTCGCTCATCTGTGCGCTGTCGACGTCGTTCTCACTGCTCATGCTCGGCCGGGTCGTCCAGGCGGCTGGGGCTGGTGTCATGATGCCGCTGCTGATGACCGTCTTCCTGACGATCTATCCGCCTGAAAAACGGGGCGCTGCGATGGGCATGTTCGGTGTTGCGGTCCTGTTCGCTCCGGCGATCGGGCCGACATTATCCGGATGGCTCATCGGCCATTACAATTGGCACATCCTCTTCGACATCGTCATTCCGTTCGGGATTGCCGCGCTTATCATGGCGTTCTTCTGGATGATCGATGTGACGGAAATCACGAAACCTAAATTCGACACGTGGGGATTCATCTTCTCGACAATCGGACTCGGCTTCCTGCTGTACGGCTTCAGTGAAGCGGGTAATAATGGGTGGGACAGTGCGATCGTTCTGATTACGCTGGCGATCGGACTGGTCGGTCTGATTGCGTTCATTGTTCACGAACTGACGACGGATGAACCGATGCTCGAACTTCGTGTCTTCAAGTATGATATCTTTGCGCTCACGACGATCATCGGTTCGATCATCAACATGGCGATGTTCGCGGCGATGCTCCTGCTGCCGATCTACTTGCAGAATATCCGCGGATTCTCGGCGCTCGATTCCGGGCTGCTCATGCTGCCGGGGGCGATCGTCATGGCGATCATGCTGCCGATTTCCGGGAAACTGTTCGACAAATACGGCGCCCGCTGGCTCGCAGTGTTCGGTCTTGCCATCACTGTGATGACGACATGGGGCTTCACGACACTCAATATGACGACGTCGTATGGGTTCATCCTGCTGCTGTACGTACTGCGGATGTTCGGCATGTCCTTCCTGTCGATGACTGTTACGACGGAAGGGATGAACCAGCTGCCGACACGCCTTGCAGGTCACGGGACCGCCGCTTCCAATACTGCAAGAACAGTAGCGGGAAGTATCGGCACCGCGTTCCTGATCACCGTCATGACGACACGGACGGCATTCCACTCGGCAACTTATTCCAATGTACTGACAACGTCAAACGGCTATTTGACTTCGAAACTCGGCGAGCTTGGTGCGGGGATTTCATCGATGGCCGGGCTGCCTGCTGAACAGGGTCAGGGATTGGCAACGACACTGCTGTACGGGGAAGCGATGAAGCGCGCGACTGTCAACGGCATTAACGACGCGTTCATCGTGGCAACCGGTATTGCACTAGTTGCTTTCATCCTCGCGTTCTTCATCAAACGGGCACGGCTTGACGACAGCGTGAAAAATAAAGACTGATCCAAAAAGGGGCGCTCACCAATTCAGGTGAGCGCCCCTTTCCTTTTGTCCGTCAGTCAGCCGGGGTGTCCCGGTAATACGCCGAAAACTGTGTAACGCGGACATTCGCAGTGTTCAGCTCATGGTAGATCCCGCGGCTGTCCCAGAACGAAATGTATCGGTCGCGCTCACTTGCGAGCAGCGCGACGACCTCCTCTTCACTCTCGAAATGGACGAAACGGCGAATGTAATGGTCTTCGTCGAAAAAATACGTGATCTTGTACTCTTGCATACGAAAGCACCCTTTCCGTAAGGATCGAAAATAGTTACCGGCGGGACCGTCTGCCTGATCGTTTCGTACGCGCCCGGGGGCGGAGCAGGCTGAAGAGCCGGATGATGAGCAGGAAGACGAAAGCACCGGACAGATCGAGCGCCACATCCTGCCACGTGGCGGTCCTGCCGCCCGTGAGCGACTGGTGGAACTCATCCGCAGACGCTGCGGCAAACGTCAGCAGCAGGGCCAGGAAGAAGCGGAGCCGATTCGCCGGCAGCAGCCAGTATAAGACGGAAGCGAGTGCTCCGAACGTGAAGAAGTGGGCCGCCTTACGGATCAGGAATTCCAAAAAGTAATAGTACCCGCGTTCTTCCACGGAAATCGTCTTCCCCCAATACGGGACGTGCAGCTTGGACAGCGGTTCTTCGAGCGGCCGGTCGGGCAGCAGGCGTTCCAGCTGCGGAACGATCGTCTGCTGTTCATACGTCTGACTGGAAGAGAGGAACAATCCTGCTAAAATGCCTATGAGGAGAACAGCTACTAGTTTTTTCATGGTGCGAGTATATCATAATTACCGTTTCGCTGCAGAAGATGCAGCTGCCTGAACATACCAAGTTAGCAAACCTTGAAGAAAGGGAAGAAGGAAGGTAACTACTTTTACTTGTGAAACGGGGAAACAGCATGAAACGGCTACTCTACTTGGACTGGCTCCGTATCCTGGCGGCGATTGCGGTCGTCGTCATCCACATCTCGGCGGGCGTCGTGACGGACAGCTCACAAACGTACCACAGCCCATGGATGGCGGGAAATTTCTATGAATCGCTCTCCAGATGGAGTGTCCCGATGTTCGTCATGATCAGCGGAGCGCTTATGCTCAGCAGTCGGAAGGAGCGGCCGAATACCGTTTTTCTCAGGAAGAAACTCGCGAAGATCCTTGTTCCGCTGCTCGTCTGGAGCGTTATCTATTATGCTAATGAGGTCAGGAAAGGGGCGTACGATTTCTCCGTTTCCGACTTTCTAGAGCGGCTCGCTTCAGATGATATTATGTACCACTTGTGGTTCCTCTATATGATTGCCGGCCTCTATCTTATCACCCCGCTGCTTAAAATACTCGTCCGTCATGCAAAGCGGTCGGATATCGAGTATTTCCTGCTGCTGTGGCTGATATCGTCGGTAGGACTGCACTGGATGACGTATATGGTCGGCTACCGAATTGAAATCGAACTTTATTTCGTCTCCCACTATGTAGGGTACTACATGCTCGGCTACTATCTGTTCACATACGATTTGAAACCGGTCATCCGGAAAGTGATCTATGCAGGCGGGATTGCCGGCTGGCTACTGACTTTCTTCCTGACGTACAAGGGATCGGTATCGAGTAACGAACCACTGGAATATTTCTGGTACGATGAACACTCACCGAACGTGTTTCTGATTACATTGGCTCTGTTCGTCCTCTTCCAGACGACAAGGATCGGGCAGGTGCGCCTGCCCTGGGTGGGGAAGGTCATCAGTGAAGCAAGCTTCGGTATCTATCTCATCCATGTACTGGTCATGCAGACGCTTCATGAGCAGTTCGACTTCGTCTGGTTCAATCTCCATCCGGTCATCGGGATTCCGTATAAGGTGATGCTTGTAGTCGCGCTCAGTACAATCCTAGTGTTCATCATCAAGAAGATACCGGTTGTGCGGGGGATCATTCCGTAAGGGCTGGAAGGTTTACCAATCTGACAAAGGGGTACCAATGTCATAGACAGTACATTCATCCGAGAGGCCTATCTGTCCGGCAGATAGGTTTCTTTTTGGATAATTTGTACGTGAACGACCATATAGAATGAAATTTGCAATTAAAAAGGACTAAATACATACGAATATTGGCCGATAACAGTACAAAAGATACAATTATAGCGAAATAACAATTTATGGATCATGTACCGCACTTGGTTACTTAACTAGAGAAGGAGAAGAAAAAGATGGAGTTTTTGGAGTACTTGAAAAAAAGACATGTGTTAAGTCCTGGAAGACGTCCGCTGTCCGAAGTTTCGGCGGAGCAGTATGACAACCGCCTGCACAACTTGAAGCGGCGCGGCATTTACAAGGATGAAGCGGAAGTGACGGAAGAGATGCTTGAGCAGATTGCCCGGACGTACAAGAATGGGCTCGATCACTACCCTCGCGCGCTGGCGTACTATATCGAGTACTTGGACTATTTGGAGACACGCGATTCGCCGGCTGACGGGACAGGCACCGATTCCTGAACCTTGACAGCGCCGTTCCTCACACTTTTCGACTTGCTGCATACATTGGCACAGAGAAGTGGAATTGGAGGAGATGGCATGACGAATCAGAACTGGGCGGAACCGAACCAATACTGGGCAGATCATTGGCAGAATCCGAAATACCGGAGTATTTCCATGGACCAGGCCATGGTGATCGCCTTGCAGCAAGTCCCGGGGCAAGTGGTCAAAGCGGAACTTGAATATGATCACAGTATGATCATTTACGAAGTGGAAATCCGCACCGCGGATGGACACAAATACGAAGTGAAAATCGATGCCGCTGCCGGAAACGTCTTGAGCGTAAAGCCCGATTGACACGAAACAGCCGCCGATCAGCAATTGTGCTGGTCGGCGGCTGTTTCGCGTATTCATAGAATCTTTGCTGCGGATGCACAATACAATACAACATAATACAACGTAATTAAAATTCGAAAAAATGAAAATTAGGTGTTGTAATGAGTTGTTGTATGTTGTAAAGTATTAGAAAATATTGAGTATTGGGAGAGTGGTTGTATGAATGCTGACCGATTAGTGGACGTTGAACGGGGTGGCTATGTCGAGAGCAGTCATAGCGGCCATATAGCAGTTGTCGACCGGGAGGGGAAACTGCTTTACAGCTGCGGGAATCCGGAACGCCATACATTTGCCCGTTCTTCCATGAAGCCGCTGCAGGCAATTCCGCTCATTGAGACAGGGGCGGCAGCATATTTTGACATGGACGCAGCGGATATTTCCCTGGCCTGTGCCTCCCATAGCGGGGAACGGCAGCATACTTCCAGAGTGCAGGACATTCTAGGCAGAATCGGCCTGGATACTGACGGCCTTAAATGCGGAATCCATCCGCCCCGTTGGAAAGAGGCCTATGAGGAAGTTGTGAAAACGGAACAGCCGATCACCCCGATCTACAATAATTGTTCCGGTAAACACAGTGCTATGCTCGCTACTGCGAAATTCATGGGTGAATCGGCCGACGATTACTACTTACTGGAACACCCAGTGCAGCAGCGTATTCTTGAAGTGATCAGTGATCTGTCGGAAGTTCCGGTGGATGAGATAGAGATCGGCATAGATGGTTGCGGCCTGCCTGTTCATGGTATTCCGCTCGATCGTCTGGCGATGAGCTTCGCCAAGATGGCACAGCCGGACAGCTTCCCGGAAAAGCGGAGAGAGGCCATCGAACTTGTAACTTCCTCCATGATGGAAGCCCCCGAAATGGTAGGGGGCACCGACCGTTTCTGCACGGACTTCATGAAAGTGATGGAAGGCAGGATGTTCGGAAAAGCCGGTGCAGAAGGGGTCTATTGTATTGGTGACCTGGAAACAGGACTTGGCATCGCCATTAAAATCGAAGACGGCAACGGCCGTGCTGCCTATCCGGCAGCTGTAGAGGTGCTCAGTCAGCTCGGTCTGTTGACGGAAGAGCAGGAACAGCAGCTCGCTTCCTATCATATGCCGGAGCTCCGTAACGCGAGGGAAGAAGTCATCGGCCATTTAAAGCCGGCATTCACGTTGAAAAATGCATCCTGCATTTTATCATAATCAATTTAAACAAAAGGGGAGAAGAAGATGAAAAAGACAGTTGGTTGGCTTTCTGCGCTGGCAGTGGTGCTCGTACTGATGCTGGCAGGATGCAGCGACTCCGGCGAGGAAGGGGGCGCTTCAGAAAAAGGCGGGGACGGCAAGAAAGCAGTGAAAGAAGGCAATGAGCTGACCATCGCGGTGGCGGATAACTTCACGACGCTCGATCCGCATGATACGAACGATACACTGTCGAACTCAGCAGAGAAAACGATGATGGAAGGCTTGCTCGGCTTCGATGAAAAAATGAACGTCGTACCGCTGCTTGCGGAGGAGTACGAGGCGAGTGATGACGCGACCGTATTCACATTCAAACTCAGGGAAGGCGTCAAGTTCCATGACGGGACACCATTCAACGCGGAGGCCGTGAAAGTGAACTTTGACAGGCTGGCAGATCCGGACAGCGGATTGAAACGCCACAGCTTGTTCGCGCTCATCAAGTCCACTGAAGTCATCAGTGATTACGAAGTGAAATTTACGCTGTCGGAGCCGTTCGGCGCGATGATTAATACATTCGCCCACCCGGCTGCTTTGATCCACAGTCCGAAAGCGCTTGAAGAGTACGGCAAAGACGTTGGAAAACACCCAGTGGGCACGGGGCCATTCAAGTTTGTCGAGTGGAAACCGAGTGAAGGGCTTAAGATCGAAAAGAACGCGGATTACTGGAAGAAAGGATATCCGAAAGTAGATGCAATTACGTTCAAGCCGGTCTCTGAAAACGGATCACGGATTGCAATGCTTCAAACGGGAGAAGCCGACTTCATCTATCCGGTGCCGACTGAACAGGTGGAAGGCGTCAATGGGAAAAATGGTGTCGAAGTCGAAAGTGAGCCATCGATCGTTGTCCGTTATATGGCGATGAATACGATGAAAGAGCCATACAATGATGTGAAAGTGCGACAAGCGCTGAACTATGCCATCAACAAAGACGCATTCCTGAAAGTTGTCATGAACGGTCAAGGGGAGAAACTCGATTCGGTCATCGCACCGGACGTCCAGTTCTATTCCCAGCAGGAGCTCTATGAGTTCAACATCGAAAAAGCGAAAGAACTATTGAAGGAAGCGGGCGTCAAGGAAGGGCTGAAGGCGAAACTGTGGGGAGGCAACAGTTCCAGCACCGTGAAGGCGATGGAATTCCTGCAGCAGCAGCTGGCAGCTGTCGGCATTACGGTGGAAGTCGTGCCGATGGAGTCAGGAACGCTGTCAGATAAAATCTGGTCCGTGCAGAACCCGGATGATGCAGAATTGGAGCTGTACTATGGCGGATGGTCACCGTCCACTGGAGATGCTGACTGGGGCATCCGTCCGCTCGTAGGCGGCAAGGAAGCATTCCCGCCGAACTCGTACAACGTTTCTTACTATGATAACGAAGAAGTGAACAAATTGATCAGTGCCGGCTTGCAGACTGCGGATGAAAATGCGCGGGCTGATGCCTATGAGAAAGCTCAAAAATTGATCTGGGATGATGCCCCATGGGTATTCCTCACTGCGGATCATACACTGGCCGGCAAGAAGAACTATTTGAAAGGTGTCTATTTGCTGCCTGACGGTTCATTAAGTGTTTCCGAAGCGGAGATTGAGTAAGCATGGATACAGGAGCGCTGCAAGTTGGCGCTCCTTCTTCATCTAAAAGGGGGGGTACGGATGTTACGATTTCTTGGAAAGCGGCTGCTGCAAGTCATCCCTATACTTATTTTGGTTTCGATCTTCATCTTCCTATTTGTACATATGATACCGGGAGACCCCGCCAGATTAGTGGCAGGGGAAGACGCCACCATCGAAGACGTGGAACTGGTCCGGAAAGAACTGGGACTCGACAAACCGATTACGGAACAATATGTGACCTACATGAAAAACCTCTTCAAGGGTGACTTCGGCACCTCACTGAAGACCAGCCGATCCGTCAGCTATGAAATCGGTGAACGGTTCATGCCGACGTTCTGGCTGACTGTATGGAGTATGCTGTGGGCGGTCGCCGCAGGTTTGCTGATCGGAGTGATCTCTGCCACCAAGCGGAACAAGTGGCAGGACTATTTGGGAATGTTCGGGGCGGTGTCAGGGTTGTCGCTGCCTTCTTTCTGGCTCGGCCTCATGCTCATCCAATTGTTTGCAGTAACGCTCGGATGGCTGCCGAGCGGCGGGATGGAGTCGTGGAAGAGTTATATTCTCCCCGCTTTCACATTAGGGACCGGTGTGGCGGCTGTCGTCGCCCGTTTTACACGTTCCTCGTTAATGGATGTTTTGAAGGAAGATTATATCCGAACCGGCCGTTCGAAGGGATTGAACGAGCGGCGGATCACGTGGGGTCACGGATTGCGCAATGCGATGATACCTGTCGTTACGATGACCGGGCTGCAGTTCGGCTTCCTGCTCGGGGGCTCGGTTGTCATTGAATCCGTATTCAGCTGGCCGGGTCTCGGCAAGCTTCTGATCGACTCGGTCGCGTATCGGGACTATCCGGTTATCCAAGGCGAAATGATGATTTTTGCCCTGGAATTCATCCTGATCAACTTAGTGGTGGACCTGCTTTACGGAATCTTGAATCCGCAAATTCGATATGAATAGGAGGGACCGTTGTGGTAGATCTGAAGCTATCTAACAAAGAAGCCTATTACCAGAAAACACTTGAAAACACCCCTTCCAAAACTCCTTTTGCCGAGTTTTGGAGGAAATTCAAAAAACAGAAGTTAGCGTTCATCTCTTTCTTTTTTGTTGTGTTCCTGATCCTGATGGCCTTCATCGGTCCTTTCATCACTCCCTACGATATAACAGAACCTGACTATGAAAACGTCCTGGCTGGTCCTTCAGCTAAACACTGGGCGGGAACGGATGCGTATGGACGTGATATATTCAGCCGGGTGCTGGCAGGGACGCAGATTTCGCTGTATGTCGGACTGACTTCCGTTCTTCTCGGTGCTATCGGAGGCACATTCCTCGGAATTGTCGCCGGGTATTATGGCAAACGGATCGACTCGCTCATCATGCGGATGTGTGACGTCCTCCTTGCGTTTCCGGGTATCCTGCTTGCGATCGGCATTATCGCGATACTCGGGCCGGGGCTCGGGAATGTCATCATCGCCGTTGCCATATTCAGTGTGCCGATGTTCGCCCGGATTGTCCGCAGTTCGACGCTTGCCGTCAAATCTACGCTCTATATCGAAGCGACCAAATCGATCGGAACGAGGCCGAAGCGGATCATCTGGAAGCATATTTTCCCCGGGACCGTTTCAAGCATCATCGTCTACTTCACGATGCGGATCGGGTCTGCGATATTGACGGCTGCAAGCTTGAGCTTCCTCGGACTCGGTGCCCAGCCTCCATCCCCTGAATGGGGGGCTATGCTGAGCGGAGGGCGCGATTACCTGAACATCGCCCCTCATGTTACGATATTTCCTGGAATCGCTATATTCGTAACCGTGCTGGCGTTCAACCTGCTTGGCGACGGACTGCGCGATGCACTCGACCCGAAAATCAAAGAGTAAGAACTCGGCAAAAAGGAGGGGAATCTGATGGAGCAAAAGGTACTGCAAGTTAAGAATCTGCAGACACATTTCACGAGTGACGCGGGCACAGTCAAAGCGGTTGACGGTGTTTCCTTCGAAGTGGGGAAAGGGGAGACACTCGGTATCGTCGGCGAATCAGGCAGCGGCAAGAGTGTAACGTCTTTGTCGATCATGAGACTGCTGAAAGACACTCCGGGCAAGATTGCCGGAGGTGAAATTCTCTATGAAGGCAAGGACCTGACGAAAATGAGTGAACGGGAAATGAGGAAAATCCGCGGTAATGACATTGCAATGATCTTCCAGGAACCGATGACTTCTCTGAACCCCGTTTACAAAATCGGCCGCCAGCTGGAGGAATCGATCATTCTTCATATGAAAGTCTCGAAAAAGGCCGCGCGGGAACGTTCTGTCCAAATGCTGAAGGCGGTCGGAATTTCGAGACCGGAGAAAATTGTCCATGAGTTTCCCCACCAGTTATCGGGAGGGATGCGGCAGCGGGTGATGATTGCGATGGCTATGGCCTGCAACCCGAAAGTGCTTATCGCCGACGAGCCGACGACAGCTCTCGATGTTACGATCCAGGCACAAATCCTAGAACTCATGAAAAGCCTTACAACGACGACGGACACGGCGATACTGCTCATTACCCATGACTTAGGTGTCGTGGCGGAAATGTGCGACCGGGTTGTCGTCATGTATGGCGGAAGGGCTGTTGAGGAGAGTGATGTCGTTTCCATCTTCACGGATCCGAAGCATCCGTATACCCAAGGACTGCTTGAATCGATCCCGAAAATCGGGGAGCGTGTGGACCGCCTGCAGTCGATCCCTGGAAATGTGCCGATACCGTCCCACATGCCGATGGGCTGTAAGTTCGCACCTCGATGCCCGCATGCAATGGACATTTGCTGGGAGAAGGAACCGTCGTTTGATAAAGTGACAACCAACCATTCCGTACGCTGCTGGCTGCATGAGGAGGTGCCGCAAGATGAATCAGACCTTGTTGGAAGTTCAGAACGTTAAAAAGTATTTTCCGCTGCCGTCCAAATTGTTCAGCCGGAAAAAAGAGTTCGTCAAAGCAGTTGACGGAGTATCCTTCACCGTCAACAGAGGGGAGACGCTCAGCATCGTCGGCGAAAGCGGCTGCGGGAAGTCCACGACCGGCCGGATGATCATGAAACTGCTGGACATTACGGAGGGGAAAGTGATCTTTGAAGGGCAGGACATCACCGATATGTCCGATGACCAGATCCGTCCGCTGCGGAAAGAATTTCAGATGGTCTTCCAGGATCCATATGCGTCACTCAACCCGCGGCTGACCATCAAGGAAATACTGGAGGAACCGCTGATCGTCCACAATTTTAATAAAGACAACAGGAGCCAGCGGGTGACGGAATTGCTGGAAACCGTCGGACTCAGCCGATACCATGCCGACCGTTATCCGCATGAGTTCAGTGGGGGGCAGCGTCAGCGGATCGGCATCGCGCGGGCGCTTGCAGTGAATCCGAAATTGATCATTGCGGATGAGCCGGTTTCTGCACTGGATGTCTCTATCCAGTCCCAAGTCCTCAACCTCATGAAAGATCTGCAGGAGGAATACGGACTCACCTATGTGTTCATCGCTCATGATTTGAGCGTGGTCGAGCATATATCAGATCGTGTAGGAGTCATGTACCTGGGACGGCTTGTCGAATTGGCGAGTCGTGACGCCTTATTCGGGAAGCCGCTTCATCCATACACGAAAGCACTATTGAGCGCCGTGCCGATACCGGACCCGACGATCCGAAGAGAACGGATCATCCTGAAAGGTGACATTCCAAGTCCTGCGAATCCTCCGTCAGGATGCACGTTCCACACCCGCTGTCCGTTCGCACAAGAAACGTGTAAACTGAAAGTGCCGGAATTCCGGGAAATTGAATCGAATCATTATGTGGCCTGCCACTTTGCTGAGGAGCTTGAGGAAAACTGACATGCAAAAACTTCATATTATCTCCATTCAAAAAGAATATCTAGACATCGTGGCGTATCAACTATTTGATATATTTGGTGATAAGCTGGAGCTTGTACCGATCACCTTACAGCAATTGACGATGGAAACGGTGGACGCTGAAGATTTAGTCCTCTTGTCGAAAGAAGTGCTGAAAGGCATCACGTCTCCATTCATCCCTGAGTCATGTGATGTGATCGTTGCTAATCGTGAAGTCAACATTGCAGCTGCGGAAAAGCTGTCTGCACTGGAAGGGGGGCAGCGGATCCTGATCATCAACGACACTGTGGAGCATGGTGAGGAAACGGCTGTATCCCTGAAAACTATTTTTTACGAGCATACGTACCAGGTGTATGATCCTGCAGACACGGTGCCGACAGACATCGACTGGATTGTCACTCCGGGCGAGCCTGCTCTTGTCCCCGCGGCATTTCCAAACGTAATCGATATCGGCCCGAGGACTTTGGATTATTTGACCATCAGACAGATTGCGTCACATGTAGGCGCATCCATGTCTGAAACAGTGCTGATGAACCGCTATTTCAGATCCCAAGTGACCATCGCAGGAAAACAGAAATCAAAGGAGACGGAGCACGCAGCGGGGGATCCGAGGGCAGGGAAACCAGCAGCTGACCTGCATCCCGCACCTGTCATCACATTGGGCTCGGAAGAAATCGAATCAATCCGAAAGAAAATCGAACGTACCGGTTTTTTGGAGGAAAGTCTGGTTATCCTTTCTATTTACAAAGAAGGAAAAGAAGCATTCGAACAGCTGGGCAGGGCTAAGGTGAAAGACCGATTGCTCGAGCGCGGAATCCGTCTTTCCGATCAGCAGCTGCGGGTGCGCCTGGAAACGATGCAGGACGAACAGCTGATCCATGCGCGTATCGGCAGGGGAGGGACACGGATTGCGGAAAAGGGAGAAGCATTTCTTGAGCTCTTTCAGAAACTGACCAAGTAGGGGGCATTCATAGGTTGAAACCATTTATCGGGATTACTTGCCATAACGATTTAGACTATCTGCATATGCTGAATAACGCGTATGTCCAATCGATTTTGGACGCAGGAGGTACACCGGTCTTGCTGCCGCTCGGCGAGGAAGCGGATACTGGCAGTCTGGCAGAGAAGCTCGACGGTCTGCTGCTGTCGGGCGGGTTCGATGTGGACCCGCACTTTTATGGCGAAGAGCCTCATCAGAACCTTGGGGAAATCTCGCCGGGACGTGATCCGTATGAACTGAGCCTTGTCCGGTCGTTTTTGCAGGCGGATAAGCCGGTGCTCGGCATATGCCGGGGGCATCAGGTCCTGAACGTTGCGCAAGGCGGTACGCTCTATCAAGACATCTATGATCAGATCGATGGAACAGTCCTGCAGCATGCACAGCGGGCGAGACGGGAGCATCTGTCTCACAAAGTCTCTTTCACCAAAGGCTCCATGCTTGCTGATATTTTCGGCTCAGAGACGATCCGCGTCAATTCGTTCCACCATCAGGGCGTCAAGGCACCGGGGGATACGCTGGAAGTGACCGGAACGGCAGAAGACGGTGTCATTGAAGCGATCGAGAGCAAGGAACACATGTTTGTGATCGGCGTCCAATGGCATCCGGAAAACTCTGCCTGTGCCGGTGATGACTATTCCAAGAAACTTTTCCAGGCGTTTGTCGGTGCCTGCAGAAAATCCCGATGATTTTCGGACAGAAAGGTGACGAAGCAAAACAGCCGCCAGTCAGCAATTATGCTGATCGGCGGCTGTTTTTCATTTCCCGGCGGATGCCGGCTTATTGTTCCTTCTTGTGAGATGCAGGATGCCTTCAATGATCAGGACTAACAGGACGGACAAGCCGAACAGCGGCATGAGGACGCCGAGGATCACGAGTAACACGGCGAATCCGATCGTGACGGGCCGATCCGCTTTCGGCGGGGCAGATAGATGTCCTTTCTGTTTGCGGGCGAACCACATCTGGAAGCCGCGGAAGATCAGCAGAAGGAAGGCCAGGCAGACGATCAGGTTCAGCAGCTTGTTCGGCCAGCCGAACAGATGACCTTCGTGGAGCGGGATGCCCCATGTGAACCACTTCGCAAGGATCCCGTAGTCGTCATAGCCGACTTTCGAAATCAGATCGCCGCTGTACTGATCAAAATACGCCGTCATTTCCTCGGCAGGGCTGACATCGAGTCCGGTTACTCCGGTGTTGCTTGCTGTCGAGACGGTGAACACGCCTTCAGTGGAAGACGGATAGATGATGGAGTACGGTTTTCCGATACCCGCGTCCCTTGCTTTCCACAGCAGTTTTTCCACGAGGATGCCGTCATTCCCCATGTCCATGCCGGGCATTTTTCCTGAACCGCCGTGATTGGCATGCGGGTCGGGCTTGCTGTCCCCTTTGTCCGTTCCGGACGTCGGCGGCTCTTCTTTCCGGACTGCCCACGGCACTTCACTCATGTCCGACATCGGTGACTGCTGCTGCAGCAAAGGAGTGCCGATCGAAGGGTGCTTCTGTGAAGCGGAATAGATGAAATCCCCCATGAACGCCGACCATGGCAGTCCGGTGAAGATGAGGATGATCATAGGAATGGTGATGACCACGCCAATCCATGCGTGGCTCCGTTTCAGGCTTATGCGGCGTGTCAGTTTCTTCGGACGCTTGAGAGTCCGGCTCTTCATCGTCATGTAAATTCCAGTGATGAGCAGGAAGATCGCCCAGCAAGCCGCCAGTTCCACCAAATAGTTGACGACAGTTCCGCCGACGAACAGTGAGCTGTGGATATTCCGCATCACGTTCGAGTACGTGAATTTCGAATTCTGGACGCCGGCAATTTCGTTGTGTTCATCCAGGAAAACGTAGCGTTCTTCACCGGATTCCGAAATAAGGGAAAGCCTCGTGTTGTACGGCTCGTCCATCATCATAATCTTCGAGACTTCGAAGCCTTTGTTTTCGTGCTTGACGAGCGAGATCCCTTCGTCGATCGTCAGCTGATACGTTTCAGGACTGTTCCCGAAAAATAGATCCTCGTAAATGACGTTCTCGACATCCGTGTAGAACAGATAGCCGATTCCGCTTAAAGTCAGGGTGATGAGCAGCGGCGCCATGAACAGGGCACCGTAGAAATGCCATCGCCAAAAGCGGCTGCTGCTTCTTTTCTTCAATTTCCCACCTCCGGGTAACTTATTATTCGTCGACATTTCTCATTCGAATCAATTCAGTATGTAAAGGAAAATAGGGCCACTCGTTTTATAACATAAAGTTGTGAACAACACGTGAACTGATGGCAGGACGTACTATATAATGTAATCCGCAAAACAGGAAGTTTCAGCGGGGCCTGTTGCGGGGACGTGTATAGAAAAAGGATGTTAGGATGAGCAGGAATGGATATTTATTCGATCGGTCATTACAACCATACAGAAGAGGAATTCATCCGCTTATTGAAGGAGGCGGACATCGAGCTGCTCGTCGATGTGCGCAAATTTCCCGGCAGCCGGAAGTTTCCCTGGTTCTCGAAAGAACGGATGGGGGACTGGCTGCCGGCCGCAGGAATCGGCTATATGCACATTGAACAGCTCGGCGGGAGACGGCAGCCGTCCCAGCTGATTTCACCTGCCCTGAATGACGGATGGCAGAACGAGTCTTTCCATAATTATGCGGATTATACGCTGTCGCATTGTTTCCGGGAGGGCATCGATGAACTGATGCAGTTCGCAGCGGAAACGAAGACGGCATATTGCTGTTCGGAGCGTCATCCGGCAAGGTGCCACCGACTGCTGATCAGCAATTGGCTCGCCGTACACGATTGGACGGTCACCCATATCGTGCCGCGGCGCGACGGATCGGCGGAACTCATCCCCCATGAGCTCGGCAAGTGGGGTGCGATGCCGATCATAGAGGGAGATTCGACGATCGTCTACCCCCCTTTGGAATCGTGATTGTCTGCACATCCGAACAACCAGTCTCCAGCAGGGGACTGGTTTTTGTATGCCTAACTCCCTGTTCCGGATGGCAGCCGTCTGTGCAATTCCGCCTACAATAAATCACCAAATATTCCCGGAAAGGCGCATAGCCGCTCTGGTGGCACAATGGTACGATAACTTTGAAAATAGAATTCTTTCGGCAGCATAATAAGCCGCGGGGGATTCAGTCCACTAAGGAGTGTGAGGGAATGCACGGTCGTACGGGAAAGAAATGGTTGAATTCTATGATGGCGGCGTCATTGGTTGCGGGAGTGGCAGTACCGACAGTGCCTGTACATGCAGCGGAAACGCCTGCTGTGCTGGCATCGGATCTGCTCCTGTCTGAGTATGTCGAAGGGACGGGTTTCAATAAGGCAATCGAGCTGTACAACGGCACGGGTGCCGCAATTGAATTGGAAAACTATTCAATCGAAATGTATGCGAACGGCGCAGTGAAGCCGACAAGTACGCTGAAACTCTCAGGAACGCTCGAACATGGAAAGACTTATGTCATCGTGCACAACCAGGCAAGCGCTGAACTGAAGGAGAAAGGCGACCTGGAAACAGGCGGTGTCACAAACTTCAATGGAGATGACGCCCTCGTCTTGAAAAAAGGCCAGACCCCGATCGATTCCTTCGGCCAAGTGGGCGCACGGGAGAACTGGGGAACAGATATGACACTCGTCCGCAATTCCACGGTCCTGAAGGGCAGCTCGGCGATCGACAGTCCATTCGACCGGACGAAAGAATGGACGGAATACCCGAAAGACACATTCTCGTATCTCGGCACACACGAACTGACGTCTTCCGGAGAGACAGTGCCGGAAGTCCCGGAAGTTCCAGCTGACAGCCTGTCCATCGCGGAGGCGCGGGCATTGCCGGCAGGACAGGAAGCAACAGTTACCGGAATTGTCACTGCTAAATTGAAA
This sequence comes from Sporosarcina sp., assembly GCA_032099885.1. Lineage (GTDB taxonomy): Bacteria > Bacillota > Bacilli > Bacillales_A > Planococcaceae > Sporosarcina. The sequence goes on from DAMDKL010000002.1 coordinate 135,555, forward strand.
AACACCATTTCAATCCAAGATGAAACCGGCGGCATCGCCATCCGTCCGATCAGTCTTGCCGCTGAAGTCGGCGATGAAGTGACCGTCACCGGCAAACTCACCGACTACCGCGGGCTTCTGCAGCTGGACGGTGCGAAACTCGTCGCAAAATCAGCTTCGGTAGTGCCAGACGCAGCAACGGTCACCGGTGCGGAAGTCGGGGAAGATACGGAATCCAGGCTTGTCGCGATCCACAACGTCACTTTATCGAGCAAAGAATCGGGTACTGGTTGGGCGAACTTCATCGCGACGGACGGAACGGAATTCACAGTGCGTGACGAGACGGATACTCTCGGTCTCCAGGCGGGCATGACGTATGATTCGATCACCGGAATCGTCCAGCAGTTCGACGATATCTACCAAGTCATCCCGCGCAGCAAGACGGACATCGTCGAAGACGCATCTGTCGTACAGCCTGTGACGGCAGCTCCGGGAAGCGGTACGTTCATCGACAGCGTGAACGTCACGCTGACGACAGGGACAGTCGGAGCGGAAATCCTGTACACACTGGACGGAACGGATCCGGTGAAAAATGGCTCGACGTATGCAGAGCCGCTTGCCATTACGGACAGTGTCCAGCTGAAAGCCATCGCGAAAACTGAGGACGGCCGCACGAGTGCTGTGCAGACATTCGATTACTTCATCACCGACGCACTGCAGATCCACGACATCCAGGGGCCGGGGCATGACTCGCCATTCGCCGGACAAGTCGTCGAAGGCGTAAAAGGGATCGTGACGTACAAATACGCGATCCAGGGGTCGACGTATTATCATATCCAGGCGCCGGATGACGAGCGGGATGGCGACTTGAACACATCGGAAGCGATCGTGCTGTACAGCGGAAAAGATACGTGGAACTTGAAGGAAGGCGACTACGTGTCGGTCAGCGGGCAAGTGAGCGAATATGCGATCGACGGCTTTTCCGACCGTCAGGAGACCGATCTGAAGACGACGCAGATCAACGTCCGCAACGACCGCGGCGGGAAGGTCGACGTGCTGGAGCGCGGCGTAGCATTGCCGGCGCCATTCATCATCGACGAGTCGAACTTGCCGAAAGACGCCATCCTGAGCGAAGGCTTGAAGGACTTCGACCCGGCGAAATACGCGGGCGACTTCTGGGAGAGCCGCGAAGCGATGCGTGTCCAAGTCGGTACGGTGAAAGCGGTCAGCCCGCAGCAGAATGGTGATCTGGCGACCGTGCTGGCAAGCCGCAAGACCGATACGAAAAATGGCGGCGTCCTGCTTCGGAAGGACAAGCCGAATGCAGATCTGATCCAGTTCCGACTGGAGCCGAATACGACGGCACGGGACTTTGAAGTGGCGACCGGCGACCGGTTCGAAGGGCCGATCACCGGGGTGGTCGGGTATTCATACCAGAACTATAAGATACTCGTCGGTTTGGAAGAGATGCAGGACAAGTATGTGAAAGGGCCGGCTGTGCCTGAGAAAACGACGATCGTGAAGGATCCGTCGAAACTGACAGTCGCTTCCTATAACTTGGAGAACTTCTCGAATAACACGAAGACGACATCCGACGACAAAGCGCGAAAACTGGCGCGCGCGTTTGCCGTGGACATGCAGAGCCCGGATATTGTCGGCGTGACGGAAGTGCAGGACAACAACGGACCGGATGCAGGCGGGCCGGAAGCGAACGAAAGCTACGAGCGTCTCATCCAGGCGATCACGGATGCGGGTGGTGTGAGGTATGAGTACGTCAACATCGATCCGGTGAACAACGCAGACGGCGGGCAGCCGAACGCCAATATCCGTGTCGGTTTCCTGTACAATCCGGAGCGGGTCTCGCTGAAAGACGGAGCGCCCCACGGTGATGCAGTTTCAGCGGTCGGTTACGAGAACGGCGGCCTGACGCTGAACCCGGGACGCATCGATCCGATGAATGACGCGTTCAAGAGCAGCCGCAAGCCGCTCGCGGCCGAGTTCACGTTCGATGGGGAAGATGTCATCGTCATCGCGAATCACTGGAATTCGAAAGGCGGAGACACACCGCTGTTCGGTGCGGTCCAGCCGCCTGTATACAACAGTGAAATCCAGCGTAAGAAAATTGCGCAGATCGTCCATGATTTCATCGATGATGTGAAAACGAAGAACCCAGATGCGAACATCGTATCTGTCGGGGACTACAACGACTTCCAGTTCACGGATTCCCTCAAAATCCTGGAAGGGGATCGGATGACGAATCTGGTCAACAAAGTCGACGAGGCGGACCGGTATTCGTATGTCTACCAGGGGAATTCCCAAGTGCTGGACCATGTCCTCGTGTCGAACAATCTGGCGGATGACGCGCAGATCGACATGCTGCATGTGAATGCGGACTACACGGACATGGCCGGCCGTGCGAGCGACCATGATCCGGTCCTCGTGCAGCTTGCGCTGAAGACGGCTGCTGCAGAAGAGCCGTTCGAGTGGGAGCACGTGCCGGTGTCAAAGGTCTATCTGCTGCTGAACTACAAGAAGCCGAGCTTGACGGTGGACGCGAAAGGTTCCTCGATCACGATGGATTTCCGTTCGCGCGTCAAAAACGGCATTACGCTGACGGGTCAGTACGCGATCTTAAGCGGACTTGGTTTCGCAAGCAACCAGGTCATCCTGAAGCCGGGTGAAAAAGGGCTCACGATCGATACGAAATGGACCGTTCAGAGTGATGTCGTCGTGGACGGCACGAACCCGGTCCGGATTTTCGGAGCGGAAAATGTACTGAAGCTGCGCTACGTCAACGGAGCTTCTTCTGAAAGTGTCGAGCTGTTCGACCGGTACGGCCGGAAGCTGACGAAGCCGGGCATCCAATGGCCATGGGCTGGAAAAGCGAGCTGAATAGATTGGATGGAGAGCGGTGCCTTGTGCATCGCTCTTCTTTCAGGTGAGAGGGAATCGGATGACAACGGGAATTGATTGACGACGTAGAACGATTCGGAATCGTGTCTGAATTGTGTGGCGCACAGGTACCGAAAAAAAGGAACCCAAAAAAAGATGCCGTAAAAAAACAGGCTTCTGGTTGAGGGAAGCCTGTTGGTGTGAGACTCAGAGTTGGAGGAAGCCGTGCTGTCCGGCTGTCCACAGGTCGCGGAACGCCCGGTTGGCGGGAGTCGATTCCAGGACGGCCTGCATGCCGAGACGACGGAACAGCTGGACGGCGCAGTCGGTGGCGATGTCGGCACTTTCGATGCACACAGCGGACAGCTGCTCCAATTCGTGTTCGTCGAGCCTGCCGTCGAGATGCATGTCCCATCGCCGGGAAACGGCGGTATGGAAGAGCTGCTCCGCCTCGCTGAAGCGATGCTGCTGTTCTTTGAGCAGCCGCATTGTTACAGCGACTTTTTCAGAGGACCAATGCGGTTTCGAACGCTCGGCAAGCAAGTGTGCCTCTTCCAGGAAACGTGACGTGAGGCCAAGGCAGACGGCGGCAAAGGAAACTTGCGAAAATTGGACGAAGGGGAAGTTATGCACCGGCAGGCCGACTGCATTTTGCTTATCGGTGACCGAGAATGTACGCTCCCGCGGGACGAAGGCATCATGCACGCGGATCGTATGGCTGGCTGTTCCGCGAAGTCCGAAGGCATTCCAGTCCTCGATGATCTCGACCTGATCCGGCAGGAAAATGCAGGCCCGCACTTCCTCTGTTGCCGTGCCGTCCTGCCAGATCATCGTGTTGGCCGTGAACATCGAGGCATACGGAGCACCGCTGCAGTAATGCCATTCGCCGGAGACCCGATAGCCGCCGTCCTCCTCGTGCGCTTCACCGGTTGGCTGTCCGCTGCCGGCAATGACGGCGTCCGCAGGAGTGAATAGCTCTTCGGCCTGCAGTCCGGTCATGTTCTCCAAAAACATATTGCCGCCGGAACCGATCGTCACAAGCCATCCGAACGATCCGTCAGCAGCCGCTGCCTCTTCAAAGACGCGTACTGCGTCCGGCAGTGACAGCCCGCGTCCGCCGAGGGTTTCCGGCAGGAACAGTTTGAACAGCTTTTCATCGTACACAATCTGAAGTACATCATCCGGCAGCGTATGCTGCTGTTCGATGTCCAAAGACGCACTCCGGACAATTTTCTTCACGTTTTCTTCAAGCATTCGAACCATCCTCTCTTTTTTCACAATACGATACTCATAGGGTTGAACATTGCAGAATATGCCGGATATACCATTTTTCAATTCTTTGGTGGAAAGGCTTTCGTTACTGGCCTGGCGAGGCATATCTGTTGTTGGAACCTCTCGCAATCTATGGTATGTTTTAATAGATTGAAAACTCTAATCCGAAAGGGAGATGAAGCATGTCCTTCATGAAAAAAATTGGATTCAGTCTGCTCGTCGTTTTACTAGCACTCGGCAGTATGATTATACCCCAAACTGCCAGTGCCGCTAAACATGACGAAGCAACACGCGGTGAATTCACCAAACAAGTGGTCACTGCTCTGAATCTGCAGACAGGTGACGGTTCGTCCATCACGTTCAAGGACGTGGACAAGCAGCTTGCTCCATACGTGGAAGCCGCTGTGAAAGCCGGCCTCGTACACGGCCGTTCGGCAACTCTCTTCGATACAAACGGCTCACTGACGCGCGAACAGGCATTTGTCATTTCCGCGCGTGCAGCCAAAACAGACAAAACGTACCCGATGTCATTGCTTGACCGCTTCAAGGACAAGAAGGACTTCGGTGCTTCGCTGCGTCCTGAAATGGCGAAAAGCATCGGACTCGGCCTCATGAAAGGCTATTCGGACCGTACAGCGAAACCGAAACAGCCAGTGATGAAAAACGAAATGCGCGCAATCGTCAACCGTCTGGTGAAAGTGAGCCAGCAGCACCCGGGCAAACCGGAACAGGACGATGCGACCGTCGCCCTGCGTGTCATGGGGACAACAGACCTTCATATGAACCTTGTAAACTACGATTATTACCAAGACAAAGTCGTGCAGGATTATGGTCTCGCGAAAGTCGGCGTCCTGATCGACAAGGCACGTTCTGAAGTGAAGAATACCCTGCTGTTCGACAATGGCGACCTGATCCAGGGTACGCCGCTCGGCACGTATGAAGTGAGTGTCAACCCGCTGAAAAAAGGCGAAGTGCACCCTTCGTTCGCGGCAATGCAAGCGCTTGACTATGACGTCATGTCGCTCGGGAACCACGAATTCAACTACGGTCTCGACTATTTGGACCAAGTGATCGAAACAGCAGGCATGCCGGTACTCAATTCCAACGTCTATGATGTGAAAACCGGCAAAAACCGCTACCAGCCTTATACGATCCTGAACAAGGAAGTCACGGATTCCAAAGGCGCTAAGCACCAGCTGAAAGTAGGCGTGATCGGTGTCGTCGCACCGGGAATCCTCCGTTGGGACGGTGCGGTCCTCGAAGGTAAAGTGACCGTGGAAGACGCTGCGGAATCTGTACAGAAGTTCCTTCCTGAAGTGCAGAAGCAAGGAGCGGACCTCGTGTTCGTCATTGCACACTCCGGAATCGGAAACGAAAAAGCGGAAAAGAATGCAGATGACGTCACTTGGCAGATTTCAGCGCTGGACGGTGTGGACGGCGTATTGACCGGCCACAACCACGCACTCTTCCCAGGCGACTTCAAAGATGTGAAGAATGCAGACCAGGAAGCGGGCACGCTGAACGGAACACCGGTTGTCATGCCGGGTAAATTCGGCAGCCACCTCGGACTGCTTGACTATGAATTGAAGCTGAAAGATGGCAAATGGTCTATTCTTTCCGGCAAAGGCTCCCTGCGCCAAGTCGATGAAAAATCGACAGACGTGCACCAGGGTGTCATGGACGCAGTCAGCAAGTCACATGAAGGCACGCTCGATTACATCCGCACACCGGTTTCCAAGACGACAGCGGATATCACAAGCTACTTTGCGCTCGTAAAAGATGATCCGTCCATCCAAATCGTGACGGATGCTCAGAAACGTTATGTCGAAAGCCAGATTACAGGTACTGAATACGCAGACTTGCCGGTACTGTCCGTAGGGGCACCGTTCAAAGCCGGCGGCCGGTATGGCTCTGACTATTACACGGATATCCCGGCGGGCGACATCGCCATCAAGAACATGGCAGATCTCTACGTGTTCGATAACACGATTACAGGCCTTGTCATGACAGGTGCCGATGTGAAAGAATGGCTCGAAATGTCAGGCGGTCAGTTCAACCAGATCGATCCGTCGAAATCCGGCGAACAGAACGTGCTGAACACGAACTACCGCTCGTACCTGTTCGACGTCATCGACGGTGTCTCCTACGAATACGATGTGACGCAGCCGAACAAATACGACGGCGACGGGAAAGTCGTGAACAAGGACGCAAACCGTGTCAAGAACCTCCAGTTCAACGGCAAGCCAATCGACCCGGCTCAGAAATTCATAGTCGTCACGAACAACTACCGGGCAAGCGGCAACTTCCCGGGTGTCCGGAATGCTAGCGACACAATTGCCTACCAGTACGAAAACCGCCAGGCGATTGTCGACTACATGGTAGCGAACGATCCGCTTGACCCATCTGCTGACAACAACTGGTCCATCCAGCCGGTCTCAGGTGCCAAGATGATCTTCGAAACATCCGACAAAGGCAAAAAGTACATCGGCGATGATGCACGCATTCAATATGTCGGCCCATCTCAAGACGGCTATGCGAAATACGAACTGAAATAAGCAAGTATGAGAGAGACGCAGCTTCTGCGTCTCTCAGACTGTAGACAAAAGGGTTGGAAATCGTTATGATTTCCAACCCTTTTGTGTTTTCTGCTTCTAAATCAGCCGAGGAGAAACCGGCCGTTGATTTCCGTTCCGGGCGGACGCTTTCCGGGGGGCTTGCCCTCAGCCTCCTCGTCGCGTTGCTCCTGCGGGGTCTTCGCGCTGCGCTGATCCCCCAGGAGTCGCCGCCCTGCACTCCAATCAACTAGGTGTCCCGTAGGACACGTGGGTTGTAGACGAGCCTTCTTGGACAGGTGGTCTCCATGTCCAGCTGGCCAGTTTTTTCAGATTTTGTGCAGCAAAAGAAAGCATCGCCTGCATGGACAATTTTTTTAGCCCCCTCAGGGTTGTCCATCGCATCCCATGCTTTTCTTTCGCATCGGCAAAGACACGTTCAACCGTCTCTTTCCGTTTCTCATAGATTTCTTTGACCTCGTAGTGGTGTCTCAAGTCTTCTGCAACGTCCAGATAGTCCTGCCAAATATGCCGCTGGATCACCTTTTGCTTGTTTTTACTTTGCGTACATTGGTCAATTACCGGGCATGCGGCACAGATAGTAGGAGAGGAAGCGTACTGGCGATACCCTTCCTTCGTTGTCGTACGATAGGTAAGGACTTGGCCCTCCGGGCACATGTAACAATCGAAATGCTCATCATAGACATACTCATGTTTCTTGAAAAAACCCTCTTTCGTCATCGGCCGTTTATAAGGAAGTACCGGTAAAATCTGATTCTCCAAAAGAAAGTTTGCAATCGCAGGGGTCTTATAGGCAGCGTCTGCCGCGACCGCCAACGGTCGTTTTACCTTCTCAATAATCTCCTCGACAAGCGGCTGCAGAATATGACTGTCATGTACATTTCCAGGTGTCACAATTGCAGACAGCACAAATCCCTTTTCATCTGTGGCTGCGTGAAAGGAATATGCAAACTGTTTTGTCCGCTCGTCCTTCACATAATAGCCGCTTTCCGGGTCTGTCGTGGATTCCTTGATTTCCTTGTGTTCCTCCTTCTCAAATTTTTCTGGAGGAAATGGCTTCTTCCCGTGCTTTTCGCGGTCCAAGTTGAGCTCCTCTTGGAGCTTCTGTTCGTACGCACGGCTTTCTTTCCGGACCGTCTTCTTTTCAAACTTTCGCTTGTTCGCGCTGGCTTTCACATGTGTGGAGTCAATGAAAACATGATCAGCGCTCAGCAGGCCTCGGTCCGTAATTTCTTTGAGCACACGGTAGAAAATCTGTTCGAAGAGATCGGTATCCGCAAACCGGCGGACATAATTCTTTCCGAACGTTGAAAAGTGAGGAACCTCAGTTTGGAAGCCAAAGCCAAGGAACCAGCGATACGCCACGTTGGTCTCAATCTCTTTGATAGTCTGTCTCATTGAACGGATGCCGAAGGTATATTGAATGAATGTCATCTTAATCAGGACTACCGGATCAATGCTTGGCCGTCCGACTACCGAATATAAATTCTCAACCAGTGGATAGACGAACGAAAAATCAAGGGCTGCATCCAGTTTACGGACCAGGTGGTCTTGTGGAACCAATTGTTCACTTGTTAGGATCTCTAACTGGTCGCGTTCATTGACTTGATTTTTTGTCATCATATCCATCACCTCATTGAGTAGTAAGAGACATCAGTTGATTGGAGCGGAGAGCGGCGACTCCTGGGGGATCAGCACGAGCTGAAGACCCTGGACGGAGCAAAGCGGAGGAAGCGGCTGAAGCCGTGCCCCCCGGAAAGCGTCCGCTCGCAGCGGAAATCAACAGTTTCAGTGTTGATTCCATTGTAAAAGAAAAAAGACTGCAGGCAAACTCCAAATCTTTAGAGTTTGTCTACAGTCTGAGAGACGCAGCTTCTGCGTCTCTTTTTTGTCGGTTTGCCCAACTCAAAAAGAAAGTTATTAGAAAAATAACATTATTATCAGAAGACTTCCAAGTATAAAATACCTTTGTGAAATAACCGAAATATAGATTGTGAACGTATATTAACGAGAAATGAGAGATGGAACATGTCAATCGGGAAAAAACTATATACAGCATTCGGTGTTGTTCTCGCCATTGTGCTGTTGGCCGCGGTATGGAACTACGCAGCACTATCAAAAGTAAAAGCGGAGTACGCCGATCTGCTTGACAGCCGGGTCACTCAGACTGTCCACGCGAAGGAAGTACAAGTGGAGAGCGCTCTCCAGGGTTTTTACGTACGCTCCTACATTCTGATGGGTCGCGACGAAGACCTCACCAACTTTGAAGACCATTCAGCCAAGCAGCTGGAGGTGCTGGAGCAGTTGAAACCGCTTGTTCATTCGGATGAAATGAAAAATTTTCTGAAGCAAGCGTTTGAGGCGTCGGCTGCCTACAAAACAGCCTCCGCTAAAGTGATTTCTTTGCGGAAAGCGGGAGACACAGAAGGCGCTGTGGCTTACTTGGAAACAGAAATGCGCCCGCTCAATAACCAAATCCGGGAAGCGGCAGAAGGGATGGTCGCCTATCAGAATGAGCACCTGGCAGCAGGGCGGGATAAAGCTGAAAACCTGATGGATACTGCGGTCATCACCCTGTTGATCGCCTCGGCTCTGAGCCTGGTTATCGGAGGAACAGTCTCTGAGTATATGAGCCGCATCATTTCAAGGCCGATCCGGAAACTATCTGCCTCGGCTGCCGTCATTGCTGAAGGGAACTTGACAGAAGAAGACATCGAAGTCCGTTCAAAGGATGAGCTCCATGACCTCGCGCAGTCTTTTAATGACATGAAACGGAACTTGCGCGAGCTGATCAGCGGCGTAAGCGACAATGCACTTCACCTGACAGCCTCTGCTGAAGAATTGTCGGCAAGCACACATGAAGTGGCAGATTCCTCCGAGGAGATAACAAGATCGATTGAACAGATGGCAGAAGGCTCGGCTGTTTCTGCTGCTTCTGCCCGCGAGAGTGCCACCGCTATGGAAGAAACGGCTTCCGGTGTACATCGGATCGCCGAGTCATCGGCACATCTGCAGAATGCCGCCGAACAGACATTATCCGTTGCGAACAATAGTGAAAAGACTATCCACACTGCGAAGGAACAGATGGGGATTATCCATGAGTCCTCGACAGAAACGTCGAAACTGATTCAGCGGCTCAGCCGCCAGTCGTCCGAGATTGAAAGCATCACCAACGTCATCACGAGTATCACCGAGCAGACCAATCTGCTGGCGCTCAATGCAGCGATCGAGGCTGCGCGGGCCGGGGAACACGGAAAAGGGTTTGCCGTCGTGGCCGATGAAGTCCGGAAACTTGCGGAGGAATCGAAAGCTTCGGCGAGTCGGATTGTCCAGCTGACTGCGGACATCCAGGCGGATACTAAAAATGTTGAGTACTCTGTAGCGGAGAGCATGACAAACGTTGAACAGGGTGTAAAGGTAATTGAAGATGCCGGACAGTCATTCCTGGAGATCATCGAGTCAGTCCAGAAGATGACGGAGCAGATTGAAGAAATCTCCGCTTCCACCGAACAGATTTCCGCGAGTGCGGAAGAAGTATCTGCTTCTGTCGCTGAAATTGCAGGTCACGCTTCAACGGCATCGCAGCAGACTGAACAGAATTCAGCGGCAATGGAGGAACAACTTGCTACCATCGAAGAGATTAACGCAGTCGCCAGAGACTTGAGCGGCAAAGCGGTAGAACTCCAGGAAATGATCCAGCGCTTTACCGTATAAGGCAGTACACAGAAAACCCCTTGACCTTGAAAAAGGCAAGGGGTTTTCTGTATAGACAACTGGTCAACACCGCTTTCCCTTCTTGGTGGCAAGTGATCTTGCGGCAATTAGTGTAAAGAACAAAGCAGGCAGCGCTTATCCACTTCACGTTTCAGCAAGTCGATAAAATCAGCACACAGCTCCAGCTCCATGGCTTTGTAATACGATTCGATCAAGAGGGTATCGGGGAGTCTATTCATGACAAGTCACCTTCTTCCGGCAGAGTTTCATCATTTCCCCAGCTGCAGGGAAAGCGGGTTGTGTATAACTTATCAGATAACTCGAAAAAGAACAACCGTTCGATTGTCCACACTGTTCCGTTGGCAACTTGTGGACAACCTGTTCGTAATAGGGATGAATACCGCCATAGTGGAGTGGATAGCGTGGAGAAAGTTATCCACACATGTGAACACTGCGAATTTTGTCGAAAAGTATTTCAGTCGGGAGAACTCCCTCCTTAAAATTTTTTATTAAAAAGGTCTTTATGCAATATATCGCTATACATCAACATTGTAAGCGTATACATTTTTATTGTCTATTCAAAATAGAGCAATAATTTAAAAAACACGGTTGACTCTTGATTTCTTTCGCTATATGATTACAACAATCTATTTCAGCGGGACGGATTGCTGACGCTGACCGGCTGAGAGATTTGTCCATCCGCCAGTGCCATTGTGAGGAGTGAACTGTATTGAGAAGTGACATGATCAAGAAAGGTGTGGACCGGGCGCCGCATCGGAGTCTGCTGTATGCGACCGGTGTCCGTTCGAGAGATATGGAGAAACCGTTCATTGGGGTGTGCAACTCCTATATTGATATCATTCCGGGCCATATGCACCTGAATAAGTTCGCAGAAGTGGTGAAAGAGGCTATACGGGAAGCAGGAGGTATCCCGTTCGAGTTCAACACAATCGGAGTCGATGACGGCATCGCGATGGGGCATATCGGTATGCGGTATTCGCTGCCGAGCCGGGAACTAATCGCCGATGCGGCTGAAACGGTCATTAACGCCCACTGGTTCGACGGCGTCTTCTATATCCCGAACTGCGACAAGATTACACCGGGCATGCTGATGGCCGCTGTCCGGACGAATGTTCCGTCGGTCTTCGTCTCAGGAGGACCGATGGAAGGCGGCACTTCAGCGGACGGAAAACCGCTGTCTCTCGTCTCCGTCTTCGAAGGTGTCGGTTCCTATAAGCAAGGATCCATGACAGCGGAAGAATTGCTCGATATCGAACAGAGCGCCTGTCCGACATGCGGCAGCTGTTCCGGGATGTTCACCGCGAATTCCATGAACTCGCTGATGGAAATGCTCGGCGTGACGGTCCCGGACAACGGCACGATCGTCGCTACATCGGACGAACGGCACCGGCTCATCAAGGAAGCCGCGCAGCATCTCGTGCGAATGGTCAAGGAAGACATCAAGCCGCGCGATATCATCACGAAAGAGACAATCGACGACGCGTTCGCACTCGACATGGCGATGGGCGGCTCAACGAATACGGTGCTTCACACGCTAGCCATCGCACACGAAGCGGAAATCGAGTATGACGTCCGGCAGATCAACGAAGTCGCGAAGCGAATCCCGTATTTATCGAAGATCAGCCCTGCCTCCGATTATACGATGCACGACGTCCACCTGGCGGGAGGCGTCAGCGCCATCATCAAAGAATTATGCGAAATCGAAGGAGCCGTTCACCCGGACCGGATCACCGTCACCGGCAAGTCGCTCTATGAAAATGTGAAAGACCGGCCTATCCGCAATGAAGAAGTAATCCGAAAGCCGGAAAATGCATACAGTTCGACAGGCGGGTTGTCCGTCCTGTTCGGTAACATCGCTCCGGACGGCGGGGTGATTAAAGTGGGGGCGGTCGATCCATCCATCAAGCAGTTCACGGGCAAGGCGATCGTCTTCGAATCGCAGGAAGCCGCACAGGAAGGCATCGACAACGGGACGGTTAAGGAAGGTCACGTCGTCGTCATCCGCTACGAAGGACCGAAAGGCGGGCCGGGCATGCCGGAGATGCTCGCACCGACTGCGGCGATCGCCGGCAGGGGGCTCGGGACGAAAGTGGCGCTCATCACGGACGGCCGGTTCTCCGGTGCATCACGCGGTATCTCCATCGGACACATTTCCCCGGAAGCGGCGGAAGGCGGACCGATCGCGCTTGTCGAAGACGGTGATACAATCGCGATCGACCTGACGAGCCGCACGATTGAATTGGCTGTAGCTGACGAAGAATTGGCAGCACGCCGCGAAAAGCTGCAACCGTTCGAACTGAAGATTAAAAAAGGATATCTCGCACGCTACGCCAAGCTGGTGACTTCAGCCAGCACAGGCGGCGTCATGAAAGTTTAATAGACAACTCGATGATGAGGAAAAAGTGACTGGAATTCTGCATTCACAGAGAGCCGGCGGTGGTGGGAGCCGGCAATGCAGCCAGCGCGATATCCCCTCGGAGTGGACAGCTGAACGAAGTAGGCTGACCCGGACAGTCCATGTCCGTTATGCAAAAGGACGCGGGCCTTGAGCCCGTGTCCATGAGGCGGTGATCGTTGCCGTGAACAAGGGTGGTACCATGAAAGCTTTTTCATCCCTTGCGCAAGCTTTTTTGCGCGGGGAGGAAAAGCTTTTTTGTTTTCATTGGAATAGGCCGGCTGCTGCCAGACCGGCAGGCAGTGACAAGGAAAGGGAGAGATGCACATGAGTACGGAAATGAAGTTGAAGACGGCACCGGCTGCAGCGGATGCAGATGCTGCGCCGATGCGTCCGGCGAACGGATCTGACATTCTGATCAGGTCGCTGAAAGAACAGGGGGTCGACATGATCTTCGGCTATCCAGGGGGGGCCGTGCTGCCGATCTATGATGCGCTGTACAAACAGCCGATCCGCCATATTCTTGCGAGACACGAGCAGGGCGCCATCCATGCAGCGGAAGGGTATGCACGTGTCTCCGGCAAACCGGGCGTCGTCATCGCGACGTCAGGTCCCGGTGCAACCAATCTCGTCACAGGCATCACGGACGCCATGATGGATTCCATCCCGCTCGTCGTCTTCACCGGGCAGGTCGCGTCTGGCGTCATCGGTACGGATGCCTTCCAGGAAGCGGATATTATCGGCATCACCCAGCCGATCACGAAGCACAATTACCAGGTGGGCTGCGTCAAAGACCTTCCGCGGATTGTCAAGGAAGCCTTCCATATCGCTACGACAGGCAGGCCGGGCCCTGTCGTCGTCGATATCCCGAAAGACATTGCCTCGGCTTCCGCGGAGAACGTGCCGGATTCGCCAGAAGTGCTTTGTCTCCCAGGCTACCAGCCGACCTTCTATCCGAACTTCCTGCAAATCCGTAAAGCGGTCCTGCAGCTTGCACAGGCGAAACGGCCGGTCATCCTGGCCGGTGCAGGCGTCCTTCATGCAAAAGCGGCCGCCGAGCTTCGGCAGTTCGCGGAAACGCACCGGATTCCGATCGTCAATACACTTCTCGGTCTCGGCAGCATCCCAGGGGATCACGAACTGTTCCTCGGTATGGCAGGGATGCACGGAACTTATACCGCCAACACGGCGCTCAGTGAATGTGATGTGCTTCTCAACGTCGGTGCCCGTTTCGATGATCGGCTGACGGGCAAGTTAGAGCGTTTCGCACCTCACGCAGCAGTCATCCATATTGACATCGACCCGGCAGAGATCGGCAAGAATGTCCCAACCGCAATTCCGATCGTGGCGGATGCCAAAGAGGCGCTCAAGTCCCTGTTGAAGGAGGCCGGAAAGCCGCCTGAAACGGAAGCATGGCTTGAGAAGCTGAACCAGCTGATGAAAAACTTCCCGCTCTGGTACGAGGAAGATCCATCGCACGTCCTCCCTCAGCAGGCGCTGCAGCTCATCCGCGAAATTACGGAAGGCAATGCGATTGTGACGACAGACGTCGGCCAGCATCAGATGTGGACCGCCCAGTATTACGGGCTCAACCACTCGGATCGCTGGGTGACTTCTGGCGGACTCGGAACGATGGGGTTCGGATTCCCGGCGGCGATCGGCGCACAGCTTGCGAAACCGGAAGCACGGGTCGTCGCCATCGTCGGAGATGGCGGATTCCAGATGACGGCCCAGGAACTGTCGCTGCTGCAGGAGCACCGGATTCCGGTGAAAGTCGTCATCTTGAACAACGAAGCGCTCGGCATGGTGCGGCAATGGCAGGAAACCTTTTACGAAGAGCGGTATTCCCAGTCACTCATCCCCGTCCAGCCTGACTTTCTGAAGCTGGCGGAAGCGTACGATCTGAAAGCCTACCGGATCAGGACCATGCAGGAAGCGGAAGCAGTCTTTAGGGAAGCCCTCCTGTCCGACGAACCTGCTGTCATCGACTGCCGGGTGAAGCGTCTTGAAAACGTCTATCCGATGGTCGCCCCCGGCAGAGGAATCCAAGAAATGATTGGAGTGAGCGCCCCATGAAACGAGTCATCACCGTCACGGTCATCAACCAGAGCGGCGTCCTCAACCGGGTGACCGGTCTGCTCATGAAGCGGCAGTTCAATATCGAGAGCATCACGGTCGGCCATACCGAACAGCCAGGCATGTCCAAAATGACTTTCATTGTAAATGTCGAAGACGAAAACAAGATCGAACAGCTCGTCAAACAGCTGCAAAAACAGATCGACGTCCTTAAAGTGACCGACATCACCGACAAATCGATCGTCCTCCGGGAGCTGGCACTGATAAAGGTTTCTTCACCGCCACACGCCCGCGGCGAGATGAACAGTCTCGTTGAACCATTCCGCGCGGCAGTCGTCGACTCCGGGAAAAACAACGTCACGTACCAGGTCACCGGCGATCCGGACAAAATCGATGCGTTCATCGACCTGATGAGACCGTACGGCATCAAAGAACTGACCCGCACCGGTACTGCAGCGTTCGTCCGGGAGATCCAGAAAGCCCCGTCCCCGCTGCTGTCGATCCTGAAGTGAGCGGACTGAAACCATGTGAGATGAAACACCCCATACATTCAAAAACCCATTAGGAGGAATTCATTATGACAAACATGTATTACAACCAGGACATCGACGAAAACGTATTGGCCGGCAAGAAGATCGCAGTCATCGGCTACGGCTCGCAAGGCCATGCACACGCTCAGAACTTGAAGGACTCAGGATTCGACGTCGTCGTCGGCGTGCGTCCCGGCAAGTCATACGACAAGGCAAAAGAAGACGGTCTGGATGTAACGACTGTGGCGGAAGCGGCGGAACAGGCGGATGTCATCATGCTCCTGCTGCCGGATGAGCGCCAGAAGCAAGTGTATGAAGAAGAGATTGCACCCGCACTCCGGAAAGGGAAGTCGCTCGCCTTCGCACATGGCTTCAACATCCATTTTGGGCAGATCCAGCCGCCGGAAGAGGTAGACGTCTTCCTCGTCGCTCCAAAAGGGCCGGGACACCTTGTCCGCCGTACGTTTGAAGCGGGGGCCGGCGTGCCTGCACTGTTCGGCGTTTATCGGAATCCATCCGGTACAGCGCGCGACACTGCGCTCGCCTACGCAAAAGCGATCGGTTCAGCCCGAGGAGGCGTGCTCGAAACGTCGTTCGAAGAAGAGACGGTCACCGATCTGTTCGGCGAGCAGGCGGTCTTGTGCGGCGGCCTCACCTCGCTTATCAAAGCCGGTTTCGAGACGTTGGTTGAAGCAGGCTATCAGCCGGAACTCGCTTATTTCGAAACATTGCATGAGACGAAGCTCATCGTGGATCTTATGTACGAAGGCGGCATGGCGGGCATGCGCTATTCCGTGTCAGATACGGCGGAATGGGGAGACTTCGTATCCGGCCCGCGCGTCGTCGATGCAGAGACGAAAGGCCGCATGAAGTCGATCCTGGACGATATCCAGTCGGGTAAGTTCGCGGAAGAATGGATTGCGGAAAACGAAAACGGCCGTCCGAACTTCAGTCGGATCGAGAAGGAAGAAGCTGCTCATCAGATCGAGGAAGTAGGTGAGAAGCTTCGGGCGATGATGCCATTCGTGGAAAAAGGATTGAAAAAAGAGGAAGAGGTGACGGCAGGTGCGGCAAATTGACTTCTTCGACACGACACTGAGAGACGGTGAACAATCGGCAGGTATCAACTTGAATACGGCTGAGAAACTGAAGATTGCCCGCCAGCTCGAACGATTCGGCGCATCGGTGATCGAAGCGGGATTCCCCGCTTCCTCGCCGGGTGATTTCGAAGCGGTCAAACAGATCGCGGATACGGTGAAGGATTCAACGGTGACAGGGTTGGCACGCGCTGTGCAGAGCGATATTGATACATGTTGGGAAGCGCTCAAGGGCGGCGGGGAGCCGCACGTCCACATCTTCCTCGCCACGTCGCCGATCCATATGGAATACAAACTGAAAAAGACACCCGACCAAGTCGTGGAAACGGCAGTCCGTGCGGTGAAGTATGCAGCGGCCAGATTTCCGCTCGTGCAATGGTCTGCTGAAGATGCATTCCGCTCGGATCCCGCCTTCCTTGTCCGCATCCTGAACGAAGTAATTGCGGCAGGCGCGACTACAGTCAATATCCCAGACACAGTCGGCTATGCGTCACCACAAGAATACGGCGCGCTGTTCCACTTCCTGAAAGAGAATGTTCGCGGCATCGATCGGGTGAAACTGTCCGCACACTGCCATAACGACCTTGGCATGGCGGTGGCCAATTCCATCGCAGCGATCGAAAACGGCGCCGACCAGGTCGAAGGGACGATCAACGGGATCGGCGAACGGGCCGGCAATGCCGCCCTCGAGGAAATCGCCGTCGCCCTCCATATCCGGAAAGACCTGTATCAGCTTGAGAGCGGCATCCGGCTGGAAGAGATCAAACGAACGAGTGAACTCGTCAGCCGGCTGACCGGCGTCGCCATCCAGCCGAACAAAGCGGTCGTCGGCAAGAACGCTTTCGCCCACGAATCGGGCATCCACCAGGACGGCATGCTGAAGAACCCTGAAACGTACGAGATCATCACGCCGGCACTGATCGGCGCGTCGGCGGAGCCGCTCGCTCTCGGTAAACACTCCGGCCGGGCGGCATTCAAGGACCGGGCCGTCACAATGGGCTTCGCGCTCGAGGACACGCAGATGAACGCAGCGTTTCGGGAATTCAAGGAACTGGCGGATAAAAAGAAGGAAATCACCGAAGACGATCTGTTCGTGCTCTTCACGAAACAGCAGCTCGAAGAGACCGAAACCCCGATCTATCAGCTGGACAATATCCAAGTGCAGTACGGGACGAACAACGTGCCGACCGCGACTGTTACTGCTGCAACGCCGGCGGGTGACACGGTGCACGTCGCTGCGACAGGCGCCGGTTCCGTGGAAGCGATCTTCAATACGCTCGAACTGCTCGTGAAAGGTGATGTCCACATCCTGGATTACCAAGTTTCCTCGATCGGGAAAGGCCGCGACGCACTCGGCCAGGCGGTCGTCAATCTCGAATTCAACGGCACGAAGCTGACAGGCAGGGGCATCGCGCAGGATGTGCTCGAAGCATCCGCGAAAGCTTATCTCAATGCCATCAACCGGCAGCTCGTCCGGGAGTCATACGAACACAGGAAGAACCAGGCGGCAGCAGCTGTCCTGTAACAAAAAAGGAGGAGACGATGATGGAAAAACGTATCGCAGTATTGCCAGGTGACGGAATCGGTCCGGAAGTGACGGCAGGTGCCGTCAAAGTGCTCGAAGTCATTGCCAGAAGGTTCCATCATTCATTCGAATTTGTCCACGGCGCAATCGGAGGGGCTGCCGTCGACGTATCCGGCACGCCGCTTCCGAATGAAACGATCACACTTTGCGAACAGAGCGATGCGATACTGCTCGGCGCAGTAGGCGGACCGAAATGGGACAGCAATCCAGCAGACCAGCGGCCGGAAAAAGGGCTGCTCACCATCCGTAAACACTTCGGTCTGTTTGCCAACATCCGTCCGGTGAAGGCGGTGCCTGCGCTGCTCCATCAATCTCCGCTGAAAGAAGACCGTGCCAAAGACGTCGATCTCGTCATCATGCGGGAACTGACGGGCGGCCTGTATTTCGGGGAACCGAGCCGCAGAACCGAAGACGCGGCTGTCGATACGCTCGTCTACACACGGAACGAAATCGAGCGCATCGTCCGTGCCGCTTTCGAATTGGCTCGGATGCGGAAAGGCAAGGTGACGTCCGTCGACAAAGCGAACGTACTGCAGTCGAGCCGGCTGTGGCGCGAAGTAGTGGAAGATATCCGCGTCTCCTACCCCGACATCCAAGTCGAGCACCAGCTCGTCGATTCGGCAGCGATGAAGCTCATCACAAACCCGGGAGCGTTCGATGTCATCGTCACGGAGAACATGTTCGGGGATATTCTGAGCGACGAAGCATCGGTCATCACGGGATCGCTCGGACTGCTTCCGTCGGCGAGCGTCCGGACAGACGGCTTCGGCCTGTACGAACCGGTCCACGGATCAGCACCGGAAATCGCCGGAAAAGGCTTCGCCAATCCGGCGGCAGCCATCCTGTCCGCGGCAATGATGCTGCGCCAGTCGTTCGGTATGGAAGACGAGGCAGCGGCCATCGAACTTGCGGTGCAGACAGTCTACGAAGAAGGCCACTGCACAGCGGATGTTGCTGCAAAAGGCGTCCGGCCGCTGTCCACCGATGAGTGGGCATCACGGGTTGCCGAGGAAGTCGACGTACAGTCTGTCTCGAACAGCATCATGTTTTCCTACGTATGACCAGGTCACGGACCGCAGCCAGCAGGAGCCATCACGGAAAGGGGAAGAGTATATGGCGAAAACCATCATCGGAAAAATCTGGGATCAGCATGTCGTCGTGAAGGAGGAAGGAAAACCGGATCTGCTCTACATCGACCTCCATCTGCTCCACGAAGTGACATCCCCTCAAGCCTTCGAAGGACTCCGGCTGGCCGGACGGCGTGTCAGGCGTCCGGAACTGTGCTATGCGACGATGGATCACAACGTCCCGACAAAGAATGTGACGAAGATAGGAGATCCGACGGCCGAAAAACAGATGAACGCTCTTGAGCGGAACTGCCGGGAGTTCGGTATCGAACTCGCGCATATGACCCATCCCGACCAGGGCATCGTCCACATAATCGGGCCGGAACTCGGGCTGACCCAGCCGGGCCGGACGATCGTCTGCGGGGACAGTCATACGTCGACACACGGTGCATTCGGCGCCATTGCTTTCGGCATCGGAACGAGCGAAGTGGAACACGTCCTGTCGACACAGACACTCTGGCAGCACCGGCCGAAGTCGATGAATATCCATATCAAGGGAACCCTCCGGCCGGGTGTGACCGCAAAGGACATCATCTTGGCTGTTATCGCGAAATTCGGCATCGATGCCGGCACCGGCCATATCGTCGAATTCACCGGGGAGGCGATCCGCAATCTGACGATGGAGGAGCGGATGACCGTCTGCAACATGTCGATCGAAGCAGGAGCGAAGGCCGGTCTGATCAGCCCTGACGAGACGACCGTCGCCTATTTGAAGGGGCGGCGGCATGCACCTTCGGACGAATCGTTCGACGAGGCGGCAGCCCGCTGGCTCGCACTCGCCTCGGACGAAGGCGCCGTCTATGATAAAACTCTTTTGATCGATGCCTCCGCGATCGAGCCGCATGTCACATGGGGCACGAATCCTGCAATGGGCACGGGCATCAGCGGACGGGTGCCGTACTTGTCGGAAATTGCGTCTTCGTCCGACCGGGAGGCAGTGAAGAAAGCGATCGACTATATGGGACTGGAAGAAGGAATGCCGATCCGGGATATCGAGATCCAGCACGTGTTTATCGGTTCCTGCACGAACGCCCGGCTGAGCGATCTGCGAGCAGCGGCAGAGATCATTGCCGGCCGGCACGTCCATCCATCTGTGACTGCTATCGTCGTCCCCGGCTCACGCTCCGTCAAACGTCTCGCGGAAGAAGAGGGTCTCGATACGATCTTTAAGGAAGCAGGATTCGAATGGCGCGAATCAGGATGCAGCATGTGCCTCGCCATGAATGATGACGTCGTGCCAGCGGGGGAACGCTGTGCCTCCACGTCGAACCGGAACTTCGAAGGGCGTCAGGGAGCGGGCGCCCGTACTCACCTCGTCAGCCCGGCAATGGCCGCGGCTGCAGCTATTGAAGGACGTTTCACCGACTGCAGGAAAGTGCCTGCATTGCAAGACTAGAAAGGAGGCAGTGCTCATGGAACCAATTCGTACTATAACAAGTATCGTGACACCGCTTGACCGGAAAAACGTCGATACCGATCAGATCATCTCGAAGGAGTTCCTGAAACGCATCGAACGGACCGGTTTCGGCCGTTACTTGTTCCACCATTGGCGGTTCGATGATACAGGCAGCGCCAAGGAATCATTCGTATTAAACGATCCGCGCTTCACCGGTTCGGAAATCCTCCTCGCCGATGAAAACTTCGGCTGCGGATCGTCCCGCGAACATGCGCCTTGGGCGATCCTGGACTACGGATTCCGGGTCCTCCTCGCACCGAGCTTCGCCGATATCTTCTATAATAATTGTTTCAAGAACGGCATCCTTCCGATCCGGCTTCAGCAGGAAACGATCAGCCGGCTGCTCAAGGACGGACAGGTAACACCGATATGCCTGACAGTCGATCTGGAACAGCAGACAATCCTCCGGCAGGACAGCGGTGAAACGATTTCGTTCGACATCGATCCCTATTCGAAAGAAATGCTGCTGAACGGGTGGGATGAGATCTCTCTTACTTTCCGTTATGAAGACTATATCGCTGCATATGAAAACAAGAAAGCCAACTAAAGACGTCTTACCAAGACAGACAGCATAACGCTGTCTGTTTTTGAATGGGGCGGAATTGCAGAGACTTCTGGAAAAAAGGAATGAGCGAGAAAATGTCGAAGACTATAATACCAACTATCTGATAATTGGAGGAATTCACTTGAAAAACAAAGACAGCCTGCTTATCCCGGGCCCGACGCCAGTCGTCGACTCGATCTACGATGCGCTGAGTGAAGAGACGCATGCCCATACCGACCCCCGTTTCGTCCGCCGGTTCAAACGAGCAATCGAGCGCACGAAGCGGATCCTGAACGCGGACGGAGAAGTATTCATCGTCGCGGGATCCGGAACGCTCGTCATGGAAATGGCACTTGTCAACACGATGGCACCGGGCGACCGGCTTCTCGTCATTAGTCACGGCTATTTTGGCGACCGGTTTACGAAACTTGCGCACGCTTTCGGCTATGAACTCGATGTATTGCAGGCGGAATGGGGCAGCCAAGTGTCGCCGGATGAGGTGCAGCGGCAGCTCGGAAAGCATACGTACAAAGCCGTCACAGTCACACATGCCGATACGTCGACAGGTGTCAAAGCTGATCTGGACCGTCTAATCCCGCTCATCAAGCAGCACGGAGCCCTTGCGATCGTAGACGGTGTCTGTGCAACAACGGCAATGCCGGAAGATATGCAGCGCAACTTCGGGGGAGACGATACTGCGATCGACATTGTCCTGACAGGCTCCCAGAAAGCGATCGGTGTCCCGCCCGGTATCGGCATCATCGCATTCAGCAAGGCGGCGCTTGCCGCGCGCCGCGCAATGGACCGCATCCCGGCCTATTATGCCGATCTCGAAAACTGGCTGCCGATCATGCAGGATCCATCGAAGTACTTTGCAACCCCGCCCGTCAACATGATCTATGCGCTGGAGGAAGGGTTGCGCATTGTGGAAGACGAAGGGCTGGATAAGCGATATGCCCGGCACGAGTCATACGGCCGTGCTGTCCGCACAGCTCTCCGGGAGTACGGGATGGTGCCTCTTGCTGAGGAAGAGGATGCCGCTCCGACGCTCAGCTGCATCCGCTATCCGGAAGGAGTGGACGACGCAGCATTCCGCGCCTCACTTGCGGATCAGGGAATCATCCTGTCAGGTGCGCTTGCCCACTTGGCAGGCAAAGCGTTCCGGATCGGCCACATGGGCAACACGACTCCGGAAATGCTGGAAGAGGCCATCCGCAAAATCGGAGAATTACTGAAAGACGCTGACATCGACCGAGCAGTTCAGATCTTCCAGGAAACGATCGGGACTGTCCATCATCAGTGATTGAAAAAGATCCGGCTGCCAGTTAGGCTGTCGGATCTTTTTCTGTTCTGCCGAACTGAGCTAGTGCGAAGGAGTCGAGATTTTTTTAAAGAGTGGTCGAAAAGTATTGGTTTCTGAGGTCAGAACAGATATAATCGAACTAGTTACAAGTATTCAGACGATTACGGTATTCCGAAGTAGCAGAAAAAAGAGAAGAAGTCGGGGTGGAATGGGTGAAACGGACAATTGCGGGGAAATTGCGGAAAGGTTTCGGCCTTATGATGCTGCTGCTCGTCCTGATCGGGGCAGCGAGCATACTGCTGCTCGTCAAGCTGAACAGCGATTACGAGCACATGCTGGACGAAGAAGTGCACAAAGTGGATCTTGTGGATGAATTTGTCCTTAAACAGATCGAAATGCAGAGCCAGATCCGCGGCTACATGCTGTACCAGGATCAGACGATGCTGGAGGCCCGGCAGACGGATTATGAACGGTCCGAGCAGCTGATCGTAGAGCTCGGCAAGATGGCGGACACGAAACAAAAGAAAAAACTGTACGGGGCACTCGTCGATGCGAACGAGAAGTCGATGAAACTTCAGAATAACGTCGTCGATAACCTTGAGGCGGGCAAGGATGATATTGCGAAATGGATGTCCGAAGCGTCGAAAGATGTCGGCAATGTCGTCATGATCCGGGCAGAAGAAATCAAAGACAGCCAGTATAAGGCGCTCGAGACAAAACGCAAGGAAGTCGGCCAGCTCCTGACACAGCTGATCCTGGTCATCAGCATTGCCATAATTGCCGCTGTGCTGGCGGGCATCGTCATCTCCCGGCGGATCAGCGGATCAATCACGCGTCCTGTTGGTATCGTAACAGCAGGTCTCCATCACATTGCGGACGGCAACTTCTCAATCGATCCGCTCGTCGTCCGGAGCCGCGATGAAATCGCAGAGATGGCGGACGCTTTTAATAAGATGGGCGCAGATGTCGCCAATATGATCCGGAAGATCAACGTTTCCGCGGAACAGCTCGCCATGCAGGCAGAGGAACTGTCTGCGAGTTCGGAAGAGAGTCTCGCATCATCAGAACTGATTGCAGCGACAGCGGAAAATCAGCTGCATGGCAGTGAACAGCAGAATCGCATCGCCGGCCAGTCCGCCCAGTCGATGACGGAACTGTCTGCGGGGGTCAATGAGATTTCTGTAAGCAATGAAGACATGCTGCGCGCAGCAGAATCCGTTTCTGTGTTGGTCGGAAAAGGGTCCGCTTCCATGGATGAGGTCGTCGGTGAGATGACAACAATCCGCACGACGATCCAGGACACCAGCGAGATCATGGAAGAAATGGCGGAGCATTCATCGCAGATCGAAAAAGTGACGGTCCTCATTACAGGGATTGCAGAACAGACCAACTTGCTCGCGCTCAACGCAGCTATCGAAGCGGCCCGGGCAGGGGATGCCGGGAAAGGGTTCGCAGTCGTTGCTGACGAAGTGCGGAAATTGGCGGAGCAGTCCAAAAAGTCGGCTGCGGAGATCGGCAGTATGGTGAGCATCATACAGATCGATGCCGAAAAAGCGACACGATCAATTGCAGCTGGCGTTGAAAAAATCGAACACGGAATGACTGCAACCGAAACGTCGAGCGTCGTCTTCCGGGACATCCAGCACGCAGTGGGGGATGTCGCAGCCAAAGTGGAAACCGTATCTGCTGCAATCGAGGAAATCCAAGCGATGGCAGACGAAGTGACAGAAGGCGGAAAAGAAGTACAGCGTCTCAGCACGCAGGCATCTGCCGCAGCAACCGAAACAAGTACCGCAACGGAAGAGCAGCTGGCGGTCAGCCAGGAGATCAGCGCAAGCGCCCAAAGCCTCACGCGCCTTGCGGACGAACTCCAGCAGGAAGTAAGCCGTTTCCAAGTGTAACGTACAAGAAACGCACGGTCCCATGAGTTGGGACCGTGCGCCAGACTGTAGACAAACTCTAAAGATTTGGAGTTTGCCTGCAGTCTTTTTTCTTTTACAATGGAATCAACACTGAAACTGTTGATTTCCGCTGCGAGCGGACGCTTTCCGGGGGGCACGGCTTCAGCCGCTTCCTCCGCTTTGCTCCGTCCAGGGTCTTCAGCTCGTGCTGATCCCCCAGGAGTCGCCGCTCTCCGCTCCAATCAACTGATGTCTCTTACTACTCAATGAGGTGATGGATATGATGACAAAAAATCAAGTCAATGAACGCGACCAGTTAGAGATCCTAACAATTGAACAATTGGTTCCACAAGACCACCTGGTCCGTAAACTGGATGCTGCTCTTGACTTTTCCTTCGTCTATCCATTGGTTGAGAATTTATATTCGATTGTAGGACGTCCCAGCATCGATCCGGTTGTCTTGATCAAGATGACATTCATTCAATATACCTTCGGTATCCGCTCCATGAGACAGACCATCAAAGAGATTGAGACCAATGTGGCGTATCGCTGGTTCCTCGGCTTCGGCTTCCATACTGAAGTTCCTCACTTTTCAACGTTCGGGAAGAATTATGTCCGCCGATTCGCAGATACTGATCTCTTTGAACAGATTTTCTACCGCGTGCTCAAAGAAATTACGGACCATGGCCTGCTGAGCCCGGATCATGTATTCATTGACTCCACACATGTGAAAGCCAGCGCGAACAAACGAAAGTTTGAAAAGAAGACGGTTCGCAAAGAGAGCCGTGCGTATGAACAGAAGCTCCAGGAGGAGCTCAACTTAGACCGTGAGAAACACGGAAAGAAGCCATTTCCTCCGGAGAAATTCGAGAAAGAGGAACACAAGGAAATCAAGGAATCCACGACAGATCCAGAAAGCGGCTACTATGTGAAGGACGAGCGGACAAAACAGTTTGCTTATTCCTTTCACGCAGCCACAGATGAAAAGGGATTTGTGCTGTCTGCAATTGTGACACCGGGAAACGTACACGACAGTCATATTCTTCAACCGCTTGTTGAGAAGGTCATTGAAAAGGTGAAACGACCGTTGGCCGTCGCGGCGGACGCTGCCTATAAGACCCCTGCGATTGCAAACTTTCTCTTGGAGAATCAGATTTTACCGGTACTTCCTTATAAACGGCCGATGACCAAAGAAGGGTTTTTCAAGAAACATGAATATGTCTATGATGAGCATTTCGATTGTTACCTGTGCCCGGAGGGCCAAGTCCTTCCCTATCGAACGACAACGAAGGAAGGGTATCGCCAATACGCTTCCTCTCCCTCTATTTGCGCCGCGTGCCCGGTAATTGAGCAATGTACGCACAGTAAGAACAAGCAAAAGATGATCCAGCGGCATATTTGGCAGGACTATCTGGACGTTGCAGAAGACTTGAGACACCACTACGAGGTCAAAGAAATCTATGAGAAACGGAAAGAGACGGTTGAACGTGTCTTTGCCGATGCGAAAGAAAAGCATGGGATGCGATGGACAACCCTGAGGGGGCTAAAAAAATTGTCCATGCAGGCGATGCTTTCTTTTGCTGCACAAAATCTGAAAAAACTGGCCAGCTGGACATGGAGACCACCTGTCCAAGAAGGCTCGTCTACAACCCACGTGTCCTACGGGACACCTAGTTGATTGGAGTGCAGGGCGGCGACTCCTGGGGGATCAGCGCAGCGCGAAGACCCCGCAGGAGCAACGCGACGAGGAGGCTGAGGGCAAGCCCCCCGGAAAGCGTCCGCCCGGAACGGAAATCAACGACCGGTTTCTCCTCTGTTAATTTAGAAGAAGAAAACACAAAAGGGTTGGAAATCGTAAGATTTCCAACCCTTTTGTCTACAGTCTGACGCACGGTCCCATGAGTTGGGACCGTGCGCTTTTTCGTATTACAAACATAGAAAAATAGACGGGAGCAGGTTTGAAACTATGAAAAACGTGGAAACCTCTAGAGTAAGAGATTTCCACGTATAGTTATATTATTTAAGGTTGTCCAAGAAACGCTGCATGTCCTGGATTTTGACTTTATCGTCGACACCGAAGTTGCCGTCTGTGTAACCTTTTGTAACGTTATTCGCATAGAGGGCGCCGATCTGGTCGATTGCCCAGTAGTTGGACGGTACGTCTTTGAATGGTACGTCTTTCGAAGTCGGCAGGTCGAAGGCGCGTGTCAGGACGACAGCCATCTGTGAACGTGTCAGCTCGTCATTCGGATTGAATCGGCCGTCGCTGTTTCCACTGAAAATGCCAGCTTCTGCAGCAGCCATGATTTCGTTATAGTAAGGTGTTTTTGCAGTAACGTCAGGGAAGTTCAAGTCGCTTCCTGAATGGTGCAGACCGAGTGTTTTGACTACAATGTTTGCAATTTCCCCGCGTGTTGCATACCGGACAGTCTGTGCAGCCGGCTTGGAAGCCACAGTTGTTTCACCGAAAGTCGCTGTGCGCTTTGCACCGACATAACGGCTTTTCCAGTAATATGGATCGTTAAGGGAGGAAATAGTTACCCCTTTGCTCGTCGAAGCGTGGATGAACTTGCTCGATCCGATGTAGATCCCTACATGCGATACGCCGCGGCCGCTCGTATTGAAGAAGACGAGGTCGCCGGTCGTCAAGTTGCTTTTCGACACTGCTTTTCCTTGCTTGTACTGCTGGCCAGCCGTCCGCGGAAGTGATTTTCCGCTCTTTTTGAAGACGAGCTGTGTATAGGCTGAACAATCGATACCGGCAGTGGTTGTCCCACCGTAGCGGTATGGAGTTCCAATGTAATTTTTAGCGGTTGCTACAAGATCAGTTGCAGAACTAGCAGATGCCATTGACGGTACGGACGTAGAAATTAATAAACTGGCGATTCCAAATGCCACAAGACGTTTGAGTTTCATAAGTTTTTCAGTTTCCCCTTTCGCACCGTTTCTTTGACAGTGACTTTATCTGTGAACATCTTAGCATAGGCTAAACCTCATTACCGTTACAGTTATATTACAAGTACATTACAAAAGAAGTAGATTCATAGAGAATGCTGTTACTGCGCGGTTTATCGGGAAGTATTTCCGGTGAAAGCGTTTTTATTTTTGTCGGTATTTCAGCCGAAACATGAAAAATCCGCCCATTTGCTGTATCTTTGTAACCAACAATATCGAAATGCTGACGGTCGTTGGAGCTGTTGGCGGAACGGGGCTGGATATGAAAAAAATTGCAGTACTCACCAATATGTACCCGACGGAGAAACATCCGACGTACGGGATTTTCGTAAAAAACCAAGTCGGTCTGCTGCGGTCGGCCGGCATTGAAGCGGACGTCATCGCAATCACGAATCCGCAAGGCGGCAAAGTCCGTTCCTTGGTCAAGTATGGAACGTGGATGGCGAAATCCGGTCTTCATCTGCTAAAGAACCGGAAGAAGCTGGCGCTTACACATGCACATTATGCGTTTCCGACAGGGCTGCTGTCGCTTGCAGCTAAACGGAGGTTCGGAATTCCTTACGTGGTGACCATTCATGGCGGTGACATTGATAAAATGGCGAAAAAGAGTGCGCGCATCAAAGGCCTTACGGCGGATGTACTGCAAGGGGCCGACCATGTCATTACGGTCGGCGAACGGCTGAAACAGGAGCTCGTCTCCGACTTCGGGGTACCGGAAAGCCGGATCACCGTCATGAGCATGGGCGTCGACCGGTCGGTGTTCCGTCCGCTTCCGAAAGCGGAAGTGCGCCATGAGCTCGGCCTGCAGGAAGACGCACCCGTCCTGCTGTTCATCGGCAATATCATCCGCGAGAAAGGGGTGCTGGAGCTTGTGCAGGCTTTTGCGGGCGTCAAGGAGCGGTTTCCGCATGCTTCCCTTCATTTGATCGGTTCGACACGTTCAACAGAGTATGTCGGGGAAGTGGAACGCTGGATCAATAGCAGTGAAATCGGCGGTATTACGTTCGAAGGGACGAAGCCGCAGGCGGATCTGGCGAAGTGGCTGGCTGCGGCGGATGTGCTCGCGCTGCCTTCTTATCATGAAGGATTCGGGCTTGTGGCCCTTGAAGCGATGGCCGCCGGGACGAGAGTCGTCGCCTCGGACGTCGGCGGCCTGCCTTATTTACTGGGGGATGGGGCAGGAATTCTCGTACCGCCCCGCGAAGTGGAATCATTGGCGAAAGGACTGCTGGAAGCTCTTTCGGGCGAAGCAGCGGATGACAACGGGAAACGGGAATCGGTCGTCCGGGAGCATTCTTACGATGAAATCCTCAGCAGGCTGCTCTCCATTTATGAAGAAATCGGACGTCCATAACGAAGGGGGAAGGCGCAATGGCAGTTGCACAGCAGATCAGGAAATGGTTCGATCACTTCCATGCACATCCGGAGGTGAGCTGGAATGAGCACGAGACTACAAAAGAAATCGCACGGATTCTGACGGAGATGGACGTACCGTTCAAGACGTTCGAGGATGTTACAGGAGCTGTCGCGGAAATCGGAGAAGGACGGCCGATTGCTGCAGTCCGCGCAGATATCGACGCGCTCTGGCAGGAAGTCGACGGAACGTACCAGGCAAACCATTCCTGCGGGCATGACGGCCATATGGCGATGGTGCTCGGCGCTCTCTCCTATCTAAAAGGGGAGACGCTCGGGGGGAAGATCCGGTTCATCTTCCAGCCGGCTGAAGAGAAGGGCAACGGCTCCAATGCGATGATCGACCGGGGAGCTGCCGACGACCTGACGTATCTGTTCGGCATCCACCTGCGACCGGAAGAGGAACTGCCGCTCGGTAAGGCGTCAGCTGCCATCCGGCACGGTGCGGCGTACTTCGCAGAAGGAAAAATCAGCGGGACGGACGCGCACGGTGCCCGGCCCCACCAAGGACGGAACGCGATCGATCCGCTGCTCGCAATCGGGCAGTATTTGAAGACCGTTCAGTTCTCACCGTACGAGCCCTATTCCGCAAAACTGACCCGTATCGAAGCGGGCGGCGAGAGCCTCAATATCATTCCGGGCACAGCGAAGTTCGGCATGGATGTCCGTGCCCAGACGAACGATGTGCTGCAGCAGCTGAAACGGCGCATCGACGAAGGCATCCAGAATATCGCACAGCTGCATGATACATCGATCGACGTCAGCTGGACAGACTATACACCGGCAGCGGAAGTGTCAGCGGAAGCGGCAGACATCGCGCGGGAGGCGATCATCAGCGTCCTCGGTGAAGATGGCTATGCCCCCGACGTCGTCACGTCAGGCAGCGATGACTTCCATTTCTACACAATCCGCAACCCCGAACTGAAAGCGACAATGATCGGGCTCGGCGCAGATCTCGGCCCGGGTCTCCATCACCCCGCGATGACATTCGATCGGGACGCCCTTGTGACCGGTGCGAAGATTCTTGCAGAAACGCTGAAACGGGCGAGCCATTCGGTTGCAACTTCCGAAAAAT
The DNA here is from genome assembly GCA_032099885.1 of Sporosarcina sp. GTDB lineage: Bacteria > Bacillota > Bacilli > Bacillales_A > Planococcaceae > Sporosarcina. The sequence goes on from DAMDKL010000002.1 coordinate 165,463, forward strand.
AGGAGTACTATTTAGGTGTTAAAATGATTTAGCAACATGAAAAGGAGCGGTTCAAATGGGCAGACTTCAAGACAAAGTAGCATTTATCACAGGCGGAGCTTCCGGCATGGGTGAAATGATGGTGAAATTGTTCACAGCGGAAGGCGCGAAAGTCGTCGCAGCGGACATTAACACGGAGGCTCTCCAAGCGAAGTGGGAAGGCAAAGAGAACGTCGAATACGTGAAATTGAACGTAACAGATGCGGATAACTGGGCGGAAGCTGTGAAAACGGCAGCAGACAAATTCGGCAAACTCGATATCCTTATCAACTGTGCAGGTATCTCGACAGAGAAGGCGATGGACGACATCACGATCCAAGACTGGCAGCGCCTGCACGACATTAACGGATTCGGTACATTCGCAGGAATGCGCGCTGTTCTTCCGTACATGAAAGAAGCCGGAAAAGGATCGATCGTTAATATCTCTTCTTATACAGCACTCGTCGGAATGGGCTACAACCCATACTCCGCTTCGAAAGGTTCGGTTCGTGCGATTTCCCGTGCAGCAGCAGCTGAATTCGGTAAAGACGGCGTCCGTGTAAATGCAGTATTCCCAGGCGTTATCCAGACACCGATGGTTGCAAACCTCGAATCGTCGAAAGCAGCATTGGAAGGTCTGATCCGTATGACGCCGCTTGCACGTCTCGGACAGCCTGAAGATGTAGGTAACGCAGTGCTGTTCCTCGCGTCGGATGAAGCTTCTTACATCTCCGGTGCTGAACTTGTCATCGACGGCGGTTTCTCCGCACGCTGATCATGAATTTCCAATGAACGGCAAAAACGCCTTCCTCAACATGGGAAGGCGTTTTTCTAATGACTTCATCCAATCAAAATCGATATTTTGTCAACAGACTTTCGAGCTTCAAAGCGAGCCCGAGACTTCCTTTCACTTTCAGCTTCCCCATCATGAACGCCGTTGTCGTATTCAATTTGCCGTGCAGCAGCTTGTAGAAGTCCTCGGTCTTCATCGTCAGGATGCAATCCGCTCCGGACGGGTCCCCTGCTGTGACGACGGCGTGCTGGTCCGCAAGCTTCAGCACATACTGTCCCTCCTCCGCCCCGGACAGCTCGAATCCGTATGTGACGGTGCTGCCTTGGTATGGCGTACTGTACTCATTCAGCTGCCGTTCGATCTCTTCCCACGTCTTCGCAAGTCCCTCCTGGTGTTCAATCGCCAATACGTCCACCCCTTATTGTGAATTGCCGTTCAGTATTAGTATATCAAAATAGTCAGACAAAAAGTATAGCGAGTTTACTCGAAATAAGGGAGGGGAAAACTGTCCTCATGTAGAAGAAGATATGTACAGATGGCGGAAAAAAGAAGATCCATCAAAGCACAACAATACTGGCATGGTGGCGGCCTGTCGAATTAGGAGGTGCTTGGACATGGAGAGAAGCCCGGAAGATCTGAAGGAATTTGTCGAACGGATACAGGCCCAGCAGGAAAAATTCTTTGAACAGGCGAAACAGCTGAACCTCGACAAGGAATCGGTGAAAATAGTCTTATCGGACCTGTGCAGAGATGCGGCAAAAATCATGAAAGCTGACCGCGTCAGCATATGGCTGTTCAACGAAAACCGCACATGCATGACAGAGGAGATCACCTTCACGGAAGGGGCGGTCGGTGTGCCGGATGTCCGGGAGATCACCAAGGACGAAGCGGCGGCCTATTTCCAGTCGATCACCAGCCGGCGGGTGCGTGCTGTGGAAGATGCAGCAGCTGACGAAGCGCTCGGCACACTGCCGGCCGAATACTTCGCTGACGTTCCGATGGCTTCCCTGATCGAGGCACCGATCATCCTGAGCCGGGGCATCGGCGGTCTGCTCTGCTGTGAAGCGGTGACCCGCCGGAAATGGTCGCTGCTGGATGAAGTCATCATGGCGGCCATCGCGGACATGCTATCTTTCGTGTTTGACCGGCTCTACCGGCTGGAGATGGAAAACCGGGTGCATGAGCTCGCGTATACGGATGCCGTCACTGGAATCGACAACGAAAATGCGTTCATCGAAAAAGTGAATTTCCGTTTGAAGAATGCCGGGAAGGCGATGCATGGCGGATTCCTTTATTTGAAAGTGGATCAATTCTCGGCAATCCAGAGTGTCCTCGGTCCGCAAGCGTCCCGATCGATTTTGTCTGAAATTTCCGGGCGTTTCACACGCACGTTCAAGAGAGACGCGATCATCGCGCGCATTGCGTTCGACCATTTCATCGTGTTTACGGAACACGAAGGAGATCCGGAGAAAAACCGGCGTGATATGGAAAAGGTGCTGGCGTACATGAGAAGGCCGATCCAATACGAAGGGCAGGACGTCTACTTGACGCTCAGTTATGGCGTTGCGCTGTATCCCGATCATGTCCGGACGGCATACGAAGGCATACAGGCTGCGAAAACTGCGCTCGATTCGACTCAGCCGGCAGCGCCGAGGAAGACCCGTGCCATCTACGACCCATCGATGTCACAAAAGTGGCAGGAAACGATGCAGTCGGAGATGAATTTGGAAAAAGCATTGGAACGCAAAGAATTCTGCCTCTATTATCAGCCGCAGGTGGAAAGCATCTCTCACGTCATGACGGGGGCAGAAGCGCTGATCCGCTGGAAGCATCCCGAGAAGGGAGTACTGTCACCCGGCGACTTCATCGGATTGGCGGAGACGACAGGGCTGATCATCCAGATCGGGGAATGGGTGATCGGTATGGCATGCCGGCAGCTCATGGAATGGGAACAGATGGGGCTCGGACATTTGACGATCTCCGTCAACGTATCGCCCCGTCATTTCTTATATCCCAAATTTCCGTACTTCCTGGAAAACTGTCTGAAAGAACACGGGCTTGATCCATCTAAACTGATCATTGAAATTACGGAAAACGTTGCGCTCGAGGATGAGGATGTCGTGGAAGCGCATATCCGCCTGCTGCAGGACATGGGCTTCGCGGTGTCCATCGATGACTTCGGCACAGGGTTTTCAGCTTTCATCTACCTCCAGAAATTTCTCATCCAGGAAGTGAAGATCGACCGGCAGTTCGTCCGCAACATCGACACGGACGTGCGGAGCCGGGCGATCGTCCGGGCGATTCTGGCACTTGCGAAGAGCCTGCATCTGCATACGGTGGCGGAAGGTGTGGAAACGGAAGCGCAGATGCGGCAGCTCGAGGCGCTCGGCTGTTTTGAAATCCAAGGATACTACTTCAGCAAGCCGGTGCCGGCCGAGGAACTGAACAGGTGGCTCATGAGTTCGCCGCAATATCCGAAACTCCGCCTATCGCCCCGGACAACGTAGAAAGACGGACAGCCCCCTGCGCTGTCCGTCTTTTTAATTATGAATTCAGCTTCTGCCGATCGGGAACTTGAAGGGTACCGAACCCGGAGGCGAGTGCTTGATGATGTCGATCATCGGAATCGTATAGGCGAACGCGATGAGTGCGATCGTGATGCCGACCCACACGTACCAGTTTTCCAAAATCTTCGGAGTTGCTTGGGCGTTTTCGTCTTCTTCAGCAATCGGGAACTCTTCCATCCCTTTAGGCGCGAAGAACGCGAGTTTGATGAAGATATACGTCATGAGCAGAATGCCGACGAACAGGATCGTACCGCCGACCGCCTGTGCAAGCTGATAGCCGATCCACGTATCGACTTGAGCGCCTCCTGCATAGTTCGAGAACGCAGATCTCCGCGGGCCGCCGAGGAGACCTTCGATGTGCATCGATGTCGACATGATCAGCATGCCGACTGTCCAGATGATCGACTGGATGATGCCGAGTTTGTTGAGCTGTGGTGTCAGGCGCCGTCCGGTCAAATGGGGAACGAGCCAGTACGCAATACCGAAATACGTCAGGATGACTGTTGTCGCCACCGTCAGATGGAAGTGTCCGGTCACCCAGATCGTGTTGTGGACGAGTGCGTTCATCTGGTGGGAGGCGTTGATGATCCCGCCGATACCGCCGGGGATGAACGCCACCATGCCAATAAACGGCGCAAGGAAGCGGACGTCTTTCCACGGCAGTTTTTTGAACCAGCCGAACAGACTGCTGAACCCTTTTCTGCGCCCTGTAATTTCAAACGTCGCAAAGATCGAGAACGCCGTCATGAGCGACGGGATGACGACCATCATCGTCAGAACCACTTGGATGAACTTCCATGTCGGATCGATGCCAGGCTCTGTCAGCTGGTGGTGGAACCCGACCGGAATGGAAAACATGAGGAGCAGGATGAACGCAAGACGTGCGAGCGAATCACTGAACAGCTTGCCGCCGATTATTTTCGGGATAATGGCATACCAAGCCATGTACGCCGGCAGCAACCAGAAATACACGAGCGGGTGGCCGAAATACCAGAATAGCGTCCGGCTGACGAGTACGTTGATCGTATCGGTCATGCCGAGCGACCACGGGATGAACTGGACGACAACCGCAACTGCGACGCCAAGCGACGCGATGACCCACATGAGCATGTTGATGACGACCATGAACGCGAGCAGCGGGGATTTCTCTCCCTTATGCGCCTTTTTCCACACATACAGCTGGCGGAAATTCGTAAATGCCGAGATCCAGCTGCCGATGATGACGAGCGCCAGGCCGATGTAGAATGCCGGGTGTGCAGCGAGCGGTGCGTAAAATGTGTACAGGACATTCGCCTGGCCGACAAGGATCGTGATTGCCGCCATGACCGTACCGACGAGCATCATCCAGAACGAAATCCAGCCGACCATGCGCTGTTTGTCGGTAATGCCGACTGTTTTCCCCATGAGGGCGTACTGGAATCCGATGATGAAGAACGTCGTCAGAACTAGACCGAGAATAACGCCATGCACCGTCAAAATCGTGTAGTAGTTAATGTTGAATGGCAGCGTAAACCGGCCAGATCGGACGAACGTCTGCAGCAGACCCATCAGCCCGCCGACCAGCAGCGACGTGAACGTCACATACATGAAGGACATGTACAGCCGTGCATCTTTTTTCGGGAACAATTGAAGGTTTCTTTCTGTTGCTTCCATGTTAATACACCTCTACTTTTCCGAACATCTGGTGGTGTCCGATGCCGCAGTATTCATTACAGACGATCGTATACTCGCCCTTTTTCTTCATCACCGTTTCATAGCGGCTGATATGCCCCGGTTCGACCATCATGTTGACATTCGTGCCGGCAACTTGGAAGCCATGTACGACGTCCTTGGTTGTAATGGTGAAGAGGACTGTGGAACCTTGCGGGACGCGGATCGTCTTGACAGGTTTCTCGTCTTTGTCGACACCGAAATCATAATTGAACGTCGAAGCGACAATATTCACCTTGTATTTGCCGTCCGCCACTTCCTGCAGACCGAGGTTCTCCGGCTTGAAGTTATCATAGGCTTCGATATTAGTTTGATCGATCATATCCAGGCTGCTTTGCGGGTGGGTGCCCTTCCAGAAGGCGGCAAACCCGATAACTAATAAGAAGACGACTAATGAGGCCATCCCGAATGCAAGCCAGATTTTTTCATATTTGTGCAGATGCATAGTCTCTGCTCCTTTCTACGTCCATTATCTTGAAATGAAAAGCCAATACGCGCCAAACCACGAGCCGACCATCAGGATGCCGAGGATCATCACCATGATGAAGGTCCCTTTCAAGTTGGAGCCTTCACTCGAAGCAGGAGCCTGGCTGTCCGGGTGTTTCTTTGCCATATCCATTCACCGCCTTCACTTTTTGTCTGAAATTGTTTTTTGAACTACTTTCATCATATTGAATCTGCGAAATTTAAATACTAGGGAATTCCCTAGTGTAATAGTCTCAAGGAAGAATTTCACACTTTGTTCATAGATACACCACAGTTTAGACAAAATATTCCCACCGGGCGACGCAGCTTGTTTACGCACTGTGGTCGGAGGGGATAGGGGGAAGTGGGGCGTCTGTTGACCGATGGGGCCCCGCACTTTAAAATGAGGAAGTACATATCCATGAAAGCAGGGGAGCCATATGAAAAATATCCAGACGATCACGGTGGACAGCAAGGAACAGGGAGCGGACACGATCTGCAATATTGTGCGCGAAGAGCTTGAAGCAGGACGCCTGCACGTCCTCGGCCTTGCGACAGGCAGCACGATGGAACCCGTCTATGAAAAGATGGTGGCATCCGACCTCGATTTCTCGGACGTCACCGCTTTCAATCTTGACGAGTACATCGGCATTCCGGCCGACCACGAAAACAGCTATGCGTACTACATGAAGAAGCATCTGTTCTCGGAAAAACCGTTCAAGCAGACATACATCGAAAACGGCATGGCGGAAGACCTCGATGCAGAGTGTGTTCGGTATGAAACGCTGCTGAAGGAAAACCCGCTCGATATCCAATTCCTCGGCATCGGCGAAAACGGCCACATCGCCTTCAACGAGCCGGGCACGTCACCGGAATCGGTAACGCACGTCGTCGAACTGACGCAGTCGACAATCGACGTGAACAGCCAGTATTTCCGTGAAGATGAAACAATGCCAACAACCGCACTGACGATGGGAATCTCGTCTATCATGCAGGCGAAGAAACTGATCGTCGCTGCATTCGGCGAAAAGAAACGCACCGCACTCGAAAAACTGTATGCCGGCGAAATCTCGACCGAATGGCCCGTGACGTACCTGCTCGACCACCCGGACGTCACCGTCATCACCGACTTGAAGTTCTAATCTAATAGAAGGAAGTTGAAAAAAGGCTGCCCGCGGGCAGCCTTTTTTGGTTGGGGTTGGGGGATCGGTACCTGGGAACCGGTGCCTGTGTGATACACAAGTAAGACACTATTCAGATAACTCGAAGAGCGGGGGCTCAAGTGCACGTCCAGCGTCCAAATGGGATCGCACGGAAAGAAGAGGAGCCCTTAAGTGCCCGTCCGGCGGGAAAATGGGGCCGCAGGGGAAGAAGAGGAGCTCTTAAGTGCCCGTCCGACGGAAAAGTGTGGCCGCGCGGGAAGAAGGCGAGCTCTTAAGTGCCCGTACGGCGGAAAAATGTGGCCGCGCGGGAAGAAGGCGAGCTCTTAAGTGCCCGTACGGCGGGAAAATGGGGCCGCAGGGGAAGAAGAGGAGCCCTTAAGTGCCCGTCCGGCGGGAAAATGGGGTCGCAGGGGAAGAAGAGGAGCTCTTAAGTGCCCGCCCGGCGGCAAAATGGGGTCGTGCGGGAAGAAGAAGAGCCCTCAAATGCCCGTCCAGCATCAAATTGGTGACTCAAAGGAAGAAAGGGACATCCCAAGTGCCTGATACAACATCGTCACCCAGTCAAAAGCCGCCCCAAATACCCGCTCCGCACACAAAAAAGCCCCCGCACAAAGCGGGGGCTTCCAGCAAACCAAATTATTGAGGCACGCGAATCGTCCAGCGGGAGAAGTTGGGGTTTTCATTCGTCACCATTTCTTGCGGATAGATGAATGTCCACGGCTTCGTCGTGTTCGCATTGACCGGCAGCGAGCCGATATCGAAGGAGCCGCTTGCGACCACTTCACCGGACGCATCGATCAGCTCCAATGGAAGTTTTTCGATATTGATCTGCTTCGAGTGGCCGTTGCGGATGAAAACAGACGCGGCAATGCTGCCGTCGTCCTGCTTGACCGCCTGGAATCCGGCGATGTTCACTTCGCGCGGTTTCAGTTTCGGCAAGTTGCTGACGACTTCTTCCAGCGCTTTCTTCTGCTCAGCCGGAAGTCCTTGTTCCCACGACTCTTCCAATTCGAGTTTATGCGGCACCATCGACTGAACATTGAAGGCCAATTTCCAGTTTTCTTTTGGCGGCTCTTCGACGAACAAGTTGTCCTTCGTGAAGACGAAGACCCACGGCCGGGCGCTGCGCGGCTGGATTTCTCCGAGTTCGTTCAGGTCGAACTGCTGGGAGCCGATCGTTTTGCCCTCTTCATCGAGCAGCATCAGTTCGACGTCGCCGACAGTGATCGCCTGGTCGAGTGACGAACGGAAGAACGCTTTGACGAGGAAATCGCCTGTTGCCGGTTCGACGTCGATATCGATACCGGACAGCGAAATCTGGTTCGGTTTGAGCGGCTCAAGTTCGTTCGCCAGAAAGCGGAATACGTATTCCTGTTCTTGCGGGAGCTGCCAGGACGGGTGGAGCGACAGCGCCGTTTCGATATCTTCGTCGCCGCTTTGTCCGCCTGTACCTGCCATCAGTTCCTCTGAACCGATCGTGCTGTCCTTGCCTGTCTTCTCCGTCTTTTTAAACATTGAAAAGAAATTCATCAGTTAACCTCCTGTGCTTGTTCTTCCTGCTGATCAGTCAGGATTTTCATGAATTGGATCACTTCAGCTGCAATACTGCGGCGCAGCTTCTGGTAGTGCTTGCCGAACAGTTCCAGGCCTTCCCGCTGATAAATCCGCATCGGATCTTCCTGGCCATACGACCGGAGTCCGATCCCTTCTTTCAGGCGCGTCATCACTTCAAGGTGTTTCACCCACATCGAATCGATATGGCTCAGCATCACTTGCGGGATCAGCTGGTTCACCTGCTCATTATCCTCAAACGAACGGACATATGCAACCAATTCCTCAATAGGCCCTTCGTAGAACTTCACGATCTGTGCAGGTTTTTCGAACGTACGCGGCAATTCGACCGGCTGGTGCAGCAGGCCGTTCATCGTCGTTTCGATCCGGTCGAAATCCCATTGATCCGGCGTTTCGCCATCCGGGCAGCTGTCATAGACGACGAACTCCATTGTCTCATGCAACATCTTTTCCAATGTGCCGATAATGTCTTTGCGTTCCAGCACATTATCCCGCAGCGCATAGAGGACATTCCGCTGATCGTTGATGACATCATCCAGCTTCAAGTTGTATTCCCTCATTGAATAATGCGACCCTTCGACGATCCGCTGTGTCCGTTCCGTCAGTTCGTTGACGTCCTTGTTCAAGACGAGACCGTTTTCATCCGTCTCGATCTTCTTGACGAACTTCTCCAGGTCGTCCTTCGCAAACCGTTTGAACATGTCGTCTTCAAGCGACAGGAAGAACCGGGATTCGCCTTTGTCCCCCTGCCGTCCCGAACGGCCCCGCAATTGGTTGTCAACGCGGCGGCTTTCATGCTTTTCCGTTCCGAGTACGAACAATCCGCCAAGATCTTCGACCCCTTCGCCGAGTTCGATGTCGGTTCCGCGGCCTGCCATGTTCGTCGCGACCGTAATATGACCTTTTTGACCGGCATTCGAAATCAGTTCGACTTCCTGCTCGACACTTTTCGCATTCAGCAGATTGTAGTCCAATTTCTGCTCATCCAAGTATTCGACAACTTTTTCGGACTGCAGGATTGACGTCGTTCCGACAAGTACCGGCTGGCCGGCCTCATGACGCTTTGCGACTTCTTTCGCCATCGCCTGGTATTTCTGATCGACTGTTTCGAATACGAAATCCGGCTGGTCGATGCGCTGGCGCGGACGGTTTGTCGGGATTTGGATGACTTGCATGTTGTACACTTCGCGGAACTCTTTTTCCTGTGTTTTCGCAGTTCCCGTCATCCCACAAAGTCTCGGGTACATCCGGAAGTAGTTCTGGATCGTAATCTGGGCCTGCGCCTTGTTCTCGTCAGTGATCGGCAAGTTCTCTTTTGCTTCGATCGCCTGATGAAGACCGTCCGACAGCGTCCGCCCTTCCATGATACGGCCGGTGAACATGTCGACAAGCTCGATTTTTTCGTCTCTGACGATATAATCGACATCACGCTTGAAGATGACATGGGCACGGACCGCCTGGATCATGTAATGATACAGCGTCTGATGTTCGAGATCGTATAGATTGTCGACGCCGAACGCTTTTTCGACTTTTTCGATGCCGGCTTCTGTCAGGGCTGTCGATTTTGTTTCGTCATCGAAGTCGAAATCGACACCTTGCTTGAACCGCTTGGCGAGCCGTGCTGCGATCATGTGCAGATCGGCATCTGCCTGCATTTTACCTGCGACGATGAGCGGTGTTTTCGCTTCATCGATCAGGACGCTGTCGACTTCATCGATAATCGCGTAATGGTAGGGGCGCTGCACTTTCTGGCTAATATGCTGGGCCATGTTGTCACGCAGATAATCGAAACCGAATTCCGTACCGACACCATATGTAATGTCGGCATCGTACGCTTCTTTCTTCTCAAGCCCCTGCATCATCGGCACGTTCAGGCCGACCGTCAGACCGAGGAACCGGTGGATCTGGCCGATCTGTTCGAAGTCACGGCGTGCCAGGTAGTCATTGACCGTGATGACATGGACGCCTTTGCCTTCGAGCGCCCGGACGTAAGAGGGGAGGGAAGCGACGAGCGTTTTCCCTTCACCGGTCGGCATTTCAGCGATGTTGCCTTCAGCGAGCACCATGCCGCCGATGAGCTGCACGTCGAAATGACGCATGCCGAGCACACGTTTCGACGCTTCGCGCACGACCGCGAACGCTTCCGGGATGATATGCTGGATCGTTTCGCCATTCTGGATGCGTTCTTTGAATTCAGCGGTTTTTTCAGCAAGCTGTTCGTCGGTGAGGCCGACATAATCGGACTCGATTTTATTTATATGATCCACGACTTTCCGGTACTTTTTGAGCTGGCGGTCAGTCGTTTGATTTGATCGTCTGAAAATGGATAGCATATAGTTAACGCTCCTTTATATTGTCCATTACACGGACACGACTCTATTTTATCAAACTAGACGGGAAAAGACTAGAACTGCACGGGAAAGGTTGCGAAAAATAGGAGTATCCCGTATGGTTTACGGGTACTGAGGCAGTAAGCGCTCTGTGAATTCGTAGAAAAATTGATTCACAGAGTGATTTCTGCCTGCCGCCGTGTTATAATACGGATGGCTGAAACTAAAAATGAAGAACACAGGGAGGAAGGACATGTTATTCCTGGCAATGGCGGCTGCATTCATCGGCGCCATCATACTAACTCCACTTGTTATAAAATTCGCATTCCGGATCGGCGCTGTCGACCGGCCCAACTACCGCAAAGTTCACGCTGCCGTCATGCCGCGTATCGGAGGCCTTGCGATCTTCGGTGCGTTCCTGGTCGGATATGCCCTGCTGCTCCCGAAAGACGAACACGCTGCCGGTATATTGATCGGCGCGGTCATCATCATCGCAGTCGGCTTCTTCGATGATATGCTCGAAATCACGGCGAAGGCGAAAGCGCTCGGCCAGCTGGTGGCGGCGATCGTTGTCATCACTGTCGGCGGACTGCAGATCGAAGTGCTCAACCTGCCATTCATCGGACAAATCGAATTCGGGTATTTCAGTATACCGATCACCATATTATGGATCGTCGGCATCACGAATGCCATTAACCTGATCGACGGGCTGGACGGATTGGCTGCGGGCGTATCGACCATCGCCCTCATCTCGATCTCCGTCATGGCGCTCATCATGCAGGATCCGTTCGTTCTTGCGACGGCTGCGATCCTTGCAGCGAGTTCACTCGGCTTCCTGGTCTTCAACTTCCATCCCGCCAAGATCTTCATGGGGGATACGGGGTCGCTGTTCCTCGGCTTCATGATCTCGGTGCTGGCGCTGCTCGGCTTCAAGAACGTCGCAGTCGTCTCACTGGTCATCCCGATTATTATGCTGGGAGTTCCGATTTCCGATACATTCTTTGCGATCGTCCGCCGGATCCGCATGAAACAGTCGATCACGGCTCCAGACAAATCGCACTTGCACCACTGCCTGCTGCGCGCCGGGTTCTCCCACCGCCAGACAGTGCTCGTCATCTATGGCATCGCGATCCTGTTCGGCATCGCGGCGGTGCTGTTCTCCCAAGCGACCGTATGGGGAGCGATCCTGCTGCTCGGCGTCATTCTGCTTGCAATCGAACTGTTTGTCGAAATCATCGGGCTGGCCGGCACCAACTACCGCCCGATCCTGAATCTGGTCCGCATGATCGGAAAATAATTTAAAGGCTGTCCCGTGGGAATCATCCGGGGCAGCCTTTTTTTGCTGCTCATAATCCGGTGAATGAAAAAGCATGCCCGGACCGTCTGCCGGCCGGGCATGCTGCACTTTCAATATTCGGTGTCTTCCGTGCTGTTACTCCCTGACTCATCGTCCGCCGGCTCTTCAAGCCCTGTGGCCGTCTTTTCATCATCAGAGACAAGAGGGGAGATCAGACCGAGATGGGACTGGAGGATAAGCCGCTTCTGCTGCAGGTCTTCATCATCCAGCTTCCAGTAATAAACACCGGTCGACCAATCATCGTCCCCTGTCAGTGTAAGGGTATCGACAGCGGGCATGCCGCCTTTCGCGTATTCCAGAAACGACAGCATTTCGCTATACTGCATGTTGGTCTTGATATTATTGCCGAGCGCATCGATCACATCGCCGAATTTCGTGATGGCGGCCGGTGATTTCGCTCTGTCCATCATTGCCTGAATGATCATCTGCTGACGCTTTCCGCGTTCGATGTCGTTGTCCAGTTTACGGGTTCTCGCCAGTGCTAGGGCATGTCGGCCGTCGAGCGTCTGCAGGCCGGGCATCAGATGGATCGTCCCGGCATCCGTTTCGTCTTTTTCAATCCGCTCATACGGCACGTCGACTTCCACGCCGCCGAGCGCATCGACCACATCGATGAACGCATTGAAGTTTGTTTTTAAATAGTAATCGATCGGAATGTCCAGCATTTCCTCGACCGTTTCGACGGTTGCTTTCGTTCCGCCATAAGCGTTTGCATGGGTGATTTTGTCCTTATAGTCGACTTCCGGGATATACACATAGGAATCGCGCGGGATGCTGAGCAGTTTGACGGTCTTCAGCTTCGGATTGAGCGTCGCTACGAGCAGCGCATCCGCACGGCTGTTGCTGTCACCCTGCTGTCTGTCGTCACTGTCATCGACACCGATGAGCAGTACGGAGACATTGTCCTTTGCCGGCTGGATGTGTGTTTCGTCCTTCGTTGTACGCGGGGTCCGGTCAGGGATCGCTTCATAGGCGCGGTCGGCCGCAAGTTCAGCCTTCTTGTGCAGCGTGACCCCGTAGATGCCGACTGCAAACAAGGCGGCAACGGTCATCGCCAGGCCGATTTTCAGCACAAGTCTTATTTTGGACGATTTGCGCTTCGCTTTTCTGTATTCGTTTCGTTTCATGTATGCTTTGGCCTCCGTTACTCTGTTTTGCCGATGCATGCCCATTTGCCGGAAATGCCTGTGCAGGCATAAGCAATCGTGCTGTCGAATGGGCGTGGGATATACGGAATTCGTGTTGAATTTCCATTATACTATCTTTACGAAAGTCCGTACACCGTTTCAGACAGAAAACTCCAAGAATTTCTGCGCCCCTTCGACAACGGCTGCCTGTCCGTTTGTCAGATCGGCGACCCAGCGTGTGAATTCGCCGACTTCTGTCACAGGTACGGAAATCGACAATGTGACCTGCTCCCCATAGTCGATCCCGTCGAGCGGCCATGCGGACTGCCGGACTTCGTTTTCTACTTTGCCGAGTGCCGTGTAGTCGACTGTGACATGCATTGTGCTGTGCAGCCGACGTTCGACTGTCCCGGCAGCTGCAACCCCTGCGGATGCCGAACGTCCATATGCACGGATGAGTCCGCCGCCTCCGAGTTTAATGCCACCAAAGTAACGGGTGACGACAACGGTCGTATCTTTTAGTCCTTGTTTTTTCAGGACTTCGAGCATCGGTACGCCAGCTGTCCCGGAAGGCTCTCCGTCATCGTTCGCTTTCTGGATCTGATCATGTTCGCCGACGAGATAAGCCGAGCAATTGTGCGTTGCGGAGGCGTGCACCTGTTTGATGTGCTGGATGAATGCCAGGGCTTCTTCTTCCGTCTCCGTACGTTTGACAGAGGCGATGAACCGCGATTTATTAATAATGATTTCATCTTCGGCTTGTTGTTTGACTGTCCGATAGTCGGATCTCATTTCCGCTTCCTCCTCAATCTGTAATACAATTTTAATATGTAATGGGCATTAAGATGCTATACTAAATAAAGTGTATAGTGAACACAACTGATTCGCAACAGGCGAGGCGGTTCGGGTCACGTACAATGCATGGACAGGAGTGGAATCGATGAACAAGCCGGCAATCGATATTCAGAAGCTCGAAGGTATTTTCGGCAGCATGGTGAATGTGATGGATCAGTCAAAAAATGACATTTTCATGATCAGCGAGCAGAGCCGGCGGAGTTACGAATCCATGCAGCGCGAACTGATTCTCGTGAAAGAAGATATTTCCCGGGTAATAACCGAGGGGGATCATCTGGAGGAAATGACACGCCACTCACGCAGAAGACTTGCTGATGTCTCCAAGAATTTTGTAAACTACTCAGAGCAGGAAGTCCGTAAAGCGTATGAAGTGGCGAACGACCTCCTTGTACGACTGTCCGTGAACCGCATGGAAGAAAAGCAGCTGCGCACGACCCGCGACGACCTCGACCGCAGACTGTCTGAACTGCTGCACACGATTGAACGTGCCGATCAGCTCGTGAACCAGGTGTCAACGGTTATCAACTACCTGACCAGTGATCTGAAAGGCGTCGGGCAGGCACTCGAGACAGCACGCCACAAAGAGGACTTCGCGATCCGCATCATCCAGGCACAAGAGGAAGAGCGAAAACGCGTTTCCCGGGAAATACATGACGGGCCGGCCCAAATGATGGCCAATGTGCTGATCCGCTCGGGACTGGTCGAGAAAGTGTACGAACAGAAAGGGCCGGAACAGGCGCTTGCGGAATTCCGGGATCTGAAAGAAATGGTCCGCAGCTCATTGTATGAGGTTCGCCGCATAATATATGATTTGCGGCCCATGGCGATCGACGATCTAGGGGTCGTCCCGACATTGAAAAAGTATTTGTCCACACTGATGGAATATGAACCCGACGTGCGCATCCATTTCCAGAGCACCGGGGAGGCGAGCCGCTTCGAATCGAGTTTTGAAGTCGCCGTATTCCGGCTGGTGCAGGAATCCGTCACGAACGCCATCAAACACGGCCACAGCCGCGACATTTGGGTGAAGGTCGAGTGGCTCCGTGATTCCATGAATGCACTCGTCCGGGATAATGGCAGCGGTTTCGACCAAGATGAAGTAAAAGAAAAATCATTCGGGATCATCGGGATGAAAGAACGCATCGATCTGCTGAAAGGTGAATTGAAAATCACATCAGAGGTCGGAAAAGGAACAAGCGTCTTCTTCAAAATCCCGTTTAATCCGGAATCTCACTGAAAATAGAGTCTGTGGAGGGAACGTATATGACAAAAATCTTGATAGTAGATGACCATCAATTATTCCGGGAAGGCGTCAAGCGCATTCTCGCGTTTGAAGATTCGTTTGAGATCGTTGCAGAAGGGGATGACGGCAGCGAAGTGTTTGCACTGTACGAAGAGCACCGCCCCGATGTCGTCCTGATGGACATCAACATGCCGCGCATGAACGGGATTGAAGCGACCGAGCAATTGACGTCGAAGTATCCAGGCGCAAAAGTCATCGTCCTGTCGATCCACGACGATGAGTCGTACGTTTCCCAAGCCTTGAAAACAGGCGCTCTCGGCTATATGCTGAAGGAGATGGATGCAGATGCCATCGTTCAGGCCATTAAAGTTGTAGCGGCGGGCGGATCGTATCTCCATCCGAAAGTGACGCATAACCTTGTAACGGAATACCGCAGACTGAGCGAACGGGAGCATAAGGGCTCGTTCCACCAGCATGAGATCCGCCGCCCGCTCCATTTGCTGACGAAGCGGGAATGTGAAGTGCTGCAGCTTCTGACGGACGGACAGAGCAACCGGGCAATCGGTGAAACGCTCTTTATCTCTGAGAAGACGGTCAAAAACCACGTGTCCAGCATCTTACAGAAGATGAACGTGAACGACCGTACGCAGGCTGTCGTGACGGCTATTAAAAATGGCTGGGTGGAAGTGAAGTAACAGTGCAACATTCAAAAGGGCCTCCGAGCGGAAGGTCCTTTTGCTATGGAAGGGGATGGATCGGATGAAAAAAACAGCAGGACTCATCGGTTCAGCAGCGCTTGCGCTCATGCTCGGCGCGTGCAGCGGCGATGACAGCAGCAAAGACAGCAGCCAGGGGTCGGTCAACGACGGGGAGCGGACGAACGAGTTCGGCTCTGTGGATCACGGTGTGAAAGAGAATGGGACAGAAGACAGCGCGGATGAAGGCGTCGGTTTCAGCCTGACCGGCGGGGAAATCGAAGAGGCAGCGGGCGTTCCGGCCGACGAGAAAAAAGCGATCGAGAAAGCGTTCAGCGACTATATCGACACACTGAATGCGGGTGACGTCAAAGCGTATCTCGAAACACTCTCTTCAGAAGGATACAATCTGGAGGAAGAGCGTCAGGCGACCGAAGAAATGCTCGCCACGCGGGAACTTACGCGCACACCGGATGACGTGACGATCGTCGCGTACACCGATAAGGAAGCGCAAGTGTTCTCGACGATGGAAACGGCTGTGAAAGACAAGGAAAGCGGTGCAGGGGATGTCAGCACCGGCCGCCAGGTGACCGTCATGACGAAGGAAGACGGCAGCTGGAAAGTGAAGTCGGTCCATTATATCGGCGATCTCGAAAACGCAGAATAACGGCAGCAGGCAGATCAGTGCAGCAGGACGGACAGAAAACCGTTGTGCTGCACTGTTTTTTGTTGCATTCCCGGATCGGATGGCGTACACTGATTGTAATGATGGGAACAAGTGTTCTGTTATGGGAGGAGTGGCGAAATGCCTGCGTTGCAGAAGGAAGAAATCGCGAATTTGGAGAAGATGATTTATCTGCCGATGCTGCTGACCATTCTTGAACGGGACCGGCTGACAATCGAGCAGGGGAATTTTAAGCTGAAGAAGCCGTATTTAGCGATTGTGGAAAGCGCAGCGGAAAAAGTGCATCGGGAGCTCGGCAATACCTCCGCATACTTGAAAATGCACCGGATGTCGGTCGTCAGGGGGAAGATGGATGACATTTTTACGGAGTACACGTTCCTCCACGACAGGACGGAGGATCGGAGGCGTTATTTGAATGTCCGGCTCCGTAACAGGACGGAGGAATTGCTCACTCGCTATCTTCGGCAATCGGATATTTGAAATTACCTTCCTGGGCCACGAACAGGCGCGGCCGGTGCAGCATGAACTGTTTTTTCTCAAAGTCCCGTGCAAGCAGGGCGCCGAACGCAAACTGCCGCCACATCGTCGAGGTGGAGACACTTACTTTCAGTTTGCGGCCGTTCTCAAGCAGCACGGAACAGCCGGTGGATTCATCCTGAAAGTCGAGAATCGCATGGTAGGAGATCCAAATGTTATCATCGGAAGACGGCGACATCGTGGGCAGGAAAATATACGGCGTGTCGAAAGCATGGGCAACGACAATCGGTGTTTTGTGACGGTTGCCGAGTGAACGGCGGGCGATGACGGTCCTGGTTTTTAATGATGAACCGTACACCTCACACGTTTTCCGTACAATCTGTAGCGGTTTTTTAGGCAGAGCAAATTCCGCATTCCGTTCGATGACGCGGGTCGTCACCTTGAAATCCTCCCGTATCGGCTGCAGGACGAACGTATCCGAGTTGATCAGATAATTCCCGTAGTGCTGGTCTGTATGCATCTAACTTCCTCCCAACAATAAGGTTCTTATTTCTCATTATATCGGAAGCATTTGGAAATGCAATACAAAGGGTTGAATAGTCTGAAAAGTAAAGAAAAATGTCCCGGTTTGACGAATTCTCCGTCAAACCGGGACATTATGGCAGCCGTGTTGGAAAGTCTTCCATGTCAGTGCACTGGCGAGCCGGACACAGAACTCATTCCTGGCTGCCCAATGCAGCCGCGCCGAGTGTTTTGGCTGCTGTCAGCATAGCCGACTCATCGAAGTCGAACATCGGGTGGTGGTGCGGATACGCCGTTTCCGGCTGTGCGCCTGTGAAGAAGAACGTGCCGGGGACCTTTTCCAGATAATACGCGAAGTCCTCGCCGCCCATTTGCGGAACGGTTTCGACGACAGCTTTCACGCCGGGCACTTCCCCGGCGACGTCACGCAGGAATTCCGTCTCTTTTTGATGATTGACGACCGCCGGATAGCCGCGTGTATACGTCACGTTGATTGACGCGTCATGCATGAGTGCCGTACCGTCCGCAATGCGCTGGATCTCCGTTTCCATCTGATCCCGGACGGCCGGGGAGAAAGTGCGGACCGTTCCGAGCAGTTCCGCTTTATCCGCAATAATGTTGAATGCATTATCCGACATGAACGAACCGATCGAGACGACCGCGGATTCCAGCGGATCGACGCGGCGCGACACGAGCTGCTGGAGATTCGTGACGAATTGGGAGGCGATGACGATGGCATCTTTCGTCTGATGAGGAGATGCGCCATGACCGCCCGACCCCTGCACAGTGATTTCGATCCGGTCTGCCGCCGCCATGATCGGACCGCTGACATACTGGACCGTATTCGCTTCCATCAGCGACCACAGGTGCGTGCCGAAGATGACATCCACGCCGTCCAGACAGCCGTCTTCGATCATCGATATGGCTCCGCCCGGAGCATACTCTTCCGCATGCTGATGAATGAAGACATACGTGCCGGTGAGCTCGTCTTTCAGCCCGTGGAACGCCTTGGCGAGCTGCAGCAGCGCGGCAGTGTGGCCGTCGTGCCCGCAGGCATGCATCACGCCGGGCACCGTCGACTTGTACGGGACGTCCTTCTGATCCTGGATCGGCAGAGCGTCGAAGTCGGCACGGAGCGCAACTGTCTTGCCGGGCCGTTTGCCTTCAATCCGGGCGACGACACCATTTCCGCCCACGCCGCTGCGGAACTCGACGCCGAGTTCTTCATAGAATTTCTGTATGTACATGGCGGTTTCCGTCTCGTGGAAAGAAACTTCCGGATGCTGGTGCAAGTGCCGGCGGATCGCCACCATCTCATCGAATGAGCTGTCGAGCAGCGCGTAAAGTTGTTCGTTCATCAGGACATCCCCTTTTCACAAAAGTGTACGTCCCAGTATAACAGTGTGTTTCACAACTCGCAATTGCCCGTCAATTTAAAGAAGAGGCGTGCGGCCTCTCCTCTCTGAAGTCTTCTATTCCTCTGCAGCATCCGTCCGTCAGATTTCCTCATCCGAGAACGAGCTGTAAAGTGATAAGTAGGGCGCGCTCGTGAATATATGGATGGACGGACCAGCGAGCGCATCTGTCTGGGACGTATCATACGCCTCTTTGAATGCCGGAGTATGCCGCCATGTATCGAATGATCGGGCGTCCGTCCACTCGGTCAGGATGACATATGTGTCCGAACCGATCGGCCGGAGCAGACGGTAGGCGACGAACCCCTGGGCATCTGCCATTTTGCTGTAATTCTTCTTGAACCTATCTTCGAACACCGGCTTCCCTTCGTCGGAAACAGGCACGTTATTCATCGCGAAGAAGCCCTGTTCCTGCAGCTGTCCGAGTTCCGCGATCACTTCGTAGCGGTGCGGTGTCTGGAAAACCGTCTTGCCAACCGTCTCGTGCAGCAGCAGCGAAGTGCCGCCCCCGTGCATGAGGATCATTCCCTCACCGGGATGTTTCTTTTTCACCTGCTCCATGAAATCCGCGGTTCCGCGTGTCGTATAGATGTTTGTCATCGAAATTTCCTCCCTTGGCTGATCTGTTCTTGTCGTATCGTTCCTCTTCTTTCAGTAATTCCCGAAATCCTGCTTGCAAAACAAGACGACCCAAACAGCGGCGGAATGTAGCACAAATTTATGACAACGGATGTTAATCCCTATACATCCCGACCGAATCAGTCTATATTGAAAACGATATGCTGTACAAAACAGCGCAACACCGTCCGGTAAATAGAGATTGGGGGAAACTGTTCATGGCAATAGTTAACGATACACTTCTTCGTGCTGCGCGCGGAGAGCAGATTGACCATACGCCTGTCTGGTACATGCGGCAGGCTGGGAGGTCGCAGCCGGAATACCGTGCGATCAAGGAAAAGTACTCATTGGAGGAAATTACGCACCAGCCGGAATTGTGCGCGTACGTTACGAAACTTCCGGTGGATCAGTACGGCGTGGACGCAGCCATCCTGTATAAGGACATCGTGACGCCGCTTCCGGGAATGGGTGTCGATGTGGCGATCAAGGCGGGCATCGGTCCTGTCATCGCGAATCCGATCCGCACGGTTGCGGACATTGAAAAACTGACGACAATGCATCCGGAAGACGACATTCCGTTCGTTCTTGAAACGATCCGCATTCTGACGAAGGAACAGCTCGAAGTTCCGCTGATCGGCTTCGCCGGGGCGCCGTTCACACTCGCGAGCTACATGATCGAGGGCGGCCCTTCGAAAAACTATGCAAAAACGAAAGCAATGATGGTATCGGAGCCGAAAGCCTGGTTCCTGCTCATGGACAAATTAGCGGATACGATGATCGAATATGTCGGTGCGCAAGTGAAAGCCGGCGCGAGTGCCATCCAGATCTTCGATTCGTGGGTCGGCGCCCTCAATGTCCAGGACTACCGGATCTTCATCAAGCCGGTCATGGAACGGATCTTCACGGAGCTGCGTGCGTTGAATGTACCGCTCATTACGTTCGGCGTCGGGGCAAGCCATCTGGCGAACGAATGGCATGATCTGCCTGTCGACGTTGTAGGGCTCGACTGGCGCCTGTCGATCGAGGAAGCCGGCAAGCGCGGGCTGACGAAGCCGCTCCAGGGGAACCTGGACCCGACGATGCTGCTCGCCGACTGGCATGTCATCGAGGAACGCGCGAAAACGATCATCGAACAGGGCGTTGCACACGGCAGTCATATCTTCAACTTGGGGCACGGGGTCTTCCCGGAAATCGAGCCTGCGAAATTGAAGAAACTGACAGAATTCATCCACACATATAGCGCACAACTGCGCAGCGCAAAAAACTAAGATTGAGGTGAACCAGGATGGGAAAACGTACAATGGGACTGCTTGTGATGGCGTACGGAACGCCATACAAGGAAGAAGACATCGAACCGTATTACACGCACATCCGCCGGGGACGCAAGCCTGCCCCGGAACAGCTGGAGGATCTGAAGAACCGGTATGAAGCGATCGGCGGCATTTCGCCTCTCGCCCATATTACGGACGGCCAGGCGCAAGCGCTTTGTGACGCACTGAACAACGCACAGGATGACATCGAATTCAAACTGTACGTCGGCCTGAAGCACATCACGCCGTTCATCGAAGAAGCGGTCGAGCAGATGAACAAAGACGGCATCACGGAAGCGGTCACCGTCGTTCTGGCTCCTCACTATTCCACGTTCTCGGTGAAATCCTATAATACACGGGCGAAAGAAGAGGCCGATAAATACGGCATCACGATCCGTTCGGTCGAGAGCTGGTACAAACAGCCGAAGTTCCTGAAATACTGGGAAGAGAAGATCCGTGAAGCGTTCGACAGCATGAGCAGCGAAGAACGCGGGAAAGCTGTGCTCGTCGTGTCCGCGCATTCGCTTCCGCAGAAGATCCGCGAAGCGGGCGACCCGTATCCGGACCAGCTCGAGGAAACGGCAAAACTTCTCGCAGAGGCAGCGGACGTCGAACAGTACGCAGTCGGCTGGCAGAGTGAGGGCCAGACGGGCGAACCGTGGCTCGGACCGGATGTCCAGGATCTGACGCGCGACCTATATACGAATGGCGGGTACCGTTCATTCGTCTACACGCCGGTCGGTTTTGTCTCCGATCACCTGGAAGTGCTCTATGACAATGACTACGAATGCAAAGTCGTCTGCGACGAACTCGGTGCATCCTACCGCCGTCCGCCGATGCCGAACACCGATCCGCTGTTCATCGGCGCAGTGGCGGATGCCGTCTTGGACAAAGTGAACGAGTAAGTTTTTGAAAAGGACGTGTGAAAGGAATGGACGAACAGCGTAAACAAGTCGTTATTGCAGGGGGCGGGATCACCGGCCTGTCCGCTGCATTCTATTTGCAGCAGCAGATCCGGAAGCAGCAGCTGCCCATCGACATCACTCTCGTGGAGGCGGCTCCCCGTCTCGGCGGCAAGATCCAGACCGTCCGGCGTAACGGCTACATTATCGAACGCGGTCCAGATTCTTTCTTGATCCGTAAAAAAAGCATGGACCGCCTGGCGGAGGAACTCGGCATTGCCGATCAGCTAGTAAAAAATGCGACCGGACAGTCGTTTGTGCTCCTGAACGATGAGCTTCATCCGATCCCGGGCGGTTCGATCATGGGTGTGCCGACCGAAGTTGGCCCTTTCCTGAAGAGCAATCTGTTTTCGCTGACCGGGAAACTGCGGGCGGCGGGTGATTTCTTCCTGCCGCGCTCCGAAATCCAGGGCGACCAGTCGCTCGGGAAGTTTTTCCGCAGGCGGTTCGGCAATGAAGTCGTCAACAACCTGATCGAGCCGCTATTGTCCGGCGTCTATGCTGGTGATATCGATCAGATGAGCATGGAGTCGACGTTTCCTCAGTTTGTCGACGTCGAAGCGAAGCACCGCAGCCTGATCCTCGGCATGAAAAAAACACGGCCGAAGCCGGAGCAGCTGCCGACGAAAGGACACGCGGCGAAGAAGGAAGGCGCGTTCCATACGTTCCGCGACGGACTTGAGACGATGGTGGAAGCGCTGGAAGCCCAGCTGCCGGACGTGGAGTTCATTAAAGGCGTCCGTTTGGAGAGACTCGAGGAGCAGGATGGAAAAACGTTTATCACGCTGAACGAGGGGACTGTCCTCGAAGCGGATGCCGTCATCCTGGCGACGGGACATGAAACTGCCCGCCGTCTGTTCGAGCCGTATGGAGTCTTGCAGCAGCTCGGGCAGATCCGGACCTCTTCCGTAGCGACGATCACGCTCGCTTTTCCGGCGGAAGCTGTTGTGCAGGATAAGGAAGGAACCGGTTTCCTCGTCTCCCGCAGCGGGGACTATTCCATCACGGCCTGCACATGGGTGAACCGCAAATGGCCGACGACGACACCGGACGGCAAAGTGCTGCTGCGTGCCTTTGTCGGCCGTATCGGCGAAGAAGCGATCGTCGACCTGCCGGATGATGAAATCGAACAGATCGTGCTCGGTGACTTGCGTAAAATCTTCGAAATCCACGGAGAGCCTGAATTCTCGGTCGTCACCCGCTGGAAAGAGGACCGGCCGCAATACCGGGTCGGCCACAAGAAGCTGATCGCGGAAGCGAAAGAGGAGCTGCGCGCAACGTTTCCGACCATCGAACTGGCGGGCGCTTCCTATGAAGGCGTCGGTCTGCCGGACTGCGTCGACCAGGGGAAAGCCGCCGCCGAGAGAGTGGCAGATCTGCTGACAGGCCCATTACGAACCGAATAACATCCAGAGAACCGCCCCTGCCATATCCGGTACGGGCGGTTTTTGCGTGAGACGGAAGCTATAGTGCGAAGGGACAATTCTGAATTGTGTCTAAGTTGTATAATGCACAGGTACCTAAAAAAAGCGATTAAAAAAGCTGGCCAGAAGGTTCCGGTCAGCTTTCGTGCCGTCTAGGGAGGACGGGCTCGTTATTCCGAGCAGGTCGGGCAGGTTGTCTGGTAGCATTCATGCTGCTCTTCGAATTGTTCACCGCACGTGGCACATTGCTTCGGAGGAAGGTTCTTAAAAAATTCGACAACGTTTTCAATCATTGAAATCCGCTCCATTCGATTTGTAATAGTACTGCTTCTTCCATAGGCATTTGTTATGCAACAGGGCCGGCAAAAAAAGTCGTCCTGGCAACTTTGTACTAGGACTTCGATTTGTTATACATAGTGTATTATAACAGTAGAGAGATTGCAACTGATAAGGCGGAATTATTTTAAAGTTTCTTCAAATTATCATTGAAATCCGGTCCTAGCAGCGATATGCGGCGGTACAGGAACAGGGTGATCTGCGTCCCGATATGGTAGAATGGCAGTAATCATGACGTACAGAGGAGAGAAGACGATGCAATTCGTAGATAACAAAGGAATCACCGACCCGCGCATTAACTTGGCGATTGAAGAATATATACTGAAGAACATGGATGTGGATGAAGACTCCTACTTGCTGTTCTATATCAATGAACCGTCGATCATCATCGGCAAGAACCAGAACACGATCGAAGAGATCGATACAGAGTATGTCGATTCGAACGGCATCCATGTCGTGCGTCGGCTGTCGGGCGGCGGAGCGGTGTACCATGACACAGGCAATCTGAATTTCAGTTTCATCACGAAAGATGACGGTCAGTCGTTCCGCAATTTCAAGAAGTTCACGGAGCCGGTTGTCGAGGCGCTCGGTAAGATGGGTGTGAAGGCGGAGCTGCTCGGCCGGAACGATCTGCTCGTTGACGGAAAGAAAGTATCCGGTAACGCACAGTTCGCGACCAATGGGCGGATGTTCAGCCATGGGACGCTCATGTTCGATACGGAGATCGAGGAAGTCGTCAATGCGCTTCGCGTGAAGAAGGACAAGATCGAGTCGAAGGGCATCAAGTCGATCCGCAGCCGGGTGGCCAACATTTCGGACTATATGGAACAGGACATGTCAATCGAACAATTTCGTCTGGAGATTTTGAAGTCGATTTTCGGCGGGGAAGAGAATATCGAATACAAAGAGCTGACGGAAGAGGACTGGGCGAATATCCGCAAGCTGTCTGAAGAGCGCTACGGCAACTGGGACTGGAACTATGGCCGTTCGCCGAAGTGCAACGTGCAGCATTCGCACCGGTTCCCGGTCGGCAGCATCGATGTCCGGCTCCAGGTCGAAAAAGGGACGATCCACGAAGTGCATATTTTCGGCGATTTCTTCGGGATCGGTGACGTGGCAGAACTCGAGGAGCGCCTCGCCGGATGCCAGTACGACCGCGAGTCGATCACGGCTGCGGTGAGCACGCTCGACATCCCGAAACTGCTCGGCGGCATCACGCAGGAAGAATTCGTCAACTTGATCTATTGAGACCAAAACAGGCGCTGCACCGGGCATGACTGCCGGGACAGCGTCTGTTTTTTCATTGCCGGAAAGGACGCGGGCCCGCCAGTTGCGGTATACTGGGAGTACTTGTGAAGGAGGCACGGATACTTATGGGACAACATCGTATTTTCATTGTGGAGGATGACCGCAAAATCTCCGGACTGCTCGCGGATACGCTGCGCAAGTACCAGTATGACGTCGCGGAAGCGGAGGATTTCGATCAGATTTCGGATGAATGCATCGCGTTCGATCCGCATCTGATCCTGCTCGACATCAACCTGCCAACGTATGACGGGTATTACTGGTGCCGCCAGCTGCGCACGCAGACGACATGCCCGATCCTGTTCATCTCGGCGCGGTCGGGAGATATGGACCAGGTGTTCGCGCTCGAAAACGGCGGGGATGACTTCATCACGAAACCGTTCCACTACGATGTCGTGCTTGCGAAGATCCGCAGCCATTTGCGCCGCTCATTCGGAGAGTATGCGCCGGCCCAAGGGGAGCGCATCGTCAAAGCGGGGACCCTTACCCTGTTCGCGGAGCGGATGGAACTGCAGGCGGGCGAAACAGTCGTGCCGCTGCAGAAGAAGGAATGCATCATCTTGGAACTGCTTATGGACGCGGCGCCGAAAGTCGTATCGCGGGAAACGCTGCTTGAGGAACTATGGGACGACCAGTCGTTCGTCGATGAAAACACGCTAAACGTCAACATCGCGCGGGTGCGGAAGAAACTCGCCGATTTTGAGATCGTCTCGACGATCGATACGGTACGGGGCGCCGGCTACCGGTTCGTGCTGGCGCCGGAAGAAGCATGAACAAGTACAGGCTCTTTGCAAGAGAACACGTCGCGTTCCTGCTGTTCCAGCTGGCCCTGCTGCTGTTCCTCGTCCTGCTGTTCTGGCTCGACGGGGCGCGTGATTGGAGTACGGCGGTGTATGCGGTCCTTATGGGGCTGCTGCTGACATTCGGCTACTTAATCGCGAAATTCATCACCCGGCGGTCGTACTACGAAGTGTTCGAAACAGAACCGGGCCGAATGGAGGACGCGCTGATCGGCCGGCCGCAGACGCCGGAGCACCGCGTGACCGCCGAGTACATGCGTAAGCTCTACAGGCTGTATCACAGCGACGTCCAGAAACTGGACACGGCACAGCACCGGCAATTGCACTTCATCAACCAATGGGTGCATCAGATGAAAACCCCGATCTCCGTGCTCGGCTTGCTGCTGCAGGAAGAGGAGATGGATCGGAAAAGTTTCCGGGAGGAGCTCGATCGGCTGCAGGACGGGCTCGATGCGGTGCTCGTCAATGCCCGTCTCGAGACGTTCGAAGACGACATGCGGATCGACCGCGTCCAGCTCACGGGCCTCGTGCGCAGTGCGGTGACAGAGCATAAGCGGCTGTTCATCGCGAACAGCGTGTTCCCGCAGATCGATGTCGATGACCATTTCGTCGTGGCGACAGATCCGAAATGGATGAAGGTCGTCCTCGGGCAGTTCCTGACAAATGCAGTGAAATATACGTTCGAAAAGAACAAAAAAGTGACCGTCGAAGCTATACAGACCGAACAGGGCATCCGGCTGACCGTGCGGGATGAAGGGATCGGGATCCCGGAGACCGACGTGAAGCGGGTGACCCGCGCGTTCTTCACGGGGGAGAACGGACGCAAAACAGGCGAGTCGACCGGCATGGGGCTCTATATCGCCTCGGAGGTATGCGGGCGGCTCGGCCATCCGCTGTCGATCGAGTCGATAGCGGGCGAAGGGACGGCGGTTTCCGTCCTGTTTTTGAATGGAGAGGCGGTGGAAGACGATGGCGCGTAAAATCGTCGAACTGACAGAAGTGACGAAGATCTATGAAGGCAAAGTGATGCACCGGGCGCTGAATCGGCTCGATTTCGAGGCGGAAGCGGGAGAGTTCGTCGCCATCATGGGGCCTTCCGGCAGCGGCAAGACGACGCTGCTGAACCTGATTTCGACGATCGACCTGCCGACGTACGGCCGGCTCGCCGTGAACGGCATCGAACCCGAGACGCTGAACCAGAACGATCTTGCCCTGTTCCGGAGGCGCAACCTCGGCTTCGTCTTCCAGACCATCAACCTGCTGCAGATGCTCACCGTCGAAGAAAATCTTGTCTTGCCGCTGACACTCGACCGGGTGCCCGTCGCGGATATGAAGCGGCGCATCGCGGACCTTGCGGACAAACTGTCGCTCAATGAGATCCTGACGCGCCGGCCGGACGAACTATCTGGCGGGCAGGCGCAGCGGACGGCGATCGGGCGGGCGCTCATCCACCAGCCGGAGCTGATCTTGGCGGACGAACCGACAGGGAACCTCGACTCGAAATCGGCGCGCGACGTGCTCGAACTGCTGTCGCAAGTGAACAAGACCGCCGGCACGACGATCATCATGGTGACGCACGACCCGCTCGCTGCGAGCTACTGCGACCGCGTGCTGTTCATCAAAGACGGGGAGTTCTTCAACGAATTGTACAAAGATGAGCAGCGCCGGACGTTCTTCCAGCAGATCCTGAACGTGCTGTCGCTGCTCGGGGGGAATGTCAATGACCTTTCGTCAGTTCGCATACCGTAACGTCGTCCGCAATCGGCGTGTCTATACCGCGTTCTTCATGGCCAGCGCGTTTTCCGTCATGGTGTTTTTCCTGTATTCAATGCTTTTGTTCCACCCGGCGATGGAGGAAGGGTTCGTGCAGGAGATCGCGTCGACAGGCATGATGATCGCGGAATTCATCCTGTTCGTGTTCACGCTGTTCTTCCTGTTCTATTCGATGCGGGCGTTCCTGCAGGCGCGCTCGAAGGAGTTCGGCATCCTGCTGCTGCTAGGGATGGCGCGCAATCAGCTGCAGCGGCTCATCTTCCTCGAGACGATGCTGATCGGAGGAGTCGCGATCGTGGCGGGGACGTTCCTCGGCACGGTGTTCTCCAAGTTCTTTCTGATGATCGTCGAAGAACTGACCCAGCTGCCCGACCTGCCGCTCTATTTCACGTGGAAGCCGTTCCTGCTGACAATCGGCAGTTTTGCAAGTCTGTTCGTGATCATCTCGCTCGTCGCCCCGCTGTTCATCCGCTCAGGGGAAGTGTACGATCTGCTGCAGGGTGAAAGTGCCGAGCAGGAAGCTTATTCGACAACGCCGTGGCG
The DNA here is from genome assembly GCA_032099885.1 of Sporosarcina sp. GTDB lineage: Bacteria > Bacillota > Bacilli > Bacillales_A > Planococcaceae > Sporosarcina. The sequence goes on from DAMDKL010000002.1 coordinate 193,528, forward strand.
GGCATTTGCCGGGCTGGCCCTGCTCGCTGTCACGTATACGATGGCGGTGTATGCAACAAGCCCGTATGTCGTCCGTATCATCTTCGTGCTGCCGGCAGCCGCGGTGACAGGAACGTATTTCTTCTTCAGTGACTCGCTGCCGTACATAATCCAGCTGTTCCGCTCGCGGAAGCGGCTGTACTGGCGGCCGTTCTGGCTGCTGTCGCTGTCGGAGGGCGTCGTCCGGCTGAAAGAGAACGCAAGAATGTTCTTCATCGTCACGATGGTGTCGACGCTTGCATTCATGTCCGTCGGGCTGCTCGCGTCATTGACGTCATTCGCGAACCAATACCGCGAACTCAACCCGCTCGGCCTCGTCTACAAAAGCTATCCCGGCAACGTTCTCGAGCAGATCCACGTACGCCAGCTGACGGACGAACTGAACGAAAAGGACATCGACTACAATGTCGTCCCATTCCGCGTGCTCGTCCAGAAATCGTCGTTCACCGACAAGAACGTCTCGATCGTCCGGGTGTCGAGCATGAATGCACTCGGGTATACATTCGGCTATCCGCCGATCGAGCTCGCGGACGGAACAGCGATGTTCCTGCCGCCGACCGACTCGTCGTTCCGCCAGCTGAATGACCGGACCGTCCAGACGAAGCTTGAAAAGAGCGGGCTGTCCGTCGAAATATCTGGCGCCTACCCGCATCAGCTGTTCCCGCCGAACGCTATCGGCTCGAATGCGGTCATCGTCTCCGATGACGACTTCGAGCGCATCCTGATGGGCGAAGGCGGGGCGTCTGCAACACAATTCCGCTATTACGCTTTCAATATCAAAGACTGGCAGGAAACGAAAGACATCGGCCGGGCGCTGCACGAAGACGAACTGCAGTCGATCCTGCTGAGCGGGGAGACCGGCACGCTGTTCACGTTCGGCAACCCGGGTCTTAATTACTCTGTCATCCGGACGACGTTCTCACTGCTGCTGTTCATGGGACTGCTGCTCGCCGCGGTGCTGTTCCTCGCCGCCGGCAGTTTCGTCTATTTCCGGCTGTATACGTCACTCGACCGCGACCGCCGGCAGTTCGCCGTGCTTCGCAGGATGGGGATCACCGGAAAAGAACTGAAAAAGATCATCAACCGACAGCTGCTGCCCCAGTTTTTCATCCCGTGGGGAGTGGCGTTCGTCCACAGCGCGTTCGCATTCCTCGCCCTCCAGGTCATCTGGGATGCGCTCGCCGAAATCTCGATTGCGAAAGAGCTCGCCATCGTGCTCGGCGGTTTTGCGATTTTGCAGATTTCGTACTTCCACCTCATCCGCTGGCGCTATTTGTCGCATATCCGAACACCGGAGTAACTCCCGGTGTTTTGTTTTGCCGATAAAACATTCCGCTGCCGGATTTCTTTCGGATAAACCCTATTGAATGTTTTAAATTTTTCTTATATACTAATAGTTGGAATTGTGAATGAGTATTCATTCAATCAAGAGAGGGGTGCTCTTATGAATCTAGTAGAACGCGTCCGGGAGACGGCACTGTCGCAGCCGGGCAAGACAGCCTATCATTTTGCTGGAAAAGACACATCATACGCGGAGTTCGACCAGTCGGTGGCGCGGTTCGCATCGGCCCTGCAGGGACTCGGCGTCGAACGCGGCGACCACGTGGCACTGCTGCTCGGCAATACACCGCATTTCCTCATTACGCTTTATGCGACGATGCGCCTCGGCGCGACAGCGATCCCGGTGAATCCGATCTATTCGCCTGACGAAATTTCGTACATCCTGCAGGACAGTGATGCAAAAGCGGTCGTTGCGCTCGAACAGCTGCTGCCGCTCGTCGAAGCAGCATCCGTCCAGCTGCCGGCAGTCGAACACTACATCGTCTGTGAAACGACAGGGGAGACCGCAGACCGTATTGCCGAGCTGCCGGACCACGCCAGAGCAAAGACGAAACAGTTCACGCATCTGATCGCAAGCAGTACAACAGCTGCGGAAATCACCGAGGTGGATGAAAATGAAACCGCTGTCATCCTGTACACATCCGGCACGACCGGACGTCCGAAAGGCGCCATGCTGACGCACAAGAACTTGTATTCGAACGCCGCGGACGTCGGCGATTATCTCGGGTTTTCATCTGAGGACCGGGTCGTTGCGACATTGCCGGTGTTCCATGTGTTCGCCCTGACCGTCGTCGTCAATGCACCGCTCGTCCAGGGCGCAACGATCCTGCTCGTGCCGCGGTTCAGTCCGGAGGACGTGTTCCAGACAATTAAAGATCAGAAAGCGACCATTTTCGCCGGCGTCCCGACAATGTACAACTTCATGTACCAGTATCCGGGTGCGTCGCGTGAGGACTTCTCGACAATCCGTCTCGCCATCTCAGGCGGCTCCTCGCTGCCGGTCGCGCTGCTCGAAAACTTCGAGGCGAAATTCGACGTCAAGATTTCCGAAGGCTACGGCCTGTCGGAAGCATCGCCGGTGACGACATTCAACCCGCTCGACCGCGACCGCGTGCCCGGCTCGATCGGCACATCGATCCTGAACGTCGAGAACAAGATCGTCGACGAACTCGGCGACGAAGTGCCCGTCGGCCAGGTCGGGGAGCTGATCGTCCGCGGCAACAACGTCATGAAAGGCTACTATAAGATGCCCGAAGAGACGGCGGCCGTACTGCGCGACGGCTGGCTCTATACCGGTGACCTGGCGCGTCAGGACGAAGACGGCTACTTCTACATCGTCGACCGCAAAAAGGACCTGATCATCGTCGGCGGCTACAACGTCTATCCGCGCGAAGTCGAGGAAGTGCTCTTCCAGCACCGCGACCTCGTCGAAGCGGCCGTCCTCGGCGTCCCAGATCCCGACTTCGGCGAAGAAGTGCTCGCCTACGCCGTCAAGAAGGAAGGCAGCAATGTCACAGAAGCCGACCTGCTCGACTTCTGTGCGAAGCGCCTCGCAAAGTACAAAGTGCCGAAGCATATCGAGTTTCTGGATGAACTGCCGAAGAACACAACCGGCAAAATCCTCCGCCGCTCGTTGAAAAGCTACGTGAGATCATAAGAGAGGAAGAGACCGCTGTGGCGGTCTCTTTTTTGGGTGGATGCGGGGGAGCGCTGCCCGTTCGATTGTCCCGGCTAACCGCTCGATTCCCGCGGCTACCCGCTCGATTAACGGCACTACCCGCTCGATTCGCGCGGCTACCCGCTCGATTAACGGCACTACCCGCTCGATTCGCCGCGCTACCCGCTCAATTAACGGCACTACCCGCTCGATTCGCGCGGCTACCCGCTCAATTAACGGCGCTACCCGCTCGATTCCCGCGGCTACCCGCTCAATTATCGGCGCTACCCGCTCGATTAGCCGCGCTCCCCGCTCAATTAACGACGCTCCCCGCTCGATTCCCGCGGCTACCCGCTCAATTATCGGCGCTACCCGCTCGATTAGCCGCGCTCCCCGCTCGATTCGCCGCGCTACCCGCTCAATTCCGCCCACCAACCGCTCAATCCCACCCCAAAACCAAGGGAATTCCCTGGAAACACAAATAATTCTCACAAGTGTCAAAAGTACCTGCCTTCCCGCCGATAAAGACGCTATATACTAAAGCTATACACTAAAAGTATGATGCGAAAAGGGAGGCACGGAGATGAAACGGTCGGTCAAGGGGAAATTGAGTGCAGTGTTCGGAACGATTTTGGTGCTGATTCTCATATTGGGGAGCATCGGAGCATTCAGTGCGCACCGTCTGAATGCCAATACAAAGGAGATCAACGACGGCATCCTGCCGAAGATCCAGTACAACAACGATCTCGAACAGACAGTGCAGCTGATCCTGAGTCTCACTCAGCGGCACATCGTCTCGAAAGACAAGGAGTTCGAAGAGCGGTATGAAGAACAGATCGCCGAGTACCAAACGAAGATCGGAGAAATCGAGACATCGTACGAACGGGCACTGTCAAAAGACGAACAGCAGGACTTCGCCGCGGTCAAAACCCAGATCGATGCATACGACAGCCAGATCAGCGGCCTGCTTGCACTGAGCATGGACGACCGTGACGACGAGGCCATCCAGGATTCATACGAAACCGGAAAGACGATCGATGCGCTGCACGGCGCGCTTAACGACCTGCAGGCGAAACACCAGCAGGAACTGACGGACATCGAGGATGAAGGACAGTCGCTGTACACTAGCGTCCTCATCACGATGATTGTCGGAGCCATTCTCGGAGCGCTCATTTCGACAATCGGCAGCCGCTATTTGCGTTCGAAGATCCAGAAGCCGATCACGGCACTCACCGCACGGATGAACGACATGGCGGAAGGCCGGCTGTCGCCCGTGCCGCTGCCCGTCGGCGATCCGGATGAAATCGGTCAGCTGACGCGCGACGCAAACGCATTTTCGGACAACCTGTATACGATCGTATCGGAACTGCAGACGAGCATCGCGACGATCGCCTCGACGTCGGGCGAACTGACCGCGAGTGCAGATGAAACAGCGCATGCATCCGCGCAAATCACAGACGAAATTGTCAGCGTCTCGGAAGGCGCGTCCGAACAGCTCGAATACGCAAACTCCACGTCGACGATCGTCGAGGAGATCACACAAGGCATGGACCAGACAGCGACTGCCATCCATACCGTGTCCGACCTCGCCGTCTCGACAACGGAACAGACACAATCCGGCACGCAGGCGATGGAGCAGACCGTCGGCAAGATCGATGAAATCCGCACATCGACGGGCCGTACGGCAGAAATCATCGGCACCCTTTCGAAGAAATCCGACGAAATCGGCAGCATCGTCTCCCTCATCACGACGATCGCCGGTCAGACGAACCTCCTTGCGCTGAATGCATCCATTGAAGCGGCGCGGGCGGGTGAACATGGCAAAGGCTTCGCAGTCGTCGCCGGCGAAGTCGGCAGCCTGGCTGCGGAATCGGCAAAAGCCGCCAGCAGCATCAACCGGCTCATCGAGGAGATCCAGTCGGAAGTGAGCAGCGTGCAGGAAGCGATGGCTGTCGCGCAGACGAATGTCGAAGAAGGGCTGTCGATGGCGAACGATTCCGGCAGCCGGTTCCGCGAAATCGCGCGGATGGTCAGCGAAGTGTCTGCACAGACCGAAGAAGTGTCAGCGATCAGCGAGGAGATCAGCGCCAGCACGCATTCCATGAAATCGCTTGCCGGCCAGACCGCTGAACTGTCGGAACGATCGGAAGGCAGTGCACAGACGATCGCGGCGGCAGCGGAAGAACAAAGCGCTACTATGGAGGAGATTTCGGCCTCCGCACACGTCCTCAGTGACATGGCGGAGTCATTGAAGTCGATGATCGACGTCTTCCAGCTCGGCGCGCACGAGCCGCCGAAAGATTCGCAAAAATAATAGCGATCTGCGGCAGGATTAATCTTCCGGATGTCGAAATAGATGCCATCAAGGGGGAATGGACATGACAACGAAACAAACCGTACAAAAAGACGATCTCTACAAACTGAAATCCGTCACAAATCCGGTCCTGTCGCCGGACGGCACGGAAGCGGTGTTCATCGTCACACAGATCGACAAAGACGAGAACGCCTACCACGCCCATCTGCACCATCTCGACATCGAAAGCGGCGCATCCGCCCAATGGACGTACGGCAAGGAGCGCGTCTCGAAGCCGCAGTGGTCGCCGGACGGCAAACAGGTAGCCTTCCTGTCGACACGCAGCGAGAAGAACCAGCTGTACGTCATGCAGGCATCCGGCGGAGAAGCACGCCGGCTGACGGATTACGAAACGGGCGTCTCGGACTACCTCTGGGCACCGTGCGGCACGAAGATTTGGCTGTCGAGCACGCTGGAAGACGGCAAAATGTTCACGGACAAAGCCGACAAAGCCGACAAGGACGACAAAAAACTGCCTGAAGCGCTCCGCGTCACGACGATGAAATACAAAGCGGACGGCGCGGGCTTCGTCAAGCAGGACCGCCACTCACAAATCGGCTGCCTGGATATTGCAGCCGGCACGGTCACGTCATTCACCGACAGTCCGCACCATCACTCGCTCGAAGCGGTCTCGCATGACGGCAGCAAGCTTGTCATCGGCGTCAACCGTGCAGAAAACAAGGACTTCGACTTCCGCCAGCCGCTCGTCCTCATCGACATCGAGACGAAAGAAGAGACCGTCCTTGTCGATGAACAAGGGTACTTCGGCGGCGCCGCATTTTCACTCGACGACCGCTACATCGCGTACGGCGGTTCCAATCGTACGTTCGAAAACGCGACGCACGGCAAACTGTACGTCTATGACTGCGAAGAAAAGACGACGCTGCCCCTGACGGAAGGACTCGACGCGCCCCTCGGCGATGCGGTCGTCGCCGATCACCAGCAAGGGCCGAACCCTCCGGAAGCCGTCTGGACGGACGGAAACTATCTGTACTTCACCGTTTCCGTCATGGGGGACGTCCGCTTGTATTTCGCCGACCTCGACGGCAGCCTGTACCCGGCGTCGCCGGAAGGGGAGCATATCTACGACTATGACGTCGCGAAAAACGGCCAGTTCGCACTCGCCGCGATTACCGATCCGGTGAACCCCGGTGAGCTGTACAAGCTTGATATTGCAACAGGCGACAGGATCGCCATGACGTCGTTCAATGAAACCTATGTCACTGACACCGTGCTCGTCCAGCCGGAGTCCGTCCAGTTCGACGGCGCGAACGGCTTCACCGTCCATGGCTGGCTGCTGAAGCCTGCGACGTTCAAAGAAGGCGAAACGTATCCGCTCGTCGTCAACGTCCACGGCGGCCCGCACGCGATGTACGCCAACTCATTCTTCCACGAGATGCAAGTACTTGCTGCACAGGGCTGGGGCGTCCTGTACGTCAACCCGCGCGGCAGCCACGGCTACAGCCAGAGCTTCGTCGACGCGGTGCGTGGCGATTATGGCGGCGGCGACTACAAGGACATCATGGAAGCGCTCGACCACGTGCTCGAGAGCAACAGCTGGATCGACAGTTCCCGGCTCGGCGTCACGGGCGGCAGTTATGGCGGCTTCATGACGAACTGGATCGTCGGCCACACCGACCGGTTCAAAGCCGCTGTCACGCAGCGCTCGATTTCCAACTGGATCAGCTTCTTCGGCGTCTCCGACATCGGCTACTACTTCAGTGAGTGGCAGATCAACGCCGACATGACCGACACCGACACGCTCTGGAAGCACTCGCCGCTGAAATACGCAGGAAATGTCGAGACACCGCTTCTCATTCTGCACTCGGAAAACGACCTGCGCTGCCCGATCGAGCAGGCCGAACAGCTGTACATCACGCTGAAGAGCATGGGCAAAAGGACCGAATTCGTCCGCTTCCCGGAATCCGACCACAACCTGTCGCGCACCGGCAAGCCGAACTTGCGCATCACGCGTCTCGACGAAATCACCGGCTGGTTCGACAAATACTTGTAATCCATGAACAAAGACGCCTGTCCCGGGAAAAGGGACAGGCGTTTCTTCAGTATATTAAGGAATCGGATCGATAGGAGCGGGAGCCGGATCTTCTGACTCGGCAGCCAAGCGTTTCAGCTTGAATGCAGCTTCAATTTTCCGGGCGAAGGCGTCTTCCAGGCAGCAGGCACTTTCCAGCACTTGCGCCACGGAACGGTTGAATTCCGTCGTTTCACAAACTGTAGAAGATGTGTCTTCATTGAAATTCCGGAAGAGTTCGTATTCCCGGAACAAAATCCCGGACAGTAAAGCTTCACCAATCAGAGTTGAGACAATGAGAAGATCGGCCAATCCATCGGTGTCATTGTCGAGTTTATCCACAACATTTTGAAGATCCTTCAGCAATTGCAGTTGATCCAAAGGCATTCACCTCCGTAAGGAATCGCTCTGTCTGGCCACTGCTAGTGTATGCCGCAAAGTCTCATAGGACTGGGTATGTGTCAGCTGGCAAATAGGTGAAATGAACAAACAAAGACGCCTGTCCCGGGGAAGGGGCAGGCGTCTTTCGAAGTACAGGAGAGGTTATCGGCGTACTGGGCAGCAGTCGCTTGCAGCTTCTTCTTCCGATTCAGCGTCAACTCTCTTGAGGTCGATAGCCGCTTCGATCTTGCGGGCGAACGCGTTCTCGAGGCAGCACGCACCTTTCAGCATTTCGCCGACAGAGCGGTTAAATTCCGCTTTTTCACAAGCGGTCGATTCATCTTCGTTGAAGTTGCGGAACTTCACGAACTCTTCGAACAGGATGCCTGTCAGCACGACTTCACCGAGCAATGCGGAGACGATGATGAGATCCGACAAGATTTCGTCGGGGATACCATTCGTTGTGTTCTGCAATTCACGCAGCATTTGTGTTTGGTCCATGGTCATTCACCTCCTTGAAAGTTTGCTTTGTCCGGACACTGTCAGTCGATACCGCTGCCGACTGAGAAGCTGGACAGCTGTCTGAGATGATGTTGTCTCAGGTAAGCTGCGGGGAAGGCGGCTCTGGTGAAAGGAGGAACCGGCCGTCCGGACATCCTTAGTCTATGCAGCGGATCCGGCAGCGGCTGGACAAGCATCAGGGGCGGCGGAACTTTTTTTCTTCCGGCGTTTCGTTCCCTGCCGCACCCTTCACTCCTACTCTATGTCCGGCTGGAAGCGTGCGCTGGACAAGTGTCCGCGGACAACTGTCCGTTCGGGCGAAAACCTTGCAGCAACGCAGGTTGCACGCGTTCTTACCGAACACTGTCATTCTATTCCGAAGGTGCCGCACAGCACGGGACGAACCGTAACGGACAAACTTCTCACGGACAAAACGAACTGCTGAAAGCGATTGCACCACCTTAGAAAATATTGTAAGATAGTACGGAGAAGCACGGAACCCGCCCTCCTCCCGTCAAGCCCGGAGAGCGGAGCAGCCGCCCGGCTCACGGGAACCGACTGGAGGAGAATGAAATGGGAATCCACAACGTAATGGAAGACGTCGTCCGCGACACACTGCTCACCTATAAAGACAGGATGAACCTGGCCTGCAGCTGCGACCGCTGCCTGAACGACATCATGGCCCTCGCACTCAACGAACTCCCGCCGCGCTACGTCGCCAACCAAAACTTCAGTCCCTACGTCCGCGCCGCCCACGAAACCGACCGCCAAGGCGCGACCAACATCATCACCCTCATCGCCAAATCCGCTGCCAAAGTCTCCAGCAGCCCGCGATGCGAAACCTACGCCTTAAACCAGCAATCCCAATAAAAAAAGACCGAAGCCGTAACTTGGCTTCGGTCTTTCACCTTACTCTTTCTCTTTTTCTCTTTTCTTTTCTCTTACTCTCTACTACCCAGAGAAGACGCTGTGCCCCCGGAAAGCGTCCGCCCGGAACGGAAATCAACACCGTTTAATTCCCCGCTCCGTCTGCAGCGCCGATCAACCCCGTCACATCACTTCATCATCCCAAGCGACTCCTGCAGCGTACTGTTCACATGCTTGATCAGCAGCTCATCGCCCTTCTTCCGGATATCCGAGCTCACAAAACGCATCATCTCCTGCGCCATATCGGCATCCTCCAGCAGCGACAGCGACTTATCCAGATTCACTTCGAACACACCCGCATTCGACAAATGATGCTGCAGCGCCTCCATCTGCGACCCGACCTTCGTCAAATGTCCAGACACCTTCTGAATCGCACTATCAAGCGTACTGATAAGCTTCTCGGCATCCTCTTGTGTACCAAGTGTTGCCCCCTCGAGCCCGAGCGCCTTCGACGACACATCGAACAGGCTCACTTTCAGCTGCTGCGTCGGATTCGCGCCGACATGCAGCGTCAGCTCCATATCTTCGCCAAGAATCTTCTTCGTATTGAACTCCAGCTTCGTGGCCGTATCGTCAACCGCCGCCAAAATCTGCGTCAGCTCCTGGCCGCTCGCCGCCCGGTCTTCGTCCGTAAACGTCCCGTTCGCCGTCGACACCGCAAGCTCCCGCGCCCGCTGCAGCAGGCCGTTGACATTATTCATCCCTTCGTTCGCCGACTCGAGCACCGACAGCCCGTCCTGCATATTGCGCTGCGCCTGCGAAATTCCGCGGATCTGAGCCCGCATCGTCTCGGAAATCGCCTTGCCCGCCGCATCATCCGCAGCCGTCGCAACCTTCAGTCCCGTCCCGAGATGCCGCAGCGACTTCTCGATCTGCTTATCATTCCGGACACCCCGGTTCGCCGCCGACTGGATCAGCTCCTGGCTGTTTATCCGCATATCCTGCTCACCTCATCTAGTTTATGTATCGTTCTTCCCGTGTTATATCGGCCGCCCGCTGTAAAAGTGAACGCCAACTTGCCGATATACCAAACAGAAGGGAGGCGGAACCGATGATCACCATCCACCAGGCATCCCGTGCCTACCGCAAGGCGAACGCGGCATCCCTTCCGCCGCTCACCGCCGTCTGCCAGGCACTCGCCGAAATTAGCAAACAGCTCGGCCTCGCGCAAACCCATTTACATAATGAACACCCCGCATGGCGCGACGCACTGCTCACGGCCCAGTCACTTCTCTTCGAACTCATGGCGATGATCGACACCGCCACCGAAGAAGGCGGCCGGCTCCTGACCCTCTACATCTATGCCAATCAAACCCTCGTCACCGCCACGCTCCAGCCGGACACCGGCGCCCTGGCGGAAGTGCGCGGCATTATCGATACACTGCACGCCGATTGGCAGCACGTCCGGGAAAGTCAGATTGTGAGCAGCCAGGTGTGAAAGCAGGGGCTTGAGCGCACGGCACTCACGCCCGCCACACCCCCAACAGAAAACGCGGAGCGCCAGCGGAGCCGACCATTCCATCCCGGTCTTCTTCGGAATGAAAACTGAATGCCCGCGTGATTATGCCGTTCGGTGCCGGAAAGCCAGCCGCGATGCCGATGGGGGGCGCGGGAATGGAGCGGGTAGGCGCTGGAAACGAGCGGGTATGCGGCAGGAACGAGCGGGTAGGCAGGGGAAACGAGCGGGTACTCGGCAAGAATGAGCGGGTAGACGACGTAAATGAGCGGGTAGACCGAAGAAACGAGCGGGTAGCCCCGCCCGCGCCCACCCGGACGCCACACAAAAAACCTGCCGCACGCGGCAGGTTTTCCACATCTCCATCATTTCCCTTTGAACACCGGTTTCCGCTTCTCCGCGAACGCCTCCAGCGCCTCGAGCCGGTCCTCTGTCGGAATCGTGATCTCATACGCCTTCCGCTCGATCGTCAGCCCCGTCGCGAGGTCGGTCTTCATCCCTTGCTTGATAGCAAATTTCGCCTGCTGCAGCGCGATCGGTCCGTTCGCGAGCAGTTTCTCCGCGAACTTCGTCGTCTCGTCCTTCAGCAGCGCCGCTTCGACCGTCCGCGTCACGATACCGCACAATGCCGCGTCCGGCGCGCTCAACCGCGCCGCCGTCAGAATCAGCTCAAGCGCCTTCGCCTCACCGACGAGCCGCGGCAGCCGCTGCGTCCCGCCCGCACCCGGGATGATCGCGAGCCCCGTTTCCGTCAGCCCCATCATCGCCGTGTCCGCCGCAAAGCGGAAATCGCACGCGAGCGCAAGCTCCATCCCGCCGCCGAACGCGAATCCGTTGATCATACAGATCGTCGGCTGCGGCATCTGGTCGATCGCCGTGAACACTTCACCGATTTTATTCAGATTCCGCTTCACGTCCTGATCACTCAGCGTCTTCCGCTCCTTCAAGTCTGCCCCGACACTCAGCGCCCGGTCGCCCGCCCCCGTCAGCACGACCACCCGCACTTCCGGGTCGATCCGGACCTGTTCGACAATTTCCCCGAGTTCGCGAATCATGTCGTAATTGAACGCATTCATCGATTCGGGACGGTTCAGCGAAATCCACGCAATTCCGTCATTCTTCTCAAAGTGAATCGTTTCCAACACAAACACCCCCATGTAGTGATTACCTTTGTAACATACCATTCAGCCCGATAGGATTCCAGAATGAACCCGCCGGTTGAAATGCCTCCTTGCATTCTAGTACCTATTTGCTACAATATAGGAAAATAGACTATGTTGGGTGGAATGGAAGTGGAAGCAAGTGTATTCGTCGGGCGCCAGCCGATCTTAGACCGCCGCGGGAACCTCTATGGGTACGAATTACTGTATAGAAACAGCGAATTGAACCGGTTTCCGAACATTGACCCGGACAAAGCGACGATCGGTGTCCTCGTCAATACGTTCCTGTCGATCGGCATCGACAGGGTCACCGGCGCCTATCCATCGTTCATCAACTTCACGGGTGAACTGCTCGTGCAGGATATTGTCGACAACCTGAACCCGGCCCGTGTCATCATCGAAGTGCTCGAAACTGTCGAAATCACGCCGGTTCTCATGACGCGTCTGCGCAAGCTGAAGTCGAAAGGGTTCCGGATTGCCCTCGACGACTTCATCCTCGAGAAACAATACGAAGTCGAAAAAGGGCTGTTCGAACTTGTCGACTTCATCAAAGTCGATTTCATCCAGACCGACCGGCAAGAACGTGAACGCATCCAGAATTTCGCGCGCGTCTACCCGAATGTCCAGCTGCTGGCGGAGAAGATCGAGACCGAAGAAGAGTTCGAGGAAGCGAAAAAAGCAGGCTACGTCCTGTTCCAAGGCTATTTCTTCGCAACCCCGGAAGTCATCTCGGGTGCCGAAGTGCCGACAATCGAAGAACGGAACTTCATGATCATGGAACAGCTGAACGCCGAACTCCCGAGCGTCCGGGACGTCGCGTCGCTCATCACCCAAGACTTATCGCTCACGTACAAACTGCTCCGGTTCATCAACACCTATGCATTCGGCATCCCGCGCAAAATCACGTCCGTCCAGCAGGCGATCGTCCTAATCGGTCTGCAGGAGACGAAGAAATGGCTGTATGTCATCACGCTGCACCAGCTCGGCGAAGGCGAAGGCAAGGGACGAACGAAAGCGCTCGTCGACTACTCCCTCGTGCGGGCAAAACTGTGCGAACTGCTCGCACAGCGCTCCGGCCACCAGAATTCCGACGAATACTTCCTCGCGGGCATGTTTTCCCTGCTTGACATCATTCTGTGCCGCGACTGGCAGGAAATCAGCCGGGACATGCCGCTGTCGGATCCTGTCATACAGACGCTGATGGGGAAAGACACGCCGCTCAAGCCGTTTGTCGAACTGGCGGAGGCTGTCGAACGGCTCGACCTCGAGCGCATGAAACACTTGAGCGCACAAGTCGGCATCCCGATGGACGACCTGTGCGTCTACTCCCAGGAAGCGAATCGCTGGGGACGCCAGCTCGGCTGAATTCTTTTGACGGATTCACAAGATAGCGTTTCCTTATTCCCCGGCAATTCGGTAGAATAGGGGGCAGGAGTTGATGAGAATGAAAACGGCAGTCGTCACAGACAGTACAGCTTACTTACCGGAAGACTTGCGCGAACGGCTCGGCATCCACGTCGTCCCGCTCGCGGTGACTATAGACGGGCAAGACTACGAAGAAGAGATCGACCTTACGACAGAACAGTTTTACGATAAAGTGCGCGGCAATGGACCGCTGCCGAAGACGTCACAGCCGTCCGTCGGCCAGTTCGCAGCGAAATTCAAGGAACTGCACGACGCCGGGGCGGAAGCGATCATCTCGATCCACCTGTCAAGCGGCATCAGCGGCACGTACATGGGCGCCGTCCAGGCCGGCGAACTGGCGGAAGGGGTCGACGTCCGGGCGTTCGACTCGGAGATCTCCTGCTACTTGCAGGGCTTCTACGCGATCCGCGCTGCGGAACTGGCAAAAGAAGGCGCCGGGCCGGATGAAATCATGGAAGAACTCGCAGAGATGAAGAAGACGATGCGCGCGTACTTCATGGTCGACGATCTGTCGCACCTGCAGCGCGGCGGCCGTCTCTCAGGAGCCCAAGCACTGATCGGCGGACTGCTGCAAGTGAAGCCGATCCTGCACTTCGCGGACAAAGTGATCGTCCCGTTCGAAAAGATCCGGACACGCAAGAAAGCGATGAAACGGATCGCCGACCTGCTCGGCGAGGACGCGGCAAAAATGCCGCTCGAAGCGTCGATCATCCACGGCAACTGCCCGGAAGAAGCCGACAAATGGCTCGAGGAACTGAACGGACTGTATCCGGACGTCCGGTTCACGATCAGCTACTTCGGCCCCGTCATCGGGACGCACCTCGGCGAGAACGCCATGGGACTCGGCTGGGTGAAACGCCGGACGGACAACTAAATAAAAGAGAAGGGGTGTTGCGGATGAACAAAGCATTCGATCCGGCCGTACGAGATTTCCTCGACGGCCGCGTCTGGCTGCGCCGGCACACCCCTTTTTTGTCTGCGCAGATCGATGAACACATTGACGAGGGGTTCATCTCCGTTATGGCAGGCGTCGTGAAAACGAAGAACTTTCTTGGCCAGTCCCAATATAGATGTAGACGCTGTGAGAACGACAACCAGCAGCTGTTCACGACGTTCGAGTGTCTCGCCTGCGAAGGACCGTGCGCGTACTGCCGCAACTGCCTGCAGATGGGCAGGGTGTCGGTGTGCACCGAACTCATCATCTGGAGCGGGCCGCGGACGGATTATCCGGCGGACCACACGCTCGCCTGGGAAGGCACACTGACGAAACACCAAAAGCGGGCGTCCGAGGAACTGCACGAAAGTACGGTGCTGAAGCGGCCGCATCTGATCCATGCTGTCTGCGGCTCCGGCAAGACGGAGATCCTGTTCGAACCGATCCACCAGGCGCTGCTCGACGGCAAGCGCGTCTGCATCGCCGCCCCGCGTGTGGACGTCATCCTGGAACTCGAGCCGCGGCTAAAGGCGGCATTCCCGCAGACGGTCATCGAAGCGCTGTACGGCGGGGCGGACGTCAAACGGTTCGACGCACAGCTCATCCTCGCGACAACACACCAGCTATACCGGTTCCGCGAAGCATTCGACGTCATCTTTGTTGACGAAGCCGATGCATTTCCGTACACCGCTGAACAGACGCTGCAGCAGGCGGTGTGGAAAGCGGCGAAACAAGACGCACCTGTCCATTTCGTCACCGCGACGCCGTCTGATGCCCTGATCAGCAAAATCCGCAAAACAGGCGCCGTCTCGACGATCCACCGCCGCTACCACGGCCATCCGCTGCCCGGTCCCCGTTACGCTCCGCTTTGGAATTACACCAAACACCTGAACAAAGGCAAGATCCCGAAACCGCTCGCGGAATGGATCCAGGCCCGGCTGGCCGCAGACGAACCGTTCCTCATCTTCTTCCACGAAATCGAACTCATGATGAAAGCCGAGACCTCCATCTGCACACTCGACGACCGGATCCGCGCCGTCCACTCGGCGCACCCCGACCGGAAAGAGCATGTCCGCGCACTCCGCGACGGCACGGTGCCGGGGCTGCTGACGACGACGATCTTAGAACGCGGCATTACGATCAAAAACGTCCAAGTCGCCGTCGTCGGCGCCGAACAGGGCATCTTCGACCGCGGCGCCCTCGTCCAGATCGGCGGGCGGGTCGGCCGCAACCGCGATTATCCGGCAGGCGACTTCGTCCTGTTCCACGACGGTATCAGTTACGCCATGGACGCCGCAAAACGCGAAATTGACCGGCTGAATCGGGGGGACAGCTCATGATGGATCCATGCCTGCTCTGCATGAAACCGATCGACGACGCGTTGACGTGGCAGGGGCTCTTTAATCTTGAAAAGAAAAAGACACTTTGCGCGGACTGTTCAAAACGTTATATACGTGCCGACATAATAGAGGAAGGCCCGGTGCTCGACCGCGTCCATTCGCTGTACGCATACGACGACGCGATGCGCGACTGGCTCCACCAGTACAAATTCCTGCAGGACGTCGCACTGGCCGACGTCTTCGCGGATGAACTGAAGAAAGCGCTCGGCGGCAAAGCTATCATCGTGCCAATCCCGATGCATCCGGAGCGCGCGGTCGAGCGGACATTCTCCCACGTGGAGACGTTGCTCGACCGCGCGAAGCGGCCGTACCGGCAGCTGTTAGACAAGACGACGCTGAGCGTCATGGGCGAGAAGTCGAGACAGGAGCGGCTGCAGATGGAGCCGCTGTTCCGGCTCGCGGACACTGCCGTCATCGAGCCGGTGACGTACCGGCTCGTCGACGACATCTATACGACCGGCACGACGCTGCGCCAGGCGGCTGCGCTGCTGAAAGGGGCAGGCGCCGAACGAGTCGAAGCCGTGACGCTCATCCGGTCGATCCAGAACTAGGCAAGGAGGAAACAGCATGGCAGAATTACGAAACTGCCCGTCATGCGGCGAGTTTTTCAATTACACCGGCGTGCGGGAAGTATGTCCGCGCTGCGGGATGAACGAAGAGAAGATCTACGAAGAGGTGTACCGCTTCCTGCGCAAGCGCGAAAACCGCGCCGCGACGATCGAGCGGATCGTCGAAGCGACGGAAGCGACCGAGGAGATGCTCCACAAGTGGGTGCGCAAAGGCCGGCTCCAGCCCGCCATGTTCCCGAACCTCGGCTACCCATGCGACAACTGCGGCAAGCTGACGTCCAAGGGCAAACTGTGCGACAGCTGCATCGACGACCTGAACAAAGACCTGAAGACATTCGAAGCCGCCACCGAATTCCGCGAGGCGATCCAGAAAAACGACCAGGCCACGTATCTTTCAAGCCGCAAGCGGTAACCTAATTGAAACCCGTCCACGAGAGCCCATTCAGGACTTTCTTGGGCGGTTTTTTTATAATGGGGGGAGGATGGCGGCAGCGTTGATCTGCGTTCCGGGCGGACGCTTTCCGGGGGGCGAGCGTTGAGCCTCCTCAGTCGCTGCGCTCCCTGCGGGGTCTCAACCTGCTCGCTGATCCCCCAGGAGTCGCCGCCCTGCACTCCGATCAACTTAGTGTCGTGAATGAGCTGTTCACTGTCAAACACGATCTGTTGATTGCAGCGGAGGGCGGCGACTCCTGCGGGAATAGCATGAGCGGAAGACCCCGCAACGCAGCGTAGCGGAGTGAGGAGGCTGCAGCCATGCCCGCGGAAAGCGTCCGCCCGCAGTGGAAATCAACAACTTGCACAACACCCTCTTCACCCACAAGAAAATCCTTTATGACAAAATGTAAAGCGCTCTCATTGCGATAGGTATCCCGCATTATGAAATAACTCTTGCACATTTCGTACGAAAGACCCTTCAATTACTCGGGATTCATCCGAAATAGTAAGTAACAGCCACAAATACAGGAAAGGGGCGAGACCCGATGAAAATCACTAACCATAACGTTCAGTCAGTCAACCCATATCGCGCAAACCAGACGAAAACGGACAACGTGAAAAAACAGGACGCTTCCCTGCAGGACCGGCTCGAAATTTCGAACGAAGCCAAAAAACTGTCCGAACCGAGCCCGATCACCACACAGCGCAGCGACAAAGTCAGCGCCCTGAAAGCACAGATCCAAGCCGGCACGTACAACGTCGACCCGGAAAAACTCGCAAAAGACCTGATCGGCTACTTCAATCCAGAAGCGTAACAACGGCAGCCATCACGAAAACAGAAAGCAGGGGACTCCATGACAACCGAAGCGATCCTGTCCGCAATTGACCAGCTCGAAAAACTGCATAGAAGCCTGCTGCGCATCGCCAACGACAAAACCGCGCGCATCAAACAAAACGACATTAGCGGACTCGACCAACTGCTCAAAGACGAGCAAGCACACCTGGCCGCCATCCTGCAGACCGACAAAGCCCGCGAACAGGCAGTCGTCGCATTCTTTACGGAACAAGGACGTCCCGTACCGCTTCACCCGTCCGTCACAGACGTACTCGACATCACCGAAGAGCCCGACCACACCCGGCTCAAGGAGGCGAAGGACCGTCTCCTGCAAGCGATTCATGAATTGAAATGGCAGAACGACCTGAACCAGAAACTGACCTTTCAATCGCTTCAATTTGTGAATCTTTCGCTGGACATGGTCCGCCCGCGGACGGACTCCGTCAACTACTCAAAAAAAGAAGTACTCGGCACACCGCCCACCAAAAAACTAGCATCATTCGATTCACAAGCTTGAGGAGGAACTCTACATGGGCTCAACATTCATGGGACTGGAAACAAGTAAACGCGGCCTGAACACACAGCAATCTGCACTGTACACGACTGGACATAATATTAGTAATGCGAATACGCTTGGCTATTCGCGTCAGCGGGTCAACATGCAGGCTACGTCTGGATTCCCGGGTGTCGGCCTCAACGCCGGCACAATGCCTGGCTTCCTGGGAACAGGCGTCGAAGCTGGTTCGATTCAGCGGATCCGCGACAGCTTTGTTGACTCACAGTACCGAAGCGAAACAAATAAACTTGGATACTGGGAATCCCGCTCAAATTCAATTGGGCAAATCGAAGACATCCTGAACGAGCCGTCTGAATACGGGTTGCAGAAATCTCTTAGCCAGTTTTGGAGCAGCCTACAGGACCTCGCTACACACCCGGAAAACGGCGGGACGCGTAAAGTCGTCATCGAGCGCGGCACCGCAGTGGCCGATGCGTTCAATTATATGAACAAGTCATTGCAGGAGTTAAAGACAGCGACAGGTACGGAAATTGAAGTGACCGAAATGAGGGTCAACTCGATTCTCAAGCAAATTGCCAATCTGAACGGTCAGATTTCGTCTATTGAACCAAATGGGTATTTGCCAAATGATTTGTACGATGCCCGCGATGTTCTAATCGATGAGCTCTCTGGATACTTGCCGATCGAAATGGGTACGCCCATCAAATCAGGCGGCAACGCTTCTGCAATAGCAGAAGGTTCTGTTGTTATTAACATAAAACTGGCCGATGGCAGTAAAGTCAACTTGTTGAATGGAAAAGATACAGGACAGCTTAAGATTGAAAAGACAGCAGACGCTGTGACGGCCATTACGATAGAAGGAGCAGGCGCTGTTGCATCTGGTAACATAGATATAGGTGCTATGCAACCGGACAAGGGAACACTAAAATCGCTCTTCACTTCCTATGGGGATGGTACTGACAAAGCGCTGATACCTCAGATGAAGGACTCGCTGGACAAGTTGGCCAAGGCATTTGTTGACGAATTCAACAACCAACATGCAGCTGGGTACGAACTGAATTCAGATAAAAAAGGCGAAGAGTTTTTCACGATTGACGCGGATGGCGTGATGAGTGTCAGAAATGAGATTGTTAACGATCCTTCGAAGATTGCTGCTTCAGGAGCAGCTAATGCGGAAGGGAATGGAGACAATGCAAAAGCACTTGGACAGATACAATTTACATCTTTGAATAGCTTAGGAGATGCATCTATCCAAACCTATTTCCAAGGGATCATCGGACAGCTCGGTGTGGACGGGGAACAGGCTGCAAAGATGCAGTTCAACTCCGAGACACTATTGAAATCTGTGGAAAATCGTCGTGCGTCCATCAGCTCGGTTTCACTTGATGAGGAAATGACGAACATGATCCAATTCCAGCAGGCGTACAACGCGTCAGCCCGGATGATCACGGTTGTCGATGAAACGCTCGATAAAATCATCAACGGCATGGGTGTCGGCGGCAGATAATGAGGAGGAACTAAGCAATGCGTGTCACACAATCAATGCTTTCCAACAATATGCTTCGTAACTTGACGACGAACTACAACAAAATGGGCAAGCTGAACGAACAGCTCACAAGCCAGAAAAAAGTATCCCGTCCATCCGATGACCCGGTCGTTGCGATGCGCGGTCTTGCGTACCGGACACAAGTCGACAAAGTGGAGCAATACCAGCGCAATCTCGGCGAGGTGAATAACTGGCTCGACAGTACAGATGACGCGCTGGATAAGGTCGGTGAAGCGCTGAAACGGGCGAAAGAGCTGGCGACAAACCTGTCAAATACGGGCGCAATGACCGATGGAGACCGCGAAAAGATTCAAACAGAACTCAAGCAGCTCCAACAGCAAATCCAGGATATATCGAACACAAAAGTCGGGGACAAATATCTATTCAGCGGAACAAAAACCGGAACCCCGCTATACGAAAATGGCAAGTACCCCGATGACTTGGTGGCATTTACCAACGACGTTAACATCGACGTGTTTGACGGAGTGTCCTTGAATGTCAATTCAAAGAATGCCGCTGAGATGTTCAAAAAGATTGACGGCATTTTTGAAGGGCTTACAGCGGAAGGTGCGACTTATGAAACCGCGATTAGTGACATCGACGGGTTGATGGACGATGTTCTTACAGAGCGCGCCGACATCGGGGCTCGTCAAAACCGAGCGGAACTGATGGACAACCGTCTGCAGTCCCAAGAAGGCATCGCGAAAAAACAAATGTCCGAGAACGAAGACATCGATATTGAACAAGTTATCACGGAACTCATCACACAAGAGTCGGTGAATCGGGCGGCCCTCTCAGTGGGCGCGCGGATCATCCAGCCGTCTCTCGTCGATTTCCTACGATAACGATCAGCCGCATGAGGCGCGCCAGGTACTCTTGTGCCTGGCCTTTTCTATAGCAACCGAAAGAAGTAGGTGACTCCATGGACATCCCAAAACTGCAGATCCAGACCACACCCGCCAGACTCGGTCTTCAAATCGACAAGCCGGTCCAGCAGATCGAACAGCCGCGAGCAACGCAAGAAATCGAACAGCCAGCCGCCATACTCGAAATGTCGACGACCCGTCCGCAATTGTCGATCGACACGACTGAAGTAAGAGCAGATATCGATATGAAAAGCGTTTTCCGCCGCACCGAAGAGTGGGCGCAGGAAGGAAGACAGAGTGGCCTGGACGGCACCGGCCGGCGGGCAGAAGAAGGCCGGCATCTCATGTCGATTGAAAATGGCGGCAATCCGATTCCAGAAATCGCCAAACAAAATGGAACTCCGCCGCCCGCACCACTTGGCATCCGTTTCGTCGGTAACCGTTCGAAAATCCAGATGAGTATTACACCCGGCACAACTACCGTCAATGTAACACCGCAAAAACCGATCATCAACACACAAGTCAACAAACCGATCCACACGTACACACCGGGTAAAGTGACCGGCACCATGGAGCAGTACCCATCCATCCAGATCGACTGGAAAGGATAATTCGTACACAAAAGGAGACACCCGAATGACTATCCAGACTAAATTCCACGGCGTTCTCGACACTGGCACACTCACACAATGGACATTTCCAAAAGGCCTACCAGGACTCGAAGACGAAACCAACTTCGTCCTGCTGCCAATCGAAGGCAACGATAGTTTCCAAGTGATGCAGTCCGTTAGCACACCTTCCGTGGCACTTATCGTCGCAAACCCTTATTCTATTGTCAGCGACTATACGTTCATCATCGACAATCCGACACTCGAACTGCTTGGCATCGAGTCGCAGGAAGACCTGATGATCCTGTCCGTCATGTCGATGAAAGATCCGTTCGAAACATCGACCGTCAACCTGCAGGCGCCACTCATCTTCAACATTAAAAACACCACCGCCAAGCAGATGATCCTAAACGACACAACCTACAACCTGCGCCACCAAATCGGGAAAAACGCACCAAGGGGGGCACGCTGACATGCTCGTTCTATCTCGCAAACCAAATGAATCAATCAAAATCGGAGATGATATTGAAATTAAAATTATTGAAGTCAAAGGCGATACGGTCCGTATAGGTATCGAAGCGCCGAAGTCTGTTGAAATCTTAAGGGGTGAGTTGGTGGAATCCATTTCCAAAAGCAATACGGAAGCGATTGAAGTCGATCTAAACCTCTTCAACAAACTGAAGAAAAATTAAAAAAAAGCCCGCACGGTTTTTTTTATATCACGAATTTCCAGTCACCTAGCACGAGACAACTCTCTTCCAGGGTGTTGTGCCAAAAGCGCAGAAACCATATCTGTAGGAAATTTCACTGACCAGCGGATATTCCAATTTAAGCTTGCCAACTCGCCGTACAAATTAAGGAAAGACGCGAAGCGACTTAGAAGAATTGCATCCATCACCAAAGATTCAATGTGCCAATCCACAGATATGTGTCTGAATTCCCTTTCACTCAACCTGCCAATCCCCTAACGATTCGACAAAGAGAAAATCTCCATAAAAAATCTATAAAACACTAAACAACTCTCAGCCTCCTCCGATACTAATAGTGTAAGCAAAAGAAGGATGTTTCGGCCGGAGTCCTGATTACGCAAACAAAGAAATGGGTCACAAGGATGTGAACCTCAAAAACTCAAGGAGGAAACTAAAATGATTATTAACCACAATATTGCCGCTCTTAATACCCACCGTCAATTGGGAGCGAACAACACAAATGCTTCTAAGAACCTGGAAAAACTTTCATCTGGTCTAAAGATTAACCGTGCAGGAGACGATGCTGCTGGACTTGCAATCTCTGAAAAGATGCGCGGGCAAATACGAGGATTGGATATGGCTCAGAAGAATGCTCAAGATGGTATCTCTTTAATTCAGACTGCTGAGGGTGCTTTGAATGAAACTCATGATATTCTTCAACGCATGAGAGAGCTAGCTGTTCAGTCTTCAAACGACACAAACACAACTTCTGATCGTGGTGAACTCCAAAAAGAATTAGATGAACTAGTAAGCGAAATAGACCGTATTGGAAATCAAACTGAATTTAATACTAAGAAGCTACTAGACGGATCTTTAAGCGGAACTGGCAAATTAACATTCCATATCGGTGCGAATAAGGGGCAAAAAATCGAGCTGGAAATTTCAAGCATGAAAGCAGCAGATCTGGGTAGTGGTGTAGACTCATTAGATTTGGAAACTCAATCAGGAGCAAATGAGGCGATCGCGAAAATACAGGGAGCGATTGATGCTGTGTCGGCAGAACGTTCTAAATTAGGTGCAAATCAAAACCGTTTAGAACACACTATTAATAACCTTGGAACTTCTTCTGAGAACTTGACTGCAGCAGAATCAAGAATCCGCGACGTGGATATGGCTAAAGAAATGATGTCATTCACTAAAAATAATATCCTAACTCAAGCTGCTCAAGCTATGTTGTCTCAAGCAAACCAACAGCCACAAGGGGTCCTACAACTTCTTCGTTAATAAGTTATTTCAATTCTAATAATAAATACCCTGGTTCACAAGGATGTGACCAACTAAACACTCAAGGAGGAAGATACAATGATTATTAATCATAATATTGCAGCACTCAACACCCACCGTCAATTGGGAGCGAACAACACAAACGCTTCAAAAAATTTAGAGAAACTTTCTTCAGGCTTAAAGATTAATCGCGCAGGGGACGACGCAGCAGGTCTTGCAATCTCTGAAAAAATGCGTGGGCAGATTCGTGGTTTAGATATGGCTCAGAAGAATGCCCAAGATGGTATTTCTTTAATACAAACAGCGGAAGGCGCTTTGAATGAAACACATGATATTCTACAGCGCATGAGAGAGCTGGCTGTTCAGTCTTCTAACGATACTAATACTACTTCTGACCGTGGAGAACTTCAAAAAGAGTTGAAAGAATTAATTTCTGAAGTTGATCGTATTGCGAAAAATACAGAATTTAACACTCAGAAATTGTTGAGTGGTGGTTTTACGGGTAAAAAATTCCATATTGGTGCAAATGCTTCTCAATCACTCACTATAGGTATCGGCAGTATGACTGCTGCATCTTTAAGCATTAGTGGACTTAGTATTAGTGGGCAAACTTCGGCTGATACAGCAATTTCTACAATCCAATCAGCGATTGATAAAGTATCCTCCGAACGTTCTAAACTAGGTGCAAATCAAAATCGTCTAGAACATACAATTAATAACTTGGGGACATCTTCAGAAAATTTGACTGCTGCTGAATCGCGTATCCGTGATGTAGATATGGCAAAGGAAATGATGTCATTTACTAAGAATAATATCCTAACACAAGCAGCACAAGCTATGCTTGCTCAAGCAAACCAACAGCCACAAGGTGTACTTCAGTTGCTACGATAATAAACAGTAAAACACGATCCCTATCCGCGGATCGTGTTTTACTGTTTATTTTTGTAACTTAACAAAACACTCTAAAGAGATATGTTTCCAATTGTTAATATGTGATCCACCTTCTGTGCAATTATACAACTCTAACGCAGAGTTTTCACGCGCATACCTTTCAAACCATTGTCTATATAAAGACAAGTTTTTTGAAGAATTAACATATCCAGAGCGATCATAATTGATAACTTTAATTTGATTAGTAGTATAAGGAATTTCTTTTTGTAGATGTGCGCCGTCTGCGTGACTTTTTCCATCTGTATAAGCCAAATCCTGTCCAATCAAGGCAATGGATTTGGACCCCAAACAGACAATAGTATCTAAAAGGCAAGTTGCAACAGAGCCGCCTGTTTGCACTACTGGTTCATTAAGATGTTTTGCTCTATCTTCAGCTTCAAGGAATCCCGATTGATAAACAATATATCGTTTTCCAGAATGTAATAAAACGGTCTCAGGATAAGCAGTACTTAAGTAAAGAAACTTAGCGTCATATAGTAAAGTACCTGATAATTGGGTTAGAGTAGCAGGCATCGGGTCGCTTATCATGAATAGATCAGGTACAATATTGTTTGATAACAAGGGCTTAATTGCTGTACCTACTGCGCAAATTACTACATTTTTCTTTTCGCTAATGTCCCTTAATAAAGGGAGTTGTTTATTCAGAGAAGGACCTGCAGATACGAGGATTGCAGCCTTATTTTGATATATGTTATTTAAATCTGAGAGGCTCGGGTCATTAAGAGAAATATTCGTTTTAAAATTCTCGTTTAGTATATCAATTTTTTGTATAACCGTATTTTGGTGAAATTGCAAGTCTTTAAGCAAAGGGAGCATCGCTAGATATTCGGTTGGTAAAATATCCAAAGCGCTTTTATGAATTCCTATATTTGTAGAACTATAAGAAGTAAATAATTGTTGCTGCTCACTTGTAGGCATGCTAGAAAAAGACTTTATGATTAAATTTTGGTAATTCACTAGGTTGGTATAAAATTCACTTTCGATAAACCACGAGAAATAGCTGGAGTTAAATTCAATAACCAATATTTTTTGTTTCGGATATGATTCCATTAAATGCTTTACATGATAGCCGGCTCCTATACCTATTATCAAAATATTTTCATTCTCTTTTACAGTTTTACTGAAGTTTTTTAGCCAATTATTAGATTCATTTACAGGATCGTATTTGCTATGTAAAATATAATTCTTGTCTTCCATGGTTACACTTACAGTTGGTAACGTTCGAGTTGGAACAATACTAATTTGCATATTATCTCTCCTTAATTTAAGCATAATAAACTAGCTTCATTGTACTATATCAAGAAACATTTAGGGCTGTAATTCTCGATATTATAACCGATAATATTAATAAGATAATGGCACAATCGATTTCAAATTATTGGAGGCGTTCTCCGTGGAGATAAATTTTAAAGAACATAAAGTAATGCTAGACCAACCGAGTACTGTACAGGTCGTTGATCAAATCAAAAGAATTTTACAAGGAAATTACTATTTCAGTCATTTCGTTGCAGATGAAACGGTTATATATGAAAATCATGAGCAATACTTAGAACAATACCTCCCTGATATCCACAAACTGGAAATAGTTGCGAAGACAGTGAAAGAATTTGTTAATGATCTGCTGCTGTCGACACAAGAATATACAGAAAGAGCGATTGTAGAGCTTCAACCGCTCGCTGAAGCGTTCTATAGCAACCCGACTTCAGAAACCTGGTCAACGCTCGATCAACTGTTAGGAGGCCTGCAATGGATCCATGACATGCTGATGACTGTGGGGACAAGTGGTAAAGTTCCTTCTAACTGGAGTCGTTATATAGAAGTGTCCTATAAAATGCAGGAAGAAATCCGAGATCTTGCAGAAGCGATGGAGAATGAGGATAATGTATTGATTGGTGACTTGCTTCATTATGAATTGCTCCCGAACTTTGAAAAGCTACAAAAAGAAACGAAATGGACGATTGACAATGAGGGGATGCGCTATGATCTTAATTGAAAATCGGAATTCGCTACGAGTGAATTACCGTGAACTTCTACAGCAACTCTCAGTCTGGGATGGTAAACCATACAAAAGTATTGAAGTTGAAAAGGCGAAGACAGGTGTTCCAACAGTTAAAGTAGAGTTGGATGGGAAAAAGCAATACCTTCTGAGTAAGTATGATCCTGAAAGTGAAGCAAAGCGGATGGTCGATAAACTTGACGAAGAAGGAGTGCGTCATGTCTTATTTATTGGGATTGGAATGGGCTATCACATCGACAGCTACATGGAAGCCAACCCTCACGTCAAAATTTCTATCTATGAACCTAATGAAGAAATTTTGCATGCCTTTTTATCCAACAGATCGCTGAATAAGTTGCTGATTCAACAGCTGCAGTCCATTTTTACGGGGACAGAGGAAGAGTTGCTGACTGGGGAAATACAGAAGTTGCTTGCTGCTTCGAATAATATATTGAGCCTTGTTACATTGCCAAAATATGAAAAAATGTATGGAGAGCAAATTCATTTGCTCCTACAAAAAGTACTAGATTCCGTAAAAGATCGTCACAGTATAGTAGCTACGAATGCAGCATTTCAAAAGCGCTGGACGATAAATTCAATTAAAAACTTCCCAACCGTTTTGAAGACACCAAATATACTTCATGATATTGATAGGAGTAATTTTGTAGGTAAGCCTGCTCTCATTGTAGCAGCCGGGCCTTCATTGAATGAAGAGTTTGAGAACATACGCTATATCAAAGAGAATCGCTTGGCGTATATTTTCTCGGTCGGATCTGCAATTAATGCGCTGATTGAGCAGGAAATTTATCCGGACGCAGCTTGTACGTATGATCCCCAGGAAATTAACTACAGAGTTATTCAACGAATAAAAGATGATCAGATAACTGAAATACCCTTAATTTTTGGTACGAGTGTAGGCTTTGAAACATTAGTAGATTATCCTGGAAGAATGCTTCATATGCTAATCAGCCAGGATACAATTGCACCGGCTTTATTATCATATAAGGATGGTAATAAGTTAGATTGGGTAAATGATGCTCCTTCAATAGCTGTGGTCACGTTTCTGTTGCTGGCTAAGTTAGGTGTTTCAGATATCATCTTAGTAGGACAAAATTTGGCTTATTTAGAGCATCAACATTATGCTAAAGGCATCGATTACGGCACTGACAGTCAGAAAATAATTGATAAAAACTTAAAGTATGCATTCAATGTAAAAGATGTATATGGCAATGACGTGAAAACTTCAGACGGATTTAATCGAATGAGACAGCAACTAGAAATGTATATTGCTGCTAACCCGGCAGTAAAGGTATGGAACACAACAAAAAGCGGTGCAGCTATAGCAGGTACAGAATTCAGAGACCTAGGTGAGCTTGTTACTCGAATATTAAACGAACGGCAAGTTCAACAATCTTGGTCGAATGCAAAGAACAATTACGATGTTAGTTCGTTATCAGACAAGTTGAATGATTTACAGGTTCAATCGAGCCGTCTCAGTGTTACATTGCATGATTCTTTAGATATCGTTCAATCAATACAAGTAGCTATCGAAAGCAAGCGAACTAAAACAATTGAGTTATACTATAATCAGTTAGACGACAAAATTGCCGGCATGAAACAAAACAGTTTCTATCAAATTTTTCTCGAGCCGATGATTCGTGTACAGCAAGAAAGGCTCAGTGGTAACGTAAAAGAACTCAAATACGAAGGTAATGCATCTCGAAAAGCAAATATAATTGTACGCGAATTTGGCAGTTTCTTAATCGAAGCTGTACAACATTATGAATTGGTAGAACAGTTATTTCTAGAAATGCAGCAAGAGATAAAGTCAATAATTCATTGAAAGTAGTGATCGCATGCTAAAAGACAAAGTCGTTTTGGTAACAGGTGGTACAGGTTCTTTTGGAAAAAAGTTCATCAAACGTGCTATGACTGAGGGTGTTAAGAAAGTCATCGTGTTCAGTAGGGATGAATTGAAACAGTACGAAATGAAGCAAGAATTTACAGATAGCAGAATTCGTTTCTTCATTGGAGATGTTCGTGACAAAGAACGATTGTACCGTGCTTTTGATGGTGTAGACATAGTTATCCACGCAGCTGCCATGAAACATGTAGATGCATGCGAGTACAACCCCTTTGAAGCGGTAAAGACAAATATACACGGGGCACAGAACGTTATCGAAGCTGCAATCGATAAAGGTGTCGAGAAAGTGATTGCCCTTAGTACAGACAAAGCAGCGAGCCCGGTAAATTTGTATGGAGCTACAAAATTGGCATCTGACAAATTGTTTGTGGCTGCCAACGCATACGTTGGAGAAAAACATACGAAATTCTCTGTAGTTCGATATGGGAATGTTGTAGGGAGCCGGGGCAGTGTTGTACCGTTTTTTAAGAAGATTAGTGAAACAGGTAAGGTGCCAATTACTGACCCGCGAATGACGCGTTTCTGGATTACTCTTGATCAGGGGGTACAGTTTGTATTGGATAATCTTCAAAGAATGCAGGGTGGAGAAATATTTGTGCCTAAAATACCGAGCATGAAGATAACAGATCTGGCTAAAGCAATTGCGCCAGATTGCGAAATTGAAATTGTAGGTATACGGCCTGGTGAGAAATTGCATGAGGCAATGATTATGGAAGATGATGCTAGGCATACTGTAGAGTTTGGAACTTATTATGTAATTCAACCGGAATTTCCTTGGTGGTCAGCTGAATTTAAGAGACAAGGAAAGTCGTTGCCAGAAGGGTTCAAGTATACTAGTGATAGTAATATTGAATGGCTAACTGTAAAGCAATTAGAAAAGATGTTAGACATGAGGGAGAATCAATATGGAGATCAATAAACAAATACTATCAAATGAAGAAGAAAAAAATAATAGAGATTATTTTTTTGGATTATATAAAAATAATCCAATACCAAATGATGAAATATTAAGTAACCTTGGATTGTTTATAAATAGACAATCCTTGTCTAGAATAATATTAATGCAAGAACTTTATAAAAAAATTATAAACGTTCATGGTGTAATAATGGAATTCGGAGTTAGATGGGGGCAAAATCTATCTCTATTTACATCTCTCAGAGGAATGTATGAACCGTATAACATTACACGGAAAATAATTGGTTTTGACACTTTTGAAGGGTTTCCTACAATACATCCAAATGACGGAAATAATAAAAAAAATGATTACAGTGTTACTGAAAACTATGAAGATTACTTAGAAGAAATAATGAAATATCATGAGCAGGAGAGCCCGATCAGTCACTTGAGGAAATTTGAGATTATTAAAGGGAATGTCACTGATACTCTTCCTGAATATCTTAAAGAAAATCCAGAAACTTTAATTGCGTTTGCATACTTTGATTTTGATCTTTATCAACCAACTAAGTTTTGCCTAAAGGAGATAAAGGATAGGTTAGTAAAGGGGAGTATTGTAGGTTTTGATGAACTTAATCATTCTAAATTTCCGGGAGAAACAATTGCTTTTCTTGAGGAAATAGGAGCTGACAAATATACTTTACACCGTTCTGTCCTATCACCATATATATCATATATAATAATTGAGTAAAGTGTGAGAGGAAGGAATGCATGTTGGAGAATAAAGGAATTAAACTTCTACCGCTAGAAGAAAATCATTTAAAGCTAATCCAAGAATGGCAAAATAATTACGATATTACTAAATATACAACAGTAAATTCGTTTTTGCCAAAAAGCTATAATGAAGAAAAAAAATGGTTCGAAAGAAAAAATAACGATCCGTTGAGTAAAGTTTTTATTATAGAGGTTATTGCATACTCTGAATTAGTTGGCTTTGTATCTTATTCAAATTTAGACTACAGAAATCAAAAAGCTTATTTGTCAATAGTGATAGGCAATAAAGACTTCCATGGAAAAGGGATTGCTAGTCAAGCCCTTCAGTCAATTGAATATTTAATGAAATGCGAGTTTAATATACGAAAATTAACCGTTCAAGTGCTCGCTTATAATACTCCATCTTTAATACTCTTCCAGCGAAATGGTTATATTGTAGAAGGAATTTTAAAAGAAGAAGTGTATAGAGATGGTAAGTTTCATGATATACATTTATTAAGTAAATTTATTTGAATCATATGAAAGGAGGACGTATGATTTACTCGAAAATAATAGCAAGTGAGAATGAATACTCTTTAATTAACCAATTCGTTGATAAATATGCTCTAGTGCAACACTCAATTAAAAATATTAATATATATAGTAGCATTCCTGATTTTAATTATAAATATATTGCGTGCTTTAATGAGGCAAATAAAATTGTTGGTGTACTTCCTTTTGTTCATTATAATGGTGCTTTTGGAGATGTCATTCATTCCATGCCTTTTATAGGATATGGAGGAGGATATGCATTGTCTGAGGTTTATCTAGAATCTTTAATATCCGAATTAATTTCATATGCTGTAAATAATATGATTCTACTCATTACTATTTGCACACCTCCTTTTACTCAAGATTACAAAAAATATAGTAGAATACTTAAACCTGATTTTGAACAGGAAAATTTTTACCAATATATAGAATTAGATAATAACTTTTTAAAGGCAATGAATAGTAAGAATCGTAATAATTTGAAAAGAAATTTAAGGATTGCTGAAAAAAATGGTGTGTACTTAAAAGAGGATTATAGTGAATCTTATCTAGCCTACTGGTATGAAAAAGTTTATGTCCCGAGGATGAGGGAAACAAAAGGCGCAATATATCCTTTTGAGGTTTTTAATGAATTAAGAAAATCGCTAGGTGGAAAACGATTGCTTATTCAATATGCGATGAACGATAACGGAATAATTGGAGCAGGATTGTTTCTAAAACAGCAGGTATCTTTAGACAATTTTATGAGAGTTGTCGGTTCAGAACACCAACGGACTAACGCAGGAATTTTACTTGATTATTGGAGTTTACAATACGCCCAAAACAACGGATATTCCTTTTACAACTGGCAGTCCTGTGATAGCATTGATTCGCCGATTTTTAACTATAAAAAATCATGGGGAAGTGAAGTTGGCATCCATTACTATCTTACGAAAGTAATTAATCCTATCGATTCACTGAGGAATGCTTTAATATCAGATATCAAGGAAAAGTACGAAGGGATTTATGTTATGCCATACAGCAAACTCAATAGCTAGGAAGTGATTTTTTGAGAACTATTGTCATCATCCAAGCACGCATGGGCTCATCCCGTCTACCAGGCAAGATTATAAAGCCTCTGCAACCATCTAATGTGTTGACATATGTGACAACGCGCTGCATGAAAATTCGCGGAGTGGATGAAGTGATAGTAGCCACTTCAGTTCTTAGTAAAGATGATGAAGTAGAAAACTGGTGTGAGGAACACGGGGTGACATGCTATAGGGGTTCAGAAGAAGATGTATTGGATCGTTATGTGCAGGCAGCCAAGCCATATGAGCCAGATTACGTAATGAGAGTGACAGCGGACTGTCCGTTTGTTGATTTTGCAATGGCTACTGAAATAGTGGAACTGATGGGGCACGAGCGTGTTGACATTATTCACTTGGAAGGCAAATTGCCGAGAGGCCTTGCAGTTGAATTAATTTCGTATGAAGCGCTTGTTTATATTCATGAACATGGACAAGAGCCGCGCCATCGAGAGCATGTTACGTATTATGCTTATGAAAACAATGAAGAGTTCCGTCATGTAGTATACCAAGTTCCTCAAAATCGACTATACCCTCAATTGCGAATTACGCTAGATACAGTAGAAGATTATGCTTTATGTTCTGCTGTTGCTAATCATTTTGAGAATGAATTGGTTCCAAGCGAAGAGGTAGTAAAATTCTTGCTTGCTCATCCAGAAATCGCACAAATGAATGCTCACATTGAGCAAAAGCCGGTAGTCTGATGGACGTAATTATCCGGACGGATGCTTCAGTTGCGATTGGAACCGGCCATGTTATGCGTTGTTTGACAATTGCCAGGTTGCTGCGCTCTAATGGCTGTCATGTCACTTTTCTTATGTATTTTATGCCAGGACATTTAATAGAGCATGTGGAGAGCTGTGGTTTTCAAGTTATCCAGGAAATGCAAGAAGCAGACGTCTGTATTGTTGATCACTATGGTATTGATAAAGTGTGGGAGAGTGCAATTCGACCACACGTTCGAAAAGTTGTCGTAGTCGATGACTTGGCGAATCGGCAACATGATTGCGACTTGTTGTTGGATCCGAATATGTTGCCGGATTTTACAAACAGATATCGATATTTGATCCCAACGCATTGTGTTCAATTGCTTGGGCCGAGCTACTTGATACTACGGGATGAATTTTTATTAGAAAGAATTAAGGTACAGAGCCGCAGCAGAGTTGTTCAACGACTGCTCGTTTTTATGGGAGGAAGCGACCCGACGAATGAAACGCTGAAAGTATTGCATGCACTACAACGTGCTGGGCAAATATTTTCTCATGTGGATGTCGTTGTCGGCTCTTCCAATAGTCAAAAATCTGTAATTAAGGGAATTTGCAGAAGAGAAGGGTATCACTTCTATTGTCAAATCGATTATTTAGCTTCATTAATGGGAAAAGCGGATTTTTCAATTGGGGCTGGAGGCAGCACGACGTGGGAAAGATGTTATGTTGGCTTGCCTTCTGCAAGTACGATTGTTGCTGAAAATCAACAGGTTGCTACGGAAACGGCTGCTGATTTGGGTGCTGTATGGAATATGGGCTGGCATGAAGAAGTAACGGAACAAGCTTATGAAGAACTAATTCTTTCGTTACCTACTAAAGAACAAGAACTAAAGCAGATGCGTATGAATGGGTTAGCATTAACGGAATCGGAAAAACCAAATCCTTGGTTACAATTTATATTGGGGCTGGTGTAAATATGAAGATTGGTAATCGTCCAATTGGACAAGGCGAAAAGCCGTTTATTATTGCCGAAATGTCGGGGAATCATAATCAATCACTGGAAAGAGCGTTACGTCTTGTCGATTTAGCTGCTGAAGCGGGTGTTGACGCAGTGAAATTACAAACGTATACCCCTGATACAATGACTTTAGATATTCATACAGGTGAATTCTTTATTGAGAGCGATGCCAATCTTTGGAAGGGGCAGTCTCTTTATAACCTCTATCAGGAAGCCTATACACCGTGGGAATGGCATGAGTCAATTTTTAGACGCTGTAATGAGCATGGGATTTTGGGCTTCAGTTCTCCTTTTGATGAGACGGCTGTGGAATTTTTGGAGACCTTACACGTACCTGCCTACAAAATCGCTTCTTTCGAAAATGTTGATATTCCATTAATTCGCAAAGTAGCATCTACTGGAAAACCGGTCATCGTGTCAACAGGCATGGCTTCTATTGCGGAACTGGATGATGTCGTGCAGACTGTCAGGTCGGAAGGAAATGATAATTTAGTATTATTGAAATGCACAAGCACTTATCCAGCTACACCAGAGAATTCCCACTTGCTAACAATTCCTCATTTGCGTGAGTTGTTTGGCACTGAAGTCGGTTTATCGGATCATACAATGGGTATCGGAACGTCGGTGGCCGCAGTGACACTGGGAGCTAGTGTAATCGAGAAGCATTTCACCACCTCTCGAGCTGAAGGTGGGGTGGATGCAGCTTTTTCTATGGAACCGCATGAGTTAAAACTATTAGTCGAAGAAACTGAGCGTGCTAGGTTGAGTTTAGGACATATCCAGTACGGCCCAACAACAGCTGAAGTAGCTTCTTTAGAACATAGGCGTTCTTTATATATTGGGCAGGATATGAAGGCGGGAGATGTGCTGACGAGTAAGAATGTTCGTGTAATCCGGCCAGGACATGGATTGGCACCAAAGCATTTAGAAATGATATTAGGGAAAACTATAAAAAATGATGTTTCAAAGGGCACACCTATCAGTTGGGAGTTGCTCATATGAAGAAAAGAGAACAGCTTCTTTCTTATGGAAAACAAAGCATTGATGAGTATGACATAGCGGCGGTAGTGGAAACACTGCGGTCGCCTTTTTTAACGCAAGGTCCTGTAATAGGAATGTTTGAACAAGCTATCGCTGATTATGTGGGAGCAAAATTTGCTGTGTCTTTCTCAAATGGCACAGCAGCCTTACATGCTGCCTGTTTTGCGGCAGGTATACGCCCAGGCGATGAAGTGATCACAACTCCTATCACCTTTGCAGCGACCTCTAATGCGGTACTGTATTGCGGAGGGATTCCTGTATTCGCTGATATTGATTCCATAACATATAACATAGATCCAGCTCAGGTAGAGAAATCTGTGACGACCAGCACCAAAGCAATTATTCCTGTGGATTTTACAGGACAGCCTGTTGATCTTGACAGCATACTTGAGATCGGAAAAAAGCATGGATTAGTAGTAATTGAAGATGGGGCCCATTCGCTTGGTGCACAGTATAAAAAGAAAAAGATAGGTTCCCAGGCTGATATGACTATGTTCAGCTTCCATCCTGTAAAGCCGATTACTACTGGTGAAGGTGGAATAATAACAACAAACTCAGAAGAATACTATGAGAAGTTAAAGTCTTTCAGAAGCCACGGGATTAGCAAAACACCATATGCCGAGGAGCAGGGTGATTGGTATTATGAAATGACAGAGATAGGGTACAATTACCGAATGACTGATTTGCAAGCAGCATTGGGTCTTTCGCAGTTAAATAAGTTAGAAAGTTTCATCAAGAGACGTCAGGAAATAGCAGCTATGTATACTGAAGCACTTGTCCAGATACCAGGCGTGACAGTTCCAAAACAATTGCCAGAGACCGAATCGGGGTGGCATTTGTATATGATTCAATTGGATGAAAAGGTTATTAGAAAATCGCGCAAAGAAGTTTTCAATGACATGCGAGAGAGAAATATCGGGGTACATGTGCATTACATACCAGTATATTGGCATCCTTATTATCGTACATTGGGGTATGAGAAAGGGCTATGTCCCATAGCTGAAAGTTGGTATGAGCGCGCCTTGACACTGCCGATTTTTCCGGCGATGACAGATCAAGACGTGGAAGATGTGGTATCAGCGTTGAAAGCTACTGTTTCTTGGCATTGAATCAAATCAGTTGTTTAGTTGTAAACGTCCATCTGCAAGAGGAGCGCAAAGCCAAATTGTCTCTTATAACAAAAAAGCAGTCCGCCAATCTTTGCTCGGCGGACTGCTTTTATTGAAACAATATGTGCATAACGAAACAATTGGCATCACATCGAAATCACCTCATGCAGATTCACGCCTTCCACATTCACCTCGTCCACCTGCACCTCATAATCCTTCACACTGCGCGCCGTCTCAATTCCTTCTCGGCGTTGAATTTGAATCTTATCAAACAGCATATGAGAGGGGGCATTTCCGAATTTACTGTCGTGTTCAAAAACGTACAGGCCGCGCGTCGCCATTTGTCCGCGGGCGGCGGAATGGTCCAGGTCCCACATGTTGATGAGGGCTTTCCAGAAAACCTCCAGATCTCCGGGCTGGATACCGGTCTGTTCAGCAAGGGAGGGCATGTAATAGCCGTATGCCACGTATAGGCCATATGGGACGTAAGCTTTGCGTCCAATCTGGCCGTGCCGGGCTTCGGCTTCATCGTCTGCGGCATCTTTTTGTGCATCATTTGCATTTGTCAGGGCGACGCGTGTGATCGTCATGTCGAAAGGGGTGATCGGATCGATGGAGCGCGCAAATGTGAGCTGCATGGGCCCCCGCACCTGGCCGGCATTGTATTGTTTGCCCGACATGACAGCACCGAACATCCGGACGTCATAGTAGTGGCTGCACATCCAGGAGCGGGCATCTTTGACGGTGGTGGCAGATGGTTTTTCGGTGTTTTCATGCCCGAGTGCTTCATATGATTTTTGCTGTTCGCGGGACAGGATGCCGCGGTGCTTGACGTAAATATCATATCCTTTCTGGTCGCCCTGTGTAATCTGGACATAGTTGCGGATTTTCCTCTTTAATGCGACGTCTGTCACGAGTCCCTGCATCGTTTCAACATCGACACGCGGGAGGTTGCCGGCATCCGGGTCGCCATTCGGATTCCCGTCTTTCACGTCAAAAATCAGCGCAAAATCGTACCGTTTGTCTGGGTCGTTCAATTGCTTGTACATGTCGTCTCCTCCTTCTTTTTCCATAGACTTTCTTTTTCATGGTAGTAGCCAAGAGTGAATTCACCCTGATCCGACAGTTTGAGCACAGCAGGCAATGTATCGATATGGGTAAGCAGTCCGCTCAGACGCTTGTCCAAGTTGACAGCGCGCCCTTTGTTGCGGGAACCGATCTTGGCAAGATGATATTTTGCATTTCTGATGAGCATACTCATGACTGAGCGCGGTGCTGTCGAAGCGGATCCGATATACCGGCTGCTGAGCGTATCTGAAGATCCAGTCGCCTCACCTTGGATTTTTTCCAGAACTGCGAATACACGTCCGAGGATGTAGGCGGGAGCTTTATTCGTTTCGTCTGTTGTCACTGTCCACTCTCTCCTTTTGTCTTGGCTCGTGAGCCAGCTCTTCAGAACAGCGGCATGTGTTGGATACATCACACCTTCTGCCTGGATACGTTTCAGAAGGGCAATGAGAATGCGTCCAGGCAGAGGAGTACCGCGCAGCGCCCAGTTGATCCAATCTTGCACATCTGTCCGTTTCATCTGAGTGTTCGGTTTCTGATAGATCGTTCCTGCTAACGTGTAGACATTGTAGGAACGATCCCGTCCGATATCTTGTGCTTTGAAAAAGCGGGCGATCCTCTCCTCGATGCTTCCTATCGATTCCTCCACATACCCTCGCACGACAAGCCGCCCTTTGTTAGCGGACAGCATGAGCAGGCAGAAGTCATGGAAGGTACTGCTCACTTGTTGTCCGCTGTACAGTTGGTGAATCAGGTCTCGCATCGCTTCCGGGTTTGCTTCATGCAACAGTCGCATGGCGGTTGGGAGGTTGGCACCGGCAGACTGCCCGCGCAGCCAATAGACATACGTCAAATCACCGATGGAAAACATATGGCGGCCGTAATTTGTCTTTGGTTCACGGCTGAGCATGTGTTCGAGCGCCTGTCCGTATTTCTGTTCACATCTTGAACAGGTCGGTGCAATCATTGAGTTTTTCAAGCCGTGTGATTCATACGCATTTTTGTTGGCGGAAATCATCTTTGTCCGCTCGCCATTCACGATGAAGTTGATGGAATGGCGTTCCATGGCAGGAGAGGGCTCTCCGCAAAATTGACAATTGATGACGAATGATCCGTCAGTCGAAGGGGGCTGCATGCGTTCGGACCAGAAACGTTGCACGTCAGAGGCTTCATGCAG
Source organism: Sporosarcina sp. (assembly GCA_032099885.1). Lineage (GTDB taxonomy): Bacteria > Bacillota > Bacilli > Bacillales_A > Planococcaceae > Sporosarcina. Next base: position 230,741 of record DAMDKL010000002.1, read on the forward strand.
GTAGCGTTCGTCCTCCGTCCGGAAAACGACGAAATCACCGGGCTTCATTTTTGCCGGAAAGTCGATGTCGTTTTGCAACGCGATAATCAGAGCCGTAATGTCCGGATCTTCTGTTTCGGCCGTATAGTCGTCCAACAATTGCATGTAGGAAGAATGTCTGCGAACACTGCGTTCTTGCTCATTGTCGGAGGGCGACCAGCCGAATACATAGTCGGGTTTATCCACTAGTAGAATCGGACTTTCACCGCTTCCCGAACGTGATATAGAGGGCACGGTCATTTCCAAACGCTCTACGGCGTTGAATGTCAGACTGCCGTTATCCACATCGACAATCCAGTCAATTTTTTTCTTTTGGAATCCGATGGGAGGAAACAGTTCAGGGTGTCCTTCGGCAAACTCAATCAGACGGTTTACATACACGATCACTGACCTCCTTATACAGTTGTGGGGGAATATACAGCGTCCCATCTTCTACTGATGCATCGTAAAAAAACGGTACAGTGCTGTCTGTGCCTTTTCCGTATTTGAAATCGAAGAACATTGGGCCGAGCTCCGTTGACCAGCCGATCGGTTTGTCTGACTCGGCAACCGGGCTGAAATGTGCTGAAAATTCACGGGTACCGAGATAGGGCCGTGTGAAACATTGGCCTTTTTCAACACGGCGGGCGAACATCGCCTCATACTTCTCGATCGGGTGGTTCGTTTCAGGATATAAAATGAGATCCGCATGAATGACGTAGGCCACGTCCTTCAAATACAGACTGTGACGCAGCTGCCGCATATCATCGGCGTATCGGTTCTCAGGTTTCTGCATGAACTTCTTTGAAATCGATGCTTTGCTGTCCACTTCGTTTCTGACGATCGAGTGGAGCTGCGGTGTTTTAAGCACATCGATGGAGCGGATTTCATAGCGGAATTCGGGTTTCCACAGGATGGCTTCCAGCACACCGCGCGCAGCCGAAGCGGTCATCACAGGGTAGCTGACCCGTTCGACTTTTCCTTCCGGCCGGGTGAAGAGGGCGCCGTCTCCCCAAACTTTTACACGCACTTTTGCAGTTCTCCTCAAAAGACTCACCTCCTTATAATAAGACGATACCGAGGGCTTCGTCGTAGGGTCCGATCCAAACCGGGAATCCATCCCGCCCAGTGATATGATGGCTAAGCTCTGTTGACGCTGTTGCAGTGAAACGACGGACTTTGCGGTGCCACGCCCTTGTCTTTTCATCAGTGAGCCAGGTCCTTTGGAAACCTTCTGCCTGCGGACAGAGAACGGTGATACCTCGATCTTCAATTGTCTTGAAGTTGGCGGCGACCTTTTCGAATTGCAGCGCATCTGCGTCCGTAAGTGGGGAGTGTCGAAATGCCAGGTCCAGCACGCGTTTATAATGGGAGTTCAGCGACTGTGCAGAACTGAAGACGGCCGGTCCTTTTTCCTCCAGCATGCGTTCCAGCTGACGTATCCCCGACTCATAGGATGGACCCAGATGCGGTGTCCCGGGCAAAGAGAATAACCGCATGTCTCCGTAGATCAGCTTTCCGTATCGGTTGCAGCGGCCGGCCGCTTGGATAACGGATGGCAGCGGAGCCAGCTCCCTGAAGACACAATCGAATGAAATGTCGATGCCTGCCTCAACAATCGTCGTCGCAATGACAATAGGACAGTTGTCGATCTCGTTTTTGATGGCGGTTACGCGATCTGCCCGCTCTCCGGCGACAACACTGGTGGATAGATGATATAGGGGACGTCCGGTAAATTGTTCGCGAACCCTCAAGTACAATTCTTGTGCTGTTTTCCGAGTGTTGACGATGAAAAGGGTAGACTGGTCGGGAATCTCCGTTAGCAAATTGCCGATAGTTTGTTCCCCAAGAATCGAATAATGCACTCGTTGGGGTGGCGTTACCGGTTTGAGAAGAGGGACAGGTAAAGCATTCAATCCTAGCTGTTGAACCGCTTTACTCGCAGAAAGCGGAAGCGGGGTGGCACTGACCAGCAGGACAGTCACGCCGAAATGCATCTGAAGGACGTCCAGCATCTTCAGAATCGGCGGCAGGAGATGCGCGGGCAGCAGGTGGAACTCGTCCAGAATCAGCACACTGTCTGCGAGTCTGTGCAATTTACGCAATTTGGACGGTTTATTGGCGAACAGACTCTCGAACAGTTGGACGGAGGTTGTCACGACAAAGGGGCGATTCCAGTTCTCGGCTGTTAGATAGGTTGCCTCTGTTGTTAAATCTGCATCGTGGTCAGTATGGGGCTGCAGCGAACTGTGATCTTCAATGACGTGGTCGCCACCGAAGAGATGACGGTATAGTGTACTAGTTTCCGCAGTCAGGTTAATAAGCGGGAGGGCGACAATGATTCGCTTTTTCCCGAAATGCCTGGCATGCTCAAGGGCGAATGCAAGGCTTGCAAGTGTTTTGCCATAACCAGTCGGAAGAGTCAGCTCATAAAAGGTGCCGGGTTCCGTCGCTCGCTGTTCGGTCCTATTTCTGTAGTCTGTCAGAGAGTTTTCGGGAAAAGAACGTGTGTATCTATGGAAACTTTCCTGAAACTGCTGGAAAGAAGGCGGCGTATACGTAATTTGCGTGGACAGCTCGGGCCGGAAATAGGACTCGGTATCCAGCCAATCGGCATCGGTCAATGCACTTAAGAGAAAGCGTGTCAGCGCAGCGCAAAACAAGGGATTCTCCCATTCTTTTGAAAAAGGGACATCCTGTAAGCGAGCTGCTTGCAAGGCTGTAAATCGTTGCACTGCATCTGGGAATCCGTCAGTTGACAAAGATTGATAGGAGTTGAGAAATCGGTGGTTGGTGTCGTAAAGACCTCGATGATGGCCGGCAATAATGTTTTCCAGCAAATACGAAATCATGTGGTGAGTCATGGGGAGAGAGGCTCTATGTTGTGAGAACAGCATGGCGCCCGGCAGTGCATGTTTGACAGAACCGCGGCGACCATTCGGGTTTTGAATATACTTCTGGAAGTCTGGATGGCTTTTGCCGGCATCATGAGCAGATGCGACAATGGAAGCAAGCTCACTGCCATTGAACGAAGCTGCAAAGTCAGACGCCAAATCTGCGGTGGAAGAAAGGTGTTCAGACAGTGGATGAGGAGGTTGTGCAGCCCGGGCGTCAAAGTGTGCAATCAGATCACCTGGAAGCTGAACAGGTATAGTCACAACGGTCACCATCCTTTCGGCAAAAATATTAGATTTATTTGAATTCAATGTATACTAACGAGTTCATAAAGTCAAAAGAAAAGACAATAAGATTGAAAGACATAGAAAAAGCCCTCTTCGTAGAGGGCGATTGCAGAAATTATAATTAGATTATTTCAATCCACTGCCGACAGAGTGGGCAGGCAACAAAATGAGCGAAGATACAAAGAATCACACGCAGGTAAATTATATAGTGAGGAACTGGTAGCTTCAAGAACGAGAGAATACCATCCCTACAGTGTTAGTGTAACATATGAAACGTAAAATGCTTTTCAAATCGCGTATTTTGAATTATGCTGCTGTCCAACTGTCCAGTATCCCTAAACAAGCCCATCTTTGTTCTGAAGGATGGTTGTGTTGAGGCAAGCTGAGAAGTATAGATTGCGAGTTTCCAACTTCTATTTTGAACATATTCCTCAGTTGTCCTGTGATGAATTGCAACTGTACAGATCATTGACTCTCCGTTGACGCCGTCATCGATTACAAAGTCTGTTAATACCTAACGCATGGGAGTTCGGCACAAAGACGTGATACCGGCCAATCAAGTTGAAGATGCAATGATCTTCTAATTGTGCGAACCCGAAGTGCCCATGGATTCCCGGAGGGTTCGCGCATTTTTATAGCCTTGAGATGGTGTGATTTGGTAGTATGGTACTAAGATTGGGTTGAATGTTTTTTGTTTGTCAATATGTTGTGCTGAGTACTTTTCTTTGTGCAACATATTGCGGTCGCTCCTTTTATGGGAGCGTGGATTGAAATGTATGAACGTATCATCCAGACGGAGCGGGAGACTCGTCGCTCCCTTTATGGGGAGCGTGGATTGAAATCACTGGTTCAGCTTGACCGTGTTCAATTCATATTGTCGCTCCCTTTATGGGGAGCGTGGATTGAAATACCGCACACAGGGTAGGTTACCTGGTACCCATAACGCCGCTCCCTTTATGGGAGCCTGGATTGAAATTGCCACAGCGCAACTGGAAACGGTAAACGCGACGGGTCGCTCTCTTTATGGGAGCGTGGATTGAAATGTCAGGCCATAGTGGAACTCGAACTCATCGTCTGGTCACTCCCTTTATGGGGAGTGTGGATTGAAATTCGAACGACGCTTTCAGGAGCGACTGATTGACGAGGTCGCTCCCTTTATGGGGAGCGTGTATTGAAGTAAAACAAAAAGAAGCTATTGGCATTGAACGATCCCTCAGTATGAAAGGATGTCCGTACGATAACGCGATCGCAGAAGCCATATTCAAAGTAGTGAAAACCGAGTTTATCATGCAGATGACCTTTACTTCTCTTGAGCAATTGGAGCGTGAGCTACAGGATTATGCGAATTGGTTTAATCGTATCCGAATCCATGGAACGTTGGATTATCAGACACCTATTGAGTTTCGACTAGGGACCTTATAAAACTTGTTTGAGAAAGTGTTGATAATCCAAAGTACTGCAATGAATGGTAACTATTTGGGAAGCTAAGGTTTGATGAGGGGATTGAAGAACATATAGATGGCTCGAGAGTGGATATTGAAAACTATTTATTGAACAATGCGCTTAAAAATACAAGAAATAATTAATGAAGAGAGTGGTAACTACGGACAATATAGATAAAGTGAATTTTCACTTTGATGTGTCTTTATCAGGTCAAATGAAATCTTACGTTCATTCTTTGGAGATACAAGATAAGGTAGACGTGTACATGGAAGTTCTAGAAGAATTCCAAGCAAGTGATGTAGGATGGGCACTCATACCAGAGAGAAAAGTATACATTCGTCCAACAGTAAATATTCAAAAAATTGAGGCGATACTAGCACATGAACTAACACATATTGCATTGGCTGATGAAGGATATAGAATAATTGGTTGTTATGAGGGTGATACATTATGTATAAGCTTTGCGAACTTGCTTCACCATTTAATATTATATCCACGTATAATAGCAAGCGGATTTTCATTGAAAGAAGATACCACTATAGTAATGAATAAATTAAAAGAAAAGTCAATTGATTACAAAACAATTAGTATCGAATATGGTGAAGAAGGCCTGGCTTATGCAGTAATTCAAATTGTAAATGATATTATAAGATTAGATCCTTCCAGGAAAGATGAGTATCTGACATGGATGAACAAGGAAACACCTCATTTAATACATTTAGCCCAAGGTATTTTAGAGAAGGTATATAAAATAAATGCGAACGTAGAAGGTTATAACGCGTATAAAAACTTGTTAGAGAGAGAACTTAATATTCAATCTGAGTTTACATTTCTAAACGATCTTTAGCCCAATACAAAAGGGAAAGGTGATCCGAGGAGGATTCTGATGGTTAACATGGAGCTTAGCGGATTGGAGATTGTCGGACAGCAATTAGCGTTGTGCCAACAGCAAGACCGGCTGCTCGATAAAAATGAAACGAGACTGCATGCGAAGAAAACCATTGCACAACATATGGCGGATCATAAGCGTACCGAGTAAGAGAGGACGCGGCTGAATCAGCAAATGGAGGAGCATAAATCAGTGATACAGTCTTTGGAGAGAGTGTGTGTCACCCTGTCAATGCCAAACAGAAGAAATTTGTTGTTGCAGTAACTCCACCCCGCCTCTGAGAACCTCTTACCTCCAATAACGCAATAGAGCCAGCTAGCCAATGTTACATGGTTACTATGAATTATGAAGAGATGTCTTCTGTCTTTCATTATGAATGGCGGACGGAAGGGATATTTGCCTTTTTCCTCATTACTGTGGACAAGTATATCTGACAAAAGCGGGACAGGCATTCTCGTCAGAATACGAGCCTTTGTTAGCTTCATAAACGATATGACGATGCAAATCATGGCATTTTGAATTTCTACAGGGACGACCGGCTGTTAACACCTGGTGGCCCAATATGAGCTCAAGCCAGCACATTGATCGATGGATGATCGATTGTGCTGGCTTTTTAGGTTCCTTGATTTCATTTGTCACGGGTTGCAGCGGTGATGACGAAGCTGTTCAGGGAAGTCCCTGCGCTTCCTTGTTCATTCATAAGTCCGTAGTAGCTGGTGAGCAGAGGCGTCATGCCCGGGACTGCCTCTTCAAGTTCCGTCCGGATGCTGTTGGCATAGTCGCGCTCCCAGTCGCCATCCGGGAGGTAAGAGGCATCGACGGTTGTCTCACGTTCCACTTCGAAGCCGGCCTGCTCGAGCAATTGCCGGATTTCGGTTTTGTGGAAGAGGCTCTGTACATTGCCGTCATTGACGACATACTGCGAATACAGGGCGAGCAGGGATACGGCGCAGAAGTGGCTGCGCTGGGTGATGTCCGTGAACGCGACATCCCACTCGGCGAAACAGATCCGTTTGGCGGCGCGCCTGACGTTCTTCAGCAGGGACAGCAGTTCTTCGGAGCTTATGAAATACCACGAGCAGTGGGACAGCACCGCCACGTCGTAAGGTTCTGTGACGTCATAGTCCTGAAAGTCGGTCTCCAGGTGGAAGGTGATGCGTCCGCCGAGGGAGGACTGCAGGATCCGGTCAGTTGCCTGGCCTAACGTGAAGGGCGCGCCGTACTCCCGGCTCGCCGGATCGAAGGCCGTGACTGAACCGTTTGCGCCGACCGCATGCGCGATCGCCATCGTCGTATCGCCCTGCCCGCAGCCGATTTCAAGGATTCGCCCGCCTTCGGGCAAGTCGAACGCGTCGACGAGCGCGAGTCGGTGCTGCAGCTGGATTTGCTGGATGGGGTCGTTTTCGTATAGGCGATGTTCGGTTAGGAAGTCGCGGGTTTGCTGGTTGATGGTGTGTTTGGTCATTGGGGTGGCCTCGTTTCCGGGAAAAATGTAGTGAGATGATTATAGAATAAAGCATTCGAGATGGGGTTGCATCTTTTGCGATGGAAGTCCGCTGTAGGGGGAGGTGCATTGTTAGCTGACGCTGACATCTAATCGATATGTGCGCGGACCCGAAGTGCCCATGAAATCCCGGGGAGGTTCGCGTATTTTAATGCCTATATCGCATACGGATTTGGTAAACTGGAACTAAAGAGGAAGCTGAATATTGTTTTCTTTCCAATATGTTGTGTTGGGTAACACTTTATGTACAGCATATTGCGGTCGCTCCCTGCATTGGGAGCGTGGATTGAAATAAAGTTAATTGTAGTCCTATGAATAAAATTAATCGTCGCTCCCTGCATTGGGAGCGTGGATTGAAATTCCAGAAGGAGGCGGAGCGGTAAAGTCCGCTTCTGTCGCTCCCTGTATTGGGAGCATTGATTGAAACATTATGGAAACCGTTGGAAGTACAACGTCCAAAGTCCTTCTCTTTTAAATAACGGTGATTAAGTCTTTTCAACTATTCCCCTTTAACTCCTCAAAGCATGCGCTTCCTCTTTATTCTAAAGTGTCAACCAAAATTTGCTTCTTCCGAATAACAAAATACATTCCTATTTTCTCTTGGCAAGCTAACATGAGAATAACTTGTAAGCTTATTGAATTGTATAATAGACGGAATGTTTGTTGAATTTTACACTTGAACTGTGCTATGGTAACTACTAATAGGTAAAATATGTTTCTTTGGTAGTAAAGGTGGCGTTCTCTTGCTGATCGCGCATATCCGAGAAGTGGACTGCTCCGAGCAAACGGTAGCGGCACACTTATCTGGAGTGGCATCCTTGGCCCGTCGCTATGGCGCGGCTTCCGATGTCGGTGCGCTCGCAGAATTGGCGGGATTCCTGCATGACATGGGGAAATTTACGGAGCATTTCTCAGTTTATTTACGAAACGCCGTGTTGGAACACGAGGTGGCTGCTCAGAAAATCGATCATTCCACAGCGGGGGCGAAGTATTTATACGAACGTTATTATGGTCAGGCCCCGCTTCAAAACTTAGTAGTGGAAACAGTCGGGATGGCGATCCTCTCCCATCATTCGGGCATGCAGAATTTTGTGCAGCCTGACCTGAAACCTTCTGATTACTTGCGTCGGGTTCAAGACGATGAATTGCCATTCTATGAGGAAGTTGTGCAGAATTTCGAACGGCTGGACGGCTATCGAGAACGGGTGGATGGTACGAGCATGCAGATCACGAAAAGCGTCAACTCCGTTACAAATGAAAAAGACCCGAGCCAAAAGACGTCCGATACGATGGGGATGAAGCACCGGGTCGATTTTGGTGTATATGTTTTCTATGGCAGCATCAACCCCCAGCTTGCGGAACGTACCGGTTTCACGCAGGAAGATGCAGAGAAATTAAAAGAAGCACTCAAGACCTTGTTTGCCAATGATGCCTCCTCTGCCCGACCTGACGGCAGTATGGAAGTGAACAAAGTCTTTTGGTGGGAACACAACTCGAAACTCGGTCAGTATTCATCAGCCGCCGTCCACCGAACTGTGCAAGTGAAAAAGGAACATGATGAGTATCCGTTGACCATAGAAAATTATTCCATTACCACACGGCCTCTTGAGGGTCTCCACGTGGAAGAATATGACGGTCTATAAAGAGGAAGATTTTTTGATGCTCTCCGGACTCCAACATTTCGCATTCTGTCGAAGACAGTGGGCATTAATCCACGTCGAACAGGAGTGGGAGGAGAATGTCTTAACTGTGGAAGGCAACTTGCTGCATGAGAGGGCGGATAATCCATTCATACGTGAAAAAAGAGGCGGGACGTTATATGTCCGAGCACTTCCCGTTCATTCACGACTCCTTGGTATTACAGGAGTTTGCGATATGGTAGAGTTCAGAGAGGATGATCAGGGGATCCCGCTGCAGAAGGAGGAAAGACTTTATCTCCCAAAGCCGATTGAGTACAAACGGGGGAAGCCGAAAAGTCATGATGCGGATCTTCTGCAATTGACTGCACAAGTGATGTGCTTGGAAGAAATGTTAGGCATAGAGATTCAGGAAGCATCTCTTTATTATAACGAAGTCCGAAGGCGGGAAGACCATGTGATCACCTCGGATATGCGACAGCAGGTCATTTCAATGACTGAAGAGATGCACAACTACTATACAAGGCGTTATACGCCAAAAGTTAAGACAGGCAAGCACTGTGCCAATTGTTCGCTGCGCCATATCTGTCTGCCGGAGCTGGATGGACGGGAAAGCGTCACAACTTATATGAAGAGGATGTTGGCGGATTGAAAAAATTGCTCAATACCGTATATATATCAGATTCTGATATCTACCTGGCGCTGAAAGGAAAGAATTTGAACGTCATCAAAGACGATGAGTCCATTGCAAAAATCCCGTTGCACAATATCGAGGCGATTTGCACTTTTGGACATCAAGGTGCAAGTCCAGCCTTGCTGCATGCCTGTATGGAACAGCAGATCAGCATTACCTTTTTCACGAGCAGTGGGAGGTTTCGCGGAAGAGTGACGGGCGAGATGAATGGCAATGTGACGTTGCGCAAACGACAATACAGCGTTTCTGAAGACGAAACCGCTTGTACCGGGATTGCCAAGCATATGATGATTGGCAAACTTTACAACAGTGAACAGTTGCTGAAACGGATCATCAGGGATCATGCTTTGAGAGTGGACACGGAGCGAATCGGACTGGCCATCGATAGGCTGAAGGAAGCCAGAAAGTTCGCTGCGGACAGCCAGATGCTCGATAGCTTGCGAGGGATTGAAGGAAACGCGGCGAGTACCTATTTTTCGGTATTCAATGAGTGTATCCTGCAGCAGAAAGATGTTTTTTGTTTCACTTCCCGAAACCGCCGGCCTCCACTTGACCCTGTGAATGCATTGCTATCATTCAGTTACGCACTGCTTGCCAACGAAACAGCAGCTGCGCTCGAAGGTGTCGGACTGGATTCGTATGTCGGTTTCCTTCATAGGGACCGGCCAGGCCGGAAATCGCTTGCGCTCGATGTCATGGAGGAACTCCGTCCGGTGATTGCAGATCGGTTCGTCTTGAAATTGATCAACCGGCAGCAAATGAACAGCAAGGACTTTGTGACAAAAGAAAATGGGGCGGTCATCTTGACTGACGAGGCGAGACGGACGTTCCTGCAGCTTTGGCAAAAGGAAAAACAGGAAACGTTCACCCATCCATATCTGAAAGAGAAAGTGGCATGGGGGCTCGCACCGCATGTCCAATCCCTGTTGCTCGCACGTTTTTTACGGGGAGACCTGGAAGCCTATCCACCATTGCTTGTAAGGTAGGTGAAATTATGCTCGTTCTTGTCACATATGATGTGCAGACATATACCGACAGTGGTAAGAAGCGACTTCGAAAAGTTGCAAAAAAATGTGAGGAGTACGGAGTCCGTGTCCAGAACTCCGTGTTCGAATGTGTCGTTGACAGCACTCAACTGCGCCAATTGGAGATTGCCCTCGAACAAATCGTCGATCCTGACGTCGACAGCCTTCGGTTTTACAAACTCGGGAACAACTATCGCACAAAAGTTAGGCATGTCGGCGCCAAGCCGGCCATTCAAGTGGAGGATACATTGATCTTCTGATTGCGCGAACCCGAAGTGCCCATGAAATCCCCGGGAGGTTCGCGCATTTTTTGGACGGCTGCGTTCTGTTTCTCAGTTGGAAACTTGGGTACAGGCTATGAGATTCGAATGTGAGCACTATATGTAGTGCTCACATAAGCTACAAACCCATTATTTTGCGGTCGCTCCCTGAATGGGGAGCGTGGATTGAAATCACTTAACTAATTGAGGGAGGTCGGGGGTATGGGGTCGCTCCCTGAATGGGGAGCGTGGATTGAAATATTGAGCGGCTGCCAAATATGTCTGCTGTCGAGTGTCGCTCCCTGAATGGGGAGCGTGGATTGAAATAAGCGTACGCAAAGGCCGTCCTGGAACTCGCACGGTCGCTCCCTGAATGGGGAGCGTGGATTGAAATGGTCAGGTGTTCATTAACATCATGATCGCTGTGCTGTCGCTCCCTGAATGGGGAGCGTGGATTGAAATGATAGATCTGACAGGAGGCGGGCGCTATGGGGCTTGTCGCTCCCTGAATGGGGAGCGTGGATTGAAATGTCGTACCTTCCGACGGCGTCCCAAGTTCAAACAGGTCGCTCCCTGAATGGGGAGCGTGGATTGAAATGACTTCGCCGTATTTAATGACGAGGGCGACTTACGGTCGCTCCCTGAATGGGGAGCATGGATTGAAATGAATGTCGCGGCTTCCAAGAGCTTCCGATCAATACGTCGCTCCCTGAATGGGGAGCGTGGATTGAAATCGATTGCTTGAACGTCCTGTCGAACTCGAAGTCACGTCGCTCCCTTTGTTGGGAGCGTGGATTGAAATACCGGTTGGGAATACGAAGAAAAGCAATACACGAAGTTGCTCCCTTTGATGGGAGCGTGGATTGAAATGCTGTCGCGTCCTCCCATGTCGGCACGGCGTCGAGTCGCTCCCTGAATGGGGAGTGTGGATTGAAATTCGATCGCATAGGGAGTGCCCTTATGACGATGCAAGGTCGCTCCCTGAATGGGGGAGCGTGGATTGAAACATCGCATCTATTTGCGCTTGTCGCCCCAAGAATTGTCGTACTCTTCTTGCCTTGCTGCACAGGCACCGTTTTGCCACAGACACCATTTTTTCATCTATATTTTCATGTAATTTGCTCCATGTTGGCCAGGATGACTTATGTACCAATCTTTTTCAGTTTGGCGTATACTGATAACAAGTGGAAAAACGATTGAATGTGCGGGGAGGTGTCTAAATGGCTGATAAGATGGTGATTCGGTTGGTAGGTGAAACTTTTGAAGAGGGCCGGATTCCAGTGCATTTACTGACGAAGGTCTTGAATTCTGTTCAAACGGCGATATTTGCAATTGGGGAGTTTGAACAGAATGACGAGGGTTCTCTTCGGGAAGGCGGACCGGTGCCGAAAAAGGTGAAGAGCGAATACACATTGGAATTAGTGGAGACGGTGAAAGGATCTTTCGTCGCTGCACTCGATCTGCCAGAGCATGTCGATGATGAAGTTCAAACCCGGGCATTCGACCTGTTTGAGGACGTAATGACTGCAGTTGGCGAAGAAGATACAGAGCGCTTGGTAAGGATCTTACCTGATCGCGGTGTGCGCAATCGTATATTGAAGTCTGTTGTGCAGATGATTCCTTTAGGGGATGATTACACAATCTCCTTCAAGAAGGAATCTTCTTCTTACACTCCGCCGATTACAGACAAGGTCAAACAATCCATGAACCGATTACTTAGTAAGCCGAACGAAGCGGTCCGTGAAGTGGTCGGCAGGATTGTGGAACTCAAAATCATCGGTGATTCCTATATAGGTGTCTATCACAACTCCAAAATCATTAAATGTACCTCGGCTGATCTTGAAAATATGGCTTATCAATCGATCGGCAAAGATGTGATCCTTAAAGGAGAAGCCATATTGAATGATGCAGGGGAGATTAAAGAGCTGGTGTCGGTCTCAGACGTATTCATTGCAGAGCCTGGCACTTTGCCGGTGGAGGAATTTGTGTATGGCGATTCAGTGTTCAGCATGGCGGACGGTTTCTCTGTTGAGCTGGATTATGTACATGAGTATTGGACCATCAGCCATGAAGAGTTAGGCATCTATGTCAGTGAGTCGAAATTCAGTGATGCCATAGAAGCTTGCTATGCTGAAATTGAATTTCTCTATGAAGATTATGTCCAAGCACCTGACGCTGAACTCACCACTGACGCGAAACAACTTAAGGCTAAAGTGGAACGGTATGTGGAAAGCGTGGTGGCAGTTAAATGACAACACGAAAAGTTAAAGAAATCGAAACCTCCTTAGGTAAGAAAGGTTTTGAGTTAAAACAGACTCATCATAGGATGTACACTTTATTCGTCGAAGGAAAACGAACTTCTGTCCGGACACGCATCAGTCATGGTGCGAAAGAGTATGACGATCACTTGCTTGGTCAGATGGCCAAGCAAGTGAAACTGACAAAAGAACAGTTGCTCGATTTGATTGATTGCCCGATGAGCGAAGAGCAGTATAAAGAGATTCTGTTGGAATCAGGGGCTGTTGAGCTGTAAAGATTTTCATAGGATGAGAATAGTGGCAGTTTTACAGGACATTGCAAAAACGATTGCAATGTTCTTTTTTTTTGTGTATAGTGTATATAAAGTATATATACACTATTTATCCGAATTAATGGCGAGGTGCATGCATGCAGATTATTTTATCCAATCAGTCAAAGGTACCGTTGTACGAACAGATTAAGAACCAAGTGGTCTCGGCCATCATGTCGGGGGAGATGGAAGAAGGGAAGGCGCTGCCGTCGATTCGGCAGCTTGCGAAGGATTTGCATATCAGTGTGATCACGACAAAGCGGGCGTATGAGGAACTGGAGAAGTCGGGCTTCATTTATTCCATTGTCGGCAAGGGGTCGTTCGTGGCCGAGCAAAATATGGACGTGATCCGGGAGAAGAAGTTGAAAGTAATTGAGGAACAACTCGGGAATGTGATCCGCAACAGCCAGGAGATCGGACTTTCCTATGAAGAACTGTTGGACCTAATGAAAATACTGTACGAGGAGTGAATGGGGTGGAACCGGTTATCGAGTTTTCGAATGTATCGAAACAATTTAAAGGATTTGCCGTGGAAAACATGGACTTACTAGTGAACAAAGGGTTTGTGACGGGGTTCATCGGGGCGAACGGAGCAGGGAAGTCGACGACGATCAAGCTGATGATGAACTTGCTGCGGCCAGACGAAGGGGAAGTGCGTGTCTTCGGACTCGATTATGCGACACATGAAAAAGCGATCAAGGAACGGATCGGCTTTGTGTATGATGGCAATGTGTTCTATGAAGGGATGAATCTGAAAGACATCCAGCGTATAGTCGGACCGGCGTACAAACGCTGGGATGGTGCTTTGTTCCGTCAGTATGCGGAGCAGTTCGAACTGCCGCTGAACAAAGCCGTCAAAACCTTCTCAAAGGGAATGCAGATGAAAGCCTCGCTGGCACTCGCGTTGTCGCATCAGGCGGAACTGATCATCATGGATGAACCGACTGCCGGGCTGGACCCGATTTTCCGTCGGGAGCTGCTCGACTTGCTGCAGGACATCATGCTGGACGGCGAGCGGACGATTTTCTTTTCGACGCATATTACGAGTGACTTGGACCGGATTGCAGATTATATCGCGTTCATCAAAAAGGGGAAGCTGATGTTTAACCAATCGATTCACGAAGTGGCCGAGAATTACGGACTGGTGAAAGGGTCGCTGGAGTTGCTGGACCGGGATACGGAAAAGCTGTTTGTCCATGTGGATCGGACGGCTTCGGGATTTGAAGCGCTGACGTCGGATGTCCGGAAAACAGAGGATGTGTTCGGTGAAGCAGCGGTGATCGAGAGGGCATCCCTTGAAGATATTATGTATTTTACGAAGAGGAGTGACGTTCAGCATGTTTAACTTGATCAAACGCGATGCGATCATCCAGAAAAAGCAGCTGTTGCTGTTTGTGCCGTTCATTGTATTTTTCATTTTGATGGACGCGCATCCCGTCCTTATATTTTTAGTTGTCAGTCTGTATGTTCCTTTTAATGCGTTGGCGTTCGACGAAAAAACGAACGTCAATGTACTGCTGAACTCACTGCCGTATACACGGAAGCAGATCATCGCGTCTCGCTATCTGGGAACCATCGTTTACATGGCAGCCGGCATGGGTGTAGCAATCATTTCTTTAACGCTGGCTCACCAGTCATTTACGGTAACCCACGTTGCGCTTAGCGTCGGGCTCTTCCTGCTGTTTTCGGCCATGACGTTTCCGCTGTTCTATGTATTGAAGCCGGGCTATATCTTTCCGATTGTCATGCTCAGCTTCTTTCTGTTTGTCGGGGGCGGGCCGGCTCTGTATCGACTGGCGGGCGATTCGTTGCATGGTCTGATCCAGTTTGTGATGGACTTACCGATGACGACTCTACTCACTGGTTTTCTGGCTGTCGCGATTGTCCTCTACAGTATTTCGTGGGCCGTCTCCTCCGTGGTCTATGAGCGTAAGGCTTTTTGATCAGAGATACGGTGCCTGTGCAAGAAACAATCGTGTTTGTTTAAACAAACATGAATGTTTCACGCACAGGCACCGTTTTTTTAACTGCGGAAAATAAAAAAAGGACAGCTGGGGAGCTGTCCGCGACGGGGTTATCCCCAGATTTCCTTTGAGACGTCAACGATGAATTTCAGTTTCGCCCATTGCTCATCCTCAGTAAGTTTGTTGCCGTGGTGGGTGGAGGCGAATCCGCATTGCGGGCTGATACAGAGACGGTCGAGAGGGACGTACTGGGTCGCTTCTTCGACGCGTGCTTTGATGTTCTCTTTGCTTTCAAGCTCGCCGCGTTTCGATGTGAAGAGGCCGAGTACGACGCGCGGGCCGTCCGCGGGGATGTGTGCCAGAGGCTGGAAGTCGCCGGAACGGTCGTCGTCATATTCGAGGAAGAAGCCGTCGACCTGTTCTTTGGCGAACAGTGTCGGCGCGATTCTTGCGTAGCTGCCTTCGAACGCCCAGTTGGAGCGGTAGTTGCCGCGGCACAGGTGGGTCGTGATGGTAAGGTCTTCCGGTTTGCCCTCTAGCACGCCGTTTGCGACACGGAGTGCCAGATCGATGAGTTCCTTGCGGGAGAATTCGGTGTCATCGGATGCGGTTTCCGGGCCAGTCAGGCGGGTGATGTAGACGTCGTCAAGCTGCAGGTAGCGGCAGCCGGCATCGTAGAATGCCCGGATGGCGTCGCGGTACGCCTGGATGACGTCGTTGGCGTAGTCTTCGATGTCCGGGTAGACGTCGGAATTGCGGATGCTGGCGTTGAACAGCTGGTTCGGGCTCGGGATTGTCTGTTTGGCGACGGCCCGGTCCCCGACGATCTCCTTGAATTCAATGAAGTCGCGGAGCTGAGGGTGATCCGGATTGAATGCGACTTTACCAGTGACGCGCACATCGTACCGCTCCGTTTCTTCCCCCTTGAATTTGAAGCCGTGTTCCGGCACATAGCCCTCCACGCCGGTCAGGTGCTCCAGGAAATCAGTATGCCAGAACCTGCGGCGGAATTCGCCGTCGGTCACGGCCTGCAAGCCGACCTCGATCTGTTTATCCACAATCCGTTTGATCTCTTCCGTTTCGATTGCATGCAGCTGGTCAGCTGATATCGCGCCTTCCTGGAAGTTCTTGCGCGCCTGGTGGATGCTTTCCGGACGCAGCAGGCTCCCGACGTGGTCCGCTCTGAATGGTGCTTTGACTGCTGTGTTGATCATAGTTACCCTCTCCCTTTTCATCAGTAGTTTTATTGGATTTGCACTTATCGCCGTGACTGCTGGAAGACTTAAGCGACAAGCTGTAATTCACGGATCCTGAACACGAAAAACCCCTCTTCTCGATAGATAAGAAGAGGGGTCGGCGTACATATGAAAAATACCTTCTCTTCTTATCTTCTAGCGCTTCCACGCTACAGGAATTGGCACAGTACTAGAAAATAGTCTGTTGCCGAGGCTTCAAAGGGCCAGTCCCTCCACCTCTCTGGATAAGAAAAATTCGAACTATTAAGTTGTTAGATGCTACTATACCATGCGGAAAATAATTGTCAACCGAAGAAAATGGGTGCCTGTGCGCGAAACATTCATGAATGTTTAAACAAACACGATTGTTTGGCGCACAGGTACCTAAAAAACAGGTACCTAAAAAAGAAGGTACCTGAAAAGATTTTTTTGATGCAATATCCGATATACTGATTGACAATTCGGAGTTGACGCTCTATCATGAGTGAAAATGTGATGAGCTGTCCGGAGTAGCCGTGTGATCCTGATAATCAGAGACTTGGTGGGTGGTGCGAACCAAGCGGGAGGCATGGGCGAATTACAGGCAGGGAGCAGACGTATGTCCGGCAGCCGGCCGTTATCTGGATCGAGTGAGCAGGGGGAGTCCTGTTAATTTGGGTGGTACCGCGGAGCTTCCGTCCCTTTCTTTTAGAGAGGGATGGGGGCTTTTTTGCGTTTCATATTTCGAGATGAGGGAGATGGGTGTATGCAGAAGGAACTACCCGGGTGGCTTGCGGCGCTGCCGATCATCGTGTTGGTCGGTGCAGCGTCAATGTCGGTGTTCGTGTGGGAAGCGGGAATGCTGATGCCGCTTGTGATCGGAGTGCTGGCAGCGGCGGTTGTGGCGGCGCTAGCTGGTTTCAAGTGGGCAGAAGTGCAGGAGATGATGGTGCGGGGCGTCGGTCGGGCGCTGCCGGCGGTGTTCATCCTCCTGCTGATCGGTCTGATTGTCGGCTCGTGGATGGCGAGCGGAGTCATTCCGGCGATTATCTATTACGGTCTGTCGCTGATCCATCCGTCCGTGTTTGTACCGGTCACCGCGCTTGTTACAGGGATCGTGTCGATTACGCTCGGCAGTTCATTCACGTCGATCGCAACGGTGGGGATCGCGTTCATGGCGATCGGCGAAGGGCTCGGTTTTCCGGCAGGCTTGGTCGGCGGTGCGGTCATTTCCGGGGCGTTTTTCGGGGATAAACTGTCGCCGCTGTCCGATACGACGAACATCGCACCGGCGATGGCGGAGACCGATTTGTTCTCGCACATCCGCCACATGCTGTGGGATACGCTGCCGGCGTTCGGCCTGTCGATTGTGCTGTACGCGGTTGTCGGCCGGATGTCTGCCAGTGCGGGCACGGCGGATGCCGCGTCGATCGGCGCGATTCAGACGGGGCTGGCCGGGGAGTTCTTGATCCACCCGCTGCTGTTGCTGCTGCCGGTCGTGACCGTTGTCCTCATGATGAAGAAAGTGCCCGCCATTCCGGCGCTCGCCGGTGTCGGCCTGCTCGGAGCGATGATCGCTGTGACCGCCCAGGGGATGCCGATCGCTTCGGTGATCCAGGCGATGACAGGCGGGTTCACCGCTGAAACGGGTGTGCCGGCGGTGGATTCGCTGCTGAACCGCGGCGGTATGACGTCGATGCTGAGCACGGTTGCGCTGCTGGTGATCGCAACGGCGCTTGGCGGGATACTGGAGGAATCAGGTTCATTCGAGGTGCTTACACGCAAGATGATGGCACGCGTCCAGTCGGCCGGCGGTCTGATCGCCACAACGATCTTATCGACGTTCGTCGTCGCCTCCGCGAGCGGTGCGCAGTTCCTCGCAATCGTGCTGCCGTCGCGGACATTCGTGCCGAAGTACAAGGAGATGGGCATCGACACGGTCAGCCTGTCGCGCTGTGTGGAAGCGGCCGGCACGGTCGGCATCAACCTCGTCCCGTGGAGCGTGCCCGCCGTATTCGCGGCCGGCATGTTCGGCATCAGTCCGGGGCAGTTCATCCCGTACGCGTTTTTCGTGTTCCTCGTGCCGCTCATCAATCTGATCTTCGGCTTCACCGGATTCACCATCAAGAAAAAGACATACAGTACAGAACCGGCTGCTGTAGAAGTGACGGATGAAAAGGAGGTGCCTGCATGGGCAAAGTGATGCTGCAAGTTCTCGGTACGGCACAGGATGCGGGTGTACCGCAGCCGAATTGTTATTGTGCGAATTGTATACGGGCGATGGAAGACCCCGCGTGGAAGCGGCGGGCGGCGTCGCTTGCGGTCGTGCTGCCGGAGGCGAAGAAGTGGCATCTGATCGACGCGTCGCCTGATTTCAAGGAACAGCTCATTATGATGCAGAGGACGTTCGGGCTGGAGGGGCGCGTCATGGACAGCATCTGGCTGACCCACGCACACATCGGCCATTATCCAGGGCTGATCTATCTCGGCAAGGAGGCGATGAGTACGTCGGATGTACCCGTCTATGCGGGCCGGAAAATGAAGCACATGCTCGAGGCGAATGTGCCGTGGCGCCAGCTGACAGATCTCGGCAATATTCGGATCAGCGAAATTTTGGACAGGCAGCCGGTGCAATTGGCGGACGGAGTGACCATCACGCCGTTCGACGTGCCGCACCGGAACGAGTTCTCCGAGACATTTGGCTTCAGGATCGAGGGACCGCAGAAGACCGTGCTGTACATCCCGGACATCGACAACTGGGACGAGTGGGGGACAGATGTGCTCGATGCTTGCCGCCAGGCGGACATCTGCCTGCTGGACGCGACCTTCTTCAGTGCAGGGGATTTGGCGGACAGCGGACGGAGCGACCGCGATCTGGGTGACATCCCGCATCCGTTCATCACGGACACGATCGATCGTCTGAAGGCGGTTGCGGGAGAGACGGAGATTTATTTCACCCATTTCAATCACAGCAATCCCGTGCTCGATCCCGCAAGTGATGCCCGGCGTTTTGTGGAGGACAACGGGTTTCGTATAGCGGAGGAGGGCATGGTGCTGGAGATTTGATCCTTAAGAAAAGGTTCTGTGAAACTGCCCTTCTAGAGGCTGTACATATGGAAATGACATCAGGTACCATGGAAGTAAAGCGGGTTTTTGTTTGCTGAAGAGGTTGTAAAATGCAGGCTTATTTCTGCAACTGCACAGCATTCGGGAAGGGGGAGCAGGACCGATGAATCTGGAAACGTTCAAAGAGGAAGTCGATCGGACGATTGTGAAGCGCGGGCGAGAATATCAGTTAGCAGGAAGAGTGATCCCGAGGGAGACGGTGGAGAACATCCATCATTTCGACGTCAGCGGGAGTAAAGAGTACCGGGTGATGGTCGTCCTCGGCCCGAATGGGGAGATTCCGTATTCGTACTGCAATTGTCCGTACGATTTCGGCCCCGTGTGCAAGCACGAAACGGCCGTGTATTTCGAGCTGGCGGGCGGTGTTCCGACGGGTGTAGCGGAACCGGCCGCCGAGGACCCTGTGGACAGTCTCGAGGCAATGCTGTCCGCGCTTAGCAAAAAGGAGCTCGTCAAGGTCATCCTGGAGGCTGCGGTGCAGGATGAGACATTCGAAAGCCGTCTTCTCTTGCGTTATTCTACGTCGGCAGGGACGGAAGGCTTGAAGAAATGGATCCGAACGATTGTGGATAACTATTCGACGCGCGGCGGCTATATCGAGTACGGAAACGTTGCTCCGTTTGCCGAAGATCTGGGGCAATGCCTGCAGAGCATCGGGGAAACAGCGGCGACGCTCGATACACTCGAGCAGGCATTCCTGATCCTCGAAGAAGCGGTCCGTTCGTATCAGTATGCCGATGACTCAGGCGGCAGTATCGGCATGTTGGTGCAGGATGCGCTCGGCATGATCGACATCACGGCCCAGCTGATCGTGCGGAAGGAACCGGCGCAGCGGCAGACCGTGTTCGATCGGCTGCTGGAGATGAGCCGAAACCGGATTTTCGATGATTGGGAGGATTTCCGCATGTCCCTGCTGCAGATGTGCATACCGCTCGCGGATACAGAGGGCCGGCTGGAACGGCTGCGGTCAGTGATCAAGTCGATGCTGAAGGGGATTGACGGTGATCCGTATGCCGGTTTTCATCAGGAGGAGCTGACGAGGCTGCTGTTCGGACTGGTCGACGAATATGGCAGTGCGGAGGAGTCCCTCGCTTTCATCCGCGGGCATTTGCATTTCCAGTCGTTCCGCGAACAGCTGATCGAGAGGGAGATGACAGAACGTAACTTCACGGAAGTCATCCGGCTGGCGGAAGAAGGCGAGCAGGCGGATGAAAAGCTGCCCGGGGTCGTGAAGCAATGGCGGAAGCACCGGTTTGCGGCGTATAAGGCGCTCGGGATGCTGCCGGAGCAGCGGTTGCTCGCGGAGGAGCTCTTCCTCCGTGGGGAGTTCGACTTCTACGCGGAGATGAAGGCGTTGACGGATGATCCGGACCGGCTGTACAGGGAGTTGAAGGAGCGGTTGCGGGACGGTAAGCATGAGGTGCTGTTCCTGAAACTCATCGAGGAGGAAAAGGATTCCGCGGAACTGATCACTTTCGTTCAACATAACCTTTTGTACGTCGAGCAGTTTGCGGAAAAGTTGTATTCCATCTATCCGGATGAACTCCAAACGGCCTACCGCTCCCTGATCGAATCGAAAGCAAGCCATGCCGCGGACCGGAGAGCCTACCGGGACGTCTGCCGGATGATCCGGCGGTACGGCAAACTGGCAGGGACGGCGGAAAGCGCGCGGATGGCCGGTGAATTAAAAACTGTCTACAATCGGAAGCCGGCGTTTCTGGATGAACTGGGGAAGTTGTGAGAAGGGAGAAACGGGAAGAAGCGTACCTGTGCGTCACACAACTTGAAAACTATTCCGAATAGTGTCTGAATTGTGTGGCGCACAGGCACCTTCAAAAACAAATACCGGAGCCCGCCGATTGTACGAATCGCTCGGTTTTGCTTTCATCCACGAGTTCGATTCGGATGGAGAATGGATATACCGGAAAGACTGAACACTTTATCAGCAAGAAGCGGCGTTCCCCTTATCGGGACAGCCGCTTCTTTGCCGTTTGTTTATCCATCGTAATCGGAACAAGGTCTGCCGCTTTGCCGAGTCCATAGGCTGGCATGTTTACATAAACGGATTCGTATTTGCCTTTCTGGATGATATACGTTTCATGGTAGATGCCGACGGCGCTGTTGTCTTTTGTGAGCCGATTGAATTTCTTCCATGCTTTCAGATGGGTGCCGCCTTTCGCGTAGGCGAGCAGGTCGTCCAGGGAATTCCAGTATTGGATCATCGCGGTTGTGCGGAAGCCGAAGTAGTTTTCGGCTGACTGGAAGCCAAGGGTGTCCCGGTTTGTGTACAGTTCTTTAATCATCCCTGGCATGGCGAGGAAGACGGGCAGCCACTTTTGGATGGCGAGCCGTCGGTTGATGCGCATACCGATGATGAAGACGACGCGGTCTTCCGAGTTGTCTGCTGTTTGGCGTCCTTGAAAGATTGTGGGTGTCATGGTAGTCCTCCGTTTCTGGAAAGTTTTCGTTAGCGGTGATTCAGCCGTTTTGTGAACGGGATGGCGATCAGGCAGAAGAGGACGGCCGTTCCTGTTAAGTAGAGCAGGCTGTACAGCGGTTCGAGTGCTGTATCCCCGACATGGAACGTGATGCCCATCGCTTCTTCGAACCGTGATGTTTCGCCTGCAGGGGCGCCGGCGAATGCGTCAGCCATATAAGGACCCATCAGCACTCGCCGGAAGAGCAGGGCAGCGTGGGATACCGGGATGAGCTGGATCAGGGATTGCAAGTAGCCGGGCAGGCTTCCGATCGGGATGTAGATACCGGCGAGGAAACCGATCGACGTGCCGATCAGCGTACTGGCAGCGGCAAACGCGTTCGACGTCCTGAAGAACCCGACGAGCAGCAGAAACAGGGAAGCAGCGGACAGGACGGACAGCAAAATGATACCTGCCGACTGCAGGATCTGCACCGTACTGAGCAGCGGTTCGCCCGCTGCGAACAGCATGAGATCCGCAGCCAGGAGAGTGGCCACGCACATGATGAGTCCGATCGACACGGAGCTGAGCAGGTAGCTGCCGATCAGCGATGTCGGGGTGAGCGGCGTCACCCGGAAATCTTCCAGTGTCCGGCGTGCGCGGTCTTCGACATAGATGCCGAATGCAACGAGAGTCGTTGTGACGCTCGCGACCGCAAGGATCCCGGCGATGACCCACGTCAGCAGGAGACCTCGCTTGCCAGGAAAGTCGGGCAGTCCGTCTGCGATCAGATCTCCGAGGAAGAAGACGTAGACGGCGATGAGGATGGCGACCGATAATAGTGAGAAGAAGACAGCCGACTTGTCACGGAAATACAGCTGCAGATTACGCTTCGCGAGTATCAGCATGCACATCAGCCTCCTTTCGTTCCTGTACGCGCAGAAAGACGTCTTCAAGACTTGATTTCTTCACTTCAAACGATGCTAACAGCGGTTCGTACCGGGAGACGATCGGAATGGCGCTGAGCGTGGTCTCCAGGTCAATTTCAAACCGGCCGTGGTGCACTTTGTATAGGAATTCATCTTGGTCAAGCGCTTTTCGGAGAGCAGCGGAATCGGCAGGACTCAGCAGCAGGCGGTCTGCGGAATGCTCCGTGCGCAGTGCGTCGGGCGTGCCGCTCGCAATGATCCGCCCGCTGTTCAGGATGACGGCATGATCCGCGCGATCTGCTTCTTCGATGTAATGGGTCGTGAGGAATACGGTGAGTCCCGTTTCGCTTTGAAGGCGGGTGATCGTGTCCCACAGCTGGCGGCGGCTTTCCGGATCGAGTCCGGTGGTCGGTTCGTCGAGTACAAGGATGGAAGGATTATGCAGGAGCGCACGGGCGATGTCCGTCCGCCGTTTCTGACCGCCCGACAGTTTTCCGTACTTGCGCTTCAGCAGTTGCTGGATGTTGGTATAGCCGGCTGTGCGCTGGATCGCGTCATCGGCTTCCGTGCGGCTCATGCCGTACAAACGGGCGCGTACGAAGAGGTTTTCCCGGACAGACAGCAGCGGATCGAGCAGACTTTCCTGGAAGACGACACCGATCTCGCGACGGACCGACTCCCCGTGCAGGGAAGGGTCCTTGCCATTGATAAGCACAGTACCGGCGTCCGGTTTCAGCAGGCCGAGCAGGATGGCGATCGTCGTTGATTTGCCGGCGCCGTTCGTGCCGAGGAAGGAAAACAGGCTGCCGGAATTCACGTGGAAACTGATGCCGTCGACGGCACGTACGGCACCGAACGACTTTTCGAGGCCGATCACGTCAATGCTGTTGGCCATCGGTTTCACTCCTTCTCATGAGGACTTCGTTGATCTTCCGTTCATCGGCTTTCGTATTCAAGTACACGAGCAGGATGACAAATGCATAGGCGAGCAGGCCAGACAGCACAACGGATGACCAGTGCGGCAAGTCGAACGGAAACATGTCGAAGAACAGTCCGCCGCCCGTCAGTACGGCAATTACGCACAGCACTTCCAAAAGGAATACGGCAGCGGGCTGTTCGAACGGCAGCTGATGCGACAAGTAAATGAAGAACGTAATCAGTGCAGAGATGAGGAACAGCGAGATGCTCATCCGTTCTGTCAGTGGCGGGAACAGGCCGAGCAGGCGGAACAGCCAGTAGAACAGTGAACTGAAGGTGAACGCGGAGCACGCAGCCCCGATATAGAGTAATAACCGTTTCATATGCGTCCTCCTCATCCTATGAAATACTGCCGGAACATTTTCGCATAATGCCGGTTGACGATCGTCTTTTCGCCGTTCTCAAGCATCGCTTCGAACCGGCCGTTCATAAGCGCCCGCACACTGCAGATTTTTGCGGTGTTGACGATCAGGTGCTTGCTGATGCGGAGGAATGACGTATTCGACAGCTGTTCTTCAAAGTCATACAATTTCCGTCCGCTTTCGTAAACATCGGTGTCCGTATAAAGGAACACCACGTTATCGACCGCTTCAATGTACAGCACGGTTTCCGCGTCCAGTGTATACTCGGTGCCGTCTTTCCGGCCGGTGAATGACACCATCAGCTGTTCGATCTGCCGGATGATGTTCTTCAGCCGGTCATCCAGCTCTGCATAAGTTATCGTGATTTCCGTTTCGCCCGCATCAGGCGACTCATGGATGGTCAGTCGGATCAGAGTCACTCCCTTTGTTCGGATCTTTGCTGAAATCGTATCACGCAGGCTGCAGCTGCACAATGGGCGTTCCGTAAGTTGCATATGGAGACGGGTGAGATGCATAAGAAGGGGAAGAGAAGTAAAAACGGCCACCCTAAAGGGAAGCCGTTTTCAAATTACCGCTGCATCCAGCTCTCCAGCGAGTGGATGGCGAAGCCATTCCAAGAAGCAGTGGAGACGAACGCGTTTTGGGTGGTCGTTAATTGGAATTCCATATAGTCGCTGCTCAGTCCGTGGAAGGAGAGGTTGCTTCCTTCATCGGAAGGGACGGTTTCGACGCCGATGCGGATTGGTTTGCCGGCGGTCTGAGCCTGAGCGATCTCCGGACTGGCGACTGCAATGATGCCATTCGGGCCTTCCGCTGTGTTGCGGTATGCCATGATGGTCACTTCATCCGTATTGCGGATCAGCCACTCGGACAGGTTTCCTTTGCCTTGCTTGTTGTTATACGTGTGCTCGTGGAACCAGAACGGGATGTCGATGCCGAACGGGAGACCGAGTTTCGCGGCCTCGCCGCCGGCAAACGTGATCCGCTGCTGATACAGGTTGATCACCCGGCTTTTGTTCGATGACCAGTCGGGCAGAATGTACGGTTCAATGTCCAGGTGGATTCCGGAGAACTGCTCCGCTTGTTGCGAGCCGGATTGGTACGTTTTCAGCCAGTTGAAAAAAGCGCGGGCTGGTTTGTCGTTAAGTGTCCAGTCCGGCGCGCCGTCCAGGGCATGTACACGGATGCCGAGGTCCGACGCTTTTCGGATGAACTGCCGGTATGCTGCCGGGCGGATGTCGCGGTTGATCTGCAAGTACAGGTCGGACACGCTGTTCTGATCCAGGAACGCGAGCATCTCATTCGGATTCTGGGTGATCCGGGCAGTATCCCAGAGCCATGTCGCTTTCGGCAGGTCGCTCTGTCGGGCGTAACTCGTATGCGCGGGCAAGAGACTGGCAGATGCAAGCAGGAGGACGAGGAGACAGAGGACTTTCGATTTAGCAGACATGTGGAATGCTCCTTTCCGTTCGGTTAGTTTGAAGTATTCTTCTTAGTCCTATTATACTTTCTGAAAGGATTTCCTCCTATTGGTCTATTGGTTTGATAAGAAAAGAAAAAATCCTGCTGCTACATTTATGCAAGGACTTTTGAACCTATAATTCGGTACCTGTGCGCCGCACAACTTGGAAACTATTCTGATTCGTGTCTGAATTGTGTGGTGCACAGGCACCTTTCAAAATAAAAAAGGACCTGCCCGGGGTGTGGGCAGTTCCTTTTCCTTTTACCATCAAACTGTGAAGCGGTCGATGGCGTGGCTCAGTTCTTCGCTCAGGTTTGTGAGCGTTTCTGCGGCATCCGTGACGGACTGGATTGCGCGCAGCTGTTCTTCTGTGGACGCACTCACTTCTTCGCACGCTGCGGCGGTTTCCTGTGAGGTGGCCGCCATCAGCTGGATCGTTTCGGCGACGTCGTCCTTGTGTTCGCTGACATGCTGGATTTCATCGGAAATTGCGTCGATGGACGCCTGCATTTCACTCATGAGCGCCGACAGTTCGCCGAAGGTCGTTTCGGTTTCCTGGACGACAGTGCCCTGTTCGCGGAACGTGGCGATGGTTTCTTCCATCTGTTCGGTGACGAGGCGGGATTCTTCCTGCAATTGGTGGACGGTCCGCTGTACGTCTTCGGTGGCGCGGGCCGATTGTTCGGCGAGTTTCCGTACTTCATCGGCCACGACGGCGAAACCTTTGCCGTGTTCACCGGCGCGTGCCGCTTCGATGCTTGCGTTCAGTGCAAGCAGGTTCGTCTGGGATGAAATATCGGTGATTGTATCCATCACCGAGCCGATCTCTTTCACTTTGCCGCCGAGCGCAGAGATCGCTTCGTTCATCGACTTCAGGTTCGTTCCGGATGAGCGGAATGTCTCCTGCAGGTTCGCCATCTGCGTCTGGCCGTTTTCGTTCATGGTGCCAGTCCGTTCAGCGATTCCCATCATTGAGACAGCGCGATCGGTGATGCCGTTGATCTGCCGGCCGAGTTCTTCGGAACGCTCGGTGACGGTTTCGGCGTCTTCGGCTGACTTCGAGGCGCCTTCCGCGATTTCCTGGACCGCATTTGCGACTTCGGAGCTCGACGCGTTCGTTTCCTCCGCAACGGCGCTCAGTGACTCGGAGTTTGTCCGCACGTTGTTGGCGGACTGGTTGACGACGGTGATGATGCTGTTCATGTTCGCAATCATCTCATTGAAATTATCGCTCAGCTGTCCGATTTCATCCTTCGTTGTAATGTCGGATTGGACGGTGAGATCACCTGCTGCGACTTCGTTCATCTTGCCGCGCAGCCGCGCGATCGGCTTCAGCAGTTTCGCGATGATGAAGTAGAGTGCTGTCGCGACGATAGCAAGGACAATCAGCGAAATGATCAGAATCGAGAAACGGAGCTCTTTCGCCATGCCGAGAAGATTTTCCTCTTGGTAGACGGTGCCGACCTTCCAGCCGAACCGCTCCATCGTCGAGAAGACAGCGATCGATTCGTTGCCTTTGTCGTCCTTGAAACGCGTGTTTCCTTCGTTGTACATGTACATCGTGTCGACGTACGGCAGTTCACGGAGGTTCTCTCCCGACTTGTCCGGATAGGAAATCGCCATGCCGTTGTTGTCGAGCATGATCGCATACCCTTTGTGCGGGATATCGGTAGCGTTCAGGGAGTCGGTCATGTACTGGAGCTGGATATCGACACCCGCCACACCTGCGACGTTTACGCCGTCCAGGACAGCGCGGGAAGCGGTGATGACGTAATTGCCGGTCGCTTCATCGACATACGGCGCCGACCAATGGACTTTCCCCGGTCCTTCCAGCGCCTTCTGATACCATTCGCGGTCAGTCGGATCGAAGCCCGTGAGATCGACATACGGTGAGATCGTCACGTGTTTCGACGGCAGCGCGTAATACACGGATGACGCGTTCGGATACGCATCGATGAACTCCTTCAGCTTGCCGCTCAAGTCGCTTTCCGTGATTTCCTTGCCGTCCGGACCGGTGAAACCGCCGATGATTTTATCATTCGACAGCAGCTTCAACCCCATTTCGTACTGGCTCAGGAAGTTTTCGGATGACACGGCCATCTGATCCGCCAGCGGAGCACTGGCATCGATGACGTTCTCGATGGACCGCTTCTTGACTTGGTCGTTCAGCATGTAGGCCATCAGCAAGATGCCGATCGTGAACAGCACAAGGGCAGCAGCGATAATTTTTGTTTTTAGTGATTTTGCCATAGAATCTGCCTCCATGATGATAGTTATGTATACCTATTCTCTCTTCGGCAGAAAGCGAGCGAAGTTTAGCCGCATTGTTATGGAAAAGACTTCTTGTGATGAAGTCCATGGTTTTTGACGACGGGGGAGTGGACGGTCCATTGGTATATCTCCTTTTGCCCGCAATGTAGTATCAGGGATATCATCGGTCGATAGGAGTCTTCCTATTCGTCTGAAACCCTCTAACGCGCCTCTCTCCGGTATCAAGGCCATCCCCTGCACTCCCGTTCCCCAAAACCAAAAAGAACTGCCGCGTGATGCGGCAGTTCTCCTGTTCTATTCATTCAGACTGTGAACCGATCAATCGCCTCGCTCAGCTCTTCGCTCAGCTTCGTCAGCGTTTCTGCGGCATCCGTCACGGACTGGATGGCGCGCAGCTGTTCTTCCGTCGATGCGCTTACTTCTTCGCATGCGGCGGCAGTTTCTTCTGACGTGGCTGCCATTGTCTGGATCGTCGATGCGACTTCATCCTTATGTTGGCCGACCGACTGGATGTCGACGGAAATGGCGTCGATGGACGACTGCATTTCGTTCATCAGTTCGGACAGCTGGCCAAATGTCGTTTCTGTTTCTTGCACGACGAGTCCCTGATTGCGGAACGTCGCGATTGTCTCATCCATCTGCTCGGTGACGAGGCGCGACTCGTCCTGCAGCTGTTCGACGGTCCGGCGCACATCTTCGGTTGCGCTCGCGGATTGTTCGGCGAGTTTGCGGACTTCCTCGGCGACGACCGCGAACCCTTTGCCGTGTTCACCGGCACGTGCCGCTTCGATGCTCGCATTCAGCGCCAGCAGATTCGTCTGCGAGGAGATGTCCGTGATCGTGTCCATGACACTGCCGATCGCTTTCACTTTCTCCCCAAGTGTCGTGATCGCGTCATTCATCGCCTGCAAGTTGACGCCGGACGTCCGGAACGTATCGGCGAGATTTGCCATCTGGGTCTGTCCGCTTTCGTTCATCGCCCCGGTGCGTGTGGCGATTTCTGTCATCACGCCAGCCCTCTCGGTAATGCCGTTGATCTGACGGCCTAGTTCGTCAGCGCTGTCAGAGACATTTTCTGCGTCTTCCGCCGATTTCGAGGCGCCCCCCGCGATTTCATTGACTGCGTGAGCAACTTCAGAACTTGAAGCGTTCGTCTCCTCAGCCACGGCGCTCAGCGACTCGGAATTTGTCCGCACGTTATCCGCCGACTGGTTGACGACCGAAATGATGCTGTGCATATTGCCGATCATGCCGTTGAAGTTGTCGCTCAGCTGGCCGATCTCGTCTTTCGAACGGATGTCCGACTTGACGGTCAGATCGCCGGCAGACACTTGGTCCATCAGTGCACGCAGGCGGGCGATCGGTTTTAGCTGACGGCTGATAACGAAATACAGACCGACACAGACGAACGTAAGGGTGATCAAAGCGACAACGATGATGGCATACCGCAATTGCTGCGCCATACGCATCAAGTTGTTTTTTTCGTAAGCCGTGCCGACTTTCCAGCCGAAGTCCGGCATCGTCGAGTAGACGAGTACTTTATCGATCCCATTATCGTCTGTGTACTCGATGGAGCCGCTGTCTTTCTTATACATATCCTGAACGTACGGCAGGTCCATCAAGTTATTGCCGCTCTCTGTCGGATGCGAGATGGCCGTCCCTTCCGCGTCCATAAGGAAAGGGAACCCTTTGTACGGGATATCCGACGAGTTCAGCAGGTCTGTCATCGTTTTCAGCTCCATGTCGAGCGCGGTAACGCCGACAAGCTTGCCGTTCTGTTCCACTGCGAACGCCCCTGTAATCATCAGAGCACCCGATGCGGAATCCGCATAAGGGGAAGACCATTGGACCTTGCCAGGATTGGCGACTGCATTCTGGTACCAGTCACGGGTGGCCGGGTCGAAATCCGACCAGTCGGCTTCGGGATAGGAGACAGCGGTCTTATTTGGAAGGGCATAATAGAGGGACGCCGCTTCCGGGTACACATCAGCATACGCTTTTAGCTTGTCGACCACTTGCTGCTCGGTCGTTCCCTTGCCGTCCTGGCCGGTGAAGTTGACCAAGTTTGGAGAAGAGGCGAGCGTCATGATGCCTTTCGTATATTGATCGATGAAGTTGTTGACGGAAACGCCGGTCTGGTCCGTGAACGTCTCGCTCGATGCGATGACATTCTCAAGTGTCAGCGTCTGCGTCCGGTCGTTGACAGAGTAGACCATGAATAGAATGCCGATGACAAAAAGCGCCAGCGCGGTGGAAATGATTTTAAACTTTAGAGATCGGGTCATATTGTAGTTCCTTTCTGAATATATCTGTTTGACTTTGGTTATTTCGGCACCGCCGTTCCAATGTTGAGTCCGATTTACGAAAAAGCGGTTAAAAAAAAGACCGTACGTCCGATATAATCTCTAAGACATCGATCAGGACACTTGAGGGGGACGGGGAAATGGTGAGTCAAATCGGGGGCGGATCTGAGGGCAAGCAGACAGCAGGTCCGGGAGAAGTCAATCCAGCCGGCAAAGTGGCGAAAGTGGAAGGCATGAACAGCCACGCACAACAGCAGTCACCCGGCGAGCGAGAACTGTCGGCGAAGGAAGCGAAACAGCTGACATCCAACATGAATAAGTTTCTGGAAAGCACCGACACGCAGCTGCGTTTCAAGCTGCATGACGAACTGAACGAATACTACGTGGCCATCGTCGACTCCAAAACCGACGAAGTGATCCGTGAGATCCCATCCAAAAAACTAATGGACGTGCACGCCGAAATGAAAAAATTCCTCGGCCTGCTCATCGATCGTAAAATCTAAAGGAGTGACTTGACTATGAAAATCGGCGGACTTGCCAGCGGCATCGACACCGAGTCGATCATCAAAGATCTTATGAACGCGGAGCGTATCCCGCTCGACAAAATGACCCAGAAAAAACAATACTTCGAGTGGCAGCTGAACGACTACCGGACCGCCAACCGCGACCTGAAAGACTTCAGCACCAAGCTTTTTGATAACATGATTCTAACGAAGAACTTTAATGCGAAGAACGTGACTGTCTCTGATCCTAATGCGGTTTCTATTAAAGCTAAAGGAAATACTGAGAACTTTTCGGGAACGATAACCGTCAATGACCTAGCTACAAGCGCTACAGTAGTTGGATCGAAAATTGCAGAGGGAAATAAGGATTTTAAAGTGCCTGCTGAAGGAGCTGTAATTGAAATTACAGCTCCTAATGGGGAAATGAGAAAAGTCACTCTCTCTGAAGGCGACGATATAAAAGAGATAGCAAAAAAGATTACGGCTCAGAGTGATGTCAGAGCTTTTTATGATGAAACAACGGGTCAAATTGGTCTCTCTTCTAAACTTAGTGGTAAAGGAGCCGGGGATGGAAATATTGTTTTAAAAGGTAGTATTTTGACGAACTTAGGGCTAGACTCTGATGATCCAGAGAATAAAGATATTGTAAAGACTGCAGGGAAAAATTCTGAGTTGGTTTATAACGGCATGACTATCACCCGCCCTTCCAATACCTTCGAACTAGACGGTATGGAAATCACTTTAAAAGAAGCTAATAAAGGCAAAGAAATCACCTTCAACGCCACAACCGACACTGACAAAGTGTTCGACAATATCAAAGGCTTTGTCGATGACTACAATAAGCTGATCGAGGATCTGAATAAAAAGATCCGCGAACCGAAATATCGGGATTATCAGCCTTTAACTACCGAGCAGAAAGCCGATATGAAAGACAAAGAGATCGAAATGTGGGAAGAGAAGGCGATGAGCGGGACACTCCGCAATAACCCGGAACTCTCGAACCTGCTGTCGTCAATGCGTTCCGTGCTGAACACGTCCGTGCAAATCGGTCCGAAAAAAGAGGATACGATCAGTCTGAGTTCGATCGGAATCACAACGTCCAGTGACTATTTGGATCATGGGAAACTGATCATCGATGAAACGAAGCTGAAGGAAGCAATCGCGAAAGATCCGCAGAATATCCAGAAGCTCTTCGGCCAGGAAACTGCAGGCACGGTTGAGGAAGGTGCCAAAGGTTCCCCGGCCGGGATTGCGCGCCTGCTGCGTGACCAGGTCGATGCGACGCAGAAAGTGATCCAGAAGAAGGCGGGGAAGGTCGGCGATACGAACAAAGCGTTCACGCTCGGCCAGACACTGGACAGTATGAACAAGTCGATCGAGCGCTTCCAGACGAAGCTGGAGATGGTTGAATCCCGCTATTGGAAACAGTTCACTGCCATGGAAAACGCAATACAGCGTGCCAATGCCCAATCCGCCAGCCTGATGAGCGCTCTTGGCCAGTCTTAAGGCAGACACGCACTACAAAAGGAGAGTCTTTTAAATGGTCATGCATAACCCATACGCCACGTACCAGAACAATACCGTCACCACATCAACGCCGGGGGAATTGACACTGATGTTGTACAACGGCTGCCTGAAGTTCATCCAGCAGGCGAAGCACGCGGTCGAAGCGGGCAAAATCGAGGACAAGAATACGGCGGTGCAAAAGGCGCAAGCCATCATCTCGGAGCTGATGATCACGCTGGACGTCAAGGCGTTCCCGGCGGCGAAAGATATGCTCGTACTGTATGAGTTCGCGAACAGCCGTCTCATCGACGGCAACATCAAGAACGACATCGCGCTGTTTGATGAAGCGGCGGAGATCATTACGGAATTCCGCGATACGTGGAAGCAAGTGATCCAGCTGAACCGTCAGAAACAGTACGGCAATGTGAGCGAAATATGATCCGGCCGGAACTCATAGCATGGAAGACTGCGACGGATCGGCTGCTGGCGCTGACCTTCCCCGCGGATTCGGACCAGCGCGAAGCAGCGATCGCCGTGATCGATACGGTGCTGGATGAACGTGATCGGCTGCAGCCTGCCATCCAGGCGCCCTTCACACCCGAAGAGGAGGCGTTCGGCCGGGAGCTAGCTGCTGCCGAGCCGAAAGTAGCGGCTAAACTCGAGCAGTTCACGGCGCTGATCCGCAAAGATCTGGCCGTGTCGCAGACGAAGAAGGACGGCGTTCGCAACTACGTCAATCCGTACAGCAAAGTGGCGCGTGACGGTACTTTTTACGATACAAAACAATAACTGATTATCCGGTGAGCCTACCATAGCTTGCCGGTTTTTTTATTCTCTACACATGCCTTTATGCCTATTACTCAATTATCTCTATTGTCGTATATTATTTGTATAGATTGGTAATATAAAGGGAGTGTTATCATGTCGATCGAACAGCTGAAGAAGGAAGACTGGCTTCGCAAAAACAATATTCTGTTCTATGGATTTTTTGCTGCAGGCGGCCTTGGGCTGATTGCGCAGCTGATCATGCATTCCGATTCCGCGATCATTCTGTCGGTTGCTATACCGCTTTCTGTCTCGTCCGCCATCTACATCGCCTGCCGCGTCACGAAGAACAGCTGGCTCACACTGGCACTGCCGTACATCCTCCTCGCTGCCACGTTCGCCGTCATTCTCGGCGTCATCTACTTTTCAGAAGCGAACTTGGGGTCGATCGGCATCATCTTCTTCCTTCTCGTCCTCGGCGGCATCCATGGCCGGCTTCCGATCATGGGGCTCGCCTATGTCCTGAGTCTGGCGGCACTGCTGCTGAATAATGCGCGGTTTGTCGAACCGGCGCTCGTCGACGGTAGCGGGGCGAATCTCGTGCTGCTGCATTTTCTGAGCGGCATGATCCTGCTGCTCGTCGTCCGCCAGAATGCGGCGAATTTCGCGCGGGTCGAGACCTTCACGCACGAGATGGAACAGCGCCGGCTGCAAGAGCAGGAACTCACTCTGAAGCTCGATGCCGCAGTCGAAAAGATCACGGGCAACCTGGAGTCGCTCCGTGCATCGTCCGAAACGTCGCTTGGGTCGCAGCGGGAAATGCTCACCGCTGTCAATGAAGTGAGCAGTGCAAGCCAGCACCAGGCCGATCATATTTCGGATATCGCAGAGCGTGCCGAACAGGCACACGATGAAGTCGAAACGGTATCCGGGCGTCTCCGTACGCTCGTCCAGACCGCTGCTGAAGCGGGCAGCCGTGCCGGGGAAGGCAGCGAGCGGATCGGGGTTCTGAAGAATGGTGTCGAAGGGTTTGCAGCGTTCTTTGAAGAATTAGACGAGACGTTTGGCACGCTGTCCGGAAAGATTGCCGAGACGAACGCCTTCGCTTCCTCCATTAAAGAAATCACGGACCAGACGAACCTGCTGGCACTCAATGCCTCGATTGAAGCAGCGCGGGCAGGTGAGCAGGGGAAAGGATTTGCGGTCGTTGCGGACGAAATCCGGAAGCTCGCGGGCCTGACGGATGACACGCTCGCAAAAATCGATGCGAATTTGTCGGAAGTGAATACGTTCAATGAACTGGCGGTGTCGAAACTGACCGCAGGCCGTGAGCAGATCTCCGGGCAGACAGCGGCCGCCGAAACATCGCATGGCGTATTCACCGGGCTCGCTGCATCGATGCAGGAGCTGCAGAAGGAGATGGAATTGTTCCTCGAGTCGTTCCGCGGAATCTCGGTGAACACGGACACGATCCGCGGCCGGACCATGGAATTCGCTTCCGTCATCGAGGAGAGCACGGCGGCGATCGAAGAGCTGGACGCGACGCTCATTCATCTCGTCGAAGAACAGGGTGCGATCGATGCCCACTTGCAGGAGACACACGACGAGGCGGTCAGCCTGCGCAACTGAAACGAGTCCGTCCGGCCGAGCCGGCGGGCTTTTTTTGTGTACGACGTAACCTTGCTCCTGATGTTTCGGATAGGTCTTGTCCGGCAATAGAACAGGAAGGGTCGCTGCTGCAGATGCAATACCGCTCGGACACCGGCTGATGATCCTATTTGATATACTGGAAGAAACAGCAATTCGGATGGAGTGTGGATAGCATGCACTACAAGCGAGATGAGGCGTTCCGGTTCTCATTCACCGAACCGGTTCCCGCGGAATTCAGTATTCATCTTAAAAACAGCGATCAGCCGGGCACCGGCACGGGAGATGCAGAACTGCTCGATATCAGCCCGGGCGGCACCCGGATGCGGACGTCATACGACATCCCGGTCAACCGGGAGGCGATCGCTGTACGGCTCCGGTTCTATCTGTACCAGCAGCCGATCAGCACGGACGGCGTCATCGTCTGGAAGGAATCGGCGGACGGCCGCTGGACGTACGGCGTCGATTTCGATGAAGATCCGGCGGTGAACGGGCGGATCGTGGCAGATCTCAAGCTCCGGAGGCAGTCCGAACGGCAGTAGGCAGCAGACCGCAAAATCCGCCAATTTTCTTTTTTGTTTTTCACCGGAAAAGAAGGGTTTCGAGTGGCGGATGGAGAAGATAGAGATAGGGTCAAATTAAAGGAGGAGTTTATATGTTAGACTTCAACATTCGTGGCGAAAACGTCGAGGTGACACCGGCAATCCGGGAGTACGTCGAGAAAAAAGTGAACAAGCTGGAACGGTACTTCACTGAAGGGGCGAACGCCACAGCCCATGTGAACTTGAAAGTATACAACGACAAACAAACAAAAGTTGAAATTACAATTCCGATGAAAAATTTGACACTCCGTGCGGAAGAGCGGCATAACGATCTGTATGCGGCCGTCGACCTGATCGTCGACAAGCTCGAACGCCAGATCCGTAAATACAAAACACGCGTCAACCGCAAGTTCCGTGAGCGCGAAGGCGTCGCAGCTTTCATGCAGCAGTCGGTTGAAAGCGAATCAAAACAACAGCAGGAGGCGGAAGACGAGCAGGAGTTCAAAGTCGTCCGGACAAAACAGCTCGACTTGAAGCCGATGGACCAGGAAGAAGCGATCCTGCAGATGAATATGCTCGGCCACGACTTCTTCATCTTCACAGATGGCGAGTCGGATGCGACAAACATCGTCTACAAACGCCGTGACGGCAAGTACGGCCTGATCGAAACAAACTGATACGTTTCACACACAAGCCGCCCGGCTGCCCCGGGCGGCTTTTTCGTGGGCCGGTCGGCTGTCCGTGCTCATAAACTAGGGAAAGCGCTCATAAATTGCAGAATACGCTCATAAAACTGGGAAATCGCTCATAAATCGGCAAAAACGCTCATAAACTGCGGAAACCGCTCATAAAACACAGAAACCGCTCATAAACCAGGAAAACCGCTCATAAACTGCTGAAATCGCTCATAAACCTAGAAAACCGCTCATAAACCATCCCCCTGGCCACCGCAACCCGTCTGCGCGGCACTGACAGCCGAGCACCCCGGTGACTCCGGCCGCGCCAAATGGGTTTCCACTATCCAATAAACACATTTGAATGGTCGGCTTCGCTGGCGCTCCGCTTTTCTGTCGGGGAGGCGACGTACATGGGGAGAATAGAGCAAGGTTGTCCCGCGCGCTCAAACCATCCCCTTAATCGCTCAAGCATCTCCCCTAAGCACTCAAGCAGCTTCTCAAACGCCCAAGCCTTACTCACAAACGCTCAAGCAGTCCACAAAAGCGCTCAAGCATCCCGCGCACCCATTCCAAAAGTCGGAAATTTCCTTGCATTGCATTTGCGCCGCGTCTGTCACAATGTTAAAATGAAGGGTGAACTTTGTGAGGATGTGACCAAATTATGCTAAGCGTATTGAATAAAATGTTTGATCCGAATAAACGTGATTTGAAACGGCTTGAAAAAATCGCCGACCAGACCGAAGCATTGAGCGCAGATATGGAAAAACTGTCTGACGAAGAACTGACCGCGAAAACGGCAGAGTTCCAGCAGCGCGTGGCCAATGGGGAATCGCTCGACGCAATCCAGCCGGAAGCGTTCGCGGTCGTACGCGAAGCGGCACGCCGGGTGCTCGGCCTCTATCCGTTCCGTGTGCAGATCATCGGTGCTGCGGCCCTTCACGAAGGCAACATCGCAGAGATGAAGACCGGGGAAGGGAAGACGCTGACGTCCACGCTAGCTGTCTACTTGAACGCTCTTGACGGAAAAGGCGCCCACGTCGTCACCGTCAACGAATACCTCGCGTCGCGGGATGCCGTAGAAATGGGGCAGCTCTATGAGTTCCTCGGCCTCTCTGTCGGTCTGAACTTGAATAGTCTCGGCAAGGATGAGAAGCGGGAAGCGTATTTGGCGGACGTGACGTATACGACGAACAACGAACTCGGCTTTGACTACTTGCGTGACAACATGGTGCTGTACAGTGAGCACAAAGTGCAGCGGCCGCTCCATTACGCCGTCATTGACGAAGTCGACTCGATCCTGATCGACGAAGCGCGGACACCGCTCATCATCTCAGGACAGGCAGCAAAGTCGGCTGAATTGTACCGGCTCGCGAACCGCTTCGTGACAACGCTGAACAAGGAAGAAGATTACACGTTCGACGAAACGACCAAAGGGGTCACGTTGACGGAATCAGGAATCGAGAAAGCCGAGAAGGCGTTCGGCATCGACAACCTGTTCGACCTGCAGCACGTCACTTTGAACCATACGATCAACCAGTCACTGAAAGCGCATGTCAGCATGCATATTGACGTAGACTATGTCGTGCAGGAAGGCGAAGTCGTCATCGTCGACTCGTTCACAGGGCGTCTCATGAAAGGCCGCCGTTACAGCGACGGACTTCACCAGGCGATCGAGGCGAAAGAAGGGCTCGAAGTCCAGAACGAATCGATGACGCTCGCAACGATCACGTTCCAGAACTACTTCCGGATGTATGACAAGCTTTCAGGGATGACGGGTACGGCGAAGACGGAAGAAGAGGAATTCCGCAACATATACAACATGAACGTTGTGGCGATTCCGACCAACCGCCCGATCGCACGGGATGACCGTCCGGACCTGATTTACGCATCGACGGAAGGCAAGTACAAAGCGGTCGCAGACGACATTAAAGAGCGCCACAAAAACGGCCAGCCGGTGCTCGTCGGTACAGTTGCAATCGAGACGTCCGAGATCATTTCGAACTTCCTGAAGAAATACGGCGTGCCGCACAACGTCCTGAATGCGAAGAACCACGGACGGGAAGCCGAGATCATCGAACAGGCAGGCCAGCCGGGAGCCGTCACGATCGCGACCAACATGGCAGGCCGCGGTACTGACATCAAGCTCGGCGAAGGGGTTCAGGAACTCGGCGGTCTCGCGGTCGTCGGCACCGAGCGGCATGAGTCGCGCCGGATCGATAACCAGCTCCGCGGACGTTCCGGACGTCAGGGAGACGCCGGTGTCACGCAGTTCTATCTATCTCTTGAAGATGAATTGATGCGCCGGTTCGGTTCTGAGCAGATGAAAGGCATGATGACCAAACTCGGCATGGACGACGAAACGCCGATCCAGTCGAAGATGGTTTCACGTTCTGTGGAATCTGCACAAAAACGTGTCGAGGGGAATAACTTCGATTCACGGAAACGCCTCCTCCAGTACGATGATGTCCTGCGCCAGCAGCGTGAAATCATCTACAAAGAGCGGAATGACGTGCTCGAATCGGATAACGTCCGTCCAGTGCTCGAAGCGATGATCGAACGCGTTGTCGGCAATGCGGTCGCACTCCATACGGCGGAAGAGAAGTCCGAAGACTGGGCGTTGAAAGCGCTCGTCGATTACCTCGGCGCGACCCTGCTGCCGGAAGACAGGATCACGGTCAGCGACTTGGAGGGCAAATCCGTTGAAGAGATGACAGCGTTCATCACTGCGGAAGTCCTGAAACGGTATGACGAAAAAGAAGAAGAAATGTCTGATGAAAAAATGCGTGAGTTCGAGAAAGTTGTTCTTCTCCGTGCGATTGACACGAAATGGATGGATCATATCGATGCGATGGATCAGCTCCGTCACGGCATCCACTTGCGTGCTTATGGACAGAACGATCCGCTCCGCGAATACCAGTCGGAAGGCTTTGCCATGTTCGAGGAAATGGTCGCTTCCATCGAGCAGGATGCTGCGAAATATGTCATGAAGGCGGAAATCCGCAACAACCTGGAGCGTGAAGAAGTCGCGAAAGGCCAGGCGGTCAATCCGAAAGAAGACAGTGAGAAACAAGTGAAGAAACCGGTCCGCAGGGTGAACATCGGACGGAACGATCCGTGTCCATGCGGCAGCGGGAAGAAATACAAGAACTGCCACGGCAAAGAGTAAGCGCCGTGAACTTGAACTATTTGGAGGAACAATTATGATGGAATTATCAGAAGTACGTAACGAGCTCGACAAAACAGCTAAGAAATTAGCGGGTTTCAGGGGGTCTCTTTGACTTAGAAAACAAAGAGGCACGGATGCAGGAACTCGATGAAATGATGCTCGACCCGACATTCTGGGATGACCAGGATGCGGCGCAGACCGTCATTTCCGAGTCGAATGCACTGAAAGACATCGTCGGGGAATTCCACGAAATGAACGACGAGCAGGAAAACCTGGAAATGACACTTGAACTGCTGAAGGAAGAACCGGACGCGGAACTGCAGGAAGAACTCGGTGACGAACTGAAGACGTTCCTGAAACGGATGGAAGACTTCGATCTGCAGATGCTGCTGAGCGACGAATACGACAGCAGCAACGCAGTGCTCGAAATCCATTCAGGCGCAGGCGGTACGGAATCCCAGGATTGGGCGTCCATGCTGCTGCGTATGTACACTCGCTGGGCGGAACAGCACGGCTATAAGGTCGAGACACTCGACTACCAGGCGGGCGATGAAGCCGGCGTGAAGTCGGTTACTCTTTCCATTAAGGGCCATAACGCATACGGCTACTTGAAGGCGGAGAAAGGCGTCCACCGTCTTGTGCGAATTTCGCCATTCGACTCTTCAGGACGCCGACATACTTCTTTCTCGTCTGTCGAAGTGATGCCGGAGTTCTCCGGAGACGTAGATATCGACCTGAAGATGGAAGATGTCAAAGTCGATACGTACCGGTCGAGCGGCGCGGGCGGTCAGCACGTCAATACGACGGATTCCGCGGTCCGGATGACACACATTCCGACCGGTGCCATCGTGACGTGTCAGACCGAACGTTCACAGATCAAGAACCGGGAGCGCGCGCTGAACTTGCTGAAAGCGAAGATCTACCAGATCCGTCTCGAAGAAGAAGAAGCCCGCCTTCTTGAAATCAGGGGCGACCAGAAGGAAATCGGCTGGGGCAGCCAGATCCGTTCGTACGTCTTCCACCCGTATTCCATGGTGAAAGACCACCGGACGAACGAAGAAACCGGTAACGTCGGTGCTGTCATGGACGGCGAAATCGATCCGTTCATCAACGCATATCTGCGTTCCCGTATTTCGTAATCGAACGATTCCAGGCTGTTCGCTGGCGCAAAGAAGGATCTTGCGCTGCCGGGCAGCCTTTTTTTTCAGCAGGCTAGTTGCAAAAGGGGGATGGGGGATGTTCTTCAAAAAGAAGAAGCCGGAGCCGGTTCTGTATGAAGTGTGTGTGTTTGCCACACAAAACGTCACGGAAGAGGAATTTGATGGCTGGACGGATGACGTATTCGAAACAGTATCGAATGTCATGTCGATCGAGCACGCGGTATTGGAGGAAGTGCTGCAGGAAGAAATCGAGGACATCCGATTCCGCTTTCCTGAAATCGACGTGACCCGTGTGTTCTTCTTGGCGGAACGGCTGACGGATTCACTCGGACCGCGCGACGCTGTGCCGCAGTCCTATTGTACGAATGAACTCAGCAGCATGCTCGAGTTTCTGAAACGGGCGGAACGGGCACAGGCCACAATGTAAAACGAGCGCCAGCACAGCTCAGGATGAGTTGTGCTGGCGCTCGTTTTTTGTGAAAAGAGTTCAAGCGGTCGTCTTGTACTTCAGCTGCTCCATCACATTGGACAGCGAAGCGAGCTGGCTGTCGGACAGAGGAACCATCGGCAGTCGGAGTCCGCCGGCAGGGAGGCCCTGCAGTGTGAGCGCCGCTTTGACCGGTGACGGGTTCGGCGCGGCGAACAGCTCGTTCATGAGCGGGAGCAGACGGCGGTGCATCGCAGCGGCTTCCTGGAACTGCCCGATATGGAATGCTTTCATCATCGCTTTCATCTCCCGGCCGATCACGTGGCTCGCGACGGAGACGACGCCCGAACCGCCGATCGTCAGCGTCGGCAGCGTCAGCGCGTCATCCCCGCTGTAGACGGCAAAGTCATCAGGAGTCTGCTCGATGATCGCTGCCATTGTGTCCAGATTGCCGCCGGCTTCCTTGATGGCTGTGATGTTCGGAATACGTGCAAGCCGGACGATTGTCTCGATTTCCATATTGACGGTGCTGCGTCCGGGGATATTGTACAACATGACGGGAAGGGACGTCGCAGCGGCAATCGCTTTGAAATGTTCGTACATCCCCTGCTGGCTCGGTTTGTTATAATACGGCACGACGAGCATGACGCCGTCTGCCCCTGCGGCTTCCGCGGAGCGCGTCAGCTCGATCGACTCCCGTGTGCTGTTCGTGCCGGTGCCGGCGATGACTGGGACCCGGCCTGCCGCTGCCTGCACTGCAAAGCGGATCAGCTCTGTTTTTTCCTGTGCGGTCAACGTCGGCGATTCTCCTGTCGTACCGGCGACGACGAGCGTATCCGTGCCCGTTGCAAGCAAATGTTCAATCAGTGTCTCCGCGGCTGTGTAGTCGATGTCACCTTGTTCGTCGAATGGGGTCACCATTGCTGTAATCAGTTGTCCAAAATTCATCTGTTCTCCATCTCCTTTTGTTTTGTATAACAAACATAGAGGTGGAAGGCAGTGTATCCTGAAACGCAAAAAGGCAGCAGCGGGGGAACCGCTGCTGCCATGGGAATAAAAGGAATCATTCCACTGCATCAGATAGCCCTCCATATAGTCGCCTATATGACAATCCTGGACTTGTTCAGCCCAGAACCAGCTTCGGGATGATGAGCATCCGTTCCGCTTCGGCAAATTCCCCTTTCGGCAGCTGTCCCGGGACCTCATCGTCCTCCTGCTGCGTACTGATGGTTTTTGCGCCTCTATCCTTACTTCGTAATTTGCGAAATAAGTGTATGTTGAATTACCTGTCATCTTATCGCATTCCCTGTAAAGTTGCAACTGTTTTGTCATTTTTGCCGTCTGGTCATCCAATTCCCGGCCTGCAGCGGGTGTAAACACGAATGTCGTGCCGCAGAAAAGGGCGGATGAAAAAAATTGTACAGCTATCCATGTTTGAATTTCGCCGAAACGAGAATACTACATAGAAGGAGCGCCCGCTTTTGAAGGCAATCGTCATCAGTCTGTCACACTGGAAAGGCGGGCCAGCTCGATTTTTGCTATACTAAGGAAGCACGTATTTTATATTCATCCAAGGGAGGAACTCAATTATGAAGACGAAAAGCAAATTTGCAGCAGCGATCTTCGGAGCAGCTCTCGTACTCGGCGCTTGCGGCGGCGGGAACGACGACAGCGCATCCGGCGACAAAGGCGGCAGCGATGTAGACGCAGACAAAGTATTCCAGGCGAACTGTGCGACTTGCCACGGCGGCAACCTGGAAGGCGGCGCTGGTCCTGAACTCGCGCACATCGGTAAAGAATTGAAAGAAGATGAAATCCACGACATCATTGAAAACGGGAAATCCGGCGGCATGCCTGGAGGTCTCATCAAAGGTGAAGAACTGGACGCAGTCGCTAAATGGCTTTCTGAGAAGAAATAAGACAGCCTTTCGACAGCATGAGAAAATGAGGACAGGGACACTTCGGTGTTCCTGTTTTTAATTTCGACAAGTTTTCATTCCTGACTTCCATTTACTAGGATGGTAGATTACAAAA
Organism: Sporosarcina sp.; assembly: GCA_032099885.1. Lineage (GTDB taxonomy): Bacteria > Bacillota > Bacilli > Bacillales_A > Planococcaceae > Sporosarcina. Next base: position 273,415 of record DAMDKL010000002.1, read on the forward strand.
TTGTTGAAACGGAGTGAACGGTGCGGCCGAAATGAAATACTCCTGTAATACTATAGGGAATTATATCTGTTATAATGAAAAAGCTGGCGAAAAGTCATGGAATCAGGTGGTTACAGAATGATAAAAATGAAAGACGTGTACAAAAAGTACTCGAATGGCGTCGTAGCCGCGAACGGTATAACGATTGAGATCGATCGGGGAGAGTTTGTCTACGTAGTCGGGCCCAGCGGTGCAGGGAAATCCACATTTATCAAAATGATGTATCGCGAAGAATCCCCGACGAGCGGTCAGATTTTCATCGATGGAACAGACCTGGGTTCGCTGAAGAACAAACAGATCCCTTATTTACGCAGGCAGATCGGAGTCGTGTTCCAGGACTTCAAACTATTGCCGAAACTCAGTGTCTATGAAAATGTCGCATTTGCACTCGAAGTAATAGAAGAGACACCTACTGAAATCCGGAAAAAAGTTACAGATGTTTTAGCGCTTGTCGGCTTGTCGCAGAAAGCGAGAATGTTTCCTAACGAGCTATCCGGCGGAGAGCAGCAGCGCGTCTCGATCGCGCGCTCCATCGTCAATGAGCCGAAACTGGTCATTGCGGATGAGCCAACAGGAAACCTGGATCCGGATACGTCGTTAGGCATCATGAACATCTTTGAAAAAATCAATAACCGCGGGACGACCATCATCATGGCCACCCACAACAAGGACATCGTGAATAAGATCCGTCACCGGGTGCTGCTTGTTGAAGGCGGCATGATCACGCGGGATGAATATGAAGGGGAATACAGTTATGAAGGCTAGGACGCTTGGCCGCCACTTCCGGGAGAGTTTCAAGAGTCTCGGCAGGAATGGCTGGATGACGTTCGCCTCCATCAGCGCCGTCGCAGTCACGCTCCTTCTTGTCGGAAGCTTCATCGTCATGATGATGAACTTGAACAAGATGGCGGATAACATTGAAAACGATGTGGAAATTAAAGTGGTCGCGGACGCTGCAGCAAGTGATGCGGCCGTACAGGAACTTCAGGAAAAAGTGGAATCGATCAAAGGCGTGGCCAGTGTCGAGTATGCCTCCCGTGAAGAGGAACTGGACAAGGTCATCAAACAGTACGGAAAAGAACTGGCCCTCTACAAACAGAGCAATCCGCTCGGTGACGCGTTATACGTCAAAGCGGCCGATCCGCACGACACGGCGAAAATCGCCAAAGAGATCGATACATATGAATACACGGCCGACGTGGTCTATGGAGCAGGAAAAGTCGAAAAACTGTTCAATGTCGTGAAAATTAGCCGGAACGTCGGCTTGATCCTCATTCTCGCATTACTGTTCACGGCGATGTTCCTCATCTCCAACACGATCCGTCTGACAATCATCGCACGGGGCCGGGAAATCGAAATCATGAAACTCGTCGGAGCGACGAACAGCTTCGTCCGCATTCCGTTCATCTTAGAAGGGATCTGGCTCGGAATCCTCGGGTCCATCATCCCGATCACGGCGGTCTCTATCGCCTATCAGCAGATCTATGCCTACTGGCAGCCGAAGCTGATCAATGAAATGTTCCAGCTGCTGAAGCCGATGTCGTTCATCCTCCAAGTGGATGGCCTGCTGTTGTTCATGGGCATCTTCATCGGCGTATGGGGAAGCCTCATGTCCGTACGTAAATTCTTGAAAGTCTAACTAGCCGATTCGTTTGAAAGGGGAACTGGGACTGTGAAGAAGAACAAGGGATTGCTATTATCGACTATGGGAGTATTGCTCCTCTCCACGACAATAGGCGGTACAGCAGCTAATGCAGCTTCGCTGAACGATATGCAGAATGAACAGAAGCTGCTGCAAAAGAAACAGAACGAACTGAACAAAGGGATCAAGAACAAGTCTAACCAAATTACAGAAAAACAAACGAAAAAACAATCGCTGCTCGACCAGATCACGAAACTGAACGGCGAAATCAATACGAACAACGACAAAATCCGCGATACCGAAAACAAGATCGCGGACACGACAGAAGAGATCGCCCAGCTGCGTGTCTCCATCAAAACACTCGAAAAGCGCATCAAGGAACGCGACGAAGTGCTCCGTGAGCGCGTGAAGACGATGCAGGTCAAGGGCGGGGACGTCAGCTACCTGGACGTGCTTCTTGGTGCGACCAGCTTCTCGGATTTCATCGACCGGTTTTCGGCTGTCTCCACACTAATGGATGCCGACCGTAAAATCATGCAGCAGCAGGAAGATGACATGAACCAGCTCGAAAAAGAAAAAGAGATGGTCGAGAAGAAACTGGCTGAGCAGGAAGAACGGAAAGCGAAATTGACGGAGCTGAAGAAGAAACTGGAAGGCCAAAAAGTCGAGAAAGACAAATTGGTCGATCAGCTGGAAGCGGAAGAAGCGAAGTTGACGAGCGAGAAGGCGAACTTGGAAAGTGAAGCGGACGATGCGTACGAGATGTCTTCAGACCTAGAGAAGAAAATTGTCGCCGAACAGGAACGTCTTGCAGAAGTGGCACGCCAGGCGGAACTGAAGCGGAAACGCGAGGCGGAACTCCGTCGTCAGCAAGAAGCAGCAGAAGCGAAGCGCCGTGCCGAACAGGCAGCGAGCTCTTCTTCGCAAAGTTCGTCATCGAACAACGGCAGCAGCTATGAGCCGCCTGTGGCAGCACCTCCTGTGTCTAGCGGATCATGGACAAGCCCGGCACACGGCCGTCTGACGTCGTCATTCGGATGGCGCGTCCACCCGATCTTCCATACGAAGAAACAGCACCGCGGTCAGGATATTTCCGTTCCGATCGGGACACCTGTCAGCGCAGCTGCTGAAGGGGTCGTTTCCCATGCGGGTCCGATGGGCGGATTCGGAAACATGGTCATGATCACGCACTCGATCGACGGTCAGATCTACACGACTGTCTACGCTCACCTTTCGAGTATTAGCGTCAGCACTGGTCAGCACGTAGGCAAAGGTCAATTCATCGCGAATTCGGGGAACACCGGTAACTCAACCGGCCCGCACTTGCACTTTGAGGTCCATGTCGGCAACTTCTCGGCAACAGGCCCTAGTGCTGTGAACCCGCTTCGCTATGTATCGTTCTGATAAAAGCGTATATGCCTAGTATTTCCGGCATCTGCTTTATGTAAACATGGCGGCGCTCAGAATGGAGTGCCGCCCCAGGAAAAGTTCGCCTGCGGGCGGACTTTTTTCTATGTCTTCAAGTATGTTTGTTGGTGACTGTCTTACAAATGAGATACCATAAGAGGTATCATATATTGAGGAGATATCGATGCCTGTTACCGAATATTATTTGTTATGGAAAGTGACAGTCCCCTCCTCGTGGCTGGCGGCGGTCTTCGGTTTGCTTGCAGGCTGGCTGGCAGTCCGGCGGCTGTTCGGGAAACGAGCTGCAGAACTGATCGGGGATACGGTCTTCACTGTGCTGATCGTCTGGAAGCTGTCTGTCATCATCACCGATTTCCCAGTCATCTGGCGTTCTCCCGCTGCAATTCTCTATTTCAATGGAGGCGCTCCGGGATTCATCGCCGGCATCTGCCTTGCGGGACTGCTTGCGGTGCGGTCTGTGAAGTCGGCGCCAGTACCTGTCAGCCGTGTGTTTCTGCTGGCAGCAGGTCTGTGCGCAAGGGGGCTACCAGCTTTTGATGGTGCTGCTGAATGAAGGTTCTGTGGTTGCGAAAGCAGTGACGGTCATCCTGTTCGGCACACTGATGTTATTGATGTACCGATCTGCCGGCCGTCAGGAGCTGCCGGTCCGTGATGGCGCACTGCTCCTAATCGCCGTACATAGTTTCGCTGCTGCTCTTCAGCCTTCGGGGTTCACAGGAATCCCATTTGCTGCGACCGCTGCTGCGGGAACTATGATCATCTTGGCGGATGTCCGGCAGCGGAAGTCCGAGAAACAATTGGAGGGATTGCATGAATAAGAAATGGATCGGCTATGCGATCGCGATCTTGGTCGTCGGGACGATGGTCGTACTGATGGTAAAGTCGAATATGCAGAAACCAGAGAAGATTAATACAGCAGCGACGACTGCAGTCGCGAAGGAAATACCAGGTCTCGGGCAGGGAGACACACCGCCCGACTTTGAAATGAAGACTCTTGAAGGCGACACGGTGAAACTGTCCGATCTGCAGGGGAAAAAAGTCATCCTCAACTTCTGGGCAACGTGGTGCCCGCCGTGCAAGGCGGAAATGCCCCACATGGAAAACTACTATAAGAAGCTGACGAAGGAAGACAACGTGGAGCTCGTCTCCGTGAATTTGACGACCGGTGAAAACCGCGGCGAGAAAGCGGTCGAGGAGTTCGTCGATGCCTACGGGCTGACGTTCCCGATTCTGCTGGACACGGAAGGAATCGGAATGGATGAATACAAAGTGTTTTCCATCCCGACGACGTACATTCTGAAAACAGACGGCACGATCGACAATCAGATCGTCGGGCCGATGGATGAAAAGATGATGGAACAGCTTATCGCCGACGTCGACTGATTTTCAGCAGCTGAATATAAGTTATGCCGGTTTCCGGTGTCGTAACTGCCCTGTCCTTTTCATATAGTGGAAAGAGGAGGGGATGGTGACGATGCGCAGGAGCCGGTTTTTAGGTTTTGGCCTATTCGCTGCGATTGCAGTTAGTATCAGTCTGCTGTTTGGCGGCTGCGGCAAGAGTGATGAGAAGGAAACGTCAGCAGCTGGCGGGGAATTCGGGGTGATCGACGAAGCTTACGACGTCATCACCGAGCATGCGGTGTATCCGCTAAAGAAAGATGACCTGATCGAAGGGGCGCTCCGCGGGATGGCGGATGTCATCGGAGACCCGTATTCGACGTATTTGACGAAAGAGGAGGCCGCTTCGCACAAAGAATCTCTCGCGGGTGAGCGGGTGGGGATCGGTGCGGAAATTACACGGACCAACGGGAAATTCGTAATTGTTTCGCCAGTGAAAGGATCACCGTCCGAAAAGGCCGGACTGCTGCCGTATGACGAACTCGTCCAGATCGACAGTGAGCGGGTGGACGGACTGACGCTTCAGGAAGTCGTCAAACGGATCCGCGGCAAGAAGGGGACGGCCGTGAAATTGACGGTGTACCGCCCGGAAGCGGGCAAGCATATCGAGCTGACGATTGAGCGGGACGTGATTCCGGTTCATACCGTGACATCTGAAATTCTTGAGGAACGGGGCAAGAAAATCGGCTACATAGGGCTGACGATGTTCGGCGAAGACAGTGCGAAAGAATGGCAGGCGGCAACGGACCTGCTCGTCAAAGAGGGGGCGGAAGCGATCCTCATTGACGTACGCGGCAATCCGGGGGGCTATCTGCATGCTGTCGGCGCGATTGCAGGCAGCGTGCTTCCTGAAGATACGGTGTTCGCTTATATGGAAAACATCAAAGGTCAGCTGACACCGCTCGTGACAGAGAAACCGGAAGACATCGTGTATGATCCGCAGCTGAAGAAACTGCCGATCGTCCTCATGCAGGATCAGGGAAGTGCATCTGCGAGTGAAGTGCTTAGCGGTGCGCTGCAGGATCTCGGCCGGGGGTTCATCGTCGGAACTACGAGTTTCGGAAAAGGCACCGTACAGGAGACGATGGAGCTGTCGAATGGCGGCGAAGTCAAGCTGTCGACGCACAAGTGGCTGACGCCGAAAGAGCGCTGGATCCATGGGAAAGGGGTCGAATCGGATCTTGAGGTGAAGCAGAACAGTCTGTTCGTCGAGCATTTGCGGGTGCTCGCCGATACGTATGCAGAAGAGCAGTTCCATGATGATATCGCCTATGCACAGCGCATCCTGAAGGCACTCGACTATAAGCCGGGCCGCGTTGACGGCTACTTCGACGACGCGACGAAAAAAGCAGTCGCGAAGTTCCAGAAAGATGAAGATCAGAAGAGCAGCAGGAAGATGGATGCTGCATTCTTCCAGGCATTGAAAACACGTGCTGAAGCGGTCAAGGGAGATCGTGCGAATGATGAGCAGCTGTCGATGGCGCTCGGCTATTTGCATCATGCGCTGTCGAAGAAGTGAGCGGTTTGCCCTGTTTGTGAAGAACCATCTGCCACGACTATCCTTTCTGTCCGGTTGTTTGATACAATAGTAGAAAACAGCGGGATCGGGATGGGAGTGTGATTGACGTGACAGACAATGGGTGGTTGGATATCATACAGGCAGTTGGGTTGTTTTTCCTGAATCCGCTGCTGTGGATCTTGCTGCTGGCGGCAGTGGTGCTCGGCTATACGAGGGTCAAACGGGAGCGGCGGGATTTCAACATCCGGAAACTGCCGGGACTGACAGAACTCAGACGGGTGCTGGCCGATTCATGGCTGCCGGCGCTGCTCCTCTCCCTTGTAATGAGCGGGATCGGCCTGGCGGCGGATGCGGGCTGGCTCGTCGTGTTTTCAGCGGTCATGCTCCTCATGACGGTCAGCTGCTACTATCAATGGGGATCGCCGGTATACACGGCAACCATCGCGATCGGCGTGCTGTGGGTTTGGCAGCGGTCCGGCGGCGAAGCGGCGTTCCGCGGATGGTCGCTTGCGGAAATGGATTTTGACGGACATCTAGCGGTGACAGTGCCGGTTGCAGCCGGACTTCTGCTGCTGGCGGAAGGCCGACTGATCCGGAAATCGGCAGTGCGTTATCCGTCACCGCGGCTGGAGAGAACGAGCCGGGGGCTGCGCGCAGCGGTATTCAAAGCGAAACAGCTGTGGCTGCTGCCGGTGGTGTTCCTCGTACCGGGTGACATGATCAGCGCATACGTGCCCTACTGGCCGCAGATCACGATCGGTGCTATGTCTTTCAGTTTCGTGCCGGTGCCCGTGGTAATTGCATTCAGCCAGATTGCCCGTTCCCATTTTCCGGATGAACTATTCCCGAAGATCGGGCGCTCAGTCTGCTGGCTCGGCGCTGTGGTCGTCCTCTTCGGGCTCGGCGGCTTGTATTTGCCGATCATCGGCTGGTCGGCCTTGGCGGTCGGTGTTATCGGTCGGGCTGCTGTCACGATCTCCACTGCAGTGCGCGAACGGACCGGCGGATATGCCGCGTCGCCTAGCGCAAAAGGTGTCGTCGTAGCAGGTGTGCTGCCCGGCTCGCCGGCTGAAAAACTCGGGCTGCTGCCCGGAGAAGTGATTCGCGCGGTGAACGGCATGCAGGTGGCGAACGAGAAAGAGTTATATGACGCCATCCAAGTGAACGCGGCACACTGCCGGCTGCAGGTCGCAGACCGCAACGGAGAAGTGCGGCTCATGCAGCAAGTGCTGTACCGGCACGATCATTATCAGCTCGGCCTGCTGCTTGTCAGGTAGAGAAGTGGGGGAGGCGGCGGCCGATGGAAAGTTTAGCGACGAAGTTCATAATGGCATTATTTGTTCCGTGTCTGCTCGTCGTGTTTTTCACACGCGTGACATTCCACCATGTCGTCGGGCTGCTCTTGACGATTGCACTCATCGCCGCCTCCGTGTACGCCGGGTACACGCATAACTGGATCCTGTATGCGGCGGATGCTCTGTCGCTCACGGTAGGTTTCTGGGTCGCGCAGCGCATGGTCAAACGGTCACAGCGGCATGGCGAAGAGGATCTGGATGAATGAATGAACCCCGTACAGTGATAGACCTGTACGGGGTTTTTGGATTTCTTTGAAACTAGCAGTATGTCTGCACGGATTTCAGGGTATGATAGAAAAAAGGCCGCTACAAGAACAGGCTGTACACCGCCAGCACACCAATCGTGCCAAGGACGACGGGCATCAGTCCGAAACCTGCCAGGGCGATCGCAAATGCTGTCACTGCGCCGATGATGCCGAACAGGAGGTCTCCCTGCTGGACATGGAAGATGGCAGGGAAAATCAGCGCACCGAGCACGGCATATGGAATGTTGCCGAGGACGCCGGTCAAAAAAGGCGGCAGTTTCCGGCCATCCAGGAACGTGAGCGGGATCATGCGCGGAAGGTACGTAACAAGCGCCATTCCGAGCAGCATCCACCAATAGGCCGCTCCCATCAGCATTCCTCCTTTTCAAGCGGCGGTGCATACGCCCGCCCGGTTTTTACATACAGCAGTTCCACGGCGACAGCTGCAATCAGCGTCGAGGCGAGGATGGCCCAGCCGGTCGACAGCAGTCCGGTATAGTAGAAAAGACAGCTTAATAGCGCCGACGAACTCGCAAGCAGCACGACTTTGCGGTTGCCTTTCATCGATGGGACGAGCAAGGCGATGAACAGTGCGTACAGGGCGATCGACATGGCCGCCTGCAGAAATCCGGGCAGGAAGTCGCCGATCAGGTGGCCGGCTGCCGTGAAGACGACCCAGCTGCCATACGCAACCACGATGACGCCGGAAGCCTCGGCGCTCGATACTTTCTCTTCTTGGCTCGTCGCGATGACGGAGAAGGTTTCATCGGTCACACCGAATGCGAGCGCTGCCTTGACGGGTTTCGGTGAAGGCTGCAACTTTTCGTTCAAAGAAGCCGTCATCAGGAAGTGCCGGATATTGACGACGAACGTATTGACGACAATCAGGAACGGATCGACACCCAGCTTCAGCAGGCTGAGCGATATGTATTGGGCGGCTCCCGCGAAGACGAATATGCTCATAGCGGTCGCTTCCGCGATTGACAGGCCCGCCGATTTCGCAAGCAGGCCGAATGTGAGCGCTACGGGAAAGTAGCCGATGCCGATGCTAAGCCCTGCACGGAGGCCTTTGTTGAATTGTGTACGTTCCAAGTTCCATCCCCGCTTTCATCTGGAAGTTCAATTGTAGTGATTATACTACAATGTACAGCGGGAACAAGACAGAATTTTTACATGCTTGTCACTAGACAGAGAGAGCCAAGGGGGAATTGCTGATGCACGAGTGGTTCACGGTCGACAAAATAACGGAACTCGCAGAACATTACCGGGCGTTCGGTCCGATCATCGGCTTCCTGCTGCCGTTCATCGAGTCCTTCCTGCCGTTCCTCCCGCTGTTCGTCTTCGTCATCGCGAATATCGCAGCGTATGACATCATCTTCGGGTTCCTGCTTTCATGGGGCGGAACGGTCATCGGATCGTACGCGGTCTTCCTGATCATCCGAAAGTACGGCCAAGCCCGGCTGCTGAATTTCATCACCCGGCATAAACGGGTCAAGAAGCTGATCCTGTGGGTGGAGAGCAACGGTTTCGGGCCGCTGTTCCTGTTCATCTGCTTCCCGTTCACGCCGTCAGCTCTCGTCAACCTGGTGGCAGGTCTGTCGAATATGCGGAAAGCCTACTATCTCGCCATCCTGCTCGCCGGCAAGTTCGTCATGGTATTCATGATCAGCTTTGTCGGTTATGACATCCGGGCCCTCTTCACCCAGCCGATCCGCACCGCCATCGTCGGCGTCGTGATGCTGCTGCTGTGGCTCGTCGGCAAATGGTGGGAAAACCGCATCAACAAACGAGTCGAAACACACGCCAGGGAATGGAATGGCCGCAAACATTGGGAAGACGACTGAACAAAGAACGCTCCGAGGAGCGTTCTTTCAGACTGTAGACAAACTCTAAAGATTTGGAGTTTGCCTGCAGTCTTTTTTCTTTTACAATGGAATCAACACTGAAACTGTTGATTTCCGCTGCGAGCGGACGCTTTCCGGGGGGCACGGCTTCAGCCGCTTCCTCCGCTTTGCTCCGTCCAGGGTCTTCAGCTCGTGCTGATCCCCCAGGAGTCGCCGCTCTCCGCTCCAATCAACTGATGTCTCTTACTACTCGATGAGGTGATGGATATGATGACAAAAAATCAAGTCAGTGAACGGGACCAGTTAGAGATCCTGACGATTGAACAATTGGTTCCACAAGACCACCTGGTCCGTAAACTGGATGCTGCTCTTG
>DAMDKL010000003.1:0-198624 GCA_032099885.1 Sporosarcina sp.
GAGTGCATCGTATACAAGCCCGCCGAGGTGGAAATTCTCTCCATCCCCGACAGCGCAACGCACGACCATTCTTCAAGATTTTCTCTTATATAAGAGGAACTGGATGTATTACTCTTGAAAAAAATTTTTTCTTCCCCAAATCATACCTTGAACCCTTGATACATCAATGTTTCAAGAGGGAGCGTTTCCCACGATTTATGAGCGCTGCACCAGTTATCCGAACACGACGCCCTTGCCCTCCCCGATCATTTCTTATCGTTCACCCGCTGAAGCGGAATGTCGGACGTAATATCGTTGAGCACCCAGCTGGCGGCGATCAGGCCGGCGACGGACGGGCAATAGGCATTCGAAGCGGGCGGCATCTTTGCTTTGCGGATGGCGGCGTCCGGTTTGCCGACCGTTTCGACGACGTCTTCCCGTACGATGATCGGGCTTTCATCCGAAAAGACGACGGGCACCCCTTTTGGTATACCGGCTTTGCGCAAACGGGTGCGGATGACTTTTGCAATCGGATCGGTATGCGTTTTCGAGATATCGGCGATCTGGAAGCGGGTCGGGTCGTTTTTGTTGGCGGCTCCCATACTGGAAATCACTTTGACCCCCCGCTGCAGGCACTGTTCAATGAGGTCGATTTTATAGCTGATCGTATCGGAAGCGTCGATGACGTAATCAGGCTTTTGATCAAAGAATTGCTCCGCGGTCTCCTCGGTGTAGAACATATGGAGCGGGATGACTTCGCAGTTTTCGTTGATGTCGCGGATCCGTTCCGCCATGACATCGACTTTCAGGCGGCCGACCGTCGATAGGTAGGCGACCAGCTGCCGGTTGACGTTCGTGATGTCAACATCGTCCTTGTCGACAAGAATGATCCTGCCCACACCGCTGCGGGCACAAGCTTCCGCGGCAAACGAGCCTACGCCGCCGACCCCTAAGATGGCAACGGTCGTCTCTGCCATCCGGCCGACCCCTTCTTTGCCAATCGATAATTCGTTTCGTGAGAACTGATTCAGCATCATGCAACAACCTTTCCTGTTCAAATTAAAAACCTCTCGGCATCGGATGCCAAGAGGTGGATTGTCAAAAGATGAAACAAATCCCGAATGTGCCGTCTTTGGTATATCGTTTTGAACCCGCACATTGCAGGTGGGTGCCCGGTCTTCTCACTCCTGAGGTCCCATGACAGGCATGTCATCATGACAAGAACCAAGGCTCCCGACGATTTTAGTGTTCGGTCAAAACTGTCTGGCAAATAACGAACACTTCAGGATTTGTTATTAGGTGTATCATAGCACACGCATGTAAGCGTTTCAATCATTTGTATTCGATTTTTCGATCCGAATTCAGAAAAGTGCTAATTTCCTATTTTCGTTCTGGGGCTAATTGAATATGCAATTCTGTCAGCTGCTTCACGTCGACTGTGTCCGGCGCTTCGGTCAACAGGTCGGTTGCGCTCGCTGTTTTCGGGAATGCAATTGTGTCCCGTAAATTGGTCGAACCGGACAGCAACATGACGAGACGGTCAAGTCCGAACGCGATTCCCCCGTGTGGCGGCGTGCCGTATTCGAACGCGTCAAGCAGGAAGCCGAATTGTTCGCGCGCCTGTTCATCCGAGAAGCCGAGTGCTTTGAACATCTTTTCCTGGACATCCCGTTCGAAGATTCGCAGTGAGCCGCCGCCCAGTTCATAGCCGTTCAGCACGATATCATAAGCAAGTGCCTTCACGGTTTCAGGACTTTCGACAAGTTCCTGTACGTCCGCTGGCATTGTGAATGGGTGGTGTGCCGCATAGAAGCGTCCGTCTTCCTCGTCATATTCGAAGAGCGGCCAGTCGGTCACCCACAGGAAATTGTAAAGCGACTCGTCGATCAGGCCGCGTTCTTTCCCGAACTTCATGCGAAGTGCACCGAGTGTGTCGGCGACGACCGATTTTTTATCCGCCGCGAACAGCAGCAAGTCACCTGCTTCCGCATCCGCAGCAGTCTGCAGTGCTACGGCCGTGCTGCCTTCGAAGAATTTAGCAATCGGACCTTTCAAGCCGTCTTCTTCCACTTTCAGCCACGCAAGGCCTTTCGCACCGTAGACAGCTGCAAATTCACCGAACCCATCAATGTCTTTGCGGGAATAGTCGGCTGCACCGCCTTTGACATTCAGCAGTTTCACCTGGCCGCCTGCATCTAAAGCTCCGGTGAAAACCTTGAATGCAGTGTCTTTGACGATTTCCGACACGTCGGTCAGCTCCATGCCGAAGCGGGTGTCCGGCTTATCGGAACCGTAGCGCGCCATCGCATCCGCATAAGTGATCCGCGGGAACGGCGTAGTGATGTCGACACTTTTGACATCTTTCATCACTTTCTGCATCATGCGTTCGTTCAGCTCGATGATTTCCTCGATCGACATGAAGCTCATCTCCATGTCGACTTGCGTGAACTCCGGCTGACGGTCGGCACGCAAGTCTTCGTCGCGGAAACAGCGTGCGATCTGGAAGTAGCGGTCGAAACCGGACACCATGAGCATCTGCTTGAACAGCTGCGGCGACTGCGGAAGCGCATAGAACTCGCCTTCGTGCACCCGGCTCGGTACGAGATAGTCGCGGGCTCCTTCCGGTGTCGACTTCGTCAGGATCGGTGTCTCGACTTCCAGGAACCCTTCACTGTCGAGGAAGTTACGGATCGTCTTTGTGATGTCCGAGCGCATTTTGAATGTGCGCGCGAGTTGAGGACGCCGCAAGTCGAGGTAGCGGTATTTCAGACGCAGCTCCTCACTTACGTCCGTGTCGTCCTCAATGAGGAATGGCGGGTTTTTCGCTTCATTGATAATTTCAATTTCACGTACGTGCACTTCGATGCCGCCTGTCTTCAAATTCGGGTTCTTCGTCCGTTCGTCACGTTCGACCACTTTCCCGGTAACCGAGATGACGAATTCGCTGCGCAGCTTTTCCGCTGTTGACAAAGACTCTTCGGAAATCGCCGGATTGAAGACGGCCTGTACGATACCTGTCCGGTCACGCATGTCAACGAAGATGAGGCCGCCGAGGTCGCGCCGTTTCTGCACCCAGCCTTTCAATGTCACCTCTTGCCCGATATACTGTTCGTTCAATTCACCACAATATTGTGTTCGCTGCATCATTCACCACTGCCTCTCTTCAGTTACGTTCGTTTTGGATGAAACCGATCATCTCGTCGACGGATACCGACTGCTGGGAGCCTTCCGCCATGTTTTTCAGCTGCACGACATTGTTTTCGACTTCGTCTTCACCGATCACCGCCACCCATTTTGCGTGCAGACGATCTGCAGACTTCATCTGCGCCTTCATCTTACGGTCCATATAATCCATATCGGACCGGATGCCGGCAGAACGGAGCTGCTGAAGGACTTCAAATGCCCGGTCTTTCGCAGTTACTCCAAGTGAAACGACATAGACATCCAGTGCATCTGCATTATCCAGCGATGCCGATTCCGCCTCCAGCGCCAGCAGCAGCCGTTCTATACTCATGCCGAATCCAATACCGGGTGCTGACGGCCCTCCGATTTCCTCCGCAAGTCCGTTATAGCGGCCGCCGCCGCATAATGTCGTGATCGCGCCGAATCCTTCCGCCGTGCTCATGATCTCGAATGCAGTATGATTGTAGTAATCAAGGCCGCGCACGAGATTCGGATCGAGTTCGTAAGCGATGCCGGCAGACGTCAGCAGGCTTTTCAGCTTCTCGAAATAGGCGCTCGACTCTTCATTCAGATAGTCGGTCAGCGACGGTGCCGTCTTCATGAGCGGGTGGTCACGATCAACTTTGCAGTCGAGAATACGGAGCGGATTTTTTTCAAGACGGTTCTGGCAGTCAGCACAAAACTCGCCGATGGACGGTTTGAAGTGTGCGATGAGCGCTTCCCGGTGAGCAGTACGTGACTCTTGATCTCCTAGGGAATTCAGGACGAGTTTGATATCCTTCAACCCTGCCCTCTTATACACATCGAGCGCGAGTGCGATAACTTCGGCATCGATGGCCGGGTCGGCGCTGCCGATCGCTTCTGTGCCGAACTGGACGAACTGGCGGTAGCGGCCGGCCTGCTGACGTTCGTAGCGGAACATCGGCTCGATGTAGTACAGTTTGACAGGCTGGTCCGCCCAGCCGAACATTTTGTTTTCGACGAACGACCGGACGACTGGCGCAGTTCCTTCCGGCCGGAGCGTCATGGAGCGGTCGCCGCGGTCAGTGAACGTGTACATCTCTTTTGTGACGATATCTGTCGTATCTCCGACCGTCCGCTGGAACAGTTCTGTCTGTTCGAACATCGGTGTGCGTATTTCCTCGTAGCGGTACAGATCGCACACGTCGTGGATCATCTGCTCGATTTTCTGCCATTTCCATGATTCGGACGGCAGGATATCCTGCGTCCCTCTAGGCACTTTAAATTTCATAGGTATTCCCCTCTCTGTAGGCGTGCGGGCGGATCCGGTAAGCCTGATAAATGCAAAAAAGCCCCCATCCCCTGCGTATGCAAGGGACGAGAGCCTGTAATTTCAGCTTCCGCGGTTCCACCCAAATTGGCGTCATTCGACACCCACTCGTATCCGGATAACGGCCGGTTCCGTCCTTGCCTACTGGGCGCATTTGCGCGGTTCAGCACGGCGTCTCGCTGGTGTTTTTCTCCAAGGTTGCCTGAGGGGGATTTCAGCCTGGGTCCGCCCTTCTCTGTTCAGCCAGTTGCTTGAATACTTTCCAAGTCATCGACACTGTGTACATCATACAGTTAACAATAATAGTACCATCTGCTGTGAAGGTGTCAACCTTTTTCGTTTGCTCTAGTTTTTTTTCGCCGTTTCTTTTACAATATGGACAAAGGAGTGTGGTGAAATGCCGAAATTTGCAAGATGGATGCTCACCGCGGTTCTTTTTTTGCTTGCGGTGAGCATATCAGGAGGCTTCAGCAAGGCAGCCTCCGACGGTGCGGAAGGGAAGGTCACCGTCGATTCTCCTACGCTGAATATCCGTTCCGGACCCGGCCTTACGTATTCGGTGACTGGTACGCTGACTGACAGGACGGAAGTGCAGGTGATCGACCGATCCGGCGAATGGCTAAAAATTTCGCATGACGGAGATACCGGCTGGATAGCGTCTTGGCTGACAGCTGGACCACCGGAAGATGAAAAAAACGGAAAAACTGTAGTATCCCGTGTCGATTCGCTCAATATCCGTTCCGCTCCGTCGACAAGCTCCGCAGTGATCGGAAAACTCCGTACCGGTGAGCCTGCCCAACTTCTCGGCTATGAAGGGGAATGGGCATCGATCATCACGAATGGGACAGAAGGATGGGTTCACACAACATACATAAGCGAAGTCAGAGATTCCGCGCAATCCGGCGGTACGGCAGAGAAGGCAGGAACAGCTGCGGCCCCCGATACGTATACCGTTTCGGTCGATAAATTGAATGTGCGCAAGAAAGCGACACAGACAGCGAAACGGATCGGCGTTATCCAGAAGGGTGAATCCTATCCGGTTGAACGGATTGACGGAAACTGGGTGAAACTAAAACTCCCCGGCAAGAAAACGGGATGGGTATATGCGTTCCATGGCAAACTTTCTTCAAATCCAAAACAGTCACCGGCCGGTTCAGGAGCGGCCGTCTCGGTTGTCACGAACGGAACGAATATCCGTACGGCGCCTTCGACAGCCGCCGATGTCGCCATGCGGTCGGACGCAGGTGAAGTATTCACCGTACTCAGCAAACAAGACGGCTGGTACGAGATTGAACTTGCAGACGGACGGACGGCTTTCATTGCAGAGTGGGTCGTGAGCCAGGCTGATGAATCAGCGGAGAAACCTGCCGCGAAGAAAAAGAAGAAACGTGAAAAAGGCACATTGAAAGGGATCACGGTGGCTATTGATCCGGGCCATGGCGGTAATGACCGCGGCACGACCGGTACGCGCGGCACCGACGAAAAGGACCTTACTCTTCTGACTGCCGAGCTGCTGTCAGGCAAACTGAAGGATGCAGGGGCTGACGTCGTCCTGACTAGGGATTCAGATACGTATGTATCGCTGCAGAAACGGACGGACATCGGCGTGCATGAAGGGGCGGATGTATTCGTCAGTCTCCATTACGATGCCAACCCGGACCGCACCATTTCAGGATTTACGACGTATTATACCCATCCCGGCCAGCAGCCATTCGCTTCAGCGCTCAATGACGGCCTTGCCGGGACGCTCGATCTGAACAACCGCGGCACTCAGTCCGCCAACTACTTGGTGCTCCGGGAGAATCGTCTCCCTGCTGTTCTGATTGAACTAGGCTTCCTTTCCAATTCTTCGGAAGAGCGCGTCCTGACTAGCCCGTATTTCCGCGAGCAGGCAGCACAAGGCATCTACAAAGGACTTTTACAGTACTTTGACGGCAAATGAAAAAACTCCGCTGAGCGAGGACTCGTCTCAGCGGAGTTTTTTCATTTGGATTCGATGATCAATGTGACAGGCCCGTCGTTGATAAGCGCAACATCCATCATAGCACCGAACCGGCCCGTTTCGACGGTCAGCCCATGGCTTCGCAGCTGCTCATTGAAATGATCATAGAGCGGTTCGGCGTGTTCAGGCCGCGCCGCGCCGATGAAACTCGGTCGTCTCCCCTTCCGGCTGTCCCCATACAGAGTAAATTGGGAGATGGACAGCACCTGGCCGCCGGTTTCGGCGATCGACCGGTTCATCTTGCCGTCTTCGTCTTCGAACAGGCGGAGACCCGCTATCTTCTTTGCTGTGTATTCGGCGTCAGCTTCCGTGTCGTCATGTGTCAGACCGACAAGCAGAACGAAGCCATGTTCGATCGCTCCGCACACAGAACCCTCGATTGTGACAGAGGCCTGTTTCGAACGCTGCAGGACGACTCTCATGGAAATTCCTCCATTTCATCAGTTGATTACCCGCTGGACTGAATAGATGTCCCGCACTTGCTTGATTTTATCGACAATGCGCTGCAAATGCTGCAGATCGGTGATTTTAATGGACATGCTGATGTGTGCAATCTTGACACGATCCGCTTTTCCTGACACGGCGATGATCGGTGTTTTCGTGTCGACGACGGCCATCATCACTTCGTTCAGCAGGCCGGCACGATCGTATCCGGTGATTTCGATATCGACCTGGAATTCCTTCTTCTGGCTGTCGGTCGGTGCCACCGCCCAGTTGACGTCGATCAGACGGTCTTCATCTTCGCTGCCCGTATGGATATTCGGACAGTCGACGCGGTGGACGGAAACCCCCCGCCCTTTCGTGATGAACCCGACGATTTCGTCGCCAGGAACCGGATTGCAGCATTTCGACAGACGGATGAGCAGGTTGTCGAGTCCCTTGACGATAACGCCCGACTCCGTCATCACCGGAGCCGGCTGCGTCTTCAAGTCGGCGACGATTTTGTCGATCGCCTCCTGTTTTTCACGTTCTTTCCGGATTTTGTCCGTCATCCGGTTGACGACCTGCTGTGCCGTGATGCCTCCAGAGCCGATTGCCGCTAACATATCCTCTTCTGATGTGAAGCTGAATTTCTCAATGACGCGCTTCAGGCTTTCAGGTGTCACGACCTCGCGCATGACGTATTCCTGATGTTTCACTTCCTTCTCCAGCAGTTCCTTGCCTTTGAAAATGTTCTCTTCGCGGAGCTGTTTTTTGAAGTATTGACGGATTTTGTTGCGCGCCTGTGAAGTATTCGCGATCTTCAGCCAGTCCCGGCTCGGACCGAATGACTGTTTCGACGTCAGCACTTCGACAATATCCCCAGTGAACAGTTCCGTCTCCAGCGGAACCATTTTGCCGTTCACTTTAGCGCCGATTGTCCGGTTTCCTACTTCGGAATGGACCCGGTAGGCGAAGTCGATCGGCACCGAGCCTTTCGGCAGCTCGATGACGTCCCCTTCCGGCGTAAAAACATAGACCATGTCGGAAAACAGGTCGAATTTCAAGGATTCCATGAATTCTTCGGCATTCGACGATTCGTTCTGCATTTCCAAAATCTCGCGGAACCATGTCAGTTTCGAATCGATTGTGTCAGGATGGTCGGCGGTCGTTCCCTCTTTGTAGGCCCAATGCGCCGCAACCCCGAACTCCGCAATCTTGTGCATTTCTTCCGTTCGGATCTGCACTTCAAGCGGGTCGCCTGCAGGCCCCACGACAGTCGTGTGCAGCGACTGGTACAAGTTCTGCTTCGGCATTGCAATGTAATCTTTAAAACGCCCCGGCATCGGCTTCCATAATGTATGGATAATGCCGAGCACTGCATAACAGTCCTTAATGCTGCTGACGACAATACGGACCGCGAGCAAGTCGTAAATCTCATTGAATTCCTTCTTCTGCAAGATCATCTTCCGGTAAATGGAGTAGAGATGCTTCGGACGGCCTGACAGTTCGGCATGGATGTCCATCTTGCTGATTTCCGTGTCGATCTGTTCCATCACATTCGCCAGATAGTTTTCCCGTTCGATACGCTTCTGCTTCATGAGGTTCACAATGCGGTAATATTGCTGAGGATTTAAGTAGCGGAGGGCAATGTCTTCCAGCTCCCACTTGATCGCTGAAATGCCGAGCCGGTGTGCAAGCGGAGCGAAGATTTCAAGCGTTTCTGCGGAAATACGCCGCTGTTTCTCTTCCCGTACATACTTCAGGGTCCTCATATTGTGCAGACGGTCTGCCAGTTTGATGAGGATGACACGGATATCCTGCGCCATCGCGATAAACATCTTCCGGTGGTTCTCCGCCTGTTTCTCTTCGTTCGTCTTGAACTTCAGTTTCTCCAGTTTCGTCACACCGTCCACAAGCATCGCGACTTCTTCGCCGAAATCCCGGACAATGTCTTGCCGCCCGATCTCGGTATCTTCCACGACATCATGCAGGAAGCCTGCTGCGACGGTCGACGGATCCATCTGCAGCTCTGCGAGGATCCCGGCAACTTGAACAGGATGGAGAATGTATGGTTCCCCGGAACTCCGGAACTGACCTTCATGGGCCCGCTTCGCAGCTTCGTAGGCTTTTTTGACAAAAGCGACGTGCTCTTCATTCATATATAATCCGACCAGTCTAAAAATATCCTGTTCGGTCAAGTCTTGACTTGCGGCCATCCTCCCACCCCTTTCGAGCAATTTCAAAAAAGAATCATATCTCTATTGTATGGCGAATATAGAAGTTTTGTAAAGAAATGAATTTATCCCAAAACGTCACGTTCCGACAGACAGCCGGCAGTCCCCGGATATGAAAAAACCCTCCGCATTGTCCATGCGGAGGAGAGCGCTCAGTATGTCATGAGAGCACGGATATTGTAATTATCGAGTTTCCGGCGGCCGTCCAGATATGATAGTTCAATCAGGAACGCACAGCCTGCAACGACACCGCCCAGTTTCTCGACGAGTTCGACAGTCGCTCCGACTGTGCCGCCTGTTGCAAGCAGGTCGTCGACGATGAGCACACGCTGTCCGGGCTTGATGGCATCCTTGTGAATAGTCAGCTGGTCGACCCCATATTCGAGATCATAGTCGACAGCGATCGTCTCACGCGGCAGCTTCCCGGGTTTGCGGACAGGGGCGAACCCGATTTCGAGCGCATATGCGACCGGGCATCCAATGATGAATCCGCGGGCTTCCGGTCCGACAATCAGTTCAGCGCCGACTTCCTTCGCATATTCGACAATCTGATCGGTCGCATATTTATAAGCTTCCCCGTTGTCCATAATTGTTGTAATGTCTTTGAAGCTTATCCCTTTTTTCGGATAATCAGGAACGACGGTTACATACTGTTTCAAGTCCATACTGTTTCCTCCTCGACGGCCTGCACACGCGGCACCTGTTGAAACCACTGTTTCAGCTCCTGATAAGGGGCGTAGAGAAGCCGTTCTTCCATTTCGATCTGCTGCTGCCGTTCCCGGTAGCTGGGTGCTTCAGCAAGGTCGCGTTTCCCTGCTGCCGGATCAGCGATCACAGCACCATTTTCTATCTTAACAAATCCCAATTCAAAAAACACTTTTGACATGAAATAAATCGTGTCGATTTTCCAACCTTTGTGTTTTGCCAGCTGCTCTGCCTGCTGTTCCAGGTGGAAGGCCCCCCGCTTTTTCAGGAATGTGAAGTACCAGCCAAAGTCCTGCCGGCTCGGGATGCCGTCGAAATAGCGGGATTCCGGGGCATGGAAATGAGCATAGATACGCCCTGGCTGATACAAGGAAACGAGGTTCTGCAGCTGCGTCTCCTGTTCTGGAATGTCGAGCAGAACGAGATGCTCGACAGTTGGGTCCGCACTGCAAGTTTCCGCCATCCGAATGTCCGTCCCCGTCAGGAACGGAGTGAAAAATGTTTTTGACGACTGTCGGAAGGTGACAAACAGGACCCGTTCTCTCGGGATCGTCTGGAGCCACCGCTTCGGATCCCGGATGCCGCGCAAGTCGAACACCTGACGTTCGTCGGAATGGAGATCGTCGAGCAGGATCTGCGGTTTTTTGAAGTTGTTCCATTCATTGACCTGCAGGTCGCCGGTTAAGGCAAGCGTCATGCCGTGCGTCATTTCATCTGCCAGGAAGCCTTGGCTGAATCCAATGGCATCGAGTTTATGGCCGCCGTCTTCGAGCTCCAGTTTCAGGTGGTTTTTTGCCGCACCTATTTTACGGATAGAGCCAACCGTCGCTTTTTCGATCAGGTAGACAGGTTTCGGGAACGCCATGCCGAACGGCCGCAGCTGTTCAAGCGACTCCAGAACTTCCACATCTATTTCGCCGATCGACAGTGGAACATCGATATCGACGGCCGCAACGAGCTGCTCGTCTGACAGGACAGCCGCAGCCTGACGGTTCAGCCGTTCGCGCAGTGCATCGACGTCAGACAGGTCGAGCGTCATGCCTGCAGCCATCTGGTGGCCGCCGAAATGCGGCAGGAGCTCCCGGTTCTTGTCCAGTTCCTTATAGAGGTCGAAGCCGTCGATACTGCGGGCTGATCCTTTTGCTGTGCCGGCTTCGGGATCGATCGACAGGATGATCGACGGCCGGTGGAATTTTTCGGTGATTCGTGAAGAAACGATTCCGATGACGCCAGGGTTCCAGCCTTCTTTCGCCAAGACAAACACATATGGCACTTCATTTCCGTAATCAGAACCGATCATGGCGAGTGCTTCCTCGGTGATAGTATTGACAAGTGCCTGGCGTTCCTTGTTGAGCCGGTCAAGTTCAGCCGCAATTCCGGAGGCTGTTGACGGGTCATCCGCTTTAAGAAGCTCGACGGCTGTATCGGCGTCCCCCAGCCTTCCGGGAGCATTCAGCCGGGGCCCGACCATGAAGCCGAGTGTCTCTTCCGTAAATTGGCGCAGCTCCGTGCCTCCGGATTTCGCTAGGGCCTGGATTCCGGGCCGGCTCGACATACGGAGCCTGCGGATGCCCTCTTTGACGAAGTAGCGGTTTTCATCCAGCAGCGGGACGAGGTCTGCGACCGTGCCGATTGCGACGAATTCCAGCAGGTCGAGCGGCGGCTCGCCGAGCAGTGCGGTTGCCAGCTTGAACGCGACGCCGACACCTGCAAGTTCGCCAAACGGGTAGTCCCCTTCCGGATGGCGCGGGTGAATGACTGCGGCGGCCTGCGGCAGTTCACTGCCGATTTCGTGGTGATCGGTGATGATGAGATCGAGACCGATGGATTTTGCATAGGCTGCCTGCTCAACGCCGGAAACGCCGTTGTCGACTGTAATAATCAGTGATGCGCCGAGATCTGCAATTTCCTGGAACAGCTGACTGTTCGGACCGTAGCCGTGTTCGAAACGGTTCGGGATGGCGAACGACACATCCGCTCCAAGACGCTCAAGCGCTGTCGTGAGGACAGACACGCTCGTCACGCCGTCCGCGTCGTAGTCTCCGTAAACGACAATATGCTCATCGCTTTCAATCGCTTCCCGGATACGGGCGACCGCTTTGTCCATGTCATACAGGGTGAACGGGTCATGCAGGATCTGTGCATCCGTCTGCAGAAACGCCTTCGCTGCGGACGCATCCGTGAACCCTCGCGCGGCAAGGATCTTGGCATGCATCGAAGGGATTTCCAGCTCGTCCATGAGACGGGAGACAGCTGTTTCGTCAGGTCTATGTATGTTCCATTGTTTGGTGGATTGTATCATTGCATTCACTTCCTCTGACGTAAGTATACAGGGATTTGCCGGTTTCCGAAAGGAATCCAGCTGAAATAAATGCCCAGTTTGCGGGGGAGCGTACGCTTGTCGGCTAGAGCAGTCCGTCGTGATGCTTGAGCGTTTAAAGATAGGCTGTAGCGGTTGTATGCCCTCATGAGCGATAGCGTCTGTTGCTTGCGCGATTCGTTGCATGCTTGAGCGTTTGCGGCATTGCTTGAGCGGTTCGGTGTAAACTTGAGCGTTTCTTCACTTTCCTAAAGTGCGGCCTGCATGAAAAAACCGCCCGGCTGCAAGTTTGCGCTTGGCGGCTATCGACTTATTTCATGGCATCGTACTCATCGTTCATGACTACGTTCGCAAGTCCGGGTGTTTTCTGGAGCATGGCGATCTCATTCTGCTGGTCGGCAATGATGCCTTCCTTCTCGGTGATCCGACGCTGCAGCACTTTTACTTCCCTTTTTGTACGGACAGAGCGGAAGACGGTGAAGAGACCGCTGACGAGGGCGCCGAGCAGTGCTGAACCGAGTATGACGAGGACGAGCGGCCAATGGGCTTCGCCGAAAACATAGTCGACAGGGACCTTTCCGACGTTGAAGACAGCAAAAACAGCAATTATGATGGCTACCAAAAGTCCGACGATCAGCATCCATTGTGACTTCATCGTTCATCTCTCCTTTCGAGTAGTCATGAGAATAAAAAAACAGGTATACGCAGAGTATACCTGTTCCGTGGGTCGATGAAACGCCTTACACTACCGGCTCATCGGAACCCCATTGTTTTTTCTCTTTCGTTGTCTTCAGTTTCCCGTGTTTCTTGATCTCCCGCTTTTTCAGGTCATACCAGAGCTGCGCGGAAATGTAGATCGACGAGTACGTACCGGCCAACAGACCGATCAGCAGCGCGATCGAGAACGGACGGATCGACGGTGCACCTAGCGCGAGCAGGGCGATGACGACGATCAGTACGGTCAGCACGGTGTTGACCGAGCGGCCGAGCGTCTGGCGGAGCGACTTGTTGACGATGTCCGCGAGCTCTTCCTCATTGTCAAGGTGGCCGATCTTATGCAGGTTCTCCCGGATCCGGTCGAACGTGACGATCGTATCGTTAATGGAATACCCGACAATCGTCAGAACAGCGGCGATGAACGTAATGTCGACTTCGAGCCGCAGGATGCTAAATATCGCGATCATGAAGAAGACGTCATGCAGCAGGCCGATGATGGCAGACAGACCCATCCGCCACTCGAACCGGACAGCGACATAGATGATAATACCGAGTGCTGCGACGGCGAGAGCTTTCACTGCGTTCAGTGCCAGTTCCTGCCCCACGGTCGGTGATACGGTGGAGACGTTCGGCTCGGAACCGTATTTGTCAGCGACCTCAGCTTTGAATTTGTTGATCTCTTCCTGGTTGAAGTCGTCTTTGTACCGCGCAACGGCAATATTGCCATCGTTGCCGGAAATGACGATATCCTCAGTCGGATTTCCGATTTCATCCAAATATTTGCTGACTTCCGGCTTGGTGATCGCGTGATCCGCCATGATTTCGGCACGCGTCCCTTTCGTGAAGTCGATACCGAGGTTCAGTTTGAAGATGCCGAGAATGATCGCTCCGGCGATGAGCAGGACGATCGACAGCGTATAGAACCGCTTGCGCGTATGCACGAAGTCGAACCGGTCGAATTTCGTCGTCAGGTCGAGCGCGTCAACATGCTCTTCCGGCGGATGTACGCGGCTTTTCGAGATGCCGAACCAGCCGGTCTTGCCGTCGAAGAGTCCGCTCTGTACGAGCAGGCCGAGCATGAGGCGCGAGCCCCAGACAGCGGTGATGAAGCTGACAGCGATACTGATGATGAGCATCGTTGCAAACCCTTTGACCGAGCTTGTCCCGAAGATGAACAGGACGATTGCAGCGAGCAGGGTCGTGACGTTCGCATCGAGAATGGCCGTGAATGCTTCCTTAGCGCCTTTCGAGAAGGCAGTCTTAATGGAGTTGCCGATCCGCAATTCTTCCTTGATCCGCTCATAGGTCAGGATGTTCGCATCGACGGCCATTCCGACCCCGAGCAGGAGTGCGGCGACGCCCGGTAATGTAAGGACTCCGTTGATGGACGTGAAGACAACGAGAATCAGATAGACATAGACGGACAGCGTGATGACCGCTACGAGACCCGGCAGGCGGTAATAGAACAGCATGAACAGGAAGATCGCAGCTATCCCGACAATCCCTGCGGTGATCGTCTGGTTCAGCGCCTGTTCACCGAACTGTGCACCGACGGATGTCGAGTACATCTCTTCAAGGTGAACTGGCAGTGCCCCGGCGTTCAGGATGCCGGCAAGGTCTTTTGTCTCTTCAGGTGTGAAGCTGCCTGAGATTTCGACGTTCGACGAATTGATTGTCTGACGTACCGATGGCGCGGAGATGAAACGCGGTTTTTCTTTCTTCATCTCTTCCTTGTATGAATCTTTTCCTTCTTCGAAATCGAGCCAGATGACCATGACGTTCTCTGGTGCTTTGGCAGCGACTTCCGTCGTGATTTGAGCAAATTTGGAAGGATCTTTCATCTCCAGCGTGACGACAGGGTTGCCGTTTTCGCCGAAGTTCGCTTTCGCTTTGCCGGCTTTCAGATCATTTCCGTCGAGCAGCAATTTGTCATCTGCGTCTCGGAAAGTCAGATTGGCTTGCGTGGACAGAAGTTCCCGCGCTTTTTTCTGGTCGCTGACACCTGCCAGCTGGACACGGATCCGGTTGTTGGATTCGATCTGGATGCTCGGCTCACTTACCCCAAGCAC
Organism: Sporosarcina sp.; assembly: GCA_032099885.1. Taxonomy (GTDB): domain Bacteria; phylum Bacillota; class Bacilli; order Bacillales_A; family Planococcaceae; genus Sporosarcina. Next base: position 14,924 of record DAMDKL010000003.1, read on the forward strand.
GTCGATCCGATTGCGGAGGGCTTTTGCGGTATCCGCAACGACGTCTTCCGTGATTTTCTGGCTGCTGCCTGTTTTCAGTGGCTGGACTTCGTACAGGACTTCGAAACCGCCCTGCAGGTCAAGCCCGAGTTTGACGTGGTTTAAAATCGGATTGGCAGTTCCGCCGATCGTTGCTGCAAAAATGACGAGCAGCAGTAGGAATGCGACAATCCGTCCTCTTTTCTTCATGATCCTTTTTCCCCCTCTATACGTGAAGCGGTGGTGCTCTGTTATGTACGCTAGAAACATCAACATAACAATTATGAGACAGCGGCGCCGCCGTGTCAAATTCTAAAAATGGTGTCTACTGCTGCCGGCTGCCTTTTTTTGGTGAAAGCAAGAGCTGCAGTTCTTCGCTGTTCAAGTCGGAAAACCAGTCTGATCCCCGCTGTTCTTCGATTTGCGTGTAGGTCATATATTCGGCCGGAGTCAGCTCCATAATGTCATTGATGATCTCATGGGTGCGCATTTCCCGGACAGAACGCCTCCTCCATTTCTTCTGGACGCAATATTTCCAAATATCAGCTTCCGTGACAGTCGTATAGCCGTAGAAGTGGAACTCGTTCCGCTTGCTCTCCACCGCCGGCCGGACATGGGTAAACAATTCTTCGTGTTTGATCTCCACCCGCACTCATCCCTTCACCTGTCTAGAGTTGTAAATACAGCTCGTTCCGCATACAAGTAGTGTATATGAATTGGCTGGTCTTGAGAAGGAGTTGTTTGCAATGTCATCATTTATCCGCGGAACGGTTGTTCTGATGATTGCCGTTTTCGCGACAAAACTGCTGGGCTTCGTCTACCGCATCCAGTTCATGAGGGTTGCGGGCGAAGAAGCGGTCGGCGTCTACATGACGGCGTATCCCGCATTCATCTTTTTCCTGTCGCTCGTCCAGCTCGGCTTTCCGATTGCCATCGCGAAAGTGATCGCGGAACTGAAAGCGAAGGGGGACGCCGTGCGGTTCGCCCAGGTGATGCGGACGTCCGTATTCCTGACGATCGTCACTGCGCTGATCTTCCTGCCGCTGTCTGTCCTGTTCGTGCCGTACTTGTCGGACACGCTGCTCGGCAACCCCGCGTCCGCCATCACGCTCTATGTCGGTGTCGCCATCGTGCCGATCGCAGCTGTCGGCGGCCTTATCCGCGGCTATTTCCAAGGGATCGCCCGGCTCGAGGAGACGGCCTGGTCGCAGATCATCGAGCAGATCATCCGCATCCTGCTCATCACGTGGATGCTCCCTTATTTCTTGTCGCCCGGCAATGCGGCACAAAACGCTGCTTATGCCATGGTTATCACTCTTCTCGCTGAAGCGGCTTCTGTCTTTTATTTGTGGACGAAATACCGGAAACAGCAAAAAAAGACTGCATCGCTGCAGTCCAAGGACGGTCACTATCCAATGAACCCCCTGCTCGCTGTAGCGCTTCCTTCTTCAGGCAGCAGGCTGTTCGGGACATTCACCTGGTTTTTGGAGCCGATCATCTTCATCCGTGCGCTCGCCGTTTCGGGTGTCACGGCAGCCGCTGCGACGTCGCTATACGGGGTCATTTCTGGCGTACTCATTCCGCTGCTTCTGTTCCCTTCGTTCATCCCGTATGCGCTGTCCGTCGTTCTTGTGCCGGCCGTCAGCGGTGCGTCCGCTGCCGGCAATATCCATAAGCTGCAGGAGCGCATCCACTTGTCGCTCCGGCTGTCCGCGCTTACCGGTGCCGTGGCCGCCGCTGTGTTCTTCATCCATGGGCAGGCGATGGCAGAAGCGCTGTTCCATATCAAGGAAGGCGCTTCCTATATGGTGCTTCTCGCGCCGATTTTCTTCTTCTATTACATCCAAAGCCCGCTCTTCAGTATTCTGCAGGCGACGAACGAAGCGAAAGCCGCGATGATGAATTCCGTGTACGGCGGAATCGCAAAGCTCATCGTCATGTTCGTCCTCGCCTCCCAGGCCGGCCTCCAGGAGACCGGAGCCATCCTGGCAATCGGGTTCGGCGTGCTCATCACGTCATTCCTGCATATTGCGACGCTGCGCAAAAACCGGAAAACCGCAACCGGCTTTACGATGTTCGTCCTGCCGTATGTGTCGTTCCTGATGACGGCGATCATGCGGCCGATCTTTTTTCCGACAGGACAGTACGGACTCATCCTCGACTGCGGCATTACAGTCCTCTTCCTGACGGTCATCCTCTTTTTCACCGGACAGATCCAGCGAGGCGATTTCAAGCATTTGCGGAAGCTGGCCGTCCGTCATAAGTAATCCTGTTTCAGCTGCACTTTCAGCTGGCCTTGTTCATAGGAGCAGTAGAAGACTTGCGACGGATCGGTGATGCCCGAATTCATCAGCTCCGCCCGCAGCCATTCTTCGGTCTTTTCGTAAATTGCCAGATGCTCCGTATCGATATCGCCATCCAGGATGAGCGGGAGCACCGGTGCCGTCTGCCCTTTTTTAAAAACGGAGAGATTGCCGGAGGGCTCCAAATAGGCATACGCGACTTCGTAGAGGGAGCCGATCTGCTGTTCCCGCAGTTGCTGGAACAGATCATCCAGATTATAACGCTGCTTCCTCAGTTCCTCTTCCTGGATGATCCCGTCACGGATCAGAACAGAGGTATCGCCATCGACCACGTCGCGGAACTTCTTAAATTTCAGTGAAAGGAAAGACGAAGAATACTGGATGATCAGCAGGATCAGCATGGGCAGGATCGAGTGGGTTAATTTATTGTCCGGGGAATCGAGTGCGAAGGCAGCCACTTCAGCGATGATGATGAAGACGACGATATCAATAACGCTGAGTTCACCGACCTCCCGCTTGCCCATCATCCGAAGTACGAGCACGATGAGTGCATATAAGAAAACGGTCCGAAAGGCGATGATCAGCAAATCAGGCATAGGTGTTGCACCTCCTTGCCGGAAAGCATGCCCTGCACAGACGTTCGTTAAACGACAGGATGAAAAAAGCTGCCTGACCCTTGTCCAATGACAGGGGTCAGGCAGCTTCGTCAGGTTTCATTATTAAACGGCCGGTGTGCTTTCGGTGACACGTCCGACAGCCTGGCGGTCAAATTGCAGGATCGTACCATCCGCCATCTTCAAGAAAACGGATGTTTCGTCGACTGCATCGATTGTACCGTGCAATCCGCCGATCGTCACGACACGGTCGCCGCGCTTCAAACTCGTTTGCATTTCTTTCGTCTGTTTTTGACGTTTCTGTGCCGGCCGGATCAGCAAGAACCACATGATTGCGATCATCGCGATGAACGGCAGCAAGTTCACTAACGTTGCATTCATCTAAATTCCCCCCCTACTGAAACTAGTATACAAGAATTAAAAGTTTTTTGCATTTGGTTTGTTGAAACCATACTGCTCGAAAAACTCTTCCCGGAAATCGCCGAGTCGGTCCTGTCTGATTGCCTCACGGACATTTTCCATCAGCCGCAACAAAAAGTACAGGTTATGATAGGACGCAAGCCGCAGTCCGAAAGTTTCGTTTGCGCGGATCAGGTGGCGGATATACGCGCGGCTGTAGTTTTTGCACGCGTAGCAGTCGCAGTTTTCATCGAGCGGTCCGAAATCGCGTTCGTATTTCGCATTCTTAATGACAACACGGCCATTGCTCGTCATGAGAGTGCCATTGCGGGCGATCCGGGTCGGCAGGACGCAGTCGAACATATCCACGCCGCGGATGGCACCGTCGATAAGTGAGTCCGGAGAGCCGACGCCCATCAGGTAGCGCGGTTTGTCTTCCGGCAGCAGCGGTGTGGTGAATTCGAGGACGCGGTTCATGACGTCTTTCGGTTCGCCGACGGAGAGGCCACCGATCGCGTATCCCGGAAAATCGAGGGCAACCAGATCCTTCGCACTCTGCTTCCGCAGTTCTTCGAATTCCCCGCCCTGCACAATGCCGAACAGTCCCTGGTCTTCCGGGCGCTGGTGCGCATTCAAGCAGCGCTCCGCCCAGCGGGACGTCCGCTCGACAGATGCCTTCATATACTCATATGTTGCCGGATAAGGCGGACACTCGTCGAACGCCATCATGATATCGGAACCAAGAGCATTCTGGATTTCCATCGCTTTTTCTGGACTCAAGAACAGCTTGCTGCCATTCAAATGGTGGCGGAAGTGAACACCTTCTTCTTCGATCTTCCGGAAATCACTCAGCGAAAACACTTGGAACCCGCCGGAGTCTGTCAGGATCGGACGGTCCCAGTTCATGAATTTGTGCAGACCGCCCGCTTCCTTGATAATTTCGTGTCCCGGACGGAGCCATAGGTGATACGTGTTGCTCAGGATGATGCCGGCACCCATCTCTTTCAATTCCTCCGGCGACAGTGTTTTGACCGTCGCCATCGTACCGACAGGCATGAAAGCGGGCGTTTCGAATGATCCGTGCGGCGTATGGACAATTCCGAGACGCGCGCCGGTCTGTTTACAAGTTTTGATATGTTCGTACGTAACAGCTGGCATTAGCGATTCTCCTTTCGGGCAGGGCGGATGAACATCGCGTCTCCAAAGCTGAAGAAACGGTAGCGCTCCTGGACCGCCTGCTCGTATGCATGCAAAATGTGTTCCCTCGATGAAAGTGCCGACACGAGCATGACTAATGTCGACTTCGGAAGGTGGAAGTTCGTGATCAGCCCGTCCACCGCTTTGAATTCATACCCAGGGTAGATGAAGATCGATGTCCAGCCTGAGCCTGCGACGATCTTTCCGCCATGTTCCGTCGCGATCGTCTCAAGCGTCCGAGTGGAAGTCGTGCCGACCGAGATGACCCGGTGGCCGCGCTCCTTCGCCCGGTTGATGGCTTCAGCGGTCTGTTCCGTTACCTGGTAATACTCCGCGTGCATTTCGTGGTCTTCAATCGAGTCCACACTGACCGGGCGGAATGTCCCGAGCCCGACATGCAGGGTGATGAATTCCACGTCGACCCCTTTCGCACGCAGTTCTTCAAGCAGTTCTTCCGTGAAATGGAGACCCGCTGTCGGCGCTGCGGCGGAGCCCCGCTCTTTTGCGAAGACGGTCTGATAGCGCGACTGGTCGTCCAATGTTTCCGTAATGTAGGGCGGCAGCGGCATCTTGCCGAGTGCGTCGAGCAGTTCGTAAAAGATCCCTTCATAGGAAAACTTGAACGTCCGTCCTCCCTGGTCGGCGACTCCGATGCATTCAGCCGTCAGCCGGCCGTCACCGAACGTGATGACGGTCCCCGGTTTCACCCGCTTCGCAGGCTTGACGAGCGTCTCCCATTCGTTGTCCCCTATTTCCTTCAGCAGCAGCACTTCGATTGAAGCGCCGGTCTCTTCCTTCACGCCAATCAGCCGGGCCGGCAGCACTTTCGTGTCGTTCAGGACGAGCACATCCCCCGCTTCCAGCTCATCGATGATCGAGCGGAAATGAGTATGCGTCACTTCGCCCGTTTCGCTGTCCATCACCAGCAGCCGGCTCGCTGAACGGTCAGCGAGTGGCGTCTGTGCAATCAGTTCTTGCGGCAGGTCAAAGTCAAAGTCATGTACATCCATTCTCTATAATCTCCTCACTCAGTTGAATCAGTTCATCTCCGGTACAGGAAGACCGAAGTGTTCATAGGCGAGCGGTGTCACCACACGCCCCCGCGGCGTCCGCTGGATGAATCCTGCCTGCAGCAGATACGGTTCGTAGACATCTTCAAGCGTCACAGACTCCTCTCCGATACTCGCAGCAAGCGTCTCCAGTCCGACCGGGCCTCCGCGGAACCGCTCGATCATCCCTTTCAGCAGCTTGTGATCGATATGGTCGAGACCGTGTGAATCGACCTGCAGCATTTCAAGGGCTTCCTGTGCGATCCCGAGGGATATCGTACCATTCCCGCGCACTTGGGCATAGTCCCGCACCCTGCGGAGCAGCCGGTTCGCAATCCGCGGAGTTCCGCGTGAACGCCGTGCGATTTCGAGAGCCGCCTGATCATCGATTTTGACGTCGAACAGCCCGGCACTCCGGATGACGATCTCCCGAAGCGGTCCAAGTTCGTAATATTCCAGCCGAAGCGGCACGCCGAACCGGTCTCGGAGCGGCGCGGATAGCGAACCTGCCCGGGTTGTCGCACCGATGAGCGTGAACGGCGGCAGGTCGAGGCGGATCGACTTGGCGGTCGGTCCTTTGCCGACAACGATATCAAGACAGAAGTCTTCCATTGCCGGATAGAGCACTTCCTCGATCGCCCGGTTCAGCCGGTGAATCTCGTCGATGAACAGGACGTCTCCAGGCTCGAGCGACGATACGACCGCGGCCAGGTCACCCGGCCGCTCAATCGCAGGACCGCTCGTCATCCGCACATTTACCCCCATTTCGTTTGCGATGACAGACGCGAGCGTCGTTTTACCGAGACCCGGCGGCCCATACAGCAGCACGTGATCCAGGCTTTCACTCCGCCTTCTCGCGGCTTCGATGAAAATTGATAAGTTATCTTTCACCTGGTCTTGTCCTATATAGTGGGCGAGCAGCTGCGGACGCAGTGACTGCTCGAATCCGTCGTCGAAGTCGGAAAGTTCACTTGACAGCACACGTGAATCCATCGGTTTCCCTCCTCTTTACTGACGGGCATCCGCTATTGCTGTTTCAGCAACAGCTGCAGTGCCCGCTTCATGTATCCTTCCGTTGTCAGGTCCTCAGCTTCGAGGGCCTGTTTCACCTTAGCGATTTCACGCGCGGAATAACCGAGCGCTTCAAGTGCAAGCATCGCTTCCTCAAGCGCATCATTTTCAGCAAGAGTGAACAGCGAATCCCCTTCATCCGGCATGTCCACTTCCGTGAACAAGTCCGTCAGCTTGCCTTTCAGGTCGAGGATCATCTGGCGGGCGGTCTTCTTGCCGACTCCCGGGAACTGGACGAGGAACTTCTCGTCTTCCCGCTCGATCGCCGAGATGACTTGCGATGGAACACCGCTCGACAGAATGGCAAGTGCCCCCTTCGGCCCAATACCGGAAACGGTGATCAGCTTTCGAAAGAGTTCACGCTGTTCGAGTGACAGGAATCCCATTAGCAGTTCGGCGTCTTCCCGGACATGATGGTGGATGAACACCTGCTGTTCAGTCTCGGAAAGGTGGAACGCATACGGATTCGGCGTATGCACCTGGAAACCGATGCCATTCGTTTCGATCGTAATATACTCGGGCGTCACTCGTGTGATGATGCCTTTTATGTAATCATACAATGCAGCTTACCCCCTAAAGTCTTATTATCCAGTATACCACAGACCGGCCGGACCGCAGTAGAGCAGGCACCGAAAAAAGAACTGCACGAATCGCCGCAGCGGCGTCCGGCAGTTCTTAGTATGCATTGCGTCTGGCCAGTTCAGCTTGCGAGAAATCACACAAACTCTGCCAGCTTTCGAGTGCCTGTTCTGAATACCGGGTAAGGTGCGCAGCGATCCGCCGTCTTCCTGCATCGGGCAGACTGGTGAAATAGTTCCACTCGCGCAGCACTTCGTTCGGGTAGGTCAACATCGCGATTCCTTCATCACTGAGACGGCCCAGGCGCGGCAGTTCGCGGCATAAGGCTGCGGCATCATAATCGACGTGCGGCAGGACGCGGTGCATCCAGAGCGCGACTTCGATCGACGGAGATCCGGCAGCCGCCAGATCAAAATCGATCAGGTACACCGTCCCGTCTTCTGCAGCGAGCAGATTATGGTGCACGACATCGCCGTGCAGAACGGTCATGGGGCCTGTGTCCGGCCCGACAGCCCTCAACACCTCCAGCGCCTGTTCACCATACGTTTGGAACAGATCGAATGCACGGCTGCCGATATACGATTTGACGAGTAGTTCATTGTGCCGGAAACGCTGCAGACGGTTTTCCCATTTGTTCAGCAGACGAAAGCGGGGCAAATACCCGACCGCCCCCCAGTCGATGACATCCCTGGTTGCATGAAGGGCATCCAATGTATTGAGCGATGCCCTCCGTTCATCCGGGTCTGCAAAATTCACCGGACTCGTATCGGTCAGCCACGTCTGGATGACAAGATGGCCGGTCCCCTTCTCGGAAAGAGGCGCGATATAGGGGAATCGCACCGCGAGCAGCTGATCGTGCAGTTTCCTCACTTTCTCTGCTGTCGCCTGGTTCTTATAGCGTTTCACTGAAAACATCTGTCCGTCTTCCTCGATGCGCCAGACGTGCGGCTTCACTTCATAGAACAGTGTCTCCCGCTTGCTGTCCACTTAATAGGTGCCCATCGTGTCGTCTCCATCCGGACCATACAGAGGCATGACGGACTGTGACGGGTATGTCTGCTGATATGGAACCGGCGCATAAAACGGAGGCAGTCCATAATAAGGATACGGTGTCATCTGGGAGCCGCATGACGTACACAGATGCATGTATTGCGGATGCTGTGCTGCCTGAATCCCCTGCATCATCTGCGGAACTGCTGCAGGCGGCTGGACCGGCTGCGGGACATACCCTTGTTCAGGCGGGCAGTAGGCCGGCGGAGCAAGCTCAAAGTTCGACGAGCCGTTCATCGAGTGATGGTGGGCCGACGATTCCCTGTGCTCGTGCTCCCAGTGTGACGGGGAGTTGCCCGGACACTGGCCAGGCATAACAGGCGACTCTTCTGGACCGCAATCGGGCATGGAAGGCGATTCAGGCAGATGACTCCAGTGCGGCGGACGGATCATCTGCTGCGGCAGTGTTGGCGGCACAGAAGGATAGGGCACCGGCTGCTGAGGCTGTTGCGGAAGCGGCTGTGCTGCCGGCGGATAGTACTGATGGGCATGTGGGTGACAGTCTGCATCATAGATCGGCATCCACCCGCAAGGGATTCCGATCATCATTGGCTGGACGATCGGCGGCTGTGGCATCGGTGGCAGCTGCGGCGGAGCCGGCGGCATCTCACATACAGGTTTTTCCGGTTTAGGACGTTCCGGCTGTGGTTTCGGCACGGGCGGCTGTGGTTTCGGCTGCGGTGCAGGCTTCACTTCCGGCTTCGGCACAGGTTTTACTTCCGGCTTTGGCGGAAGAGGTTTCGGTGCGGGCGGCACGGGTTGCGGTTTCGGCACCGGCGGCACGGGCGGCTGCGGTTTCGGCTGCGGCATGACCGGCTTTTCTGAATGCGGTTTCTCCTGAGGAGGCTTTTCGTGCTGTGGTTTTTCATAGTGCGGTTTTTCGTGATGCGGAACTTTGTCCTTCGGCGGCTGTTTGCCGTGCGGTTTCGTTCCTTTTCCTCCATCGGGCAGGAAAATCTTCATGCCCGGCACAATATAGTCCGGGTTCGCCAAATGGGCGTTCACCTTCTTCAGCTCGTCAAACGAAATCCCGTATTGACGGGCAATCTTCCAAAGCGTGTCACCTTTCACAACAATATGGACATTCACTCTGTAAAGTCCCCCTTCCATCCACTCATCTTATGAACGGGTGCTGCGGCATGTGACCAAACGGACTGCCGGCACCTTCTCATTCATCTATACGGCACGGCTGGAAGAAATAGACCTTGCAGGGCAACAAAAAAACCTGCCGATCAGGACTCGGCAGGCAGCAGGTTGTCGTATGTATAACAGGAACCGAATGAGGTCACATCACACTGGAGCGCCTGAAGTTCCTCAAGTGCTCCCGTCATCATCCGGTCATCTTCCGGCGCGAGAACATCGACGATGAAGAAATAATTCCCTAGACCTGTCTTCAGCGGACGGGACTCGATTTTACTCAAGTTCAATTTTCGCCATGCGAACACGGAAAGAATCTGGTGCAGCATCCCCGGCTGATCATCCTGTGGCAGTTTCACCATAAGCGTTGTCTTCAGAATACCGGGATTCGCCATCCGAAGAGTTTCTTTGCGCAGTGACAGCACAACAAACCGCGTATGATTGAAATGGAAATCGTGGATTGACGTTTCAGCAAGTCGCAAGCCGTACGTTTCCGCAGCAAGCTGATTGCCAATTGCAGCAATCGGAAGCTCCGGATGCTCCGCCACATATTTGGCTGCGGCCGCCGTGGAAGACGTCTGGATGAGCGGTACGCGGCGATGATGATATTGCAAGTACTTGTGGCATTGTGCGAGCGCATGCGGATGGGAATGGATCGATTCCAGTCCATCTAAACCGCCTTGAAGCTCCTTATTCACCATCAGGTGCTGGCGGATCGGTGTCGAAAGCTCCGCGTTGATGAACAGTTCGCTCCCGTGGAACAAGTAATCGATCGTCAGCGGCACGGACCCTTCGAGGGCATTTTCAAGCGGCACAACAGCGTATGCTACATGCCCTTCAGCAACGGCTTCAATGCAGTCAGGAATGGAAGGATACGGCACAAGTCCCGCCTGTCCAAAGAAACCTTTAGCAGCAATATGGGTAAATGATGCTTCCGGTCCTAAATAGGCGACCGTCGGCTGTCCGGATCGTTCGTTCATCTTCTTCATCCTCTCTTACAATGCCCCTGAACTGATCAGATGAACGGAATCGACGAAGCTCGGCGCATTCAATTTGTGAACGAACGCCTCCATCGGCACTGTCATCTCTGTCACGTCCAGTGACAGCGTTATATTGGCGCGTCCCTGCACGGGAATCGTCTGATGGATCGTCAGCACATTGCAATGCGCTCCCGAAATGATTCCCATCAGTACAGCCAGTGATCCCTTCAGATCCTCCAGCTGAATGAATACCGTCAAAACCCGCTCGCGTGCAATCGCTTCGAACGGGTAGACGGCATCTTTGTATTTGTAGAAAGCACTTCTCGATAATCCTGCCTGTGCGGTCGCTTCCTGGATTGTCGATGCTTCTCCGGAAGCAAGCAGCCGTTTCGCTTCGAGCATCTTCTGCATCGACTCGGTCAGCACATCTTCCCGCACGAGGTAGAATTGGTCATCTCCCAGCTGCTTCATCGTCCATCCCCCTGCATCCGTCCGAAACGGCTGTCTGTTTACTCGATAAACTCAAATTCAAAGTCCAGCAGGCGGACAATGTCCCCGTTTTGCGCTCCGCGTTCACGCAGTGCATCGTCGACACCCATTCCGCGCATCTGCCGGCCGAATTTACGGACCGACTGATCGAAGTTGAAATCGGTCATCTTGAACAGGCGCTCGATGGCATAGCCAGACAGGACGTAGGCTCCGTCGTCGTCGCGGGTGATTTTAAAGTCCGGTGTTTCCGGCTCGTATTTGTAGAGGACGGAATGTTCTTCTTCCTCTTCTTCCGTTTCGTAAAGCGGGAATTCAGGGGTCACTTCCAGCAGGTCAGCGATTGCATAGAGCAGCTCCTCCAGACCCTTGCGCGTCAGTGCTGAAATCGGGAAGATTTTGTGCTCCGTTTCACCAAGCTGTTCCTTGAACAGTTCCAAATTAACCTCGGCGTCCGGCATGTCCATCTTATTCGCAACGATGATCTGCGGACGTTCCGTCAAGCGCAGATTATACTGTTCGAGCTCCGCGTTGATCGTCTCGAAATCTTCAAACGGATCGCGCCCTTCGAGTCCCGACATATCGATGACGTGCACGATGACGCGTGTCCGCTCGATATGGCGCAGAAACTGATGGCCTAGACCGACCCCTTCATGTGCCCCTTCGATGAGACCCGGCAGATCCGCCATGACGAAAGTCCGGTGATCGTCCGTTTCGACGAGACCGAGGTTCGGCACAAGCGTCGTGAAATGATAATCGCCGATCTTCGGCTTTGCGGACGAAATGACCGACAGCAGCGTCGACTTCCCGACACTCGGGAATCCGACGAGGCCGACGTCCGCGAGCACTTTCAATTCCAGACTGATTTCCCGTTCCACACCGGGCTCCCCTTTTTCCGAGAGCTCCGGTGCTGTGTTCTGAGGGGTCACGAATCGGCTGTTCCCCCGTCCGCCGCGTCCGCCCCGGGCAATGACCGCAGTCTGGCCGTCTTCGACGAGGTCTGCGATGATTTCGTTCGTTTCCACATCCGTCACAATGGTGCCGGGCGGGACTTTGATAACCATGTCCTCCCCCTGGCGGCCGTGTTGGTTCTTATTCGCTCCGTGCTGGCCGCGCGGTGCCTTGAAATGCCGCTGGTAGCGGAAATCCATGAGCGTTCGCAGCCCTTCATCGACGACAAAGGTGACGTCGCCGCCTTTGCCCCCGTCGCCTCCGGCAGGTCCGCCGAAAGCGATATATTTTTCACGGCGGAAAGCGACGATCCCATCGCCGCCGTCACCGCCTTTTACGTACACTTTTACGTGATCGACAAACATGTCAGTTCCTCCTATTGTCCACTGATCGTGAACGTCCAATACTCCGTACTGCGATAGACTTCTGCATTCCAGTGTTCCCGTTCCAGCCTCTCCCATTCAATGGGCGCCGACTCCGCGGGCACTGTGAACGTCAGCTTCCAGTCTGGTCCGTCTGCGGATACCATGATTTCCACGGTATTGTCGGCAAACGGATCGGCGTGTTCTTCGAGCTGCCGGAACAGGGAATCCAGGAATCGGACGACTTCCGGCTCGGACGCCAGCCGCCTACAATCCGGCTGACTGGTTTGTGCCTCGAGTTCGCTTGTGAACGTCTTATACCGCCAGCCGAACGTCAGCAGCCACGTTTCGACATCAGGCATGCCGAGGCCGCCGAGACGCGAAATACTGCTCAGCCGTTCGGTCGCTTCCAGCAGCTGGCTCCGTGCTTCCGGCACACGGCCGAGATCCAGCTGCATGAGGATGAGCTGCAGCTCGTTCAGAAAATCGTGCCGGGCAAACTGCAGCGCGCCGCGGACGGTCAATTCGGATTCCTTGTTCCCACTCATCTGTTTCACCGCCTGCGGTTTCGTTCCTTCCAGTATAGCACTATCCAGGCCGCCTGGAAAACAAAAAAAGGACTGCACACAGCGTCGCGTGCAGTCCTTTCGGGATTCAATTATTATGCTTCCTGCACTGCAGGGTACACACTTACTTTTTTCTTGTCGCGGCCGAAACGCTCGAAGCGTACGACGCCGTCAACTTTAGCGAAAAGAGTATCATCGCCTCCGCGGCCTACGTTTTCACCTGGGTGAATTTTCGTTCCGCGCTGACGATAAAGGATTGAACCGCCTGAAACGAATTGTCCGTCGGCACGCTTTGCGCCAAGACGTTTCGATTCGGAGTCACGGCCGTTCTTAGTAGAACCTACCCCTTTTTTCGATGCGAAAAACTGAAGATCTAAACGTAACATGTGTTCCACCTCCTACTTGGTATAGGATATTTTTATGAATTGCCCGTAATCTTGTTCAATCGTCTGCATGGAGACAATCATGGCACGCACGATCACCTGCTGGTCATGGTCATCTCCCGTTTCCGGCAGCACGACTTTCAAGTATCCGCCCTCGGCACCTTGCTCGATGACCGGGGTGATGCCTGTCAGTGTAATCAGTGCATTGACAGCACCGAACGACACAGCGGAAGCCGCTGCGCACACCAAGTCTTTCCCATGCTCGGCATAATCGGCATGTCCGCTCATCTCAAAGGAGACGATACGGCCCGATGACTGCTTCTCGATTGTCAACTGAATCATCGCGGCTTACAGGTTGATGCCTTCGATGACAACCTTCGTGTATGGCTGACGATGACCTTGTTTGCGGCTGTAGTTTTTCTTTGGCTTGTATTTGAAGACAGTGATTTTCTTGCCTTTGCCCTGTTTCACGATCTTCGCTGAAACAGTTGCGCCTTCCACGAATGGAGCGCCGACTTTCACGTCATCTCCGCCTACAAAAAGAACTTTGTCGAATGTGACAGTTTCGTCAGCTTCGCCCACCAATTTCTCGATGAAGATCTCCTGACCCTGCTCCACTTTCACTTGCTTTCCGCCAGTTTCAATAATTGCGTACATACTTGCACCTCCTCAATAGTCTTAGACTCGCCTTTACGGGTGATCCGAAGATGCTTGTACCCGTTTCAGAGCGGTTGCAGCACAGGTGCGCTACAAACATAACAGTAGAATAATATCATGATCGGCGTCCTCACGTCAAGCGGTTTCTTTTCAAACGATCATAGACACGGCGATATCTTCTGTAACGGAATACGCTGATATTCTGAAAGCATAAAAAGACAGAGAGTGCCGCCAGCAGCATGGTCTCCGGCAGCCCTGTCACGAGCAGCCCGAACGCTGTCAGCAAAAAAGCGATGGAAAACAATATGAATGCCGTATGGTCGGCGTGCCGGCTCGATTCGCTCTCCAGCAGCACGAGCAGCGCCTGTCCGCCGTCGAGCGGCAGGACGGGCAGCAGATTAACGAGCAGGATCACGAGCTGCACCCGGATGACGTCTTCCGCCCCCGGGAACGGCACAGCCCATGCTGCGGCGAGAAGTAATGCCGTTGCTGCCGGCCCGCCGAGCGCGAGCAGGAACTGCGCCGGTTTGGGATGCTCTTCTTTCCGCGGGATGATCAGCTCTCCGCCATACGGATAGATCGTCACCGAGCGCACCCGCATGCCGAAAACCAGCGCCGCGAAAATATGTCCCGCTTCGTGGACCAACAGCGACAGAAACACAGTCGCATAAGCAGCGAGCCCGTCCATGATGGCAAGAAAGACAAAAAGCGGAAGCAGGACCGGATGAAGCCTGAACTTCAATTCGGCACTTCCGCAAAGAACGCAGGGAGCAGCGTCGGGTCAAGCACCAGACCGTCCCGCTTCACCTTCAAATACATGGCGCCTTCCTCCATCATGCCGAGCGTGTCCCCTTGTGCCACGGTCGTATACGGCAGTTTCGCGAAAGATCCGACGAACCCGTATGTCACTTCGTCGCCGTTGTCATACTGAACGGTCAGCGTCTTCCCCGACTGTCTCGTAAACCCCGTGAAGACGATGAGTCCGTCTCCCCGTGCAGCGATCGGCAGCGGCTCCGCATACGACAGAATGACACCCGATTTGTACGGCTGCATCGATTCATATGCAGCGAACGGATCGACTGCCTTCACATCACCGCTCACTTGGATCATACCGCCTTTTTCCGTATCAATCAGTGATGCCGCCCATTTCTTTATCGCCACAAAATCTTGACCTGTTGACAAATATTGGGTCACCGGCCGATCGATGCGGCCGGCCTTTTCAAGCTGTGCCGTGCCGAGCACCGCAGCGGTGAACAGCAGAGCCGCCAGCCATCGTTTCCTAGCTTTCACGCACACCCCTCCTTTCTGACAGTATATGAGGGGGTCTTGCGGAATAGTCGGGAACACGGCGGCTTCGGACGCAAGAAAAAACCTCTGCACCGAAAAGGTACAGAGGCTCGGATGATTATTTCTTGAACAATGATTTCAGCTTGCCGAAGAAACCGGGCTTGCCCGTGTCAATCGACATGAGCGGAACGGATTCCCCGAGGATTCTGCGGGCGATGTTGCGGTAGCCGAGTGCCGCCGGGTTGTTCGGGTCCATGACGACTGGCTCGCCTTTGTTCGAGGAGGCGATAACGTTCTCATCGTCCAGCACGATGCCGAGCAGGTCGATCGATAAGTGTGACGTGATATCGTTTACGTCAAGTGTATCGTCGGAATTCATGAGCGAGCGGCGGATCCGGTTGATGATCAGTTTCGGCGGCTCGATGTCTTCTTGTTCGAGCAGGCCGATGATCCGGTCGGCGTCTCGCACTGCGGAGATTTCCGGTGTTGTGACGACGATTGCCCGGTCTGCACCGGCAACGGCATTTTTATAGCCCTGCTCGATGCCGGCCGGACAGTCGATCAAAATATAATCATAGTCGCGCTTCAGTTCGGTGATCAGGTCTTTCATCTGCTCCGGTGTGACGGCATTCTTATCGGTCGTCTGTGCAGCCGGCAGTAAAAACAGTCGGTCTTCGAATCGTTTATCCTTGACGAGCGCCTGCTGAATGCGGCAGCGGCCTTCGATGACGTCGACCAGATCATAGATGATCCGGTTCTCAAGACCGAGGATGACGTCGAGGTTCCGCAGACCGATATCGGTATCGACCAGGCACACTTTCTTCCCTTGAAGGGCCAATGCAGTGCCGAGGTTTGCAGACGACGTCGTTTTCCCGACGCCGCCCTTTCCGGATGTTATGACGATTGCTTCTCCCACATTAGCTCCCCCCTTTGAATGTAGACAAATTCGGACGCAGCAGTCTCAAGTCCTGCAGACGGTCAATAGCGATGAATCCGTTCGAATGCAGATAGGCGCATTCCATTTCCGGATGCTCCGATAAGATGGCAAGTTCATCGGTCATCGTCTCCATCTGGTCCGCGATGATGAGATGGGTCGCTTCGAGCCAGGAAGCGGCTATGACCGCTTCCCGGTTGCCGGTGTTCCCGGCGTGTGCCTTCCCTTTCAGGCGTCCGAGTATGTAGATGCTCCCCGCAGCAGAAACGTGGCCGTTCGGGTTGACGTCCCCGATGACGACGAGGTCGCCCTCCGCCCGCACTTCCTGACCGGAACGGACAATACCGATATACGTCTCGGACTGCTGTTCACGGATGCGCTGGTTGCATTCTTCCATTGTAATAACATCACTTTGAATCTTTGAAACACGCAGCTGTCCGGCAGCCTGCACGGTCTGGATGATTTCCTTCATCGCCGTATCACTGCAGTAGCGGTGGCCGGTGTGGATCTTCACTTCGACCGCTCCTTCAAGCCCCGGATCCTTCGTTTTGCGGCCCAGTTCCTCGAGCAGGTCAGCGTACGCGCACTGATCGTCAAGCCGAAGGACCAGTCCATCCTTCGTCCCTTTTATGGTTACCAATGATTGTTTCGGTTGTTGTTTTGGCACAAGCCTCACCCGCCCCTATCGCGTAAATTACATACCGATCTGCCTCTCTATGACTCGTTTGTACAGCCAGTTATGGAACAGCCAGCCGAACAGCAGGATGAAGACCGAGTTCGCGATTACGGTCGGCACGAGCCGTGTCGTCAAAAAGACGTCAAAGCCGATTGACGTCAGCGCAATGAGACTGGCGAACAAATACGACATCATCTCAAGAAAAATGATCATGACGAGCGACAGGGCCATCACGGAAAAGATGGAGCGATGGACATGCCGGATGATGAGCGCCGCCAAGAAACAAATGAGCGGATAGAGAAACGTATATATCCCAATAATATCAATGTGGTACATATCATACAAGAGGCCGAAGACCAAACCGTAAATTAAAGTGTTCCGCCGACCGTAATAGGACGCCAGGAACACGAAATAGACGATCAGGAAACGGGGGACGAGCGTATATCGCATCCCACCCAATTCAATCGGTGAAAACAGGCTGAACACCGGTTCCAGAAAAAACAAAACGACCGCAATCAGAGGGATGAGGAAACGGGTCATGAGCCTTCCTCCCCCTCTGCTGCAGACGCATTCTCCGAATCGGTCCCTTGTGCGGGCTCTGACTGCCGTTTCGCCACCATGACATGGTCGAGCATCGAGAATTCGGCTGCCGGCCGGACGTAGGCAAGCTTCGTCAGCCCATAATCATCCGTCGACACTTCCGTCACTTCGCCGATCAGCAGACCTTTCGGGAAAATTCCTCCGAGGCCGGATGATATCACCTTCTGGCCGACTTTCACGTCCAGGCTCGAATCGATCCGTTTCATGATCAGTTCGCCGCGCTCCGGATCAAATCCTTCCATCAGACCAAAAATATCTTTTTTGCCGGGGATCATCGCGGAAACTCGGAAGTTCTGGTTCTCCGTCGACAGCAGTTCGACTGTCGCCTGCGTCTTCGTCACGAGGACGACTTTGCCGATCAGGCCGTTCGCCGTGATGACGGCCATGTTCCGCTTCACGCCCTGGCTTTCGCCTTTGTCGATGATGATCTTCTCTTCCCATTGGTCAGGGTTCCGCGAAATGACAGTCGCCTGCACAGGATCGTAGGCACGCAGGTCTTCCTGTTTGTCGACAATATCCCGAAGCCGCTTGTTCTCCTCTTTCACATCCGCGAGTTCCACTTCGTTCGACGCGTACTCCGTCAGGCGGGCCTTCAGCGTCCGGTTTTCTTCATATGTATTCATGATTCCATCGATATCGTCGAAAAAGCCGGTGATGGCATGCGCCGGTTTTGAAAACAGGGACTGTCCAAAACCGACCACGTCTTTCACCATTTTTTCGGGGAGGTTGGCGCTCTGCCGGTCTTTCAGAGAGAAAGCTATCAACGCCACCAGGACGATGACGCCCACGAGCAGTAAAATTAATCGTTTGTTCGAAAAAAATCGCGGCATTGCCGATATCCTCCCTCAATTATTTCGCTTGCATTTTTTTAATAACGTCAAAGTTCTCGAGGGCTTTGCCTGTCCCGATTGCGACACAGTCAAGCGGATCTTCCGCGATGAACACTGGCATATTGGTCTCGTCCGAAATGACCTTGTCGAGGTTGCGCAGCAGTGCGCCCCCGCCTGTCAAGACGATTCCGCGTTCCATGACGTCCGCTGACAGTTCCGGCGGTGTCGTCTCGAGTGTCTTCTTGACGCCGTCGACGATCTGCAAGAGCGACTCTCGGAGAGCTTCCACAATTTCATCCTGCGAGATTTCGAGCGTTTTCGGCAGGCCTGTCAGCAGGTCGCGGCCGCGGATCTCCATCTTTTCGGCCGTTTCGACAGCGCTTGCCGAACCGATCTCGATCTTGATGGCTTCCGCTGTGCGTTCACCGATCGTCAGGTTGTATGTCTTGCGGATATAGCTGATGATCGCCAAATCCATCGTATCCCCTCCGACACGGATCGATTCGCTCGTCACGATGCCGCCGAGAGAGATGACTGCGACTTCCGTCGTGCCGCCCCCGATATCGACGACCATGCTGCCGGTAGGTTCCCAGACCGGCAGATTCGCACCGATCGCCGCTGCGAATGGCTCCTCGATCGTATACGCATCTTTCGCACCTGCCTGACGGGCTGCGTCGATGACCGCGCGCTGTTCAACGGACGTGATGCCGTATGGGACGCAGATCATGACATTCGGCTTCTTCCAGGCGCCGCCCGATGCTTTTGTCGCTTCTTTCATGTAATGCTCGATCATTGCTGTCGTAATGTCGAAATCGGCAATGACGCCGTCTTTCATCGGACGGGTCGCCACGATGGAGCCCGGCGTCCGGCCGATCATATTTTTCGCAGCGCTTCCGACTGCGACGATTTCATTTGTCATCGTATTTTTTGCAACTACGGAAGGTTCCCGCAGGACAATGCCTTTTCCTTTGATGAATACCAACGTATTGGCGGTGCCGAGGTCAATCCCGACATCTCTCGCTCCTAGTCCAAACAAATCCGTTCTTCCTTTCTGCTGTACCGTTTTATGTGTCTTGATAAAAGCATACACCATAGTATAACGGAAAGGCGAACAAATTCACAGTGTCACATGTACCCTTTCTCTTTCAGGGAGATATAGCGCTGATCCCCGATGATGATATGATCGAGCAGGTCGATGCCCATCAGCTCTCCCGCTTCCGTCAGCCGTTTCGTCACTTCGATATCCTCAGGCGACGGGGTGGCGTTGCCGGACGGATGGTTGTGCGCGACGACGAGCGACGCCGCCGACCGCTTCACCGCTTCGCGGAAAATCTCGCGCGGGTGGACGATCGACGAATTCAGACTACCGATGAAGATCGTCTGCTTGTGCAGCACTTCGTTTTTGACATTCAGGAACAGCACGACGAAATGCTCCTGGTTCAATTTCGACAGATCAGTCATCAGGTACGCAGCCGCGTCTTCCGGCGACTTGATGACGTAGCGGCCATCCTGGGCGACGGAATAGATCCGTTTGCCGAGTTCAGCGGCCGCCATTATCTGTACCGCTTTTGCGTCACCGATCCCTTTGACGGAAGTCAGTTCCTCGATCGAAACGTCGCGCAGATCCTGGATTTTATCGAATTCCGACAGCAGCTTATTCGCGAGGACGAGCACTGATTCAGTCCGGGAGCCGGTCCGCAGCAGGATCGCCACGAGTTCCTGATTGGAGAGACTTGCAGCGCCCTGGCGCGTCATCCGCTCGCGCGGCCGGTCGGCGAAATGGATATCGCGGATCATGAGCGTATCCTTGTAGTCTGCCGTCATGGGAGCGCCTCCCCGTTCAGCCGGATGATGCCGTTCCGGCGGAGCACTTGCGCAAGCTCCGCAATCGGCAGGCCGACGACACTGTCATAGTCGCCCCGGATTTCCTCGACAAGCAGGCCCCCCGCCGTCTGGATACCGTAGCCGCCTGCCTTGTCGAGCGGATCACCTGTCGCTGCATAGGCTTCGATGAGGGCGCTGTCAAGTTCCCGGAACGTCACGTCGGTTGCTGTCGTGAATCGGACGGAGTGACCGTCCCATAGAACCGTCACACCGGTTATGACACTGTGAGTCTGTCCCGAAAGCTCAAGTAAGAACTGCACCGCTTCTGATGCAGATTCCGGCTTCGGGAACACCTTTCCGTCCAGCGCGACCACCGTATCGGCACCGATAATGACGGTTCCCGGGTGGTCTGCATACAGTGTGGACGCCTTAAGGGACGACAGCCGCCCGGCATAAGTTTCCGGACTTTCCGACTTTTCGATCGGCGGCTCCTCCGCGCCGCTCGGAATGACCGTAAAGGGAACACCGAGTCTGCCAAGCAATTCTTTCCTTCTCGGCGAAGAGGATGCCAGAATAATGGTTTCATTAGTTTCAAATAACATCAGGTAACGCCTCCTTTGCCCCATCTTACGACACTTATCAGGCAAAGAAAATTGTCACGGAAAACGGATAATGCCGATTTGGTACTGTTTCTGGCGTCAAAATTGAAGTTTGACACAGTCACCTTTCTCCGCATAATAGGCTAGGACGTGCATACGGATAATATTCAGATCGTCCGTGAACGCTGTGATGGCGGTCATCTGCTCGACAAACGGGTCTTTCTTCCCGCCGTCCGCCGACTGTTTGCGCTGAGTGATCAAATCCTGGATTTCGGAAATTTTCTTCGCCTGCATCACTGCCTGCACAAGCTGCCCTTCCCCTCCCTCACAAGCGAGCGGCGTCACGGATACGGTTTTCCGGAACGCGTCCTCCATGCCCGCCGGATCTGCGTCCTGTTCAGTGAGTCCGAGTGCGCTCCAGACGTAGAACTGACTGTCCGCCTTGACGACCGCCGCGGCCGGCACCTGTTCTTCCGTCACGAACGAAGCTGCCGATTCCTTGGATGAAAACACCCCATGCTGGCGGGCGTACATCGTGACGGCAGCGCCGAGAGCCGGTTTCTCTTCAGCAGATTTACCGCTGTCCGCCGATCCACCCTGTTCACTCGCAGCGGGCCCGCTCGCCGGAACTTCCGGATCCGCTGTCGCCGCAGCATCCGGTTTCTCTGTTTTCATCAAGATGAAACCGACGACAGCGACGGCGATGATGCCGAGCAGCACCCCTTGTCCGAGCGCGAGCATGATCGTCAATTTGGAATATCTCTTTTTAAAGTTCATGTCCATCCCCCCCATGCCTTCATCGTAGCAGGGCGAACGCAAAAAAGAACAAGACTCCTGTCGTCTTGTTCGGAAGAATTGTTCGACTTAAGTAAACAGTGTCAGATACCATCCGACAAGCGCATCCCCCGCAAAATAGCAGACAGCGGCGGCCGCAGCGATCGACGGACCGAACGGCACCGGCGTCTTCCGGCCCTGCCCTGTCCTCCTCAAATGGAGGATGCCGGCGACCGAGCCGATCAGCGCCGCGAGGAACAGCGTCAGCAGCGTGAGTTGAGTGCCGAGCACAAGGCCGATGACGAAGAACAGCTTGATGTCCCCGCCGCCCATACCGCCTTTCGACACGATCGCGACGAGCAGCAGAATGCCGAAACCGACCGCTGCCCCAAGCAAACTGTCCCACCATGGCGTAAGCGGACTGAAGAGACGCAGCAGTGCCAGCAGGACGACCGCCGGCAGCAGGATTCTATCCGGGATGAGCATGTAGGCGATGTCCGACACGGTGATGATGACGAGCATCGACAGGAAAACAAGCGCGACAGCCAGTTCAGCGGTGAATCCGAACTGCAGATAGGCCAGCGCGAACAGGATGCCGGTGATGAATTCCATGAATGGATAGATCGGGCTGATCTTCGTCCCGCAGCCGCGGCATTTCCCGCGAAGGAAAACGAACGAGAGCACCGGTACGAGGTCGGGCAGCGTCAGCCGGCGGTCGCACACCGTGCAATGGGACGGAGGAGACACGATCGATTCTTTTTTCGGCACACGGAGGCCGACTACATTATAGAACGAGCCGAACAACGTCCCGTAGACGAAGAACAGAACAGTCCAGACGGCGGTCATCCGCTCTCCTCCTCACCCGCAGTCGGGTCTTCCTTGCCGGCAGGCGCCGGAGCATCAAGCTTCGGCACGTCCGGCAGCAGTTCCGTCAAATCCGGGCGGTAGAACGCCTGGAAGGACACGGTCAGCTCGAGTGGCGCAGCTTCCTCCGTCTGTTCCCGCTCCTCTTCCGGAGGTGTCAGTTCGATCGTCTGGACAATGAAGATCCTCTCCATCTGTTCCACTTCGCGGATGAACCGGTCGATGGATTCATAGGAGTCGGCAGAAAGCTCGATGTCGACGGTGACCCGCCGCAATGCCGCTTCCGGCGAATCGGCTGTTGTGCCGGCGGAGACGTCATCAGACGATCCGTCAGCAGTTTCCGCAGGATCCGCAACTTCGAGGCCGGCAGCGTCTTTCGTAAACTGGATGTCGCGGATCGCAGTCCCCGATTTCACTTCCGCTTTTTCGAGCTGGACGACGAGCAGTTCCTCGAGCGGCACGACCGGTACTTTCTGCTGGAGCGGCCGGGAACTCGACGACATCTCCTCAGGTTTCGCCGCCAGCTGGCGCTGCAGTTCAAAGAGGACTTCACGCTGATCGACGATCGATGACACGACCCGTGCGTTGTCGTCTTTAGCCGGTGCATACATCCGGTACCAGCTGTACGCCGCGATGACGGCGAAGAAGACGAGTGACAGGATGAGCAGCGTCAGATCTTTTTGGCGTTTAGTCAGGCTGCGCATCAGATCCCTCCTCTTCTGAAGTGGCAGGGGACGTGCCGTCCGAAGGCGGTTCGTCCCCTGCAGGAGCTGGCTCATCTTCCGGCACGGCCGGCGCTGCTCCGTCGAGCGTTCCGCGCGGATCATTGAAGAAAATCGTATACGTCGCGATATAGCGCGGCAGCAAGCGGCGCACTGCCTTTTCACTGTCTGCCGCTGTATCGTCCGCTTCGTCGATCTCTTCGGTAACGATTGATTCGATCGACGCCGTCTCGACGGATTCGGAAGCAAGGATATTGGTCAAGTAGTAGGCCGCTTCCACCTTCTGATCGAACTGGATTTCCACAGTCGCCTGGTGCGGCGCAGCGAACGCAAACGACCTGAAGAACCCACGGCGCGGCAGTTGTGCGGATAAATCTTCAAGCAGCGGCGCTGTCGCATAGCGGAAGTCCTCCGCCCACTGCACACTCGCCGCCAGCTGGTCGAACGCCTGAGCGTTCTCGGAACGGTCGAGCCGTGCGCTCGGTTCCGTCTGCTGGAGCTGCAGCTTCGTCAGCTGCCCGTCCAGACGCTCGGTGTCCGCCGACAGGCTGCGGGTGAGCAAATAGAAAATGAGCCAGAAAAGAAGAGCCGCGCCAAGGACGCCAAGCGCGGCATACAGGAGGCCCGAGCGCTCCCTCTCTTTTTCCGGCAGTAAGTTAATGTCGACTAGCATGAGGCACCTCTTTCAGCGCAAGTCCGATCGTCCGGTTGAACGATGCGGGGACGGAACCGCCATTCGCAAACTGCAACGGTTCCGGCAGCAGTGGACTCGCCGCAACGTTCAGCCGTTCCCCGACGAGCGCCAGCAGTTCCTCCATCGCGGCATACGGCCCGTTGATGAGCAGATGGGTGATCGTCGCACCGCCGTTCCACAAATTATATCGATAGAAATTGACGAGTTTCTCCAGCTCCTGCACGATCGCTCCTGGAGACAACAGCGACGAGGACGCCGGCAAGTCCGTGTCCGTCAGGCTGATATCCGCGGCGCTCTCCAAGTCGACCGGGCGCATGAACAGCGGATAATGGTTGTGGAAGATCGAGACGACGAGCTTGCCCGCCGTCAGGTCCGCCAGCAGAACGTGCTCCGTACCGGTGAACCGGTGCTTTTCGTGCGCAAGCCGGTACAGGGCGAGCGGCGCGATGTCCGCAACAAGCGGATCGAATTTCGCAGTTTCGAATGCCTGCTCGTACCCGGTAACGACACTTTCCTTCGAAGCGATCAGAATAGCTTCGTTCGACTCGGTATTCGGCAAATACGGCACAACGTCAAAAACCGGATCATCGAACGGCAAATAGATCGACGACCCGATTTCTATGAAAAAGTGCCCTTTGAGTTCATCGTCCATCACATCTTCCGGATACGGCACTTTCCGGATCATTACATATGTATCGGGAGCGAGGAACTGGACACTGCGTTTTGCAATGCCCCACTCCTTCGCAAGCCCGTCAAGCACGGAAACCAGCCCCGCCGGATCCACGACCCGCCCGTCATGCACCACATTCGGCGCAAGTGGCACTTCGACAGCTTCCTCGACAGCCAGGTCATCCCCCGCCTTCAATTTCACATAACGGACGGCATCTTCTTCAATTGTAATCGAGACCGGCCGTTTTGGGCGGGAGATGAATGGGATTTGCATGGGTTGGCTCCTTTTTAGGGATTTGTAGTCTTCTCAATCTTTATTTTATCAGTCTTATCACTTAAATCTTTCTTGGTAGCATCGTCAGCGGAAACAGTTTTCTTACCAGCTATACCCGAGAAAGTAATGGTCAACGAGTTGTCGTCTTGTTTTTTTACCGTTGCTGACTTAAGACTACTCTTTTGAAGATATTCAGTTTCCAAACCATCCACGTCACCTGATTTTTCCAAAGCAACCGTGCCTTTATCAGGATGTTCAGCAAAGTATAGATTTGCAGCTTCAATAGCATTTGTCGCGTCTGCTAATACAGCTTTTTCACGCGAATTTTGAATAATATTCCCAATCGATGGTACAGCAATCGCCGCAATGATACCCAAAATAACAATAACTGCGAGCAATTCGACGAGCGTCAGGCCTTTTTCGTTCTTAAGTTTCTTCTGAAGAAATTTCTTCATTCGTATTCTCCTCCTTAGTGTACTTGCTTTTGTTCGTACTGTCAGTATATCAAAAGTTCCAGAGATGTACACCTATATCTCTAGTAATCTGGTCTTTTTCTCTTTTCGCACAAACTTTTATCCTACAGATTATCAATCTGATTAAATAGATCGAACATTGGAAGTAAAATTGCGAGGACTATAGTCCCGACCAACCCCGCGAGCAGGACGATCATGATCGGTTCGATGAGCGCTTTCAGCCGCTCGGTCGAGGCGTCGACTTCGCTTTCGTAAAAATCGGCAACTTTCGCAAGCATAGCGTCGAGAGACCCTGTCTGTTCGCCGATCGCGATCATGTGCGGGATGAGCGGCGGGAATGCCCAGTGGCCTTCCATCGGCTCGGTGAGCGATCCGCCGCGTTCCAGTGATTCACGCGAGCGGGCGAGCACGTTCTTCACGACTTCGTTGCTGACGACGCGTTCCGTCATGGACAGCGACTGCAGGATCGGCACGGAGCTCGAGAACAGCGAGCTGAGCGTGCGGGTCAGCGTCGCGAGCACCGACTTTTTCGCGATGTCGCCGAACACTGGGATCCGCAAAAGAATTGTATCGAGCAGCAGCTTGCCCTGCGGGTTCGTCCGCAGCAGATAAAATGCGACTGCCAGCGCCGCGGCTATCATGACGAGTACATACCAATACGTCAACGCAAAATCACTCGCACTCATGACGAAGCGGGTCAGCAGTGGGAGTTCCCCGCCGACGCTGTCGAACAAGTCGACGAACATCGGCACGACAAAGGTCAACAGGAAGATGACGACACCGATTGCGACGATGCCGACGACGACCGGATACGACAGCGCGGACATGACTTTCTGGCGCGTCTTGTACGCTTTCTCGTAATGGACAGCGAGCCGGTCGAGCGAGTCGTCGAGTGTTCCGGAGAGCTCCCCCGCCCGGATCATATTGATGACGAGCGGTTCGAATGCCTTCGCGTGCTTCGCGAACGAATCCGACAGCGCTCCGCCCGTCCGCAGGTCTTCATTCACCTCGGTAAGGATTTTCTTAAATTGCTTGCCGTCCACTTGGAGGGAGAGGATACGGATCGCTTCAACAATCGTGACACCCGCCCGCAGCAGGGTCGAAAATTGACGGAGGAACATGATAAAATGCTGGCGTTTGACAGGCTTGCCGAGCTGGATGTCTTTCGTCAGCGTCGTTTCCGCCTGTTCCGTCAGATTTTTCACCCGGATGCCTTCCCGCTTCAGTTTCAGTGCGGCTTCCCGTTTGTTATCCGCGACGACTATCCCGGAGCGGACAGACCGTGCGTCGCGTCCGTCGTATTTAAAGCGCGCCATGATCAGGATTCCTCCGTGAGGAACGGTTCCGCAGTATCGTACGAGATCAGTCCCTTGTCGAGCAGCTCTTTCACCGAAGCATTCATCATATGCATGCCCATGGCGCGGTTCGTCTGGATGACGTTCGGAATCTGATGGACCTTCTCGGAACGGATCAAGTTCGCGACCGCGGCGTTGTTGATCATCAGCTCGGTCGCCGCCCGACGTCCTGTCCGGTCGGACGTCGGCAGGAGCCGCTGGGACAGGACCGCGGTCAGCACACCGGCGAGCTGGACACGGATCTGCGCCTGCTGACCGTGAGGGAAAACGTCGATGATCCGGTCGATCGTCGACGCAGCACTCCACGTATGGAGCGTTGCAAGGACGAGGTGGCCGGTTTCGGCAGCCGTGATGGCTGTAGAGATCGTCTCAAGATCGCGCATCTCACCGACGAGGATGACGTCCGGGTCCTGACGCAAGGCGGCCCGCAGACCGTCTGCGAAGGTGTCCGAATCGAACCCGACTTCACGCTGATCGATAATGCTCGACTTATGGCGGTGCATGTACTCAATCGGGTCCTCAAGTGTCAGAATGTGCTTTCTCGAGGTTTCGTTCAAATAATCGATCATCGATGCGAGTGTCGTCGACTTCCCGGAGCCGGTAGGACCTGTCACGAGGATTAGCCCCTGTTTCGTCTCCGCGAGTGTCTTCAGAATACCAGGCATCTGGAGTGACTCTATGGAAGGGATATCTGTCGGAATGGTTCGGAATGCAAGCGAAGTTACGCCGCGCTGCTGGAATGCATTGACCCGGAACCGGGCAACCCCGGGTACTTCATAGGAATAGTCGACCTGCCCATGGGCTCGGAAATCGCCGAATAATTTTTCCGGAACCGTTGCCTGGGCAACTCCCATCGTGAATTGTTCGTCGATCGGATCGCTGCCGAATCGCTTCAAGTCACCGTTTATCCGGAAAACGGGCGGTGCATCAATCGTCAGATGGATGTCCGACGCGTTCAGTTCCACCGCTTTTCTCAGCACGTTATCGATTTGTTCTTTCATCATAGCGATCCCTCCTACTCCGGCAGCGCAACGCGGAGCACTTCTTCCGTCGTCGTCAAGCCTTGTTTCACTTTGTCGAGTCCATCGTCGGCAAGGAAGACCGTGCCGCTGTCAATCGCCGCCTCCCGCATCTTCGCAGGTGTCGCATGGCTGTTGATCAAGTCCCGCATCGCATCATCGATGATGAGCACTTCGTGGATCGCCACACGTCCCCGGTAGCCGGTCATATTACAAGCCGCGCAGCCCGGTCCGCGGTTCACTTCCTCGAGCGACATTCCGCGTTTTGCGAAGATCTCCTTTTCACGTGCAGAGGCAGGCATCTTCCGTCCGCAGTCCCGGCATACTTTCCGGATGAGCCGCTGGGCGACGACTGCGTTCAGTGATGCCGTGACAAGAAATGGTTCTACACCCATGTCGAGCAGCCGGGTGATCGATGCGACAGAGTCGTTCGTATGGATCGTGCTCAGCACAAGGTGTCCCGTCAGCGAAGCCCGGATCGCAATTTCGACTGTGTCCCGGTCCCGGATCTCCCCGACCATGACGATATCCGGATCCTGACGGAGAATTGATCGAAGCCCGGTTGCGAACGTCAGGCCGACGTTCTGATTCACTTGGATCTGGTTGACGCCGGATAACTGGTACTCGACGGGATCTTCGACCGTGATGATATTCACTTCTTCGCGATTCAATTTGTTGAGCGCAGCATACAGCGTTGATGACTTCCCGGATCCCGTCGGCCCTGAAATTAGCACGATGCCGTTCGGCCGGGTGATTTCATCGAGGAAACGGTCCAGATTCAGCGGACTGAAGCCGAGCTTCTTCAAATCGCTGAGCGAGCTGCTCAAGTCAAGAATCCTCATGACGATCTTTTCGCCGAAAATGGTCGGCAGCGTTGAGACCCGCAAGTCGATCGGGCGGAAGTCGATCGTCGTCTTGATGCGTCCGTCCTGAGGCAGACGCTGTTCGGTAATGTCCAAGTTTGCGAGGATCTTGATGCGTGCCGTCAGCATGCCTTGCATATGCTTCGGCAGGACACGCTCCGTCTTCAGCATGCCGTCAAGTCTGAAGCGGATGAGCAGTTCGTTCTCCTGCGGATCGAGATGGATGTCACTCGCTTTTTGCGTAACTGCGGAGACCATGAGCTGGTTGACGAGCCGGACGATCGGCGAATCGAGATCGGTCAGTTCTTCTTGCTGCTGAGCCGTTTCTTCCGGCTGGTCGATGAAGATGTCTTCGAACGATTCATCTTCATAATACTTGGAGATGGTCCGTAAAATATCGTCTTTTGACGCGATCGCTGTTTCGATATGGAAACCCGTCGACAGACGCAGATCCTCGATCGTCAAGTAGTCCATCGGGTCGCTCATTGCAACGAACAG
Organism: Sporosarcina sp.; assembly: GCA_032099885.1. Taxonomy (GTDB): domain Bacteria; phylum Bacillota; class Bacilli; order Bacillales_A; family Planococcaceae; genus Sporosarcina. The sequence goes on from DAMDKL010000003.1 coordinate 43,681, forward strand.
CCGGTCGCCGTCCGTTTTCAGCGGCACGAGGAGATTCCGTTTCGCGAACTCCTTCGGCACGATGTTGAACAGTTTCGGGTCGAACGGGTATCGAAACAGGTTGATGTGCGGGATGCCGAGTTGGAACTCGAGTACTTCGATCAGCTGCTGTTCCGTAATGTAGCCGCGCGCAAGCAGCGCGTCACCGAGCCGCTGATCGCGTGGTTTCTCGGCTAACGCCGTGTCGAGCTGACTGGATGTGATCAAACCTGACTCGACGAGCAAATCGCCGAGCCGTTTACGGGGTGCTGCCATGACTGTTCTCCTCCAAACTGCCGATTACTTGATGAGATTGCCGCCTTTGTCGTAGATGTGTCCGTCACTTTCCGGTTTTGCTGATGGTTTGCCGTCTATATGGCCGACGGAATCATCCGGGCTGCCGTTCGGCTTTTGGCCGCCTGAGCTGTTGCCGCCAGTGCTGTTTGAATTACTATTGCCTGACGGCGGTTTATTTGTTGAATTACTATTTGGTGACCCTGACCCGCCGGTTGGATTTCTGCCGTCGGACCCATCATCCGATGAACCTGTGCTGCTGTCCGTATGGTCGCCAGTCGACGGCTGTCCGTCCGATCCGGCAGTGCCGTCACTCGTTACGTCGTTCTGTTCCGGACGAACAAGTGCATGCTCTTCCACGCTGGCGACCGGCGCATAGAAATCTTCTGAAACCGGTTCGATGTTCAGCACCTCACCGTCTTCCAGGACTTTGCGCTGGACGATCACTTCCAGGCCATTTTTGCCCTTTTCCAGCTCGTCCACCCGGCCGACAGCGAAATCACGGTTATACTGGATGGTGGTCTTCGGTTTGAATGTATTCGTCTCGGCCACATATGGCTCATACGCAAAGCGCAAAGGGAGGCCGACAATTGAAATGTGCAGGGCACCGTCACTCCATTTGGAGCGGATCATATAGGAAGTGTCGTTCGGATTGGTCACTTTGAAATCGAGCCCGAGCTGCCGGTTGATCGCTGCTTCGAACCCCGGTTTGACGCCGTCCGGCAGTTCCGTGCTGATCGACCGGTCTTCCACCCAGAAATTCGTTTTCAGTACAGCTTCATACAGTGCAGAAGCGACTATTGTCAGCTCATCGTCTGCAACCAGGCCGGGCTCCGTCTCCTCGGTGAAAGCAAGAAGGGAGAACGGCTTCTTAGTTTCAAGCGCAGCGCCATCGAGCGCTTCGATAATGTCCATCATCGGAATGGAGAACCCATCGGCAGCCAGGTCCGCGGAAGCAATTGCCGCAGTCGGCTGACCCGACTCCAAATAGTCCGCCAGACGGACAGATTGCGGCATGATACCGGAGGACAGCTTCTCACTGACCGCTTCAGCAACAGTCGAAAGTTCACTGTCACTGAGCGCAAGCATCGGCAGTTCCTGCTTGAGCAACGCCCGCAGGCCGTCTACATTGACCGACGCGATAAGCGGATTCTCCGCTTCCGTCTCAGCCTGATCGACCGTCGCTGTAGGATTGTAATCGATCAGGTCGGCAGGCACTGGAATTTTCGTATCCTGATAGACAAGTTCCGCCTGCAGATTTTCCTGCATACCGAGCAGATCGGACGTCAGCTTGATCTCCGCTTCCCGGCTCGTCTTGTTCGACAGATCGAACGGCCCTGCGTATGTATGATCACCAAACCGCTTGCCGAACAGCCACTGATCCGCAGCAAACGAACCGGCGGATGCCACGCCGAACAGCAGCATCGACACGCCTAATACACTTATGAAATACTTACCAATTGTCCGGTTTCCCACGTTCCGTCAGCCTCCATTCCCATACTCCCCTTCACTGCTCCGCCTGCCGCTTCGCCAACAGCACCGCTGTTGCAAGCGACAAACCTGCCATTACGAGAATGGCGTACCAGAACGACATCGTCTGAGAGACGAGCATTGCAAGGAATGCCGTTGAGGTGCCGAGCAGGACAATCCAGAGGGCGATGGATGGCAGCCGGCCGGTACGGATGAGCCAGAAGACGATGCCGGTAGTTAGGAGAGTTAGGGTTAGTAGTAGTAGGTAGGGTGTCATTGGGATCTCTCCTTTCATCTATAACTAGCATCAACTTTCGGTGATGGCCATGTATTCTCCCCTGGTGAAGTTGCAGAACAATAACTGAACACTTCAGTCGGTCCAACTGGAATAACCTTCCCATCACCAGATGGCGGTTTGTTTAAAGCGCCAAAAATATACATTTTCCCGCCGTTTTTAATTTCAAAATCGCCATCAACAGTTATTGATCCGTTCACACATACAGTTGAATTATTTTTAATGCTTAGGTGGTTATAAAATCGTCCGGATCCTAAGATTGCTATTACAGAATCATTTTTAAAATCAGCCTCTCCAAAAATGTTCATAGATCCCTTAATAAAAAATTTGGTATCATCTTTTACTTCAAATACTGTTGTTCTTAAACTTCCTGTATGAGTGAATATAGAATTTCCTTTTACTACTAATTTATTTGCATGAAAACCTGTATCTCCCTCTTTAATTCCTGCTTTACTATATATGAAGGCATCCGACTTCAACTCCAAGTCTCCGTTTTTATAATATCCCTGTGGGAAATAGACAGTAGAGTGATTTTTTATTTGTTCGTAATCAATATTTCGAGATGCTTTACATTTTTCATTTTTTAAGTCTTTAGATGATCCACATGACGGAACTACACTATCATCCGGGTAAAGATTATTCATATCTATTATCTGTGATGGTGTAGTAGGCCCAGCTGAAGCAGAAAAATCTTTGAGCGTAAAAGTCATATCTAAGTCCATACTTTGGAAAACTTTGTCTTCTCGAGTCTTATGTTTACCTTTAACAGAAGCATGTAAGTAAATATTGTAATCAACCAATGACAATATTTCTTTGGATGGTTGGTTCTGAAACTCAAAAGCATAATTATCGGTAATCGATATGGCACTCTCGTTAAAATATTTATCAATCTCATCATTTAGTTTCGATAGTAGCTTCGCACTAACCTTCTGTTTTACTAAATTATAATCAAAAGATGTTTGAATTTTTTTATCGATCGCTTCACGCTGCCTTGCCATTTCGACATTAGCGAGTTGGTCCAATTCATTTTGGCTTTCCACATACTTATTTAACAATCCCGTCTTATAATAATCCACCCCCGCTTCAGCAGCTGTAACGGCTAGCTGGTTCTCGTCCACGCGTTGCTCCTGCTTGGCATTACTGAGGGAGCCGGTGATGAATACAACAGTGATGACAGTGATGAAAACAATAAGAAACAAAACGAGTAATAAGGCATACCCTTTTTCATTACCTAGCTTTTCCAATTGTCATCACCTCAATCTTCATTTTTATATCTAGAAATGACGGTCGGCACTTTCAGCTTTTTATGATCTTTTTTACTCTCCACAGTGAATTCGGGAAGTTTAAGATCTTCTTCTTTCGGCTCGATATCCTTTTCCATTACTGGTCCGTAGCTAAATTGATCGCTTGTATGTCTCAGGAACACTTCAGTTCCCTTGCAGGCGTTAAGTGTAATTGTACTGTCGGAGATTGAGATATTGTAGCACTCTCCCTTACGGTGTGCTGCTTGCAGTTTGGTAATTACCAAATTGGCTTCCTGCTGCAACTGCAGTTTCGTCGTTTCCACTTCAGTGTGCTTGAAACTGATAGAGATGGTTGTCCAAATGATGGCGGTTACTAATGTAATGAGGACGAGGACTGCAAGGAGTTCAACTAGAGTTATGCCTTTTTGATTCAACTTCTCATTTTTCTTCATTCCGCCACCACGTATCCAAATGATTCGCTGACTTGTTTGCCGTCTTTTTGGATTTCTATATGTATTTGGTGAAGCTGGACAACACCCTTGACTTGAGAATCTTCAGGTTTTACATCCGGACAATTTTTCACTTTAATTATCGGTGTGTGATTACTTTTAAATGGATGATCTCCAGTATATGGCACTTGGATCCACGAGTTATTCGGACAAGCAGCTGTTCCCAGATTCGTCTTCTGGACTGTTTTATCTTTGTACTCCTCCAGCACAATCCGTGCTTCGTTCATCGTCTCGAGTTTCGTCTCTGTCCGGCTGTTGAACAGCGACATCTGCGGAAAGATTGTCATAAAGGAGACGAAGACAATGCCGAGAATGACAAGGGAGGCCAGGATTTCGATGAGTGTAAGTCCCGCTTCCTGGTTTTTGATTGGTTTACGTTGCATACACTCACCCCGTTTCGTTCCTTTTTCCTATTCTCAGCATACAAGACTATGGTTGAGAGTTCAATAGAGAGTGTACGCTAAGTTGCTGTCTTTGAGGTGATTTTTAGGACGGTAAATGGAATGATTCGGAGTAGGGTTTCACAGAAAAAAGCGAAGCGCAGGCATTCTGTCTTGGTTTTGATTGGTCAAATTCCTATTTGGCGCGGCGGCGGGTATTATCGGACCAAGTGACGTACGCGGTTATGAGAGGTGTCATAGGCTTTATGAGCGGTTTTCGCGATTCATGAGCGGTTTCTCAGGTTTATGAGCGGTTTCCGAGATTTATGAGCGTTTTTCCAGATTTATGAGCGATTTCCGTGATTTATGAGCGTTTCCCCACTTTTATGAGCGATTTCTCCGATTTATGAGCGTTTCCCCGCTTTTATGAGCGATTTCGCCGATTTATGAGCGTTTCCACATTTTCATGAGCGATTTCCCCGATTTATAAGCACCACCCCATTTTTATGACGATTCCCGTCTCCTAACCCAAAAAGAGATTGCCTCGGCAATCTCTTCCCTTCATATTTCAAGCGGCTTCGTTTTGTCGTTTTCGTAGATGCCGACGCGATTGCGGCCGGCTTGTTTGCCGCCGATGTAGAGGGCGCGGTCTGCGTTGCGCAGCAGGCTTGTTTCAGATTCCGTGTCGTCCGGGATGGAGGAGACGCCAAGGCTGACGGTAAGGTGAATGTTGACGGGCCCCCGGTCGGCGGACAGATCGGGCACGATGCGGAAGATGGATTCCTCGACTTGCAGACGGATGCGTTCCGCGAGCTGTGCGGCTTCCTCCTTGGTGAGGCCGGGCAGCAGGAGGACGAACTCCTCGCCGCCATACCTGGCCAATGTCCGGTCGTTCGTCTCGTACTTCCGCAGGATATCCGCGAAAGCGACGAGGATGTCGTTGCCACTCTGGTGCCCGTAGGTGTCGTTGATGGACTTAAAATGGTCGATGTCCATTATGATTGCGGACAGGACACGCACTTCTTCTGCCCGCAGCCGCTCCATTTCGCGCGATAGTTGTTTCGCCAAATAGCGGAAATTACGGAGTTTTGTCAGGCCGCACCGTTCGCTCTGCGAAATCGTGTTCTCATAGTGGAATGCTTTCACGATGGCCGTCTCGAAATAGCCCGTCAGCAGCTCGACCATCCTCGTATCCTGGTCTTCGAAGAAATTACGGCGGAACGAAGTCATCAGTATGAATCCTTCCGACTGCCCGTTCCGGATGACCGGTGTGATCATCAGGCTCTGTACTGCCGGGCTGAATGTGAAGTAGCTGAGCGATGCGATTTCTTTCGGCGAACCGCAGATGATTGTCCTGCCGGTTTCCATACGCAGAAACGCAGCCGGATCATACGAAAAATATTGAGCCTCATTTGCGATCAGCCCGGCTTCCGAACATGAAAGCAAGGTCAGTTCTTTTTGGTGACGGACATCGAGCAGGTAAAGCTGATCGTAGTTAGCGACGCCTTTAATCTTCTCGATGAAGATTTCAATCACTTCGTCCGTCCGCAGACTCTCAGTAAGTTCGTGGCCGATCTCGACGGCGGACGTCAGTTTGTCATGATACTCTCCGGAGAACGCATAGCGGCGGATGATGAAGAGAATGAGGAGGAACGGCATCCCGAACAGCAGGACGGCGTAGCTTTCAAGCTGGTCCGCAAGCAGGCTGTACGCAATGGCGAGCGGAATGTAGACGAGCGTCATCGTCAAATCCCAAAGCCCGACGTTCCTCATTGCCCCAGTTGGTGCCTTTTCAAGTTTCAGGATGATGTACAGTACGAGCGTATTGACGAGTGAATAGGTTAGCGCGTAGATGATAGCGGCACCCGTGAAAGCCCAGGCTGACATCTCTCCGCCGATCTGACCGCCGACTGCGTAGTACGCAATCGCGCTGCAAACGGAAACGAAAAGGAACATGAGTGAGTTTGTCGTGAAACGGTACACCGGCGGCAGGCTTGACTTTTTGAAAAACTGGATCATCAGGATCGCCGCCTGCATGAAAATCATCTCGGCGAACAGGCCGTACTGGAAAAAGATGACGAAGACGATCCACCGCTCAATCGAAATGGTGATCGAATTGAGTTTGAATGAGATGTTCATCGTAATGATGAGCATGACGAAGTTCGCGGCAAGGAACCAGCGATCCGTCTCTTCGAACGGGAACTTCACGTAGACTGCATAGAACGCGGCTGGTACGAGCAGCACCCACAGCACAGAAGCCATCCATTGCCTGGACCGTTTTTCCGTCATTCCTTCCCCTCCCATTCTTCTGATGACTATTTTACATAACTGCCGACCCGGTTGCGTCCTGCCTGTTTCGCACCGATGTAGAGTGCCCGATCGGCATTTCGGAGCAGACCCATCCCTTCTTCTGTATCCTCAGGGGCGCTTGAGACACCGAAACTCGACGTGATGTCGATCATTTGGCTTTCTGTTTCTGCTGTGAGACTGCCTCCGATGGTCATACCCGTTTTCTCGATCAGCTTCCGCAGTCTTTCTGCAAAGTCGACCGCTTCGGATTTATCGTACCTCGGGAGGATATAGACAAATTCCTCTCCGCCGTACCGGGCGACTGTGCCGTTTTCCGGGCAGTTTTCCTGCAGAAGGCGGCCAAGCTGTTTCAACACCTGGTTTCCGCTTTCGTGGCCGTACGTGTCATTCACTTTCTTGAAATGATCGATATCCAGCATGACGGCAGAGACTGCAGCATAATTGCCGAGTGAGAAAAGCGCCATCTCCTTCTCCAGCTGTTTCTCGAGGAAGCGATAGTTAAACAGCCCGGTCAGCGCACATCGATTGTTCTCCTGTTCGGCCTCCTCGATGTACATCGCCTTTTCAGATGCGACGATGTAATACGAACTGAGCAGGTCAAGAACATTTAAATGGTATTTGTCGAACGCCCCTTGTTTTTCGCTTCCGATGACGACGGCGCCGGCTGGCCCGTGATGCCGGATGAGCGGCACACAAATAAGGCTTTCAAAGTTCGCAGGGACCGCAGTCAGTGACAGACTCTCCCATTGGTCCCGCTGAGAAAAGAGAATCCCTTTTCCTTCGGCCAGCGTCCGGCCGGCAATCCCCTGACCTGTACCGAGCCGGACGTCAGGCGGCAGTGATTTGCTTCCGTTGACGTAAAATTGCCTTGGCTCCAGCCAACCGTCGAAATATTCGTACAAATAAACGTAGTAGGCGCCGAACAAAGCAGCCGTCTCGGACATGAACTCTTCTGTAATGCTCTTGCGGTTCGTTTTTGCGGTGAGCTGCCGTCCGATCTTCCCGGCAGCCTGGATGTAGTCATTCAAATCCTCCTGCTGGGTGTTCAGGCGCATGACGAACGTGATGAAGAAAAATGGGATGCCGACGAGGAAATATCCAATGAGTCCATAGAGGGCGAGCATATAATAGAGCGACATGGACAGCGGGACAATGACGATCAGTCGGACATAATGGAACAGCGTCTCCTTGAACGTATTCTTCCTCATCCGACCTGTCAGCCGCCCATACAGTACGAAAATTGCGTCATACAGCAGTGAATAGGTGATCTGATACGCAAAGATACCGAGAACAAGAACGCCGAATGCGAGCGTACCGACTTCCGCGCCAGTCAGTGCATATGCCGCTGCCGAAACGAAAGATAAAAGGAAATAGGCAAGCGAATTGTAGAACAGCCGGTACAGCACGTCTCCTGTATGCGCTTTTGAAAGAACGGCAGCGATTACGACGACTTGCGTGACCAGCACTTCTGCGGTCAGGCCGTACAGCAGGAAGATCGGCAGCGTAAACCAGACGAACAGGACAATCGATTTGCCATTGTAGACGATCGGAAAGTAAATACTCAGGAAGCCGAGAGCCGTCGTGATGGCGAGCCACGTCCAGTTGACGTCAGAAAGCGGATAGAATGTCAGGAGGTACGCCAGGCCGGTCGGTACCACGAGAATCCAAATGAGAACCAACATCAGAAATGACCGGCTTGTCGCTTTCATCGATTCTACCCTCTTTCGCTGCCATTGCTGTGCAGAATTTTCTAGTTATATAGTCTACTCCAGTATATGAGCCTTTAGACTATTTAGCAAGTATAAAGACCCTGAGACTATTTTCTTCCGCGGCGGATCGTTAGTTAGTATTATAGATGCATCCAGACTGTCTGTCACCTGTTTTTTTCCAAAATGACAGTTGTCGTAAAGTGTGCTCGCCGGTGCAGCTCCCGGAGTATTGAAGTCGATGAAAGTGAAGGAATGCGCAACCGGAATCAATTCATCCAGCACCGCTTCGCTGTCTTTGTTCGCCATCATACCGATGACAAAATCGACAGTCTCACCAGGGAACTGCCGTTCGATCGTCTGTCGCAGCCGTTTTGCTGCAGCTGGGTTGTGCGCTCCGTCGAAATAGACATCCGGCGCCACTTCCTCAAACCGGAATGCGAGTCGCGCCTCTTCAATCCCTGCATGGATTGCCCCCTCTTCAATGTCAGGACAGGCTAGAAGTACGCTTTCAATGGCGACCGCCGCGTTAACCGCCTGATGCGGCCCTTTCAGCTTGCGCTGCAGGCTGCTGATGCAGCGTCGACCGCTGAAGTTTTCCTCAAGCTCACCTTCCATGATAAAGTCACGTCCGAATACAAAACTAGGACTGCCCAGCGACGCGGCAATCTGTTCCGCTTCAGCAAGCGCTTCCTCCGGCAAATCTCCGCATACAGCCGGGACGCCGGGCTTGAAGATCCCTGCTTTGTGCCAGGCAATCGAAGTAAGCGAGTTCCCGAGAAACTCGGTATGGTCCTTGGCGATCGACGTGATGACCGTAACAGCAGGATCGAGGATATTTGTGCTGTCGTACCGGCCGCCGAGTCCGCATTCGACGATGATTATATCGGGACGGGCCTTCGCAAATGTTATGAACGCAGCGGCTGTAAGCAATTCGAAATCCGTGAGCCCGCCGCTGAGGCCTGCGTCATGAATGGCTTGAAAGCTGCCGAGCAATTCGTACTCGGTCGCATTCCGGCCGTCCAGGCGGATCTGGTCATGGATATCGATCATCGCCGGAGACGTGAACACGCCTGTTTTCATCCCGGCTGCCCGGAAGATCTGTTCCATGAAAGCGATAGTCGATCCTTTGCCGTTCGTGCCGGCGACGTGGATAGCCTGCAGCTGTTTCTGCGGGTTGCCGAGCCGCTGCATCGCTTCAGTTATCGCATTGAGACCGGGTTTTATCGTATTACTGCTCGTCAGGCCCGTCCTCTTTTTATAGTCGTCCAACTTCGGAATCATCCTTATCCCCCGCCTTGTGCTAAACTATAGTGAATTCAATGTGTACTAAAGTATAGCACGAGAAAGAAGGGTCCGTTTTGAAAACATGCTGGATAATCTATAATGGTAGTTTAGTAAGCGATAAATTCAAGGACCAGGCGGATCTCGTCCATGAAGCGGCCTTGCGCGCGGGCGTCAACTCCATCATTCTCAGAAACAACGAAGTGCTAATGGATGTAACGGCACACTTTGCGGATAAACCGGATTTTGTCGTCTTTCTGGATAAAGACATCGTGCTCGCGACATATTTGAAGTCGCATGGCATTCCTGTTTTCAATGATCCGGACGTGATCGAGCGCTGTGACAACAAGACGAAGCAAGCAGTGGCACTCGCAGCGGACGGGGTGCCGATGCCCCGGACAATCCTTGCGCCGAAAGTCTATCCGAATTTCACGATTCGGGACAGCGGATTCTATGAGCGTGTGCTTGGCGAACTTGGCCTGCCGATGATCATTAAGGAAGCACGCGGCTCGTTCGGCATGCACGTCTACTTGATCGAGACGGAGACGGCGTATTATGAGAAAGTCGACAGCCTGCGGGGCAAGGAGTATTTGTTCCAGGAGTTCGTCGCATCGAGCCGAGGACGCGATATCCGGGTGAATGTTGTCGGTGATCGGGTCGCCGCGGCTATGGCGCGGTCGTCCGAAACGGATTTCCGGGCGAATATTACGAATGGCGGAGTTGCCTCCGTCGTCGAACTGACGCCTGAACAGGAATCGGTCGCCCTGCAGGCAGCTCGTTCGGTCGGGGCGGATTTTGCCGGCGTTGACCTTTTGTACGGGCCGGACGGGCAGCCGATTGTGTGCGAAGTGAATGGGGCGGCGCACATCCGCAACATCTACAATGTGACGGGCATCAACGTTGCGGATGCGATGATTGCGTACATAGTGGAGGGGTTGTCATGAACGGATGGCTCGTGTACAGCCGAGAGGACTCGGTGAGGAATGAATGGTTCGCCGGGCGGTTGTCGGAAGCGGCTGCGGACACCGGTATGCAGCTTCAGCTGATGATCGAAGAGGAGTTGACGGAGCTGCCGGGGCTCCCTCAGTTTGCCGTGTACCGCGGGCGGGACCATTTGTTCAGCCGCCGTCTGGAAGAAGCCGGGGTGCGCGTGTTCAATCGCAGCGAAGTGACCCGGATCGCCATTGACAAACTGCAGACTGCCCAGCTCGCGATGGTGCTCGGAATTCCTGCTATTCCGAGCCGGAAACTTCGGGATGCAGCGGAGATCCTCTCGTTTCCGGCAGTGATGAAGACAGCGGATGGCCATGGCGGAAAGGATGTTCATCTCTGCGAGTCAGCATCGGAAGCCGGGCAATTGCTAAAAGATCATCCTGAAGAGCAGTGGATCGTCCAGCCGTACATCGAACACGGGGCGTCCGACGTACGACTTTACATGATCGGTGGCGAGTGTGCCGGTGCTGTCAGACGTACGGGGACGGGAACGTTCAAGTCGAACGTTTCTCTCGGTGGGCGTGCAGAACCGTTCAGCCCGCCTGCTCCATTGCTGAAGTTTGCGGAAACGATCGTGAAGGCAGTGAAAAGCGATTACATCGGCATCGACTTCATCCGAAATGAGGAAGGCGTCTGGCTGCTGAATGAAATCGAAGACCCCGTCGGCGCGCGGTCGCTCTATGAAACCGGCGAGCTGGACGTGGCCCGCGAATTGATGCAGTATATATCGCGGAAATTGAAGGAGCCCTTATGACTCGCTGGCTGAGTCGTAAGGGTTTTTGCATGGGAGAGCCTGATTGGTGGCGCTCCGCTTGTTTCCTGTTGGGATTGTACGCTGAACTGGCGGCCGTTATGAGCGGTTTTCGCGGTTTATGAGCGGTTTTTTGATTTTATGAGCGGTTTCCGCGATTTATGAGCGATTTTTGCGATTTATGAGCGGTTTTCCCGGTTTATGAGCGGTTCCCATGATTTATGAGCGTTTTTCAAGATTTATGAGCGTTTCCCCGTTTTTATGAGCGCTCCCCAATCTTCTACTCCCCCGAACAGAAAAAGGCTCCGCAGCAGCGGAGCCCACCAATCAGCTTTTCTCTTTTAGATCTCTTTCAGTTCCTGGATGCGTCGCTCGACGGCTGCATGCTTGTCGAGGTAGTCTTTTTCTTTCGCACGTTCTTCATCGACCACAGCCTGTGGCGCCTTCGAAATGAAGCGCTCGTTCGACAGTTTGCCCTGCACGCGTTTCACTTCGCCTGCCCATTTGCCGAGTTCTTTCGTCAGTCGCGCGATCTCTTCGTCGATATCGAGAAGCCCTTCGAGTGGCAAGAACAGTTCCGCTCCTGTGACGACAGCGGACATCGCTTTTCCTGGTGCTTGAACGTCCACTCCGATCTCGAGAGACTCCGGATTGCAGAACTTCTCCACGTACGCCCGGTTTTCATTCAACACAGCAGCGGTTGCTTCGTCTTTTGCTGCGATGTAGAGCGGCACTTGGCGGCTCATCGGCGTGTTTACTTCGGCACGGATGTTGCGGACTGCTTTGATGACATCTGTCAGCAAGTGCATATCCTCGGACCGTTTGTCATTTGTGAACTGAGGATCTGCAACCGGCCATGGTGCGACGGTGATCGACTCCCCGCTATGCGGCAGGTTTTGCCAGATCTCTTCAGTGATGAACGGCATGAGCGGATGCAGGAGACGCATCGTATTATCGAGGACGTACGCAAGCACGGAACGCGTCATCTGCTTCGCTTTCTCATCCTCGCCATATAGCGGCAGCTTCGCCATCTCGATGTACCAGTCACACACATCATCCCAGATGAAGTTATAGAGCGCACGGCCGACTTCGCCGAACTCGTAACGGTCGGACAGCTTAGTTACAGCATCGATCGTTTCGTTCAAGCGCGTCAGAATCCAGTCGTCTGCCACGGACCGTTCGCCGGACAGGTCGATTTCATCGTATGTCATGCCTTCCATGTTCATGAGTGCGAAACGGGACGCGTTCCAGATTTTGTTCGCGAAGTTCCAGATCGCTTCGACTTTTTCTGTCGAGTAGCGCAGATCCTGGCCGGGCGATGAACCCGTCGCGAGGAAGTAGCGCAGCGCATCTGCGCCGTACTGATCGATGACATCCATCGGGTCTACCCCGTTACCGAGCGACTTCGACATTTTGCGGCCGTCTTCGGCACGGACAAGACCGTGGATGAGCACGTCATCGAACGGACGCTGTTCCGTGAATTCGAGCCCCTGGAAGATCATGCGGGACACCCAGAAGAAGATGATGTCGTAGCCCGTCACTAGGGCGTCCGTCGGGTAGTAGCGCTTGAATTCCGGATTCTCCGTGTCCGGCCAGCCCATCGTCGAGAACGGCCACAGTGCGGACGAGAACCACGTATCGAGAACGTCGTTTTCCTGATGCCAGTTTTCTATGTCCCCAGGCGCTTCTTCCCCAACGTACACTTCCCCGGTTTCGTTATGATACCAAGCAGGAATTCGATGCCCCCACCAGAGCTGGCGCGAAATACACCAGTCGTGGACATTCTCCATCCATGTTAAATAGGTCTTTTCGAAACGGTCCGGCACGAAGTTCACTTTGCCTTCCGTCTTCTGGAGTTCGATCGCTTTCTCAGCGAGTGGCTGCATTTTCACGAACCATTGCGTCGACAAATATGGTTCGACGACGGCACCGCTCCGTTCTGAGTGGCCGACGGAATGGTTATGCTCTTCGATTTTAAACAGTACATCCATATCTTGCAGATCTTTGACGATCGCTTTCCGGCATTCGAAACGGTCCATGCCTTCATATTTGCCGGCCAGGCTGTTCATCGAACCGTCTTCGTTCATGACGAGCACGCGCGGCAGGTCATGACGGTTGCCGATCTCGAAGTCGTTCGGGTCGTGGGCCGGCGTGATCTTCACGGCGCCGCTTCCGAAGTCCATTTCGACGTAATCGTCTGCAACAATCGGAATTTCACGCCCGACGATCGGCAGCTTCACCATTTTGCCGATCAGGTGCTGGTAGCGTTCGTCGTCCGGATGGACAGCGACTGCGGTATCCCCGAGCATCGTCTCAGGACGTGTCGTCGCGATTTCGATCGTTCCGGTTCCATCCGCGAGCGGGTACCGCATATGATAGAAGGCACCCGCTACATCTTTATGGATGACTTCGATATCGGACAGCGCTGTTTTCGTCGCGGGATCCCAGTTGATAATATATTCGCCGCGGTAGATCAGCCCTTTGTTATAGAGCTTGACGAACACCTCGCGGACTGCGCGGGAGAGCCCTTCATCGAGCGTGAACCGCTCGCGGGAGTAATCGAGCGCGAGACCGAGTTTCGACCACTGTTCGCGGATATGACCGGCATATTCCTCTTTCCATTCCCACGTTTTCTCGAGGAACTTCTCGCGGCCAAGGTCATAGCGGGTCTGTCCGCCGGCGCGCAGTTTCTCTTCGACCTTCGCCTGTGTCGCGATGCCGGCGTGGTCCATGCCGGGCAGCCATAAGGCATCATAGCCCTGCATGCGCTTCATGCGGATCAGGATATCCTGCAGCGTCGTGTCCCACGCATGGCCGAGGTGCAGTCTGCCTGTCACGTTCGGCGGCGGGATGACGATTGTATACGGCTCTTTCCCGCTTTCCGGCTGCGCTTTGAAGTAGCCGCCTTCGAGCCACCAGCCGTAGCGGTCTTTCTCGATCGTCTGCGGATCGTACTTCGTCGGCATCTCAACTTGCTGTTTGTCTGTCATAACCGTTCCTCCTCGAGTGTTGAAATCAGGGAATGCTGGGTCTCCGGAAATCCTTCCGGAAACACAAAAAACCCCTTCGCCAGTAAAGGACGAAGGAGTCAGTTCGCGGTACCACCTTTATTTGCATGCGTGCGGGTCTGCACTCATGCCTCAACAAAAATAACGGTTTTTCACCGGCGTTACGCTACTGGCCTGCACGTTCACGTAAGCTGCTGACGGGTGACGAACTGTCCGGCTGCAATAGGTCCTCCCACCGTACCGGACCCTCTCTGCCAATTGCCTGCTGGACTGCTTTCCCGCTCACTGCATCCCTATGCTGTTTCCAACAGTGTACCGGATAGGAGCCTGCTCCGTCAAGCCCACTGAGAAAGGATGGTGTCATTGAGACGAGGATACAATCCGTATCTGCTCCCGCCCTGGCTGCGCAAGACACGCTTCTACTGCAAGACGATCATTATCCCGATCTCCTGCTTCCAGCTGATCCGGCTGCTGATCGTACCGACGACGGGGGATTTCCTGCTTTTCTGCCTTCTGTGCGGCTGTTCATTTCTGTTCTACAAAAACATCATTTAACGTGAACGGAGTGACGGAATAGCCATCTTCGAGATCGCGGATGAAGGCGAGCATCTCGTGATGACCGCTGTCCTCGGATACCGATGCAAGGACAGCCACACTCGAACTGTCGTCACCCTGTACTTCAGCTGACGCAACAGCCGCTTCTTCAGCCTGGGACTTGACCGGCTCATCAGACTTTTTCGCAACAGCGGATGTCTCTTCAGCCGGTTCTGTCGTCTTAGCGGCCGCATTCACTTCAGCAGCCGGGGCAGGTGCTGCCGATTCAGCAGCTTCCGGCGATTCCACAACTGCTTGTACGGTCCACATGACGAGCAGATCGCCGCTGTCCGTCGCGGAAGCCGAGGAATCGATGACTCGAGCAGTGACCCGCGCTCCGTCTGCTGCCGGAAGGTCGACTTCAAGCGGCACGGCATATTCGAAGTACCCATTAACCCCTTCGATTTCCACGTCATCGATCATGATTGCACCTTCTGCGCTGTCCGCCGGGCCCTCCACTGCTTTTTCAGCGAGCGTCACATTAGCTGCAATATGATAAATCCCTGATAGCCGGACGGCATCTTCCGTCTGGTCATCCTGATAGCCGGCTGTCACTTTCACTTCATTCACTTCGGTTACACTGCCTGCTGA
The DNA here is from genome assembly GCA_032099885.1 of Sporosarcina sp. Classification (GTDB taxonomy): domain Bacteria; phylum Bacillota; class Bacilli; order Bacillales_A; family Planococcaceae; genus Sporosarcina. The sequence continues at coordinate 59,128 of DAMDKL010000003.1, forward strand.
TGCCGGAAACTGGAATGTCTCCGATAACGTCCACTCAATCGGTTTTTTCATTGAGCCGCCTCCTTTTACTCCTGCATCATATGCTGAAACGGCTGCAAACAGACCAAAAAGCCTTTCCGGCAGCATCCATGCCGGAAAGGCGTGTTTTGTCATCTCTTCAATTTACCGAAAACGGTATGGAACGCCTGCACCGTCTTTGCGATGTGCTCTTCCGTGTGGGCAGCTGACAGGAACATGCCTTCAAACTGCGACGGAGGCAGGAAGATGCCTTCTTCCGCCATGAGCCGGAAGTACTCGGCAAAGAGCTCCAGATCCGAAGTCTTGGCTGACTCGTAATCGATTACGCCTTCGTTTGTGAAGAAGAAACCGATCATCGAGCCGGCACGGTTCACGGTATGCGGAATGTTGTTCGCTTCCGCTGCTTCGCGGAATCCTTTTTCCAGCTGATCACCGAGCTTCACAAAGTGATCATAGGAATCAGGGGTAAGGCGCTTCAGCGTTTCGATGCCCGCCGTCATCGCGAGCGGGTTGCCTGACAGTGTGCCGGCCTGGTAGACCGTCCCTGCAGGCGCGATGTGTTCCATGATCTCGCGTTTACCGCCGTATGCGCCGACCGGGAGTCCACCGCCGATCACTTTCCCGAGGCATGTCAGGTCCGGCGTCACGCCGAAGTACCCTTGTGCACAATTATAACCGACACGGAATCCGGTCATCACTTCATCGAAGACGAGCAGCGTGCCGTTCTCTTCGGTCATCTTGCGCAGTTCCTGCAGGAAATCTTCTCTGGGAGGAACGACGCCCATATTTCCGGCAACCGGCTCGACAATGACTGCAGCCAAGTCGCTTCCATATTCTTGGAAGGCGACTTTCAGGCTATCCAGGTCATTGTACGGGACAGTGATCGTGTTTTTCGCAATGCCTTCCGGAACACCCGGGCTGTCCGGGAGACCGAGTGTCGCGACACCGGATCCCGCCTTGATGAGCAGGGAGTCGCCGTGACCGTGGTAGCATCCTTCGAACTTCAGGATCAGATTGCGCTTCGTATAGCCGCGCGCAAGTCGGAGCACGCTCATCGTCGCTTCTGTACCCGATGAAACCATACGGATCATTTCGATGGACGGCACCCGGTCGATGACGAGTTTCGCCAGTTCGTTCTCAAGCAATGTCGGCGCCCCGAAGCTCGACCCTTTGACTGCAGCTTTCTGCAGCGCTTCAACGACACCGTCCTCTGCATGGCCTAAAATGAGCGGGCCCCATGACAGCACATAGTCGATGTATTCATTGCCATCGATGTCTTTGATGATGGCGCCTTTGCCGCTCTCCATGAAAATCGGATCCATGTTGACCGATTTGAACGCACGGACCGGGGAATTGACCCCGCCCGGCATGAGATCTACCGCTTCAGCGAATGCCTGTTTCGATTTTGTATAGTCTCTCATTTTGTCTCCTCCAGCCAGCGGGCAGCATCTTTTGCATGATAGGTCATGATCAGATCCGCTCCTGCACGTTTCATGCTTGTCAATGTTTCCAAGACGATGCGCTGTTCATCCACCCAGCCGTTCAGCGCGGCAGCCTTCACCATGGCATACTCACCACTGACGTTGTAGGCAACCATCGGCAGCAGCGTATTGTTCTTTACGTCGCGCATGATGTCCAAATAGGACAGCGCCGGTTTGACAATCAGGAAGTCCGCGCCTTCCGCGATGTCGGACTCCGCCTCACGGAGCGCTTCCATGCGGTTCGCCGGATCCATTTGGTATGCCTTGCGGTCACCGAATTGCGGCGTGGAATCCGCTGCATCCCGGAACGGACCGTAATACGCTGATGCGTACTTCACGGCGTAGCTCATGATCGGAATCTCTTCGAAGCCCGCTGCGTCGAGCCCTTGGCGGATCGCTGTGACGAACCCATCCATCATGTTGGAAGGTGCGATGATATCCGCGCCAGCTTTCGCCTGGGAGACGGCCGTCTTCACGAGCAGGTCGAGGGATGGATCATTCAGGACACGCTCCCCTTCGATGACACCGCAGTGGCCGTGGTCGGTATACTCGCACAGGCAAGTATCGGCGACGACGATAAGATCCGGATACCGCTCTTTCGCCAGGCGGATCGCTTCCTGGATGATGCCGTGATCATGATACGCCCCGCTGCCGACAGCATCTTTTTCAGTGACGACACCGAAGAAGATGACCGAAGGAATGCCGAGGGCGACCGCTTCATCGAGTTCATCAGAAAGGCGGTCCATCGAATGCTGGTAGACGCCCGGCATCGACGGTACTTCCTGTTTGATATCTTCACCTTCAATGACGAAGATCGGGTAAATGAAGTCTTTTACGTCCAGCTGGGTCTCCCGCACCATTGCGCGCATCCCTGCTGTGCTGCGGAGACGGCGGTGCCGTTTGAAATTCAATTGTGTCATAGGTCAGTTCCTTCCTTTCGACTCGGCGAGCGTCCGCACGAGTTCAGGTAAAGTATAGGTATCCGGCATGACGTCTGCAGTTCCTCCTGCTTCGGTCAGTGCCCGTTCCGTAATATGCCCGATGGCGCCGACCGTATAACCGGTCCAGCCGATCTGGGGTGCTGCATAGTCACTGAACACTTTCACAGCCGAAGGGCTCGCAAACAGGATCGACATCGGACTTCCCTGCTCCGCGAGCGAAACAATGTTTGCCGCGGCTGCTGTTTGCGCTTCCGTCTCGTAAACCGTCCATTCATCCACCGTCAGCGGCAGTTCGTCCGTGATGAGCGATCCCGCGAGATTGCCTTTGACGAACAGTGCCTTGAGCGATTCGCCTGAAGGGCTGAATTGCCGTACAAAAACATCCGCACTAAACACATCCGGGATGAAGCCGACACGGAAGCCAAGACGCTGGAGGGCCGCAGCCGTCTTCTCCCCGACGGCTGCCACTTTCACAGTGAAGTCCGAGGCCGTCATGCCCGCCCGATCCAGTTTCGCGCTGAATGCAGCGACGGCACTCTGGCTCGTGAAGATAAGCCAATCATACGACTGTGCTTGCTTCAACTTCAATTTGTCTTCATCGCGCAGCCGCTCTGAAGTCTTGATGAGCGGAAGTGAAACCGGCTCTCCGCCGAATTGCCTAACCAGTTCGAACGGTTCCTCGGACTTTTTCGTGCTCGTGAAAACGACAGTTTCACCTGAAAGCGGCAGCTTATTGTCCATCCATTTCAGCCTTCACACGTTCGATCACGTCAGCGGCACCTTCGCTCCGGAGTTTTTCAGCGACGAATTTTCCGGCTTCGACCGGTGTCGCAGCGACAGCCGTATGGCGATAGACGACGGATGCATCCGGCGCGGCGATGAAACCGGTAAGGGCAATCCCTTCTTCTGATGCACGGGCGAATCCGCCGATCGGCACTTGGCACGATCCGTCCATTTCGCGCAGGAACGTCCGCTCCGCTTCCACTTCGCGGAACGTCTGTTCATCATTCAGCTTTGCAAGTTCTGTCAGCAGCTCTGCGTCATCCGATCGGCATTCGATGGACAGCGCCCCTTGCCCGACGGCAGGGATGCAGTCTTCCAAGTCCATATATTCCGTTATGACGTCCTCACCCCAGCCCATCCGTTTCAGCCCGGCAGCCGCGAGCAGGATTGCGTCGTATTCCCCGTCGTGCATCTTCTTCAGACGGGTGTCGATATTCCCCCGGATCCACTTGATGTCCAGATCCGGACGCAGCAGCAGCAGCTGGGAGCTGCGGCGCAAGCTCGACGTTCCGACAACTGCTCCCTGCGGCAGATCTTTGAACGCGACGTTACCGTTCGAGATGAACGCATCCCGCGGATCGACCCGTTTCGGGATACAGCCGACGATCAGGCCTTCCGGCAGTACAGAGGGCATGTCTTTCATGCTATGTACGGCGAAATCGATTTCCTTATCGAACAGCGCCTGCTGGATCTCCTTCACGAACAGGCCTTTGCCGCCGACTTTCGACAGCATGACGTCCACGATCCGGTCGCCTTTCGTCACGATTTCTTTCACTTCGAATTCGAACGGCGCACCTGCCGCTTTCATCTGGTCGATGAACCAATTCGTCTGTGTCAGCGCAAGCTTGCTTCTTCGGGAACCTACGATAATTTTTCTCAATGTCCTCTTCCTTCCTCAAGTGAATGCATCCGTTCCGGCTGTAAGCGGCGCGCTCACAGCCAAAAATGGAATTGCGATAGTTTACTTCCTAAAAAGAAATTGATGATGAGCAGTAGAAAAGCGATCACATTCGCCCATGCAAAATCGGCGGCCTGCAGTCTGCCCTGCCTGTTCAGGACGAGAAGGACACTGTACACGACGAGCAGCAGAAATGAGCCGATGATCTTCACATCGAACAAGTTCCATTCTTCAAGCGCCATATACGCCCACTGCACACCGAGGATCAAACTCACGAGCAGCACGGGGATCCCCGTGTAAACGGCTGACTTCATGCCGGTCAGCGCATGCTGTAGTGACGGCAGGCGGCTGAACTGCGCAGTCCATTTCTTCTTCTTCAGCAGATTATAGACGAGCAGATACAAAATCGCGAATACGAAGGCCATGGCGAATGCCGCGTACGACAGGATAGCAAACGTAATATGGATGAACAGCAGCTCGGAGACGAGAGCTGTGGAAACGCCTGTACCGGCAGCCTGCACCGGCGCAAAAATATGGATGGTCATGAAACTGAACGCGATGACGTTCAGGAAGAACCCGGCATAGCTGGAACGGTATTTTAGCTGAATGCCGAGCGACAGCGCGATCAGGATCCAGGCGAAAAAGTATACGCCGTCATAGAGCGACAGTACCGGCAGTTGCCCCGTTGTGATGGCTGACCGCAGGAGGAACCCCGTCTGCAGCACAAATACCGTGATCGTCAGCCAGAAGGCGGCTGTCTGTGCGCGCCGTTCTTTGTTCAGGAAGTCGATGAAGTAAAATATCAAGCTGACTGCATAGAGCACGAGCATCGCTTCCTGCAGCCGCGCAATTGTCATATCTGCCATGAGCCAACCTCTGCCTTTCTGTCAAAAAAGCCATTTCCGCATCGACCGGTTGAGACGCGGGATGGGAAATGACTTGGACAACCTCAATATGTCATATCAGGCTGCAGTCCGGCCGTTTGGGAAGCACCGGCTCCCTGTTCCGCTTTCTGCTGTTGTGCCTGCTTCGCTTTCTCCTGTTCGACCTCTTCCGCAATGCCAAAGATCGACTGGAACAAGTCCAGCTTTTCAGCAGCCTTCGGGTCGGATGCGAATTCCTTCGCCTGGGAAATCGGGTCTTTCAGCAGTTGATTAATGATCGATTTCGTATGTTTGCTAAGCACTTTCTTCTCTCTGTCGGTCAAGTCCGGCATTTTGTTCTCGATGCTCGCCATCGTCTCGGACTGGATGGTGAGCGCCTTTTTCCGCAGCGCGGTGATGACCGGAACGACACCAAGTGTGACGAGCCATTCATTGAATAGCACGACTTCCGAACGGATCATCGTAAGGATCTCTTCCGCAGCGCGCTTCCGCTCTGCGAGATTCGCTTCCACAATGCCCTGCATATCATCGATGTCATACAGGAACATGTTCGGAAGGTCCCCGATCCGCGGATCCATATCACGCGGCACCGCGATGTCCACCAGGAACAGCGGACGCCCTTTGCGAAGCCGTTCGACAAATTGCATCAGCTCGTAATCGATAATATAGTCCTTTGCGCCGGTGCTGCTGATCAGAATGTCGACGTCCAGCAGCGTGCATTGCAGTTCCTGCAGCGATTTAGCAGCACCGTCGAAACGGCCCGCCAGCTCTTCGGCTTTCGAGAGGGTGCGGTTCAACACAGTGATCTTGCCGACACCGCTGCCCTGCAGGTTCTTGATAGTCAGCTCACCCATCTCGCCTGCTCCGACAATCGCGATATGCTTGTTTTTCAGCGAACCGAAGATCTTCTTACCGAGTTCGACAGCTGCGTAGGAAACCGACACAGCATTCTCACCGATCGCTGTTTCTGCATGCGCTCTTTTTGCGACTGTTATCGCCTGTTTGAACAGCTCATTGAAGATAGTACCCGTTGTTCCGATCTCCTGAGCTGTAAGGAAGCTTTTCCGGACCTGGCCGAGGATCTGCGTCTCTCCAAGCACCATCGAATCAATACCCGACGTGACTGCCATCAGGTGTTCGACTGCATCGTTTTCCTCTTTGATGATCAAGTGCTGCGCAAAACTTTCGGCCGGCAGACGGAACCATTCAGCAAGAAAGTTTTTGACATAATAACGACCTGTATGCAGCTGATCCACGACGGCGTAGATCTCTGTCCGGTTACAGGTCGAGACGATAATATTTTCAAGTATGCTTTTTGTCGATTGAAGAGTTTTCATGGCGTGCGGCAAATCAGCTTCGTTGAACGAAAGTTTCTCTCTGATTTCTACCGGCGCTGTCCTGTGATTAACTCCGATTGCGAGAAGTTTCACTAGGGATTCACACCTTTCGCGTCTATTTCCTGCTTTTTAGTATAGCACAGTCGGCGTGCGGGTCATGGCTGAATTATGGACAACCTATGACGGATCGGGACTGCATCAGTTCTTTATAATCATTATAAAGTATTTCCCTCTGCCTTGCCACTAGTCTGTTTACCCATCATTCCGTATGTTAAAAGCAATCCGGCATGCAAAAAACCACATCCCGCGATTGTAGTCACACGGGATGCGGCTGCAGGTATCTCTCGGATTTGATTACATCCGGCTTTCGATTTCCGTCCAGACTTCCTCTACCCCGATGCCTTTTTCAGAAGAAAAGATGTAAAGCGGATCATCGCCGAGCATATTGAGTGTCTGACGCACGATCTTCTTATGCTTCTCCCACTTGCCGCGCGGTATCTTGTCAGCTTTCGTCGCGATGACGATCGTCGGAATGTTGTAGTGGACGAAGAAATTGTACATGTTGACATCATCTTTTGACGGTGCATGACGGATATCGACAATCTGCACAGCCGCACGCAAATGCTCCCGTCCGGTCAGGTAGCGTTCGATCATGCCGCCCCACTTTTCTTTCTCCGTTTTGGATACTCTCGCATATCCATATCCCGGGACATCGACAAAGAAGAGTTGTTCTTCAATTTTGTAGAAGTTCAGTGTCTGGGTCTTTCCCGGTTTTGATGAGGTGCGGGCAATATTTTTGCGTCCGAGCATTTTGTTGATGAACGAGGACTTGCCGACGTTCGAGCGGCCGGCGAGCGCAAATTCCGGCAGACCGTCATCCGGATACTGTTCCGGCCGGACGGCACTCATCACCATTTCAACGTTGTGTACTTTCATAACTTCGTTCCTCCAATGCGATCGCGAGCACCTGCTCGGCGTCGTCTGCCAATTTGAATGTCAGCTCGCTCCGTATTTCTTCCGGCACATCATCGATATCCCGTTCGTTGTCTTTTGGCAGGATAATGATCCTCAGACCTGCACGGTGGGCGCTCAGCGTCTTTTCTTTCAATCCGCCGATCGGCAGGACACGGCCGCGTAACGTGATTTCACCAGTCATGCCGACTTCTTTGCGGATCGGCCGGTTCGTCAGCGCCGATACGAGTGCCGTGGCAATCGTCACACCTGCGGATGGGCCGTCTTTTGGCACGGCCCCCTGCGGTACGTGGATGTGGATATCGTTTGTTTCGTAGAACAGCGCGTCGATTCCGAGGCTTTCAGCACGGGATCTGACGTACGACAGCGCCGTCTGTGCGGATTCCTTCATGACGTCGCCGAGCTTGCCTGTCAGGATCAGTTTGCCTTTACCAGGCGATAACGATACTTCGATCTGCAATGTGTCACCGCCGACCGATGTATACGCGAGGCCCGTCGCGACGCCGACTTGGTTCGTCTCTTCCGCTTGGCCATGGCTGAATTTCCGTTTGCCGAGGAATGACTCGAGCGTTTTCGGGCTGACGGTCACGCTTTTCCGTTTCCCACCGGCAATGATTCTGGCGGCTTTACGGCAGATTCCGGCGATTTCCCGCTGCAGGGAGCGGACTCCCGCTTCACGTGTGTAGTATCGGACCAGGTCAAGGATCGCAGGCTGCTGGAATTTCACCTGGGACTTCGTCAGACCATGCTCTTTCAGTTGCTTCGGGATGAGATGGCGGGCAGCGATCGCCTGCTTCTCCAGTTCCGTATACCCGGCGATCGAAATGATCTCCATCCGATCCCGAAGCGGTCCGGGAATAGAACTCAAATCGTTAGCCGTCGCGATGAACAGTACATTCGAAAGGTCATACGGCTCTTCTATGTAATGGTCGCTGAACGCACTATTCTGTTCCGGATCAAGCACCTCGAGCATCGCAGATGATGGGTCGCCCCTGAAATCATTCGACATTTTGTCAATTTCGTCGAGCAGGAAGACAGGGTTGATGGTGCCTGCTTTTTTCATGCCCTGGATGATCCGGCCCGGCATTGCACCGACATATGTCCTCCGGTGGCCGCGGATTTCAGACTCATCCCGTACGCCGCCGAGTGAAATCCGGACGAATTTCCGGTCCAGTGATTCCGCGATCGACTTGGCAAGGGACGTTTTGCCGACGCCAGGCGGACCTTCGATACAGAGGATCGGTCCTCGGAGTGACTTGGTCAGCTGCCGGACGGACAGGAATTCCAAGATCCGCTCCTTGACGGTATCGAGCCCTTCATGATCACGGTTCAGAATCATTTCTGACCGGTCGATGTCGAGCTGATCAACAGTGGCATCTGACCACGGCAGTGCGAGCAGCCAGTCGATATAAGTGCGGATGATTCCGCTCTCCGGAGCGGCAGACGGTATTTTTTCGAACCGGTTCAATTCCCGTTCCGCAGTTTTCCGCACGTCCTCCGGCATGCCAGCTTCCCCGATCTGTTCCCGGAGCGACTCGACCTCGAGCCCTTTGCCGTCTTTGTCGCCAAGCTCCGTCTGGATCGCTTTCATCTGTTCGCGCAGATAGAATTCTTTCTGCGTGCGTTCCATCGCATCCCGGACCCGCTCGTTAATGCGCTGTTCGAGATTCATGACCTCCTGCTCATTGAACAGTCGGCTGATGAGCCATTCGAGTCGCTCATCTACGTCACGTGTCTCCAGGATGTCCTGTTTGGCACGGATCTTGAGCGGCAGATAGGACGCGATCGTATCGGCGAGACGTCCGGGTTCCTGAATGCCTGAAACGGACTCATACGCTTCCTCATTGACGCGCTTTGAGATGCTCGTATACTTCTTAAAATGGTCGAGAAGCGTGCGCATGAGCGCCTCGGTTTCAACATCTATTTCGGTCGGATCGGGATAGCCGCTGACCGAGACGACAGGATAGAGATCCGCCTCTTCATAGTTCGACCAAGTCGCCCGTTCAATCCCTTCGATCAGCACACGGTACGCACCATTTGGAAGCTGGGTCATCGATTTAACGAGTGCCAGCGTGCCGAGCTGGTACAGGTCATCCGGCTCGGGATCTTCTTCGTTCATATCCTTCTGAGTTGCTAAAAAGATCAAATTATCATTCGCAATTGCGTGTTCGATCGCGAAAACGGACCGTTCCCGGCCCACGTCAATATGTAAAGTCAACGTCGGGTAAATCAGGATTCCTCTTAACGGAAGAAGAGGAATTGTATGTCGCACAACCACTGAACCGTCACCTCCACTACTAAATGTATAACAAATTATGTATGACCGCAATACGGAAAATGAGGAAAAAAGCTGACTCAATCGGCCCAAACGACCCCGGTCAAGTCAGCTTCCCCATGCAGTTATGCTGTATGTTTTTCGTTATCGAGCTTCAGTTCCGTACCGTCTTCGCGGTACAGGACCGGTGATCCTTCGCCAAGGACGGAATCCTTCGTGATCAGGCATTCCTTCACTTCGTCAAGGGAAGGAAGCTCATACATCACATCGAGCATAATATTTTCGATGATGGAACGCAGGCCCCGTGCACCTGTCTTCCGCTCGATCGCTTCGCGGGCGATTTCAAGAAGGGCTTCGTCTTCGAAACGCAGTTCCACGTCATCGAGGCTGAGCATCTTCTGATACTGCTTCACGATCGCGTTTTTCGGCTGTGTCAAGATCTGATACAGCGTGTCTTCGCTCAGCTGCTCAAGCGTAGCGATAACTGGCAGACGGCCGATGAATTCCGGAATAAGCCCGAATTGCTGGAGGTCTTCCGGAATCATGCGGGACAGCAATGACCGTTCTTCATCGGAAGCATTCGGATCTGAACCGAATCCGATGACTTTCTGGCCGATACGCCGTTTGATGATCTCTTCGATCCCATCGAAGGCACCGCCGACGATGAACAGAATATTGGTCGTATCGATCTGGATGAATTCCTGATGCGGGTGCTTCCGTCCGCCTTGAGGCGGAACGCTCGCAACGGTTCCTTCGAGAATCTTAAGAAGCGCCTGCTGGACACCTTCACCGGAAACATCACGGGTAATCGATGCGTTTTCCCCTTTACGGGCGACTTTGTCGATTTCATCGATATAGATAATTCCCTTTTCCGCCCGCTCGATATCGAAATCGGCGGATTGGATCAGTTTCAGCAGGATGTTTTCAACATCTTCGCCTACATAGCCGGCTTCAGTCAGTGAAGTCGCATCAGCAATCGCGAACGGCACATCCAGGATGCGCGCCAGTGTCTGCGCGAGAAGCGTTTTCCCGCTCCCTGTCGGCCCGATCAGGACGATGTTCGATTTCGCAAGTTCAACATCATCCACTTTGCTGCCGGAATTGACACGTTTGTAGTGATTATAGACCGCAACGGACAGCGATTTCTTGGCGCGGTCCTGACCGATAATATACTCATCGAGAATGGACTGGATCTCTTTCGGTTTCGGGACATCTTTAAATTCGAAACCTTCTTCGAGACCGACTTCCTCTTCCACGATTTCAGCACACAGTTCAACACATTCGTCACATATATAAACCCCTTGCCCTGCGACCAGCTTGCGGACTTGGTCCTGCGTCTTGCCACAGAACGAACAGCTCAAATTGTCTTTTTCATCGTTAAATTTGAACAAATTGCTCACCCCTATTCAGTGAAATCTTACAAGATTCCCTCTGCATTATCAACTTATTTGTCCCGTTGCAATATGTACACGGCGTTGCGGCCGCGTGTGATGCCTATTGAAAAACCGTTTAGCGGCGGCTGCAGCCCCTCGCTCCGGTATATAGAAAAGCAAGGTACGGCTGCTAGCGTACCTTGCCTGTGTTGCAGTTATTATTCAGCGTCCGTAATCTTCGCGTTGTCGACGAGAAGCTGTACTGTTTTGTTGAAACGAAGATCGTTTTCAAGCATTTCAGTGCCGCCAAGAGCGGTTTTGATCTGCTCGATGTCCATGTTGAACTGTCCGGACATCTTATCGAGCTCTTCGTTGATCTCTTCTTCTGTCACTTCCACGCCTTCTTCTTTACCGATCGCTTCCAGTGTGAGCGAAACGCGTACACGGTTCACAGCGTCATCGTGCATCTGCTGACGCAGCGCAGCTTCGTCTTGACCGGAGAATTGATAATAGAGGTCAAGGTTCATGCCCTGCATTTGGAGACGCTGACCGAATTCTTCGAGCATACGGTTCGTTTCAGCTTCCACCATCTCTTCCGGAACTTCGAATTCCGCGTTGCGTGCTGCCGCTTCGACGAGGTCATCGCGCAATGCAGTTTCAGCAGCGGACTGCTTTTCGAATTCAACGTTTTCGCGGATCTTTTTGCGGAGCTCGTCCACTGTTTCCACGTCTTCGTCCATCTCTTTCGCAAGTTCGTCGTCGAGTTCAGGAACTTCTTTTGACTTGATTTCGTTGACTTTCACTTTGAACACAGCAGGTTTTCCTGCTAATTCAGCAGCGTGGTACTCTTCAGGGAATGTCAATTCGACATCTTTCTCGTCGCCTGTTTTCAGACCGATCAGCTGCTCTTCGAAGCCTGGGATGAATGAACCGGATCCGATGACCAGGTCATAGTTTTCCGCTTTGCCGCCTTCGAATGCTTCGCCGTCCGAGTAACCGTCGAAGTTGATGTTCGCTGTGTCGCCTTCTTCAATGGCTCCGTCCTCTTTGACGACCATTTCAGCCATCGATTCACGGCGCGTTTCAAGTTCAGTATCGATTTCTTCGTCCGTTACCTTTGTTTCCTGGCGTGTTGCTTCGAGTCCTTTGTAGTCGCCGAGTTTCACTTCAGGTTTCAGCGGAACGATTGCTGTGAAAACAACCGGCTCGCCTTTTTCAAGTGTTTCGATGTCGATTTGCGGTGCAGCGATCGGCTCCAGGCCTTCTTCGCGCACTGCTGCATCATATGCTTCTGGAAGCACGATATCGATCGCATCGTTGTAGAGAGCTTCTTCTCCGTACATTTTGTTGAACATTTTACGAGGCATTTTCCCTTTACGGAAACCTGGTGCGTTCACCTGCTTAACCACTTTCTTGAACGCCTGGTCCATCGCTTGGGTGAAGCGTTCCGCCGTAACTTCAAATGTCAACTTCCCTTTGTTACCTTCTTGTTTTTCCCACTTAACTGCCATTTGTCATACCTCCGAATCATAGTGACGACTATATTTTGTACTGTTTTATACGCCATTGACAACCATCTCAGTATATCACAGTCTCTTTATCTTTCAACAAATTTCATTCAGCCGCCTGTCCGGTGTCCTGATCGACGGCTAAGATGAGCTGCTGGAGAGCCGTCGGAGGAAGCGGAGTCCCTTCAAATAAAAAGGACGAATAGTTCTTATATGCCTCTGCCACCGCTTCTGCAGGAGCCCCCCAGCCGACCGGATAGCTGATTAGAGCGAATTTCCGCACCGACTCCTCCATCAGCTGCAGCCGGGAAGGATCTTTGTCAAGATTTTGCTGAAGCAGCCGGCAGACGTCCCTTGTCAGTTCGTCTTCTCCGGGCGGCGGCAGCTCAGCAGGGATGACGCAGAGCCCGCGGCCGAATTTTACGATTGCGATCTGCTCCGTACAGCCTGTCTTCCTGAGAATAACAAGTGCTGCTGTCCTCAAAATATCGGGCAAAACATCGTACTGAGCAATATTGATCAGCAAAGGCCAGTCTCCCTCGGATGCATGCTGTTCAAGATGAGTGAGCAGCTGCTGGCGCCTATACAGGTCCATATTAAGAAATGACTCCAGTGAGACCTTTTCCTGTAACGCCGGATCGATATCCTGGATGAAGCGGTTGGAAATACGTCCATTCAGTTCTTTCAAATAGATGAATTTCTGACGGAGCTCCGCCGGAATGATGTCTTCTTCCAGCAGGGCACTGATGATCTCCTCTACTTCGCCGTAGTCCTGCAGCTGCATGCTGATGGCGAGATACAGTTCCATCGCTTTGAAGTAGTCTGCCGGATCACTCTGGATCCAGGAAGCCGCATAAGGTTTCGCCCTGTCGAATTCTTTCGTTTCATAGAGCGCGACTGCCAGCAGGCCGGGCAGTTCCGGGTGTTCCGGCGCAAGGTCAAGAAGCTGTTCGCAAGCGCGGACAGCTTCCTCAAAGTCTTCCTCCTGCAGTGCGTCCTCAGCCCGTTCCAGCAGCCGTTCCACCGTGCCTGGGAAAACGATCATATTGCCTTTCATAAGGAGATTTTTCCGATTCCGTTTCACGTCCGTCACCTGCTTTCATGGTTACTATACCACAGCAGCAGGACCCGATACATTCCTATAAAGCCCCTCTGTCAGCTTTTCGGAGGCACAAGCACCTTCTCGACTTCGACCCCTTCATAACTCAGCCGGTTTTCGATCGGCTGCATGAACTTGAAGAACAGGCGATTGACCGTCATCTTCAGTTCCGTCTTGTCAGTAAAGGTGAACGTGAAGGTGGAGTCGCCGTCCTTGCTCGGCACCGACCTGAAGATCGCCGCTTCGGTATCGCCCCATTCGTAGTGATGGGTGGTGAACGACAGGATCGGCCGGTAGTCGATACCCTGGTCCGTCAGTTTGGTGTAGTGCAGCCCACCCAAGTAGAAGCAGAACACCGAAACGAGCACGAGCCCTGATCCTATGAGGAGGGACTTCTTCTGCAAGCTCATGGCGAACAGCAGGAAACAGGCGGCGATGAGCAGCACGAAGGCAGCCGCATAGACGGCGTAGACGCCTTTCGAAACGAATACGAACCACGCTCCTGCGCGAAAATAGAGTGAATTAGCAATGAAATTCGGCAGCAGGAAAACGAGGACCGGCGACAGGATGAGCAATGCCACCCCGATCACCATAAAAATATGCTTACGTTCGGTATGAATGATAATCCACTTCCCTTTGTCTCTTTGTTATCCGGCAAATACCATCTTATGCGTCGTTTCAGCTTCCGAGTCGTCAAACTCGAAACCGTTGTGACGGTAGAAGGCATCCGCTTTCGAAGACTCTGTTTTGACGGTCAGCTCATGGAAATTGTCTTTCGCATGATTGACGATCTCTTGCAGCAGCAGCGAACCCGCCCCGTTCCGACGTTCGTTTCCGAGCACATAGAAACGCTGGAGCCGTCCAGTCTCCGGATCGCCCCCAGGGACCGGGAAGCGGTTGACACCACCGATTGCGATGACATCTCCCAAGTCATTTCGGACAGCATAAAGTGCTTCTCCGGGTTTAGAAAATGTGTTGACGCCGTCCTTATAGTCTTCAGCCAGACGTGTCACGAAGCGATAGCCTTCTGTTTCACTTTCAGCAATGAGTCTCTCGATATCGAGTGTGTTCAAGTCGTCGACACGTTCCACTCTATAGGTCATGGTGTCCTCTCCTCTGTCTGTTAGATTTGCGTACTTTCGAGCACCGGAACACAAGTAATTCTCCTCCAGCGGTCGGTTTGCATTCGGTTACTTCAACAAGCCTTGTATTTATGTAAAAATCTCACAGCCCAATAATAGATTCGATGCTGCAGCAGTTAATCCCTTCTTTTTTCTGAAAAATTATTTATTTAGTCTCTGCACATCAATCAGGTTTGTCACAACTATCATGTTTGTTTCCCACACACGCACATGATTTTACAATTTGCCGGATTGCTTCGGAGTTTATGGGCTCTGCGAAACTATTTCCAAACCGGACGCCGGAACCGAAATGCACTTCTGTTAGGCCGGTCTCTTTCAGGAAGCAATCCAGTCCATCTGCTGTCAGCCCATACCCGGCGAGAATGGTGAGGGAGGTGCCTGCTGCTTTATCAGCGAGCCGTTTCAGCTGTTGAACGGATTCCGGCGCTATCGCTGGCGCCTGTCCGCCAGACGTCAGCACGCGCTGGATCTGTGGATAGGATGCGAGAATTTCCAGTGCGCTGAGCTGGTCGTCGATTGCATCGAATGCCCGGTGAAAAGTTATGTTCAGGCCCTCGGCTGCCTGGATCAGACGCCGCAGTTTTACGGTGTCAATATGATTTCCTTCATCTAATACACCGATTACAATTCCAGCTGCCCCTGCCCGCCGGATATGACCGATGTCCGTCAGCATCACGCGCAGATCACCGTCGCTATATACAAAGGAGTTGCTGTGCGGCCGGACGATGACGTGCACCGGAACAGCAACCGCCCGGACGACTTCCTTTATCAGACCAAGGCTCGGGGTAAGCCCTCCTTCGGTCAGTGCAGCACAAAGCTCGAGCCGGTCCGCACCGGCCTGTTCAGCCGTCAGCGCATCCTCAACACTTGTCGCAATCACTTCGAGTAACATGGTGTCAGCCTCCTTTTTCGGTACCTTTTTTTCCGGTGCCCGTGCGGCAAACAATCATGTTTGTTCCAACTAACACGTTTATTCAAACTTTCACGATTGTTTCGCGCACAGGCACCGCCTTCGCGGCATATGATCCAATCTTATCCAATCTTTTGCACTAAATCAATTTTATTTTTTTCATTTTTCCGACGTTCTGATATACTCGGTGGTAACTTGCGCGAATGGAAAGGTGATGTGCCTTATGGAAAATCGGAAACGTGTCATGGTGATCGGCGGCGGGCTTGGGGGGCTGTCGGCAGCTATTTCTTTAGCCCAGAGCGGCTATGATGTCTCCCTCTACGAAAAGAACACCCATATCGGCGGTAAGCTGAACCGTCTTGAACAGGATGGTTTCGGGTTCGATCTCGGTCCTTCCATCCTTACAATGCCGCGCGTCTTCGAACGGCTGTTCACGGCGAGCGGCAGACGGATGAGTGATTATGTCCCGACCATACGGCTGAATCATCAGTGGCGTTCGTTCTTCCCGAGCGGCACAGTCATCGATTTGTATGAAGACCTGCACGACATGGAGACGAGAAATCCCTATCTGACGAAGAAAGATATGCGGCAGTACCGGAAATTGCTCGGTTACTCGAAAAATCTCTATGCAACGATCGACAGAGGATATTTCAAGGAAGGTCTTGATACGACCCGCGAAGTCGGGGAATTCCACGGAGTGCTCAGTACGTTCAAGAACTTCGATCTGTTCTCCACGGTGCACGAAGCGGTCGAGAAACGGATCAGCAATCCGCAATTTGCGGACATGCTGTCGTATTACAGCAAGTATGTCGGGTCTTCACCGTACGATGCCCCTGCTCTGCTCAATATGATGATCTACATGCAGCAGCACGAAGGCGCCTGGTACGTCCCGGGCGGCATGAACCGGCTCGCGGAAGGCCTCGTCCGGCTCGCCAAGGAAATCGGTGTCAAGATCCATACGGGCCAGGCAGTTATCCGGCTCGACAGGCAGGACGGCAAGATCACGGGGGCAGTCCTTGAAGACCGTACGAAACTGACGGCGGATTACTACGTCGCCAACATGGAAGTGATCCCGCTCTATGAACACCTGCTGCAAGAAGATGAAAAATACGTGGACAAGCTGAAGAAGAAGTTCGAGCCCGCGAGTTCCGGGATGATCATGCACCTCGGCGTCAAGAAACAGTATCCGCAGCTCGCGCATCATAATTTCTTCTTTGCGAAAGACCAGAAGAAGCAGATGAAAAAGATCTTCCACGAACGGAAACTGCCTGACGATCCTGTCATTTATCTCGTCAATACGAATAAGACCGATCCTTCGCAGGCGCCGGAAGGCCATGAAAACATCAAAGTGCTTCCTCACATCCCGTTCATCCAGGACGAGCCGTTCACGCGCAGCGACTACGAACAGTTCTCAGACCGCGTCTTCACAAAACTCGAGCGGATGGGACTCACAGATCTCCGGAAGAACATCGTCACGTCGGACATCTGGACGCCGGAAGACATCCGCCAGACGTATTGGACGGACCGCGGCGCGATCTATGGAACTGTCTCCGATAAGAAGATGAACAAAGGGTTCAAGCACCCGAAACAGAGCGAGCTGTACGATAATCTGTACTTCGCCGGCGGCACGGTCAATCCGGGAGGCGGAATGCCGATGGTGACACTCTCCGGCCAGCAGGTGCGCGATAAGATCGTCGCACGGGACAGCGGGAGATGACACAGTACACTCCCCTTTCCGTAAAGAAGAAAGTCGCGGTCATCGGTGCGGGCGCTGCCGGACTCGCTTCCGCCATCCGGCTGCAGCATGCGGGTTACGACGTCGAAATCTTTGAAAAAGAGGCGACCCCCGGCGGGAAGATGAACCGCATTGAACTTGACGGCTACCGCTTCGATCTCGGTCCCTCGCTCGTCATGCTTCCCGATGTGTACCGGGACGTCTTCCGTTCATGCGGTCGCGATCCCGAAAGCTATATCCCGATGGAGAAGCTCGATCCGATGTACCAAGTGTACTTTCCGCAGCAGTCCGATGAGCCGATAGCGGTGTCAGGCGACCTCGTCAGCTGGACACGCACGCTCGAATCGCTCAGTCCGGAAGACGCTGCCGGGTTCCTTCGATACCTCAGTGATATGTACAAAGGCTTCCAGATCGCCTGGGACAGCATCATCCAGCGGCCTTTCCGGAGGAGCCGGGACTTCTACAACCTGGCGATGCTGAAAAAAGGGCTGTCGATGAAAGCCGGCGGCAGTGCCCATCAATTCATCGGCAAGTATATTTCCGACGAGCGCATCCGGCAGATCATCAGCTTCCAGACGCTCTATATCGGCATCTCGCCGCTGCAGAGCCCGTCGTTCTATACGATGATCCCGGCGATCCAGTTCTTGTACGGCGTCTGGTTCCTGAAAGGCGGCATGTACTCGATGACGCTCGCGATGGAACGGCTGTTCACAGAACTCGGCGGCACTCTCCATGTGGGCACACCGGTCGATGAAATCCTGATAGACGGCGGACGCGCAGCAGGCGTGCGCATCGGTTCCCGGCACGTCCCTGCCGACTTCATTGTCTGCAACGCTGATTTCCCATATGCGATGAAACAGCTCGTGACCGACACGCAGACGAAAGGAAAGTACACAGACGCCAAAATCGACCGGATGGCGTATTCGTGTTCATGTTTCGTTATGTATCTCGGCATGGACCGCAAATATGAGGAGATCGAACACATCCATAACTTCATTTTCGATGCCGATCTCGAGACGAATATGACGGACATCTTCGAAGGGAATAAACTGGAGAAAGCTTCCTTCTATGTCTATATCGCATCAAAACTAGATCCGTCGCTTGCGCCGGAAGGCAGAGACGGGCTGTACATCATGATGCCCGTCTCGAATACTGCTGCTACCAACTATGATTGGGATGAAGAGACGATTGCCGAGTACCGCTCCTACCTGCTGGATACGCTGAAAACAATTCGCGGATTCGAAACTGTAGAGCAGGATATCGTGGTGGAGAAGCACTTTACCCCGCTCGATTTCGAATCGTCCTTCAATGCGTACAACGGTGCGGCGTTCGGTCTGCTGCCCACGCTGCTCCAAAGCAGCCATATGCGTCCTCAAAGCAAATCACCGACTTGTGAAAACCTATATTTCAACGGCAGCAGCACCCATCCCGGCGCAGGCGTCCCGATCGTCCTGCTGTCGGCAAAAATCTGCGCGCAGGAATTGATCGCCGATGATCAGGGGATCCTGTTCAGCTATGAGTAAGATAAAGGAGGCGGCGCTATGGCTGTCATGGACATTGTGAACTGGATACTGACCGTGCTCGCACTCGGCGCCGGTTTCCTCATGTTCTGGCGGCTGCCGGTACCGCTGCAGAAGAGTCGGCAAAGCGTCAATCTCCCGAAAGTGACGATCATCATCCCGGCACGCAACGAAGAACAGCGGATACGGCCTCTGCTCGAATCGCTGCAGCATCAGACCCATCGTTCGTTCGATCTCCTTGTCATCGACGATGATTCAACGGACCAAACCGCCGAGGTTGCTGCCGGGTTCGGTGCGAAGGTAGTCCGTAATCAGGCGGATCATGCAGGCGCCGGAAAGTCGGCAGCCTGCTGGCGAGGAGCGCAGCAGGCTGATGGTGACTGGCTGCTGTTTCTGGATGCCGACACTCGGTTTGAACGTGATACAAGTCTCGAAGATCTGCTGCTACAATTCGAGGATGTTGGCGCTTCGGGAATCCTGTCCGTCCAGCCGTTCCATACGGTACAACGGCCGTATGAAAACCTGTCGGCCGTCTTCAATATCATCGTCGTCGCCGGCATGAACTTATTCACCATCTGGAAGGACCGGTTCCGGACGGCCGGTTCGTTCGGTCCGTGCATCCTCTGCAGCCGGGAGGAGTATTTTCAGATCGGCGGCCATGACGTCATCGACGGGGCGATCATGGACGACCTGGCTCTGGGCGAGGCGTTCATCGAGAGCGGGCTTCCCGTCCGGTGCATCGGCGGGAAAGGCACCCTTTCATTCCGCATGTATCCGGAAGGGTTCAAAAGCATGGTGGACGGCTGGTGCAAGAGCTTCGCGCTCGGCTCCCAGTCGACGCATCCGGTAGTCATGGTACTGGTCATCGCATGGATTGCGGGCGGTTTCATCAGTGCCGGCGGGCTCGTTTCCTCACTGATCGCAGGAAACTCCGACCGGCTTGCCATAAGTGCAATACTGTATGTGGCCTATACCCTGCAGACCCGCCTGTTCGCGCGCCGGGTCGGCAGCTTCAACTGGTTTTTCTTCGTGTTCTATCCGGTGCTGTATGTCTTCTTTGCTGCCGTCTTCCTCTATTCCCTGTTCCGTGTGCGCATCCTCAAGACCGTGGAGTGGCGCGGACGGAAGATCGACGTAAACTGAAAAAGGTGCCTGTGCGTGAAACAATCATGAATGTTTAAACATTCATGATTGTTTGCTGCACAGGCACCTTCTTTTTATAGGGAATTGACGGCGCTGCGGATTTGTTGCGCTGCTTTTTCGACGATGGAGCGTGAGCAGGCGAGGTTCATTCGGACGAACCCTTCGCCGCCCGGCCCGAACACTTTCCCCTGGTTGAGGGCGACATGCGCCTCCGACAAGAAGAATGTCTCGAGTTCTTCTGGCGTCATGCCGAGTTCGCGGCAGTCGATCCAGGCGAGGTATGTTGCATCGAGCGGCCTCACTTTCAACGCTGGCACATGTTTCGCAAAATACGCAGTGATAAACTGCAGATTGCCCTGCACGTATTCAAGTACGTCCTTAAGCCATGCCTCCCCTTCCGTATAGGCCGCTTCTGTCGCCGCCGGGCCGAACGAGTTTGGCATCCCGATCGAGTTGCGGGCCGTCTCCGCCTCAAATTTCGAACGCAGATCTGCGTTAGGGATGATAATGTTCGAAGTCTGCAGCCCAGCGAGATTGAATGTCTTGCTTGGCGCAGTGCAGGTGATGCTGTTCTCGGCAAATCGATCGGAAATCGAAGCGAACGGCACGTGACTGCCTTGTTCGAAAACGAGGTCGGAGTGGATTTCATCAGAAATGACGAGGATTCCGTGCTCGAGGCAGATTTCACCGAGCTTCTCGAGATCCTCTTTCTTCCAGACCGTGCCGCCCGGATTTTGCGGGTTGCACAGCATGAGCAGTTTTACGGAATCATCGATTTTCGACTTCAAATCATCAAAGTCCATCGAGTAGCGCCCGTCTGTCTCTTTCAGCGGGTTGAATACGACTTCCCGTCCGTTATTCTCCGTCGTCGACATGAACGGATAGTAGACCGGCGGCTGCACGATCACTTTGTCCCCCGGTTCCGTATATGCCTGGACAGCGAGACTGAGTGCCGTCACGACGCCCGGGCTGTGGCAGATCCATTCGCGCTTGACCGTCCAGTTGTGACGGGTCTTCATCCACCGAATGATCGACTCGTAATAGCTGTCATCCCGCGTCGTGTAGCCAAAAATTCCGTGTGCCGCTTTCGTTGCCACCGCTTCAGCAACCGCCTCCGGCACCTTGAAATCCATATCTGCCACCCAGAGCGGCAGCAGGTCTTTCGCTCCGAACAATCCCTCGGCGCCGTCCCATTTCACACTTGAGCTCTTCATGCGGTCTATGACCGTATCGAAATCATGCTCCATCATCCATTCCCCTTTCGTTTCGCTTGTCGTCGAATTTTGTTTCCCTCTCATCGTACCGGTTTCACTGAATTGTGTACAAAAAGCTGCCTGCCGCTTATGAGCAGATTGCCGTCTGAATATTCCTTTCTTGCCTCCTGTCTAGTACAATTGGTGTATGCAGTAGGAATCACGATTTTTGGACGGGAGAGAATAGTTATGAATAAATTCAAAACGCTTTTCATCATAGCTGCGTTTCTACTGATCATGACAGCGTGCTCGAAGAAAGAAACGCCCGATGAGCGGCTGCAGGCGTATATCGATCTATGGAATGATCAGAAGTTTCCAGCCATGTATAATGATTATCTGAGCACGGACACGAAGAATACGTTTGGCCGGGACGAATTCGCGGAACGTCAGGAGAAACTGTTCAAGGACCTGGCGATCAGTGAGCTGAAGGTGACCGCCGATAAGCCGGAGGCCGACACGAAGTGGGATGAAGAGAAACCTGCCGTCTTCACCGTCCATGTCGCGATGGACACAACGGCCGGCCCTGTGAAGTTCGATAAGGAACTGACGATGGTGTACGAGGAGCAGGCGGAGGAAAAACATTGGTTTGCCGACTGGGATCCTTCGTTCATCCTCCCCGGTATGACTGCCACCGACACGGTACAGGTCCAGACGACGAAAGCGGTCCGCGGCAAGATCTTCGACCGTCACGGTCATCCGATTGCGATGAACGGGACGGGCTATGAAGCCGGTATTGTGCCAGGCAAGTTCACAGATGCCGCGCGGAAAGCCGATGTCGCAAAGCTGCTGAATGTCAGCGTCGAATTCATCGACAGCCAGCTGAACCAAGCGTGGGTTAAGCCCGAGTACTTTGTGCCGATCGCGAAGGTCGCAAAGTCGGATGACCCCCTGCTCGCCCAGCTCATCGAGATACCGGGTCTGACCTACCAGGAGACGGGCATGCGGGAGTATCCGTACGGAGCCGCGCTCGCCCATCTGACCGGCTACGTCGGTCCGATCACGGCCGAGCTCTTGGAAAAACATAAGGATGCCGGCTATACGGAAACCGACCTGATCGGCCGGCAGGGGCTCGAAAAGATGCTAGAAGACCGGCTGCGCGGCGAGAATGGCGCCGGTATCTATTTGAAAGGCGCTGAAGAAGGTGCGACTTTGCAGAAAGTCGTCGTCAGGGATGCAGTCGATGGTGAAAACATCACGTTGACGATCGATGGCGAGCTGCAGAAGCAGACATTCGACGCGATGCGCGGCGAACCCGGCACGGCGGCTGCGGTCGATCCGATGACCGGAGAAACACTCGCCCTCGTCAGTTCGCCGAGCTTTGATCCGGCTGAATTCATGCTCGGGGTGAGCGGCGAACGCTATAAGGAGCTGTCGGAAGACCCGAAACAGCCGCTGTTCAACCGGTTTGCGGCGTCGTATGCACCCGGATCATCCATCAAAACGATCACCGCAGCGATCGGGCTGGAAGCCGGGACGCTCGATCCGGCCAAAGGGCTGCCGATCAACGGAAAGACCTGGCAGAAAGACAGTTCATGGGGCGCCTACCGTGTGACCCGCGTCCACCCGGAAGCCCCGAATCCGATCGATTTGAACAAAGCGCTCATCTATTCGGATAACATCTATTTCGCTCAGCAGGCGCTCGCACTCGGGAAGGAGAAATTCATCACCGGCTTGGAAAGCTTCGGATTCGGTGAAGAGATTCCGTTTGCGCTGAATCTGTCCCCTTCCCAACTCTCGAATGACGGAAAACTCTCTTCGTCCGGACAGCTTGCGGATACGTCGTTCGGCCAGGGGCAGATGCTCACGAACATCCTGCATCTTGCGGCGGTGTATGAACCGATCGTGACGAACGGGATCATGTACAAGCCGACATTATTCGAAGAGGAAAAGACGCAGCAAGTCTGGAAGCAGGACCTGCTCAGCAAGGAACACGCGGACATCCTGAAGACGGACTTGCGCAATGTCGTATTGGATGGATTCGCCCAGAAAGCGAATCTGCCGGATATCCCGATCGCCGGCAAGACCGGCACGGCGGAACTCAAAAAATCCGGGGAGGAAAGCGGCCAGGAAAACGGCTACTTCGTCAGTTATAGGACCGATCATCCGGACTTCCTCCTCGCGATGATGATCGAACACGTCGAGGACAACAACGGCAGCGGCTATGTGGCCGAGCTTTCGTCAGCTGTGTACAACGCCTATTATAAGAAATGAAACAAACGCCTGTTCCTCCGAGCGAGGGACAGGCGCTTTCATGATCAGTTCTGATTACGGGTGGCGGTAGTCGTATGTCTCTGACGGGACGTGCAAAACCACGCCATTTATGCGGACAGTGTCCCGCCCGAGCCAATCGACTTCAGCAAACTCCCCTTTTGCCCAGTAGATGATCTTGCGCTTTTCAGGCTTTTCGGAGTCCGTCACTTCCCCGGAAAGCGTGAACGGGACAGTCGCACCGCCGTTATTTCTGTAGACAGTCACTGTATACCGAACGTCCGGCGACTTGGTTTCAAGAAGCACCACTTCTGTCGGCACACGCTGCAAATCATAGAAAAGCCAATAGACGGCAATTGCCGCAAGTCCAATACATACTAGCAAATAGCTGATGACAGCTGTCCAAACCGGATGTTTATTTGTAAATGAGGTCATGTTCTCCATCCTAACCATTTGTTTACTGACTAGTATGACGACAGACGGACTTCTAGGTTTCCCTCTGCCGGATGAAGGCTCATGTTGTGTCCTCTGTATCTCACTACCGACTTACAGCTGACCTAGCTCGAGGCCGGGTTGCTCTAAACCATTGTAAACAAAATAAGAAGATAATAACAATGTCGATGATATCTCCGCCATAATACATGAGCATGCCTCCAAGTTCCGCTTGCTCTGCAGGCACCCCATCAGGCGGGTGTGCGTAAATGTACTTTGACAGAATGCCATGTCCAGCTAAAGCAACAACAAATACGATTGCTCGGTATAAAAAAGAAGTTTGGTGGGGAATTGGATCAATATAGATCATTGACACTGTAAATATATAGCCAGCTAAAAAAACATGAATATGCACGAGTAAATGCAAGAGGATACTCTCATGCATAAGCGTGTATAGATCGGTAGTGTATAATAACCAAAGCCCTCCTATGTTCAGAAAGGACGCAACAGCCGGATTGGTAAGCAATTGCGATGGTCGGCTCCTTAGAAGCTTTGAGACCCTTCTTGCCAGAGGAACGCTTAGCGTTCGCAATAAAAGAGTCATGGGGGCAGCCAGTACCATCAGCAATGGCGCGAGCATCCCCAACAATAAATGACCGAGCATGTGAGCAGTGAAATCTGCATGTGCACGGTCAGCTAGCGGACCCGCAACTGCGATAGTAGCGAAAAGAACACCGAAAGCCCAGCAAGCAGTACGATACTTCGGCCATGGTTTGTGTCGCCTGCTGGAAACCACTGCGGCAAGGATATATATTACCAAGGTCAAAACAAACGGAAGTGCCAAAAGCAGCTGGGGGATCGTGCCGACTATATGAGTTCCATCTGTTTGAAGAACGTGGTTATTGCTGTTCATGTAAGACTTCCTTCTCGGGTTGTTGCCTGCTTCTTGAATGAAAAATAACGCTGAGACCGATTAGAATCAGCAAAACAGCCAGCATGTTCCATATCAGGTCATAGAAGAAGACATTCTCTACATAACGAATCTGATGGATCCGCATCAATTTGTGCTGAATTGTACCATCATATAACTGAAAACCCCCGGCACCGACCAACACCCCTCCCCACCACCTCGTGATCCACAATGCGTTACGTCGCTGAAGATCGGCGAATAAAAACATTCCTCCGATTGAAGCAAACCAGCTAAACGCGTGAAATAGACCATCTGAAATCAGTCCAACCTCAGTCGTGGACTTGTCGTAAAAATGATGCCAGCGCAGTAATTGATGAAATACGGTTTCATCTGCAAATGCAGCAATGCCAAGGCCTACCAAGAAGCCAGACAATAGATTTCGCCTTGAATGAATAGATCGATTCGTATTTTTGCAGCCGTCTTTAACCATTTTCGTCTCCCTTTAAACTGCATTTTGTGAATAAATACAGTATCGCCTTCTGCTACCTCAAGTAAACAGTTGTTAGTAAAGGCCGTATGATAAAATTGTCCAATAAATTTAAAACCCGCTGTTCTCCTTATTACGGGAGAAACAGCGGGTTCGCTATATGGTTCCAAATGTTTTTTATTCCATTAATTCTGCAATGATTTCAAACGAACGGAGCCGGTCTTCCTGGTAGAATACCGGCGAGCTGAGGATGAACTCGTCCGCTTTGGTCTGATTCAGGAAGGCTTCCAGATCCCGTTTGACGGTTTCCGGACTGCCGACGATTGTCGCCGGTGATTCGAGCATAGCCGCCGCAGACGCCTGCTCGGACGGAGTCCAGACAGCTTCGGGATCCTTCAATGGCGGCTTGAACTGCGTCGGTCTGCCGACACCGAGACTCAGGAACTGCTGCTGGAGCGACGTCGCCAAGTACAGTGCTTTTTCATCCGTGTCTGCGGCGATGATGCTGACGCCGAGCATGGCGTACGGAGACTCAAGGTGCTTTGACGGCTTGAAGTTCTGATGGTACAGCTGCATCGCCTGCATGACATAAGCCGGCGCGAAGTGGCTCGCAAATGAGAACGGCAGGCCGAGTTGAGCTGCAAGCTGCGCACTGAAGCCTGACGAACCGAGGAGCCAAATCGGAATATCCTGTCCCTCACCCGGGAATGCCCTGACCCGTGCGTGCGGTTCAGGATCGAAGTACGAGCGGAGTTCCGCCACTTGCTGCGGGAAATCTTCACCGGTGCTCTGGAGGGTACGGCGCAGCGCATATGCTGTCGCCTGGTCGCTGCCCGGCGCCCTGCCGAGTCCGAGGTCGATCCGGCCTGGATAGAGGGCGTCGAGCGTGCCAAACTGCTCCGCAATGACGAGTGGCGCGTGGTTCGGCAGCATGACGCCGCCTGAGCCGATCCGCATGCGCTCCGTCTTGCCGGCGATATGGCCGATCAGCACAGAGGTCGCGGAACTGCCGACGCCCGGCATGTTGTGATGCTCCGCGAGCCAGTAGCGGTTGTATCCGAGCTTTTCCGTGTGCTGGGCGAGCTCTACACTATTTCGGAATGTTTCTGTTGGGCTGCCGCCTTCGTTGATCGGCGCGAGATCGAGCACGGACAGTGGAATGCCGTTGAATTTTTTGGATGTTGACGTCAATGAAACCACTCCTCATCGCCCGTTTCCATGAATGGAAGACGAACTTACTATTGGTAACCTAACGTCAATTTACTATAGTTTAGTCCGGGAATCAAATGAGAAGATTGTGTTGGCTGGCATGGACTTGAGCGCTGCAGCACACTCTGCCGACGAGCAATCGAGCGGTTAACCGGATGAATTGAGCGGTTAGATGCCGGAAACGAGCGGTTAGCCGGACGAATTGAGCGGTTAGACCCTGGTATCGAGCGGTTAGCCGCATGAATTGATCGGTTAGACGCCTAAATCGAGCGGTTAGCCGCCGGCTGCCTCAACCGCTAACGACAGCAGCAGCTCGACAAAGCGATCTCCTGTTTCACCGGTCGTCGCGGTGCCGCCGAGGTCTGCCGTGACGCTGTCCTGCTCCTTCAAGATTGTCTCAATCGTCCGCAGTACGGCGCTGCCCCATTCGGGTTTACCGAAAAAGTCCAGCATCTGGCTGACCGACCAGATAGCTGCGAGCGGATTGGCAATCCCTTTTCCGGCGATGTCCGGCGCGGAGCCATGAACCGGTTCGAACATCGACGGAAAGTTACGCTCCGGGTTAATGTTGGCACCTGCGGCGAGTCCCATACCGCCCGCGATGGCAGCTCCGATATCGGTCAGGATGTCCCCGAACAGATTGGACGTGACCACGATCTCAAACCGCTCCGGCTCCGTGACGAAGTACAGGCTCGCGGCATCAACCAAATAGGAATACGTCCGGACATCGGGATATTCCTTGCCGACTTCATCGAAGACTTCATCCCAGAACACCATCGAGTAATTCAGCGCGTTTGCTTTGCTTACGCTCGTCAGCGTCCGCTTCGACCGGCGTGCCTCCTCGTACGCGTACCGGATGATGCGCTCCGTTCCTTTGCGGGAGAACACGCCGGTCTGCAGGACGACTTCTTCTGCCTTTCCTTTGAGTAACCGATCGCCCGCCCCGGCGTATTCCCCTTCGCTGTTCTCGCGGATGACGAGGAAGTCGATATCTTCCCGGCTTTTACCTTTCAATGGAGTTAACTTATGATTCAGCAAAGTGACCGGCCGCAGATTTACGTACTGGTCGAATTCTTTCCGGATGGTCAGCAGCAAGTCCCAGAGCGAAATGTGATCCGGAACGCCTGGGTAGCCGACCGCGCCGAGGTAGATGGCGTCGAATGCCTTTAACTGCTCAATACCGTCTTCCGCCATCATCCTGCCATGCTCCAAATAGTATTCACAGCCCCATGGAAATTCAATGAATGAAAACGACAGACCCGGATCCATCCGTTCGATCGCCTTCAGCACTTTCACCCCTTCCGCGACCACTTCGGGGCCGATGCCGTCGCCTGGGATGACTGCAATATTGAATGTTTTCATCGTATTCCTCCTGTGTTACCGGCCGCGAGCTGCCGGGCATTCGCGATGACGTCAAGCGGTTCTCCGCGGATCGCTTTCACGAGGTTTTCGGCAATCGTTACGGACGTCTCCCTTGCCGCTTCCAGGCTGATCCCGCCGACGTGTGGGGTCAGCGTCATATTCGCAGCTGAGAAAAACGGGTGATCGGCTGCTGGCGGTTCATCCGCATAGACGTCCACCGCGGCATGTCTCAGCGCTCCGAGGTTCAGCGCGTCCGTCAGTTCGCTTTCCCGGATGACGCCGCCGCGCGACGTGTTCACGAGCACGGCTTCCGGTTTCATAAGTGAAAACAATTCCTTCCCGATAATGCCATCGGTTGCTTCGGTGAGCGGGATATGAAGACTTACAGCGTCACTCCTGCGGAATACTTCCTCCACCGATAACGTCAGCTCGACGCCGAGCGAGTCTGCGAGCGCCTGCCTTTCATCGGATATCGACCGGACGTATGCGAGGACGTTCATCCCGAAACCGGCGAAAGCCATAGATGCCAGTTTCTGCGCGATCGATCCGAAGCCGACAAGGCCGAGCGTTTTGCCCGCCAGTTCGCGTGTGAAATTCCCGTCGCGGGATGAAAAGTTCCCCCGCTTCATCTCCGTGTCGAACACGGAGATGTTTTTCATGGCGGCAAGCAGGAGTGCTGCAGCATGCTCAGCAGTCGCGGTGCTGTTCAATTTCGGCGCATGGAGCACTTTTATTCCTTTTTCGGTCGCACAGTCGACATCGATATTGTCGAGCCCGATGCCTGCGCCTGAAATGGCAGTCACCGTCTGGCAGTGTTCCAGCAGATGACGCGTAATCCGCGCCGGTGCCCGCAGGATGATCCCGTCGACATGATGCTCATTCATGTAGTCAACGATCGCCGGTTCGTCGAATTGTTCGAAGCGCTTCACGGTTGCGAGCTCAGCCAGCGTCCGTTCGCCGTCGGGGTGGTACATTGGCAGGATCTGTATGATATGCGGCTTCACAGAGCAGCCCCTTTCCGTTTTATCAAATGTACCTGTCATTGCAGATTTTCGACGATCGTCGTGATTCCCTGGCCGCCGCCGATGCACAGCGTGACGAGTCCGAACTGCTCATTGCGGCGATTCAGTTCCGCCAGCAGTTTCGTCATGAGGATCGCCCCGGTCGCACCGATCGGATGGCCAAGGGCGATCGCTCCGCCGTTAACGTTCACTCGATCGATATCCATACCGGATCCCCAGATGACGGCGAGCGCTTGGGCGGCGAACGCTTCGTTCAGTTCGATGAGCCCGATATCGTTTAGGGTCAGTCCGGCTTGTTTCAATGCTTTTTCGGTCGACGAGACCGGTCCGATACCCATCACTTCCGGAGAGACGCCGCTAGCGGTCTGCGAAATGACCCGTGCTTGCGGCGGGATCCCGTATTCGTGCAGTTTGTCTCCCGACATCATGAGAACCGCGGCAGCTCCGTCGTTCCGGCCGCTTGCGTTGCCTGCTGTGACGGTTCCGTCTTTTTTGAATGCCGCACGGAGTCCTGCAAGCTGCTCGAGCGTCGTCGACCGGGGGTGTTCATCCGTGTCGAAGACAAAACTCGACTTGCGGCCCTTCACTTCGTACGGTACGATTTCGTCCGCGAATTTCCCTTCCCGGATCGCCTGTTCCGCTAGATGCTGGCTCCTGAGTGCAAACTCGTCCTGTTCGCTGCGCGAGATGCCGATTTGCTCCGCCAGGTTTTCTGCCGTCAGCCCCATCGTGAGTTCCCCGTATGTTTCTGATGGCTGCGAACGCGGCTGACTTTCCGTATTCGGGTCGAGCAGCAGACCGTTCCCTGCACCGAAACCGTAACGTGCATCACGGATGTAATACGGCGCCGTGCTCATGCTTTCCGCGCCTCCCGCGATGACGACGTCTGACAGTCCGAGCCTGATCTGCTGGTCTGCGTTGTTAATGGCCTGCAGGCCGGATCCGCACTGGCGGTGGACCGTATAGCCCGGCACCGTTACCGGCAGGCCTGCCCGCAGCGACGCGAGCCGAGCGAGGTTCGATGTGTCTGCGCTCTGCTTTGCCTGTCCGAGGATGACTTCATCTACAGAGACTTCCGGATGGGTCCGCCCCATCACTTCCCGGATCACTTTTTCCGCCAGATGGTCGACAGGGACACTTTTGAGCGAACCGCCCATCCGGCCGACCGCCGTCCGCACAGCCCCTACGATATAACTGTTCCGCACTCGTTACAGCCCCTTCTGTGCATAGTCGCGTTTCAGTTCACCAGCGATGATATTACGCTGGATTTCAGATGTACCTTCGTAGATCTTGGTGATCCGGGCATCGCGGTAATAGCGCTCGATCGGATAGTCCTTCATGTAACCGATGCCGCCATGGATTTGGAGTGCGAGATCGGCGACACGGTTATACACTTCCGACGCGAAAAGTTTCGCGATGGCTGCTTCCTTCACGACGCGCATCTTCTGGTCGGACATCCAGGCGACGCGGTAGGTCAGCGAGCGCAGCACTTCGATCTGCATGCTGATATCTGCAAGCATATGCTGGACCGCCTGCATGTCGACGATTTTCTGACCGAACTGCTCTCGTTCATGCGCGTAGTCGAGCGAGTGCTCAAGCAGTCGTACACAAGATCCGAGGTTCCGTGCCGCGAGCCCCGCCCGGCCGTTCGCAAGGATCTTCAGGGCATTGACGTAGCCATTTCCCTCTTCGCCAAGAACATTCTCCGCCGGGACTTCCATATTGTCGAAGAACAGTTCGGCAGAATGAGACCCTCTCAACCCCATTTTCCGTTCGACCGCGCCGACCGTGAAGCCCGGCGTATCCTTTTCGACGATGAACGACGTGATGCCGCGAGCGCCTTTTTCCCGGTCCGTCACAGCCATAACGGTGAAAACATGAGCATCGACAGCGTTCGTAATATAATGTTTCGAGCCGTTCAGGACGTAACGGTCGCCGTCTCTGACTGCGGTCGTCTTCAGATTCGCCGCATTCGATCCTGCACTCGGCTCGGTCAGCGCAAACGCCCCGATCCATTCTCCTGTCGCCATCTTCGGCAGATATTTCTCTTTCTGTTCCTTTGTGCCGAGATCGACGATGCCTACCGAGCCGATGCCGGTATGGGCGCCGATCAGCGTCGTGTAGCCGTTATGGGTCTTCCCGAGTTCTTCATAGATCGCACATTTGCCGACCATGTCGAGACCGAGACCGCCGTATTGCTCCGGAATGCCGAGCCCGAACAGCCCCATCTCCTTCGACAGGCCGACAATCCGTTCGGGGATGCGGTCGTCCTCCTCGATGTCCATAGCAGCAGGTTCGACTTGTTCCCTCACAAATTTCCGCACACTCTCCCGAAGGAATTGAATATCATCTGTAAAATTGAAGTCCATGACCACGTCTCCTTTTACCGATTGTTGAATTCTGCCGGCCTTTTTTCGATGAAAGCAAGCGTACCTTCTTTTTTATCGTCCGTCCCGAAAGCGACTGCCTGGGACAACTTTTCAATCCACTGGGCGGTCCCGCTGTCGATGTCGTACCCTTTGTGCACGGCGGCTTTCGCCAGCTGCACGGCTACCGGGCCCTTCTTTAGAACAGCGGATGTAATCTGACCAAGTACTTCTTCGAGTGCATCTGCATCTGCCAAATACGTGACGAGCCCGATCCGCTCCGCTTCTTTGCCGCCGACGAGCCTGCCCGTCAAGATCATATCCAGCGCCCGCCCTTTTCCGATGATCCTCGAAAGACGCTGCGTCCCGCCTGCCCCCGGGATGATCCCTAAATTCAGTTCCGGCAGGCCGAACACCGCCTGTTCCGTCGCCGCTCGGATGTCACAGGCAAGTGCCAATTCGCAGCCGCCGCCGAGCGCATAGCCTTCCACCACGGCTATCGTCACTTTAGAGCAGTTTTCAATCCGGGAATACAGCCCCTGCATGCCGGGCGCAAGCGCCGCGAGAGCCTCCCGCTCGTGCAGCTGCCGGATGTCGGCGCCGGATGCGAATGAACGGCCGCCCGCCCCCTGAAAGAGGATGACACGCACTTCTTCATCCCGTTCAGCCAGTTCCACCGCTTCGCCCAGCTCCTGCAGCATCCCTGCATCGAGCGCGTTTCGCTTTTCCGGCCGGTTCAAGGTGATCCGCATTACCCCCTGCCTGGTCTCAGCGGTAATATTGATAAAATCCGAAATAACGGTCCCTCCCTTACGAGTAATCATAGAACCCTCTGCCGCTCTTTCTGCCGAGCCTTCCCGCTTTCACATACTTCAGTAGCAGCGGACACGGCCGGTACTTTTCGCCAAGCGTTTTGTACAAATACTCCATATTGCGAAGCCGTGTGTCGAGTCCGACCAAGTCGGCAAGTTCCAAAGGCCCCATCGGATGATTTAGCCCAAGCTTCATCGCCTGGTCGATATCTTCCGCGGATGCGACCCCTTCCATCAGCAGGTTCATCGCCTCGTTGCCGATGAGGCAGTTCATGCGCGAGGTCACGAAGCCTGGGAATTCATTTACCTCGATCGGCTGTTTCCCGAGCGACACGGCGATATCCTTCACGGCGGCTACTGTCTCGTCGGACGTCTCCAGTCCGCGGACAATCTCGATCAGCTTCATCTTGTAAACAGGGTTGAAAAAGTGCATGGCCAGTACTTTGTCCGGCCGGGATGTCTGCGCGCCGATTTCTGTCGGGCTCATGGTGGAAGTATTCGTCGCGAGGATTGTGCCGGGTCTGCATATACTGTCAAGCTGCCGGAAGACGCCGATCTTCAGCTCGATATCCTCAAGTACAGCTTCAATGACGAGGTCAGCTCCGGCTGCCGCTTCGCTGAGGTCCACTTCATACTGCAAGTTTTGTTTCGCGCTTTCAGAAGCTGCAGCATCCAGAAACCCTCCTTGGACGCTTCTGTCAAGCAGCTGTTCGATAGCGCCGCGTGCTTTCTGTAAAACTGTTTCTTCCACATCATTCAAGACGACCCGGTATCCGGCCACGGCGCACGCATACGCAATCCCCTTCCCCATGACACCTGAGCCGACGACGGTGATCTGTTTCACTCCGCTGCCCCCTCTAATTTGTTCGGTTCCTTGCACTCGACTTGAAAGGGCGCCCCGGTGATTGTCCGCAATTCATGCAGAGGAAGATCCGACAGCTGTTCTACAAGGTACATGGAACCCCGATCGAATCGGAATACCGCATGCTCCGTCACGACAAGATCCGCTTTCCGGATGCCGCTCGTCGGGTAGCTCAGCTCTTTCACCAGCTTGGGTTCGCCGTGTTTCGAAGAATGCAACGTTGCGACGATGATTTTATTGGCGCCGGCGACTAGATCCATCGCGCCTCCGACACCGAGGATTGTCTCGCCGGGCACGGCCCAGTTCGCAATTTCGCCGGTCCTGTCGACCTGCAGTGCCCCAAGCACCGCCACGTCAATATGACCGCCGCGGATCATTGCGAACGAATCAGAACTGTCGAACAGCGAAGCACCGGTATCCATCGTGATCGGTTCCTTGCTTGCGCTGATCAGGTCCATGTTCACCTGTTCGGGCGGCGGTGTCGGACCCATCCCGAGCAGTCCGTTCTCCGACTGCAGCACGAGTTTTTTATCATCCAGGTAATCCGGGATGAGGGTCGGGATCCCGACGCCGAGATTGACGGTCTGTCCGCTTTCAAGCTCGCGGACGATCCGTTTGGCGATCGTGATGCGTTTACGCTCGCTCAACGAACACACCTGCCTTTTTCTCGTATCGGCTCAGGACGACATAATCGACGTAGACGTGCGGGGTGACGATGTCTGCCGGCGCAAGGTCACCTGTCTCGACGATTTCATCTACTTCTGCGATGACGATTTTGCCGGCGGTTGCCATGACGGGATTGAAGTTGCGGCCGGTATGATCGTAGACGAGATTGCCGAGCCGGTCCGATTTGTGAGCTTTGATGAGCGAGACGTCGCCTTTGATGGCTTTTTCGAACAAGTACCGCTCCCCGTCGATTTCCCGCTCTTCTTTCCCTTCGGCAAGTTTCGTCCCGACAGCGGTTTTCGTATAGAATCCGCCGATGCCTGCGCCTCCGCAGCGGACGGCTTCCGCGAGCGTCCCTTGTGGCACCAGCTCAATCTCCAGTTCCCCGTCTGCCCAAGCACGGACGGCGTCGCGGTTCGTCGTGAAATACGAACCGACCGCTTTTTTCAGGCTTTTGCCTTCCAGCAGAATCCCAAGACCTTTCCCAGGCTCGCCCAAATTATTGCTGACAATCGTCAAGCCGGTCAGAGACGAAGTGGCAAGTCCGTCGATCAGCGTTAGCGGCGTGCCGGACATACCAAATCCGCCGACAAGCACCGTATCCCCGTTTCTGATGAAATTTACAAACTCATAGGTGTCCAGTAGTTTCTGCAAATGGCCCCTCCTTCCATACTTTCAGCTCTAGACATTTAGAAACTTACTTTGTCGATGACAGGAACCGCTTCGTTCTATCATGTTTCGGATGATCAAAAACTTTTTCAGGTTTTCCCTGTTCAATGATCACTCCGCCATCCATGAAGATCACACGGTCCGCCACATCCCGCGCAAACCCCATTTCATGGGTGACGATGATCATCGTCATGCCTTCGTGTGCGAGCTGTTTGATCACCTGGAGGACTTCGCGGACCAGCTCGGGATCGAGGGCGGAAGTCGGTTCGTCGTAAAGCATGACAGTCGGGTTCATGGACAATGCCCTGGCAATCGCCACGCGCTGCTGCTGTCCGCCTGACAACTGCGCAGGGTAGTGATGCTTCCGATCGCCGAGCCCTACTTTCTCCAGCAAAGAACCTGCTGCCGCCCGCGCGTCGCCAGGCGTCAGATTCCGGATCGTCTTCGGTCCTTCCATCACGTTCTCCAGTGCCGTCTTGTGAGGAAAGAGATTAAATGACTGAAAAACGAATCCGGTTTTCTTGCGGAGTTCCCGAATTTCCTTTTTCTGCTCACGGGTGACTCGGCCGTTTATGCGGATGCTGTGCGGCCCGATCCGGATGTCACCTTCGTCAGGTGTCTCGAGGTTCGTCAGGCAGCGGAGGAATGTCGATTTCCCTGATCCGCTAGGTCCCATGATGACGACCACTTCGCTTTTTTCCACGTCGAGGTCGATGCCGCACAATACCGGGCTGTGCCCGAATCGCTTCTTTATATTTTTGACTTCAACGACTTTCAATGGACTACACCGCCTTCCAATATTTTGGAGATGGTGCTACCGGGCCAGATGTTTGGACGAATGCCGCTCGAAACGGTCCAGCAGCTGAGTGAAACAAGTGATGAGTATCCAGTAGATGGCAGCTGCAATCAAATAGATGGTCAGCGGCTCGAACGTCTTAGCGATGATCAGGCTGGACATCTGCAGCAATTCAGTGACAGTGATTACCGAGACGAGCGAAGTGTCTTTGATCAATACGATGAATGAGTTGGACAGAGTTGGGATCGCAATCCTCAAGCTTTGCGGCAGGATGATCCGGCGCATCGCCTGCCCGTACGTCATCCCCATTGAAATCGCTGCTTCCATCTGCCCTTTGTCGACAGCAAGGATGGAAGCACGGAACGACTCGGACAGGTACGCACCGGCGTTCAGACTCAGAGCCATGATGCCCGACGATATCGGATCAAGGGAGATGCCGATCTGCGGCAGTCCGTAATAGATGACGAATATTTGCACGAGCAGCGGTGTTCCCCGTATGACGGAAATATAGACGCTGGCGATCTGATGCAGTCCCGGCACTTTCCCGATGCGGATCAGTGCAGTGAAAAACCCGATGGCAAGTGCGATGATGACGGAAATACAGCTCAATAGAAGTGTCATGGCTGAAGCTTTCAGCAGGGCAGGAACAGAGTCGATGATCATTGTAAATTCCACGAGCTCACTCCCTTTCCATCCGGATCAGCAAATTGTTCGCATTAAACGCACCCTGTTTTCAACCGTTGTTTTGCGTGGTTACCGAATAATCGATTGTGATGCCGAGCTGTCTCAATTCTTGAAGGAACGGATCGAAGTTTTCACCGGTGATAAGTGTCTCGATCGGTCTGACACCGGCTGAATCGATCTTTTTCTCTGCGAGCCATTTTGCAGCGAGCGCCGCCGGTAATGCGGTCGTTTTCGCCATCGATGTGATGTTTCGCTGCCGGTCATACAGATCGACCATTTCCCAAGTATGCGTCTGTCTGACACCGTCTTTCTTGCCCGTCACTTCCACTTTGACGACGGTGATGTCCTCGTCCGTCCCGCCTTTCAGCTGCGGCTCGAGGATCGCACCGGTTAACTGGCGCGGTATTACAGTGTTTCTGCCGACACTGACAGGCTGATCGTCCAGGAAGCCGAGCTCACTTAAGACTTCCATCTTGGCCCAATGACCGGGGTAACGGACCGTCTTTTCGGTCAAGTTCCTTACCTTGTTCTTTAATGTGTAGGCCGTGCTGTGGGAGTCCGTCAAAACGGCTTCACAGTCGCCGACTGGGGCTGGGAACGTAATCATTTCAAGTTCCGAGAGTGCCGGGAACTCAACGATTTCATAGTCTCTGACAGCGACTGCCGGTTTTGTGTAAAGACCTAGAACACTTTCCAGTCGGAACACGACTTGATACCAGAGCGGCGGAAGAGGTTTTTTCGGCAGTCCGCCACAGATCATGACGGCGTTCTCTGCCTCATCGAGCAGCTCGATTCCTTGTGCAGCCAAGAAGTTGGTGAGTCCCGGAGCAACCCCGCAGCCGGGAATCAGTGTCACACCGGCCGCTTCGGCATCGGAGTATAGTTCCATTTTCCCTTGGAAATCCGATCCGACCAAATCTACCAAGTGGCAACCCGCTGCTATGGCAGCTTGCATGGCTGTTACAGTGAGCGAGTGCGGCAGGCATCCTACCGCCACGTCGGCGCCCTGCAGGACCGCTGCAATATCCTCTGCAGTTGAAAAGACCGCAGTTTTCCCGCTCACTTTGGAATTTCCTGCCTTCTCCAGGCACCGGTCGATCATCTCCTGCCTCACATCTACGGCTGTCACAGACGTGATACAGTCGAATTCAGCCAATTCTTTAACAACTGCTGTGCCGATCATGCCAGCACCTAAAACGACAGCCTGCATACTGTTCTCTCCCATCCAGGGTATAGAGTGAAAGGTCCGGAGCAGCCGGAATCTGCTGAATGGGCTGCTCCAGTCCTTTGTTAAAATTCAAGCGGATCCGCACCGAACCATTTCTTATAGATTTCCTTGTAAGTACCGTCATCCTTCATCTCTGTCAGGGCATCATTCACTTGTTTTACAAAGTCCTCATTGCCTTTGTTAACCGCCATGCCGATATTGTCTTTGTTAAGGATGTCGCTTGCAATCTTGATAGGCAGATCGTTTTCCTTAATGTTGTAATTCATCAGCAGCTGGTCGTTAATGATTACGTCGAGTCGTTTGTTCGTCAAATCCTGGATATAATCGCTCACAGCTTTATAGAGTTTGACGTCTGCCCCTTCGACGCTATTGGCCACTTCCTCGAACGTCGTACCGCCGCCTACGCCGACTTTCTTCCCTTTGATGTCAGCGAGTTCACGGATATCGTCGGTCTCTTTCCGAGTGATGAGGACGGAGCCCGTGACGACATAGGGATCCGTGAAGTCCACACTTTTCTTCCGCTCTTCGGTCACAGTCATCTGGCCGATTATGATGTCGAATTTATCCGCCTTCAACCCGCCGATCAGCCCATCCCATTTCGTTGCGATGAACTCCACTTCCACGCCGAGCCTTTTTGCGATCTCATTTGAAATATCCACGTCAAACCCATGAAACTCATTTTTGTCATCCAGAAAGTTGAATGGCGGGTATGTGCCTTCGAAGGCGACGCGCAGCTTCTTCGATTCCTGTACACGTTCTGCAACACCTGTTTTGACGGCCTCACTGCCGCCGGACGACGATGCACCATCCTTGCCCTTGCCGCCGCATCCGACCAAAAGGACAGCAGTGGCAGCAGCTATCAATGAAAATTTCAGCAACTTCTTCAATGGTATCCCTCCCTTTATTCCGCTTTTTGCGGCGTACGTCCGGCTGTCTCTGCCTTCTCCTCCGCTTCTTTTACGGGTTTATCCGGGAACAGCAGACTGAAGACAATCCCGAAAGCCGCGGCGATGAAGAACGTCGTAAACCGGGAAGTCGCGATGGCGTCGAGCGGCGTGGAGATCCAGATGACCGTGCTCACGAAGCCCGAGACGATTGTCGCGATAACGCCGATTCCGGAATACCGTTTCCAGATAAAGGTCAGAATCACCGCTGGTGACAGCGTACAGCCGACGCCTGCCCATGCCCAGCTGACGACCAGGAAGACGAGCGATTTGGACGTCAGCGCAATCACAAGTCCGACGATTCCTGCGCCGATGACCGCGAGGCGGGAAATCATGACGAGTTTCTTTTCTGTCAGATTCAGTCCCATCGCTCTTCGAATGATGTCTTCACTTACCGAACTCGTGATGACGAGCAGCTGGGAATCCGCCGTCGAAATAATTGCAGCCAGAATCCCTGCAAGCAGAATGCCGGCAATCCAAGGCGGCATAAGGTCAAGGATCATGAACGGCAGGATCATTTCCACATCGTCGAACACCTGCCCCTGATAGAGCGTGAGTGCCGTGATCCCAATCATGAAGGCTCCACTGTACGCGAGCACAGTCCAGCCGATGGCAACGAAGCTGCCTTGTTTCGCTTCCTTTTTACTGCGCAGCGCCATGAAACGGGCACTAAGCTGCGGCTGGCCGCCGAGGAACCCGAAGAACCAGGCAAAGTTGTTGAACAGCAGAAGTCCGAGTGCAAATCCGATGGCGCCGCCCGTCCATGAATCCATCGACGGACCCGCCGCTGTCAGTGCTGCGCTGATGGACAGATCACCTGCTGAAATATGCACGAGGGCGACGATTGGCAAAACGACGAGTGTGAGAAGCATCATGATCGCCTGGATCATGTCTGTCCAAACGACAGTGACAAAGCCACCGATGTACGCGAGGATCACGACGACGAGCACGCTTATCACCGCTCCGACATGAGTCGGAATGTTGAAAACCGCGAGCAGGGTCTTCCCGGCTCCTGCAATTTGTGCACCGAAGTAGAACATCATGAAGCTGAAAATGAGAACGGTGGAAAGCCAAAGAATCGGTTTGCCGTGCCGGCCGAAGCGGGCAGCTAAGTAACCCGGCAGCGTCAGCGCCCCTGTCGCCTCGGCTTCACTCATGAATTTCTTCGCGAGGAACAGCCAGGAGAAGACGATTCCGGACGCAATGCCGACCGCCACCCAGACGCCGGATAAGCCGGTCGCAAAGACGAAGCCGGTGTAACCGAGCAGGAGCCAGGCAGATTCCCCGGTCGCCCGTTCAGAAAACGCAAGCGCCCAGCCCGGCAGCTGTTTGCCGCCGAGCAGGAAATCGGCGTGGCTTTTGGAACGACGGCTGACGAGATAGCCGACAACGAGCATGAGCACAAGATACAGAACGAATTCCACCATGATAACCGTATGCATTTCACTCATCTCCTTCAGTGATCTGATTGGTGAGGCTCTCGTTTCCCTTATACGATGGCGTCTTCGAGCACTAAATCGTCTTCTGCGAACCGGCTTGCACGGAGCGGCGATAAGTCGAGTGTTTCGAATTTCCCTTTATAGATCAGCTCCGCGAGTCCGAGCCCGACGCCCGGTGCCTGCTGCATCCCGTGGCCGCTGAAGCCGATGGCGACAAAGTAACCGTTCCGGATCGGATGCTCGCCGATGATAGCGTTCTGGTCCGCCGTATTGTGGTCGTACAGACCTGCCCAGCCGGTCTCCAGTTTCAGCTGTTCGAAGTTCGGCACGCGGTGTGCGAGCGTCGGCCAGAGGTCCTCGAATGCCGACCGCTTCCAGCTGAAATCGATTCCCGGTTTCACGTCATCGGAGAACCCGGCGACCACTTTTTCCATCTCGTGGCGGAAATACACACCTGTCGGATCGATTGTAAGCGGTAACATCTTCTCGAGCTTCTTCGCCGTGTCAAACACATACATCTGCCGTTTCAGCGGAACGACCGGCAGCGGAACGCCAAGCCGTTCGCTTAACGCGGCTCCCCATGCACCTGCACAGTTCACGACGACAGGTGCAGCGTAAACCGAGCCGTCCGCAAGCTGGACACCTGTCATCCGGCCGCTCTCCGACAGAAGCTGCACCACTTCGGCGGTTTCGTATACGACGCCGAGTCTCTGCGCCTGCCTGCGGTACCCCTGCATGACCGAATATGGATCCAGATAGCCGTCTTCCTTGCAGAACAGGCCGCCCGCAAGGTCTCCTGTTTCAAGTTCCGGGATAAGTCCCTTCAAATCCTCGGGTGATAGGATTTCTGACGGTACGCCGAGCGACCGCTGCAGGGCGAGCTGTTTTTCGTACGCCGGCATCATGCGTTCGGTCGCAAGGAACAAATAGCCGGGCTGTTTGAAGTCGATCTCCGCTTTCTCTCCGTCAAGGGCCATGTCTTCAGCAAACGTTTTATAGACACCGAGGCTGTAGCGGCTCAAGGTGATATTGACCGCCGTAGAGTACAGCTGGCGGAATCCTCCGGCACTCCTGGCGGTCGATGAATACTCGTATGTCGGATCTTTTTCAAATACGGTGATCGAGCCAGTGAAGCCAAGCCGGCGCAGGGAATAGGCCGTGCTCGATCCCATAACCCCTCCGCCGACGATGATAATATCTGATTTGTTCACAGGCGGTTCTCCTTTCCGAGTTAACATCTTCAATTCCAATAGATTTACGAGAGATCGATGGCAGTCCCTTTGCCGGCAGCGAGCGCTTTATCATATAAATGTTTGGCGACAACAACATCGGCGATGGCCAGCCCTACCGACTTGAATACGGTGATTTCCTCTTCTGACTCACGGCCATGCAGCTGACCGCTGATGATGAAACCGAGTTCCCCGTGCAGGCGATTTGGTGAAAAATGTCCGTCGCGTATCGGGATACAGAGATCTCCTGCCTCCGCAAGCGCCGCTTCGGCACATTCGACAACGACTTTCGAAGCTGAGCAGATGGCAGTTGACGGGAGCTCCTGCATGTCCGGCCTGAACGAACCGACCGCATTCACGTGCGTTCCATGGTTCAGCGGTCCGGTGAACACAGGGTCCGGTGAGGATGTCGCCGTGACCAGGATGTCCGAAGCCTTCACGACCGCACTGGGATCTGTACAGATGACGACGTGTTTTCCGGTTTCCGCAACGATCCGTTCTGCGAAACCTGCCGCTTTTTCAGCGGTCCGGTTGTACAAGTAAACGGTCTCGATCTCGCGGACGGCGAACACTGCTGCGCACAGTCCCTCCGCCTGCTCTCCCGTCCCGATAATGCCAAGTGTCTTTGCGTCGCGCCGTGCCAAGTAATCAGTCGCAACGCCCGATAGCGCCCCCGTCCTCAGTTTTGTTAAATAGGAGCCTTCCAGCAGGGCGAGCGGTTCCCCGGTCTCCGTATCAGCCAGACAGACAATCCCCTGGATGACTTTCTTTCCGCGATCTGCGTTTGACGGTACGACGGTGACGTACTTCAGTCCCATCGCTCCGAGAAGCGGTGCGGCGGACGGCATGACGATACTTGAATTCTCTTCACCGAATGGCAGCACGGTGCGGATAGGCGTGTCCGTCTGATGCGCGGAATATTGCTCAAGAGATTCCTCGATGCAGACGAGTATGTCTTTCATGTCGACAAGTTCTTCCTGATCAGCAGCGGATAGAAAAATGATCGCAAATCCCTCCCCTGTTCGTCTTTTTGTGATGAATGTCCGTGGAGTTTCTGCTGTTGCATTGTCAGTACGCTGTCCGTCGGATTTCATGTCAAAATCGGATCGTGTCGCGGATACGCTGCACGGCTTCCAGCAGCCGCTCTGTAGGCACGGAGATCGAAATGCGGAAATATCCTTCACCGCCGGGGCCGAACGCACTTCCCGGTGTCACGATGACGCCCGCCTTGCTGAGCACTTCCTCGGTGAATGCAGCAGATGTAAACGACTCCGGCACGCGTGCCCAGATGAAGAAGCTGCCGCGCGGCGGTTCCGTCCGGATGCCGACAGATGCGAGCCCGTCCGCCACTGCCTTCAGCCGTTCCCCGTAGATCCGGTTGTTGGCAGAAACACAGTGCTGATCGGCTTCCAGCGCGTAAGCCGCCGCTTTTTGGACCGGTGTAAATTGACCGGTGTCCGTATTGCTCTTCAGGACGGCGAGCGCCTTCAGCATGTCGCGGTTGCCGACTGCGTAGCCGATCCGCATCCCCGTCATGCTGTACGTTTTCGAGAACGAACCGAATTCGATGGCAATGGACTTTGCCCCTTCCGCCTGCAGGATGCTCGGTGCTGAATAGCCGCCAAACGTCACCCGGTTATAAGCGGAGTCATGGGCAACTGGAATACCGTGCAGTTTCGCGAATGCCACCGCCCGCTCAAAGAATGCAAGATCGACGGTAGCGGCTGTCGGATTGCCCGGATAATTTAAGAACATGAGCTTCGCCCGGCGAAGCACTTTTTCCGGAATCGCTTCGAAATCCGGTTCAAAATTATTCTCCTCGCGCAGCGGCATGCCCGCATATTCACCGTTCGCTAGAAGGACCGCCATCCGGTATACCGGGTAGCTCGGGTCCGGGATGAGCACCGTATCGCCCGGGTCGATGAGCGCAGGCACGAGATGGGCGATGCCCTCTTTTGAGCCGATGAGTGCCAGCACCTCGGTCTCGGGATCCAGCTCCACCCCGTACTGCTGACCGTAGAACCGTGCGACCGCTTCCCGGAACTCTGCACACCCGGCGAATTCGGGATAATTGAAATTTTTCGGATCAGCCAGCTCCTCTGTCAGTCTGCGGACGATATGCTCAGGTGTCGGCAGATCAGGATCCCCAATGCCGAGGTCGATGACATCGACACCCGCCGCAAGCAATGCCGCCTTCTTCTTCTGGATTTGTGCAAACAAATACGGAGGGATTTGTCCCACCCGTTCAGACGCGACTTTCAAGCGACCACCTGCCTTCTTGAATTTCTTGTCCCTGGCCAGTTCACTGCCAGTCTATGTGCAGCCCGTCCTGAAAAGTAGTCATTTTGAAAACTTCGGGCAGATGACAGTCCGTCTCCAGAAAACACAAAAAACCTCTTTGTCCCGCGTAGCCGAGACAAAGGGGTTGGCGCTTCTGACAGATTGGGCAAACCATGCTGCGTCCGCTTGCACCTGTCTTCCTATTCATTTCAATAAGCGTGCATTCACAGAAGGGTCCGCACCTAGCGGTAAAAGACCTTTCGCTTCGATGGTTCTTTGGACACCTTCCTCACAAACTCCATATTCCAGCCAAGAGCACGTTTCACAAATGACCGCAATATCGTCCGGCTTGACCTGCAGCCTTATGCGCCGCTCGACTTCACGCCAGGGCAAGACGTCACTATATGTCAGGCCGAGCCGTTTCAAGATTTCTTTATCCCTCACATAGATCCCAGTCTCTTCACAATGATATGGCTGGTCATCGGGAAATTTGGCACAGAGATGATCCGGTCCTTTGACAACTTGGATGAGGGTATCCGGCTTATTCCGCAATGCTTCATGGACAGCTGACATCGTAGCCGCGTACTCTTCCGAATACCCGACGCCTCGGTAGCCGAGCAGGCAAAAGAGATGATGCCCCCGCAATTTGATCATGTGGATTCCGCCTTTTCTTTTATTAGACACAGTCAGCAAGATACTGTTTCGTATTGTACCAAAATTTTCTGAAGTATTCATCCGTTTGTATTGTATAGAAAAAAGAGAGGCAAGCACTTGGGCTCCCTCTCTTTTGTTACCGCGGCTCTTGAAG
Source organism: Sporosarcina sp. (assembly GCA_032099885.1). Classification (GTDB taxonomy): domain Bacteria; phylum Bacillota; class Bacilli; order Bacillales_A; family Planococcaceae; genus Sporosarcina. The sequence continues at coordinate 102,813 of DAMDKL010000003.1, forward strand.
TGCAACCGGTTTATTTAATCCCCTTCATGGAACGCTGGATAATCGGTGAAATGATGAACAGCACGACGCCGAGAGCGATGGCAGCACCGCCGATTGACCCAAAGTAAATGACTTCCGTGTCAGCGGAATACAATTTGACTAACTGTGCATTCAGCGCTTGAGCTGCTGCGTTGGACAAAAACCACAAACTCATCGTCTGTGCCGAGAATGCAGCTGGTGCAAGTTTCGTCGTAGCGGACAACCCGACCGGTGACAGGCACAATTCGCCGACAGCCACGAAGAAGATGCTGAGTACGAGCCATAGCGGATTGACCAGTGCGTCCGCGTCTCCAAAGATGCCCGGCAGCAGGATGACAATGAACGATGCTCCTGCAAACAGCAGGCCGAACGAAAACTTCTGTGGAATATTCGGCTGGCGATCGCCGAGTTTCACCCACAGCATCGCAAACAGCGGAGCCAGAATGATGACGAACATCGGCCAGAACGACTGGAACCATGCAGGCGACAGTTCAATCCCCATGAAATTCAGATTTGTCCGAGTGTCCGCATACAAAGCCAAAATCGTAGACCCTTGTTCCGCAATGACCCAGAACAGGACAGAAGCGACGAACAGCGGGATGTACGCAAGCAGCCTGGACTGCTCCACCATATTCGTTTTTGGACTGCGATACATCACGATGAAGTATATCGTCGGAATCAGGAATGCCAGAATCCCGATAAGATTGACGAACGAATCGAATGTCAACCAGCCGAGCGGGATGCCGAGCGCCACAAGAGCAGCAATCACAATAGCTGACAAAGTAAAGATAACAGTGACACGTTTCTTTTCTTCTGCTTTCAGCGGGTTGGCAACGAACGTACCAGCCGCGCCCAGATTTTTCTTTTTCGTAGCCATGAAGACGACGAGACCTAAGAACATCCCGACAGCCGCTACACCGAATCCGAGGTGGAAACTCGACTTCATCAGCTCTCCTGCAATCAGCGGGGAGATGAATGCCCCGAGGTTGATGCCCATATAGAAGATACTGAACCCGGCATCACGACGGTTATCATTGGCAGGATAAAGTTCGCCGACAACACTAGATGCGTTCGGTTTCAGCAGGCCTGTCCCGAGAACGATAAGCACCATCGACACGAAGAACATTGCAATATTGCCTGGAATCGCAAGCGCGATATGACCGAACATGATGAGCACGCCGCCGTAAAACACGGCTTTTGACGTCCCGAGCACACGGTCCGCAAGCCATCCGCCGATAATTCCTGACATATAGACGAGTGATCCGTAGATCGACATGATCGACAGCGCGACGGTCTTATCAAGCCCCAGCCCGCCTTTTGACACTTCGTAATACATATAGAAAACGAGGATCGCGCGCATGCCATAATAACTGAAGCGCTCCCAGAATTCCGTGAAGAACAAAGTGAATAATCCTTTCGGGTGACCAAAGAACCCTGTCTGCGGAACCGTCTCCGCAATTTCGCGTTTTGTTGGATTTGTCATAATGTTTCCCCCTTACAATACTTGAATTATATATGTAAGCGCTTTATATTGCTATAGTAATATTTAGTAATGAATAATGTTTTACAATAGTGATTATTACCAATCATAAGATATTTAATTTTATCTCTCAACAGAGATTATACTTTTGACTTACAGAAGACTTATCTCATTATCTGAAAAACATATTTTCTTCAGAATACTAATATGGTAGGGTGAGATAGGTTCTAGAATCAAAAAGGGGGAATGTATCTTGCGCGTTTTAACGAGATGGTCGAACACCATCATGGAGCGGTATTTGCCGGATCCGTACATATTTGTGGCACTCTTAACGCTCGTCGTCTTTGCACTTGGCTTAGGACTCACTGAATCCAGTGCACTCGACATGGCCGTCTACTGGGGCGACGGCTTTTGGAAGTTGTTAGATTTCACAATGCAGATGGTCATTGTTTTAGTAGCCGGTCATGTGCTGGCTAGCAGCCCACTGTTTAAAAAAGGGCTGAGTCAACTCGCCGGACTTGCTAAAACACCAGGTTCAGCAATTATTCTCGTAACGGTTATTTCATTGATCGCCTGTTGGATCAACTGGGGTTTCGGATTGGTGATCGGAGCATTATTCGCGAAGGAAATTGCAAAGAAAGTGACAACGGTCGATTACCGTCTTCTGATTGCGAGTGCGTATTCAGGGTTCATCGTGTGGCATGGCGGCCTCGGAGGATCGATTCCGCTGTCGATCGCGACGAAGGATCATCCATATGCTGATATGATGGGTGTCGTACCGACATCTGAAACGATCTTCTCCCTGTACAACCTTGTGATTGTCGGTGTAATCTTTGTCAGTCTGCCGATTTTAAACAGGTTCATGATGCCGAAAGCAGAGGATACAGTCACTGTAGATCCCGCATTGCTTGAGGATGAAATTGCAGCAGAGGAAGCTTCCGAGCAGACACCTGCTGCCCGGCTTGAAAACAGCTGGATCCTCTCCATGCTGATCGGATTGCTCGGTGTTGTCTATCTCGTCCACCATTTTGGGGTGAACGGTTTCGATTTGAATTTAAATATCGTTAATCTGATCTTCTTCATTCTCGGCATTATTTTCCACGGGACGCCGAAGCGGTTTCTCGCCGCGGTTACGAATGCCGTAAAAACAGCAGGCGGCATTATCATTCAATTTCCGTTTTACGCAGGAATTATGGGGATGATGGTGACATCTGGGCTTGCGGGCGTCATCTCGGAAGGGTTTGTCAATATTTCAACTGCAGCAACCTTTCCCCTTTTCACGTTCTATGCTGCTGGAATCGTAAATTTCTTTATTCCTTCCGGAGGCGGTCAGTGGGCTGTTCAGGCACCGATCATGCTCGACGCCGCCCAGTCCCTCGGCGTCAGCTACTCGAAGACCGCCATGGCCATCGCGTGGGGCGACGCCTGGACGAATATGATCCAGCCGTTCTGGGCACTGCCGGCTCTCGCAATTGCCGGATTACGTGCAAAGGATATTATGGGATACTGTGTCTTTGTTCTAGTGTTGAGCGGAATCGTTGTAAGCCTGGGACTGTATTTCTTATAACAAAAGCCGGCTGTTTCCCACTGCAGCCGGCTTTTGTTATTTGCTGATATAGGTTTTGGGAAGGTTGTTAAATGAAGGCCACTACCTTATTCTTCTGCCTTCGGGTACCCCACTTTTCACGCTCATGCCGTCTTTAAAATCTGTTACAGGTCAGGGTCATTCATGAAATTCACACTGAAGTGATGGCTGTCCTCATAGACAGCGAACGAGTAGCCCTGCTGTTTGAGGTATTGGATGATCTCCGGCAATTCATCGAGTGTCTGCTGTTTTTCATGCATCAGGATAACTTCCGTGTCGTTTTTAAGCTGATGGATGATATTGCGTTTGATTTGTTCCGGATTGTCATGAAGTTCCCAATCATGCGAATCGATTGTCCAATCCCACACTTTCAGACCCTCATCTGCAATCTGACTGCGGATCGCCGGATCTTTCAGGCCGGGCGCAGAACCGTATGGCGGGCGCACCAGATGCGGTTCGGTACCTGTAAGCTGCCGGATCAGCTGCAGCGTCGCCATCATTTCCGGTACGAACTTCCGATCGGTGTAGATCTTTCTGTAATTATGCGTCATACTGTGCGCGCCGATATAGTGGCCTTCTTCAGCCGCCCGGCGGACACTGTCCTGCAGTGGCGGTTTCTGCAGATTGATCCCCTGCATGAAAAAAGTCGCTTGTACGTCATATGTATGGAGGACTTCTACGATTTCATCGGTCCAGCGGCTCGGCCCGTCGTCGAACGTCAGGTATACCGTTTTTCGGGGCGTCTGACCTGTGGTATCAACCGTGGCCTCATTCGTTCCGTCTTTTTGATTCCCTTCCCGCTCACCGGTTTCTTCCGGTGCTCCTTCATCTCTATCTTCAACTTCTATTGGAGCGTCAGCAGATGACGGCTTTTTTGTGTCTGGCTGTTCTTGAATTGCACCTTCCTGCTGATCGCCTGTCTTTTCACCAGCGACCCCTGCTGGGGAGGGCTTGGCGGAATTCACATTCGCAGCGAAGAACGTGCCCGCGATAAGCAGGAGGATGAGGAGGGCCGCATATGGCTTTTTCAGTTTCCTTCTCCTTTTTTTCTCTGTGGAAAGCTGCATGATCTACTTTACTTCCTTTCATCTATCAAAATGCCCGGCAGTCAGCATCTGTGATTCTCTGACTGCCGGTTGGACCGGTCAGCGGATATAGGAGTCGCCAACCAGCTGGTCTTTCAGAATTTCGCTCGGAATTTCGAATGTCACCACTCCCATATATCCGGGCGCCACTTCGTATTCATCAAATGACAGGACGAGCTTATGATCGGCTGTAATATAGAATTCCTGATCACGGTCAATCTGGCGGAAGTCCGCTGTGTCGTCTCCATCTATGAAGTAGACCAGACTGTCATCATGTGCCATTTGCCGCTTCATTTCAGCTTTCAGATAATCACTGATGACAGCGACGTAGCCGGCATCTTTGAACAGACTCGGAAGCGTCAGCAGAATACCGTTCTCCTTGTCGATGGTGTCATAATGCATCATCGTTGCTGCTGAAGCGGCCGTAACCTCTTCGTACCGCCCGATGGACAGCAGCTGATCCGTGTCAGTCAGGACTTCATAGCCGGTGTCGATACCTGCATGGCCTCCCCCCGCTTTCTCCAACAAGCCTGTTTCCTCTTTGAATTTTTCATAGAGGGCTTTGTTTTCGGCCAAGTACTGCTCATTCAGCGAGTTTTGAAGGTCCGTATTGGTGAGCCCTTGAATTTCAGGTGTCTTCAAATCTGCATGGTACGTAGTTTCCTCGAGTGTGAAGCGTTCACCTGTCAGCACTTGAACAATTGACCCAAGAACCGGTATGTTGTCGAATGTGCGGGCAAATCCAGGACTGACATTGACACTTCCGACAAACAATGCAGCGGCTGCCGCAGCGCTGATTGTCCATCTTTTCAACGGCTGGCGTCTGCCCGGCCGTTTTTTCGCGCGGCCGACGGATTGTTTCACCCTTTCTTCCAACTCTGCAGGAATTTCTATTTCCTCATATTTATTTTTCAATTCCTCTAGACTTTTCATAGATTGCTCTCCTCTCCGATTTCCAGACGCAGTTTTTTCAGAACCCGATAGAGCCGGGCTTTGGTCGTGCTTAATTTCTCCTCCAGAACTTGAGCGATTTCGCTTATTTTCATATCTTCGAAATAACGCAGAATAATGAGAATCCGTTCTTCGGCAGGCAGCTGTTCGACCGCCGCTGCCAAGTCGAGATCCCTGCCATGCTGCACCGTTTCCGGCAAGTGATGCTGGACGACCTCCTCCCCCGCTGCGATCATCCGGCCGTTCTTGCGCAGAAAGTCGATCGACGTATTAATGAGGATCCGGTAGTACCAGGTTTTCAGGTATCGGGCATCCTGCAGCCGTCCTGCGGATTGCAGCGCTTTTACGATCGCCTCCTGCAATACATCCAGCGCGTCTTCTTTGTTTTTCACGTAACTGTAGGCGAGCCGGTAATGGGCTTCCCTATTTTCGATAATATAAGTTTCCACTTGCTGATATACGGTTTGTTTGGTCATGACAACTGTTCCACCTTCTATAGTTTAAGCAGTTCGCGAATCTGTCTTACTTATTAGACGGCTGACAGCATAAAAAAGTTAAGGCATCCTGAAATAAATATCCGGATGCCTGATTTTCCTGGATGTTTTTAAAAGGAGTTATCTGAAAAGCGTAGAAACTAAAGGAGAAGAGAAAGGGAGGAAATCTAGAAATGATGAAACCACCAATCGCAAAAAAAATCCCGCACGCTCACGAACTGCATGGCGACGTGCGGCAGGATGACTACTATTGGCTGAATGAGAAAGAAAATCCCGAGGTCATTGCGTACTTGGAAGCGGAGAATGCGTACTTCAAGGAAGTGATGGAACCGCTGCAGGAGCAGACGGATGAGCTGTATGAGGCAATGGTTGCACGTGTGCCGGAGACGGAGGTCGATGTGCCGGTTCAGCATGGGCCCTACTTCTATTATTCCCGTCAGGAAAAGGACAAGCAGTATCCGATTTATGCGCGCAAGAAAGCCGCAGATCGCAGCGTTCTTGACAGTGCTCCTGAAGAGATCACACTCGACTTGAATGAGCTTGCTGAAGGCAGCGACTATTTGAGTGTGACCGCCCAAAAACTGAGTGATGACCAGCGGCTGCTCGCGTATTTGGAAAACCGCGACGGGACTGATCGGTATACGGTCTTCGTAAAAGATCTGGAAACCGGTGAACTGCTTCCGGATAGGATTTCAGATGTATTCATCTATGGCAGCCTTGAGTGGAGTCGGTCTGGTGACTATCTGTTCTACACGACAGTCGATGAGCAGCAGCGCCCGTCCAAGCTTTGGCGCCACAAACTTGGCAGCAATGACGCAGATGAGCTTCTCTACGAAGAGAAAGAAGAGACATTCAGCCTTTATATTAGCAAAACGCTGAGTGAGCGGTTTATCAGCGTCTATGTCTCTTCAAAAACGACGAGCGAGATCCGGCTTATTGATGCGGATGATCCGCTTTCGGAGCTGCGGCTCATCGAAGCGCGCCGCGAAGGGATCGAGTATGACGTCGAGCATTCGGGAGAGAATCTGCTCATCCTGACGAACGAACATGCGCAAAACTTCCAACTGCTCCGGGCGCCGCTCGATAACTTGGAAGCGAAAGAAAATGTCATCCCGTATGACGAAACAAAGTACTTGCAGGGCATGTATCCGTTCCGTGACCGCCTGCTCGTAGCCGGCCGGGAAGACGGGCTGACACAAATCTGGACCGTGCAGAACGGTAAGCTTGAACGGCTGACATGGGATGAACCGATCTACACGGTGGGCGTCCTGTCCGGTCAGAGTCAGGATGCTAACGAAATCTTAGTAAGCTTCGAATCGTGCATTACACCGGAGACGACGTTCAGCTTCGAACCGAAGTCGCTCGATCGGACGCTTCTGCAAGTCGCACCGGTCAGCGGCGAGTATGATCCTTCGCAATTCAGCCAGAAGCACGTTTTCGCAACGGCGGCTGATGGAACGAAGATCCCGGTACTCCTCATGTACAAAAATGGGACGCTCGATAACGGGCCGGCGCCGCTGCTGCTGAATGCATATGGCTCGTACGGCGCGAACAGCGACCCGTATTTCAGTCCGTACCGCCTGCCGGTTTTGGATCGCAGTGTCGTCTACGCTGTTGTGCAGGTGCGCGGCGGATCGGAGATGGGCCGTCATTGGTATGACAATGGCAAAATGCAGCACAAACGCAATACGTTCACTGATTTCATCGCAGCGGCAGATTATCTGATTGCAGAAGGGTATACGACGACTGATCAGCTCGCTGCACGCGGCGGCAGTGCTGGCGGTCTTCTGATGGGCGCCGTCGCAAACTTGGCAGGCGACCGGTTCAAAGTGATCGTGCCGGAAGTACCGTTCGTCGATGTCCTGACGACGATGCTCGATACGTCGATCCCGTTGACGACCCTTGAGTGGGATGAATGGGGTGACCCGCGTCAGGCAGAAAGCTATTTCTACATGAAGTCCTACAGCCCGTATGACAATGTAGAAGCGAAAGACTACCCGCATCTGTACATCACGACCGGTCTCAACGACCCGCGCGTCGGCTATTTCGAGCCAGCGAAATGGGTCGCCCGGTTGCGTGAACTGAAAACCGACAACAACACGCTCGTCATGAAAACCAACATGGGCGCCGGCCACTTCGGGGAATCCGGACGGCTGAATCAGCTGAAAGAAGTCGCTTCCCTCTACTCGTTCGTGCTCGATAAAATCGGCGCGAATTCTGGTGTGAAAGCGTAAAATTTTTTCGCGACAAACGAATGTACCAGGCAGAGTCCCAATCGGAACTCTGCCTGTTTTCATTCCTCTGAATCCAACAGCTGTACCGCGTCTTCAATTGTCATCTGCCCAAGGTCGCCTTCTTGCCGTTTCCGTACAGACACCGTGCGGTCATTCACTTCCTGATCGCCGATCACCCAAGCATATGGTATTTTCCGTTTAGCCGACTCCCTCACTCGGTAACCGAATTTCTCGGCACGGTCATCCACCTCCGCGCGGTACCCTTTCTCCATCAGCAGTCTCTTCATCTCATAAGCGAAGTCATTGTGAACACCGGCAATCGGTAAAATCCGGATCTGCTCAGGAGCGAGCCAAAGCGGCAAAGCCCCTTCATAATGCTCAATCAGGATGGCAAGGAAGCGTTCAATCGAACCAAAAATCGCACGGTGAATAATGATTGGGTGATGCAGTGCGTTATCTTCCGCGATATACTGGCAATTGAATTTTTCAGGCATCTGGAAATCGAGCTGGACCGTTCCGCACTGCCAGCTTCTGCCGAGCGAATCGAGTATGTGGAAATCGATTTTTGGTCCGTAGAATGCCCCATCGCCCTCGTTCACTGTATAAGCCATCCTCCGCTCCTGGAGTACCTGTTGGAGCGACTTTTCCGCCCGATCCCATTTTTCAATCTGACCCATGAACTGCTCCGGACGTGTCGATAATTCGACCTCATACTCGAAACCGAAATGGCTGTACATGTTATGAATGAGATCGAGCACGCGGCCGATTTCCGCAGCGATCTGGTCTTCCCTGACAAACAGGTGGGCATCGTCCTGTGTAAATGCCCGCACCCTCAGCAGTCCGTTCAACGAGCCAGAAAGCTCATGGCGGTGGACTAAGCCCAACTCTGCGTATCGAATCGGCAATTCCCGGTAACTGCGCCGTTTGTGATTAAATATCAGCATCGCCCCCGGGCAATTCATCGGTTTCAGTGCGTACTCCTGGTTGTCGACTTGTGAGAAATACATATTTTCGTGGTAATGATCCCAGTGTCCCGATGTCTCCCAAAGTTCCTGCTTCATCATGACTGGTGTTTTGATCTCCTGATATCCGGCTTTCCGGTGGGCTTCCCGCCAATAGTGTTCGAGTGCATTCCGGACAATCATGCCATTCGGTAAATAGAACGGCATGCCCGGTGCTTCGTCGGATGCCATCACTAATTCGAGTTCCTGGCTGAGCTGACGGTGATTCTTCATTTCTTCGTTTAGTTGACTCGACATAAGTAGTCGCCTCCAATTGATAATAATAAAAGACCGCACTCCTCCCCGGAAAGGGACGAATGCGGTCGTGGTACCACCCTAGTTTTACAGAAGCAAAAATCATGCATCTGCACTTCATAACGTTAACGGTTTCCCGGACAGGGTTTCATGCGGCTGCATGGTTCCCCCTGCCAGCTTCCAGGCGGTAATAAAATTCAAAGATCTGCAGGGCTCTCAGCCTATGTCCCTGTTCTCTGTTCAGATCATCTGAAAAAAATCATGTCCTGTTCCAAGCTGTTTTTCTATGCAATTAAAAAACCGCACTCCTCCCTGTAAAGGGACGAATGCGGTCGTGGTGCCACCCAAGTTCCGCACGCCGTTTCACCGGCATGCGCTTAGACTGATAACGGTCTCCCGAACGTGATTTCGTGCATGGATGCAGTTCCTCACGTTTGCTCAAAGGTGGTAAATCATCCGGTTCCGTGCAGGGTTTTCAGCCGGCGGCCCTGCTCTCTGTCAGCGGAAATTCTAAATGATTCATGTCCTTATCCTGGCAGTTTTATAAGTGTCTAGCTTTGTTTATGGATTATAGTGACTATTCTCCGGCAAGTCAAGTGCAAATTCTAAAAACGTTGTTTACTTATCCTCGAACATTTTCTGCATTATATAGTACGACTGCTTCAGCCGTTCTTCGTACTCTGGCTGGTCCCAGTTGTCCCATGTGTATCGCTTCAAACCGCCGATTTTGGCGCCGTTGCGCTCTGGGAAACTGTCCATGACACGACCTTCACCGTCGACGAACAAGGCGCCGATTCCGATGTCTTTCACCTTCACACTTGCCTGTTCACCGTCTTTCGCAATATTGCCGATGAATTCCTTCTGGCTCGGGTCTTTCGACTGGATGAGCAGCCAAGGAATCCTGAGCTCCAATTGTCCGTCACGGATGGCGAAGTCGGTCAGGGAATCGTAATCGTCTGATTCCGGATTGCCGTTTCCTTCCTTCAGTTTACCTGTTTCATAGGACGAAAACGGGAGCGTCCTGTTTTCATTTGGAATGAAGTATGGCTTATTGAGCGCATACTCGATCGGAATAAATTTCCCGGAGTCGTTTTTACGTTCCGTGTCGTCGATCAGCTTCAATTTCTTGCCATACTGATAGTGATAAAAATCATAGTATGGGTCGATCAGCAGCTGGGCATCTTTTCCGTTCAACATGGCGGCGAACTCGAGGCCGTCGCTGAACGTCGCTCCTGAAATGCCGTCAATCGTTGTATTCCCCTGCCCCGGCACCGTATCAAGAGCGATGACCGGATAGACACCTTCCTTCATGTTGTCTATGTCGAGACGGATGTACAAATAGCGTTCATCGTGGTCGACATACAATTTTTGCAAGTCTCCGCTTTCCTTGCCGTAGAGCGGTTCACCTTCCCAGTCATCCGTTTCCCCGTCGACTTTCACTTTGAGGCGGTCGAAACTGAGGAGGCCGAACTGCTGCTCGTTCGTCTGGGCGTTGGACCAGAACGGACGGCGGTTCGGGTCGTCGTAATCCATTGTGTTCCATGTCCGTTTAAACCACTCATCCTGCCATGTAAAGACGAGACCGCCCATCATCCCTTCGTTCAGGATGTCTTCATACAGATGGGTCAAGACTTCACCCTGCTGTTTTTCTGACATGAATCCCTGGTTCCAGCCGAATGGATTTTCATGCGTCTTACCGCGGGATGCCGGGATACCGAACTCCGCGATCAGCACTGGAAGCCGGTGGGCGGCATGCAGATCCTTCAAATAAGCGGCATAGTTGTTTTTCTCACCTCGGAAGTCGATGAATTCCCGATATTTCTTTTCATAATTCAAGAAATCCGGGTAATACGGATAGACATGATACGATGCGAACTGGCCGGCCTTCTCCATATCTCCTTTAACGTAGATCTTGTTCGGATCCACCGACACGAGATCTTCGTTTTCTGATGAGTCTGCCGGATGGTTGAGCAGGTCGGTCGTCACCCAGTTTGTGAAGCTCATCGGACGGATGGCATTATACTTTTCGACCTCATGCTTTACGAGGTAATCCATCTGTTCTGCCAGCCAGTATTCGAACGGCTCTGCCTGCTCCGTCTCGAAATAGGTACCGTCGTACTCTCCAATCTCCGTATGCTTTTCGTTCGTCCCCAGCACCATTTGAGGGTTCCATTCCACACCAATCATCCAGGCACTCACCCATTTCGAGATATCAGCGTCGTACACACCGGACGCATGCCCGGGACGTTCTTCCACATCGGCATTGCCGTGGACGACGTCGACAAGACGGGTCATTTCTTCACGGAAGTCTTTAAGATTGTCCTTTTCGAAAGCATCAAGTGATTCCACCAGCTTTTCTTCATTAATCCACACACCGTGCATGACATGGATCGGCTGGTCATGGGATTCGTTGTACGACTTGAGTGCCCGGTAAAATGCCGGCGGGTGCAGGGTATAAACGCGGATCGTATTGGCGTTCATGTCCCCGATCGCTTCGAACCAGCGGTAGTATTCGCCTTCCGTAATTCCCGCTTCTCCCGGGAAAACACCCGGTTTCCCCATGCCGATATTGACGCCCTTCACGGTAATCGGCTTCCATTTGCCGTTGTCAAGCACTTCCATCTTGTTGCCGGATATCCGGGCCTGCAGGTCGAGATCACCTGCCGGGGCTGCAGTTTGCTGTTTCTCCTCCCGCTGGCCGAAGCCATTGAGCGCTCCTGTCATCATCGGAACGTACGCTGACCAGTAGAACGATTGATCTGAAAAGGCATACAGCCATTTGTACAGCTGCGGCAGCCCCTCGAACTGGTACCCTTTCGGAACGGACGGCACATCATTATAATCACCCGCAAAATAGAGACTTTCTGCAGCTCCTGAAACTTTACGGACGACAGCCGCAAACTCGGAAGGGATACCTTTTTCCGCCAGCAGCCGTCTCCCGTCTTCCGTGAGGGACCAGTCATACGAAGCCAGCACTTCTGTTCCCGGGCGTGGGGTGATGATATCGAACCAATACGAATAGCGGTGGGATCCTTCTGTCCCCAGGCGTTTTTCTCCTTTTTCGGTGATCGTCATCCGCACACTGCCTTCCTTGACATGCTTGTCATCTTGGAGGACAAGATACGAACCGTCCAAGTCATTGACGAGAAGGAAGCCGCCTCCTGAATAGGTCCAGTCTTTGCTGTGTTCATCCACAATCCATTGCGGGATTTCTGTGTTTTTACGATAATCCAATTCATCGAAATAGCGAGCCGTCCAGCCTTGCCACTCGACGCCGAGATGCTTCATCACTTGTTTGCGCACTTCAGAATCCGTCGGTGATGCAAACGTATTGTACTCCGCAATAAGGAGGGAAGGTTCATCGGACGCCGTGCGTTTTTTGATGGCAGCCCACTCAGCGTCTGTGAGACCGCCGTAAATCGCTGAAGATCGCGCGCCGCTCCTGCTGATTTCATTATTGGCTGTGTCGTCTTCAAACACCCCGTATGTATCGGCAATATAGATGACATCGGTGCCGTCATAGCTGTCGGGCAGCGGCCGCATCCCGGGCTTTCCTTCTTCATCTTCTGGCGGGATGACACCGTAATAATCATGATCCGCGCGGTACCTTTTGTCATCAGGCGTTGTCACTTTCAAATAGTTGAGTAGCCATGAGAAACCGAGGTGCTCCCTGTACGAGTCGTCCGGAACAGTTTTGTCGATAATTGCGACGGACAGCACCTTTTCCGGTTTTACTGACCAGATGATGAACGGCAGCAGCAAGAGCAGAAGCAGGACCGCTGCGATAAGATAGACTTTTTTCATTTACCTGCTCCTTTCGTTCCCGTGGCGCCGACCCGTTCCATGTCCCCCCACGATGAAATACGGAACATCGAACGAATGAGGCCTTCGACCCGCCAGACGAGCGTCAGCGGGCGGTACCAGACAACTTCTGTCAAAGCCAGCGCCATCATCCGGAGCACATCCCGGATTTTAGGGAATGCACCGAGACTCCAGGACTCTAGTAAGACAGCTCCCATCGAAAACACGGTCCCATACAGGACAAACAGAAGCATGAGCGCAACCGCGTATTCATAATAGATGCCGCCCATGAAGAACGCTGCGATGACATAGACATAACCGGCCAGTTCAATAACCGGACCGAGACACTCGATCAGCCAGAAATAAGGCACGGAAATCAACCCGACGGCACCGTATTTCGGATTGAATGCCATTTTGCGGTGCGCCCACAGACTCTCTAGCAGACCCTGATGCCAGCGGCGGCGCTGTTTGCGGAGCACTGACATCGTCTGAGGAGCTTCTGTCCAGCAGACCGGGTCTGCTACGAACTCGATCCGTCCGCCGAGCTTCTCCTCTTTCAGCTGCCGCTGGAGTTTGACGACCATTTCCATGTCTTCGCCGATTGTAGTCGTATTATACCCGCCTGCCCTGATGACCGGTTTTTTCGAAAATACGCTGAATGCGCCCGATATTATTAGGACAAGATTGTAGTTGCTGAGTGCGATCCGTCCCATGAGGAACGCACGCAGATACTCGACGATCTGCATCACGACGAACGGCCTTCCGGACAGTTTGACGGACGAGACGGCGCCATATTCGACGTCCATCCCGTTAACAATACGGACATTGCCGCCCGCAGCGATCACTTTACCGTCTGACATGATAATCGGTTTCATGACCCGCAGGAGGGAGCTTTCATCCAGAATCGAATCGCCGTCAATCGTGCAGAAATAGGAATACCTCGCAAAATTGATGCCAACATTGAGCGCGTCACCTTTCCCCCCGTTCTCCTTCCGGATGAGCCAGAGATTCGGATGAATCCTTGACCGATAGATTTCTTTCACCGGTTTTGTCGCAAGCTGCGGATCGGACGGTTTCTCCGACTTCACCATGTCAAACTGGCTGATGACGACCTGTGCCGTCTCATCTTTGGAGCCGTCGTCGATGACGAGCAGCTCCGTTTGCGGATAATCGAGATTGAGCAGAGAATGGACGGTTGCGATGACACCTGCCTCTTCGTTATAGGCAGGGACGAGGATCGATACCGGTTTTGACAGAAACGCGTCCACAAATCGTTTGTCCAGCTCCCTGCGGTCAAGACTTCGTTCCCTTCGGAGAGTCCGGAAAGCTAGGACGAACATGACTGTATAAGACAAAATGACCGCCGCCATATAGAGAAAGATGACGAACGTGAATGTCTGCATAGCTATATGGATGAGTGTCATCGGCGCTCCCTCCTTTCTCCTTCTGCCGAACCTGACTGCTGCTTCACCTGAAATTCGTGATCAGCCGCCGACTGAGCAAGCGAAGTTCCAATAACCGACGCAACCGGCAGTCCGCTGAATTGCATCGCTTCTTCCCGCACCAGGAACATAGTATCTTCGGTGAATTTAGGAAGGAGCCGCTGTGCAGTCATTTGCGGCATCCGTTTCAGCATCCTTGCAGCCTGATAGCGCTCCTGCCAAATATCCGATCCGGCAGCTGCTTCGCAGATTTCCGAAGACGGCAGGACAGCGAGGGAGTTGAACGCACGCAGCACGCGGATCCGCTGCTCGCTGTCAGGACTGTTGAACAGCCGTGCGAGATCAGCTGTCCTCATGATGTCTGCCTTCATACCGATTACATCGATGAGCGTATATCGGACAGATGGGTCGAGATTTCCGTCATTCCGGAGCGTCTCTTCAAATAGGTTATCAGGCATCGTGAACAACAATTCCTTCCTATTGGCGTCTGACAGCAAGGCCAATCGATCTAGGTGTTCGCGAATGAACGACTCCGGCTCAAATTTCATGGAAATGAGCAGCAGCAGGAAAAACTCTTCGTTGCTGACCCGCCTCTCCGTCATCGCGCGGCAATCCGCTGCCAGGGCATCGACTCCGAAATTATGGATACGATACAGTGTATTGACACGCATCCCCCAGTTACGTCCTTTCAGCCGCTTCCGGTAGACCCCGGCGAGATGCCGGTTGGAAAAGCTGCTGATCCTCCTCTCCATTCCATCGCCTCTGACATTGTGGACGAGCGAGCGGAACAGCTCTTCCACGGCCGACACCTCAGCTAAGTTCTTTGGGATGAGCACTTCCTCGCCGGCACCATCGCGGCGTAAATAGTCATACCAGGCCAGCCGATTCGTTTCTAGATAAGCAGAAGCCTGCAGCGATCGACGATTTTCACGATGCCGGGCGATCACCATATAGACACTGAGTACGAGTAGGGCAGCAATAAGTGCGGCGATCAGTATGGCAATCGACTCAATCGGTACACCGATCATGACCATAACCCCGCCAGCAGCCGCTGGATCTGTGCTTCAAAGAGCCGCAGATTGAACGGCTTGACCAAATAGCCGTCCGTCCCGCTCTCATACGCATAGATCATATCTTCTTCGGAATTCCGACGGGTCATCATGAGAATCGTGAATTTCTCCTCGTTCGGCATTTCCCGAAGTTCATGCAGCACATCGAGTCCATTCTTCTTCGGCAGCACATCACTCATGACAACCAGATGCGGATGAAACGAATCGGTCCATCCTGACTGCATGAGCGCCAGTCCGTCCCCGAATGTCTGGATCGTCAGTTCAGCGCCGGGAACGCGTATTCGCTCCACCGACATCTCAAGTAAGTCCCGGAACAGGCGGTCGCCGTCCAGAATACTAACTTTCACTGCTACGACCGGGCGGCCGAGCGGAGATTCTGCTAGAATTACGCGGATGCCGTCCGCTCCACTTTCCGGTTTCACTGCTTCATCCATTACCGATCTGCAGATTGCCAGCGCGCGGTCCGCTGTCATCTCAGGATGACAGACCTCCAGAACAGTGCCTTGGAACGAACCTTCCGCAGTACCAGGTGCCAAACAGGGGCAGCTGTTCTGCACCCTTTTTAGAAATCCACCCGCCTCTTCCTTACCGCTGTGGGGCAGCAGGAGGCCGATTTCATCGGCGAACTCCGTCTGGAACAGGACGTCCTTCTCGCGAACAATCTCCTTCAATTTCTTTTTCACCTGAAGTGTCACGTCATTCCGGCCGGTCTCCTCCCGAAGTAGAACGAGTGACATCGTCTTACGGTCGCGCAGAACATTCGCTTTCAGCAAGTTGAAGACATAGGTGAAAACGCCGCCTTCCAGTACGTTCGAAATATTGGTATCAGCCATCCCCATTCCCCCCTGGTCGTTATTTCACATAAAACAACTTCAAATGTTATGACCCTATACCCCAATTTGGATGAAATATAGGATACCAGCACAATTACTCTTCCGCTGCCCTGTTTTTCGTCCAAGTCCAGAAGTATATCAGTCGACAGAAAAAATAGCCGCCCATCCGCTGGGCGGATGAACGGCACTCACTACGATTACTGAGAGACTCGTTGTTGCGGGGGTTTGTTCCGCTGCCAGGCGACAAGAACAGCTGAATACAGAACAAGAGCAATGCCGGCCGTCTGCCAGCCGTCCAGCCGGTCGCCGAGGAGAAGAACTCCCGCCAGAACTGCGACAATCGGCTCGATGGTCGCGAGGATCGACGCCTTTCCTGCTTCCAAGTGTGCCAGGCCGGAAGTGTACAACAGATACGCGGCGACTGTCGAGACGAGTGACAGCAGCAGCGCGGCCGTCCACACGTCCGCATGCTGGAACCGGTCGCGACTTGCGAACAGTCCGCTCGTCGGAACCGCGATCAGGCCCATGTAAAAAAACGAATACGTCGTGATCGTCATTACGGAATAGCGCCGGGTGACCGGTTTGGTGAACATACTGTACAAGGCATAACAGAATCCCGACAAGATGCCGAGCAAGAGCGTCCCGCCGCTGATACTGCCCGCACCAGCCGGCAGCAGACCGACGACGAGACCGCAGCCGGCGATGGCGAACAGCAGGGCGAGCCCTTTCCGGAGAGTCAGCGGTTCTTTGAAGAACAGACGGGACAGCAGCGTTACGAACAGCGGACCTGTGTATAGCAGCGTGACAGCCAGCGACAGGCTAGAACGCGCAAACACTTCGAAGTAAAAATAATTAAAGAGTGCGAGACTGAAGACGCCTGCACACGCAAAGTAGATTTGATCCCTCCAGCGGGTGCGCAGCTGATCCCTGCAGAACAGCCCCATGAACAGGGCGAGCAGGACAAAACTGACAAGTGCCCGGATTGCAACGACGTCCCATGTGGAGAAACCGCGTTCATACAGCGGAGTGATGAACAAGCCGATCAATCCCCAGCAAACTGCTCCTCCGATCGTCATGAGATAGACGCGGACTCCCGGTTGTGTTTCCATACGTTAACCCCCAACCTTCACTAGATATATGAATGAATGCTCCTTCTAGTATACGACAAATCAGTGCGGCCCGGCCTATGATTTCCACACAATTCTGCAGTAGGCAGAATGACCGCGGCTGGTGTACACTGAGTAGTACGTATTTTGCAGGATGTTTGGGGTCATTTGTTGTACAGGAAGGGGCATTACCGTGGAGAAAGTAACAAAGCAGAAACCGGTCGTCGCTGCGCTGCTCATCGCAACATTCCTAACGGCTATTGAAGGGACGATTGTGAGCACCGCGATGCCGAAGATCGTCGATGATCTCGGCGGCAGCCATTTATATACATGGGTCATATCCGTCTACCTGTTGGCGCTTGTCATATCGACGCCTATCTTCGGAAAACTCGCTGATCTATACGGCCGCAAACCGATGTTTACGATAGGTGCGATTATATTTTTAATAGGCTCCATGCTATCAGGTACTTCCATGACTATGGAGCACCTGATTCTCTACCGCGTCATTCAAGGACTCGGTGCCGGAGCACTTGCAACGATACCATTCACCATTATCGGCGACGTATTCGAATTCAAAATGCGGGCGAAGATGCAAGGATTGATCAGCAGCGTCTGGGGAATCGCCGGGATCGTCGGTCCGCTCGCCGGTGGCCTTATCGTCGATAAAATCACCTGGCACTGGATCTTTTTCCTGAACTTGCCGTTCGGCATCGCAGCGCTTGTCCTGTTATGGACATCGCTTCACGAAACGGTCGAAAAGAAAAAACATACGATCGACTATGCAGGAATTTTGACGTTCGCACTCACAATGACCGTCTTCTTGCTGGCGCTGAATCAATTGAAAGAGACCGGCCATCTGTCCGTCCGGCTCATCGGTCTCTTCACAGCAGCTGCGGCCGGGCTTGCACTGTTCTTCTGGATCGAACGGCGAAGCAAAGAGCCGATGCTGCCGCTGACGCTGTTCAAAAACCCGTTCATCGCCATCTCGAACGGAGCTGGATTCCTGCTCGGTTTCATCCTCGTGACAGTGACTTTCTACATCCCGCTCTGGG
This sequence comes from Sporosarcina sp., assembly GCA_032099885.1. GTDB lineage: Bacteria > Bacillota > Bacilli > Bacillales_A > Planococcaceae > Sporosarcina. The sequence continues at coordinate 121,220 of DAMDKL010000003.1, forward strand.
TGCAGGGAGTGACCGGTCTGAACGCGACCTCTTCAGGGATCGCCATGCTGCCGATGTCGGTCACATGGCCGATCGCCTCGATGCTGTCCGGACGATGGATGAGCAAACGGCCGATTGCTCACATTACGATTCTCGGCGTAGGCATTATCTTTGCCGCCACACTCGGTTTCACCTTGTTTGACGAACAGACAACTGTCCCGAGAATTATGATCAACACAGCGGTGACCGGACTCGGATTCGGGTTGACGTTCACTGCCTTCACTGTCGCCGTCCAGTCGTCCGTCGGCTGGAACGTCCGCGGTGCCGCAATGGGCTCTCATAATCTCATGAAGAGCCTCGGACAAGTCATCGGGATCTCAGTTTCCGGCCTGCTGCTCTCGGAGAAGCTGCAAGGGCCTGCGCTGCAGCACAGCCTGCATAGCGTCTACATCCTCGTCGCCGTGCTCGCAGTGTGCGCATTCGGCGTAACGGCTTTCCTGCTGAAACAGAACGAAACTTTCTCGAAGGATGCCTGAAGAAGGCAGACAAACAAAAATCCCCCACAGCAGACCTTCATGGCTGCTGCGGGGGATTTTGTCCAGAAACCGATTGTTTCGGCACAACTGTCATGTTAAACCTGCTTGCTCCGCTTTCTCATGACCAGTATCGAAACCGTAATGATTGTGAACGCAATCAGTGCGAGGAACGGGATGGTCACAAAATGGAGCCAGTTGATGTATTGACCTGAACAGGGAACTCCGCTTGTGCAAGTAGCGAATCCCTCCATGGAAGGAACCTTCTGCAACAGATAATGGTACGCAGAAACCACCATACCGACTGCGGACAACGGCAGGACATAACGGCTGACCGATCTGTCCTCCTTGTAGAACCCAATACCGAGAATGACGGCCAGCGGGTACATCAGGATACGCTGATACCAGCAGAGCGTGCAGGGGACGAACCCCATCCGCTCGCTGAAGAACAGACTGCCGCCGACCGCTGCCAGCGAGGTGATCCAGGCAAGGAGGAGCGGCTTATTCACCATCTTCTGCCGCCTTCTTCACCTGGTCTATGAACTCTTGATCGCTCTGACCATCGAACTTTTTGCCATTGATATAGAGGGTCGGTGTCGAGGCAACCCCAAGGCTGTTCGCTGCCGAAATATCCTTTTTCAACGCTTTTGAGGAGTCTCCATCTTTGTACGCTTCCACCACTTGCTGCACTTCATCCGAGTCGGTGATTTCCGCCAGGACATTCTCCAGTAATTCATCCGTCATGAGATTCGCCTTCCCATCGTCCGTCATCTGGTTGTCGAACAGGCGATGATGGAATTTCCAGAAGCGGTCGCTGCCGAGCTTGTCAAGCACCGTTTCAGCGAACAGCGCAGCGCTCGTCGACTCGGGGCCGATGACAGGATAGTTCATGAAGTAAAATTTCGCTGTACCGGTATCCACGACTTCCTCTTGTATCATCGGAAGGACTTGTTTGTTGAAAGCAAGACAGTGCGGGCACTGGTAATCCCCGAATTCCACGATATCGACAGGGGCTGATTCCTCTCCGATAAATGGCTGACCTTTGGTATCGATAACAGCCGATTGCTGCTTCCCGTTTGTCAGAACCATGATTGCAATAACTACTACGGCGAATCCGCCGATGAACCAAAATATCTTTTTCGTCAAAACGATCATCCCTTCCGTGTCACTACATGATGTAGTGTATTTAAGCAAAAAAATTACGGCTTGCTGATTGCTATACAAGCGCGTAAATGAAAAGCCCGCAAATAAGGCTGAAAGTTACTCCAGACAAGAATACGGTCTTGCGGGGGATTTTCAAGGCAACTCCTTGCGCAGGATCCAGGAGATACCGGATGCGGTAGTTAACCGAAGTGTCCGCAAAGGAGGCGTAGCTGAACGGCATCTTCCCGGGCGTGCCGCTTTTCATCATTTTCAGCAGCGCGCTCCCGAGGTGGGCAGCTGTCCCCTGCTTTGTCACTGCGGCCCTGTCCGCCAGCAATTCTTGGAGAATCCGGAACTTCTTCAGGAACCAGTGCTGGATCGGTATGTACCAGAGAATTGATGCACCGAGCGACAGGATGAACAGTTTGAAGGGATCCCGGTTTTCCCGATGATACCGTTCGTGGGCAATGACCGCTTCCAGTTCTTCTGCCGTCAGGAGATTCAGCAACCCTGAAGTGACCACAATTTTCGGAGATAGGAACCCCATCGTAATCGCCATCGGATTCGGATGGGCAAGAACGAGAAGCGTCTCTTCATGCGTTCCATGCTGCAGGCTGATTTCTGCAGTCAGTTTGTCATGTTTGTATGACAGCAGCCGTCTTTTCATCCTTGCTGATTGGATGACTTGTTCCGTTATCTCCCAAGTTAGGGAGAGCAGTGTGAAGACAACGAGACCATCCAGTATATAGCCAAGAGATGTCAGGCCGACTGTGCGCAGCCAGCTGTGGCAGATTTCCACTAAGTTATAGTCCATGCGCCAGCCGGACAGTACGGTTACGGCATACAAACACATCTGCAGAAAAATCACCGCAGAGATGACTAGTGATCCGGTCCAGGCAGCAGCCGATTGCCGTCTCGTCATGAGCTGCTTCCCCTTTTCAATTCCGCCACTTTTTTCTCAAGTTCGGCAACGAGCTCATCATCCGCCCGTTCGAGCGCATCGAGCATATGGCTGACCACGACATCGCCAAATTCATCCATCAGCTCGTTCGTCATGTCCTTCGATTGGGTGTTCAGGAATTCGGTGCGCGTTTGAACCGGCTGATATACAGAAGATCTGCCTTCCATCCGTTTATCGAGAAACCCTTTGTCCACCAGCCGGTTCATTACGGTCATCACCGTGTTGAAATTAGTCGCTTTTTCCTGATCCAGTATGCGCTGCACGTCTTTGATCGTCTTGTCGCCGCCGTCCCACAGTACATCCATGATTTTCGCCTCAAGCGGACCGAAAAACCGATTCAAGCCGCGTTCGTTGATTTTAAATTTCCTAATCTTCAACAGCTATCACCTCGCATTACTCATTGTAGTGTAATTGAAAAAGGCCTTTAGTGCAACCCGCCCGAGAAAAAGGGGAACGCCATCTCTTCAGCCAAAAAAAGACTGCAGGCAGACTCCAGATTTCTCCGGCAGTCTTCCTGCAGTCCAAGTTTTAGTGTCAGGAACAGGAACCGTATTGTATCGGCCCTGGATGTTCCGTCATGTTTTTTTACACGCTGGTGACGGAGATGTCCTGACCGGAAGCAGTTACGAGCACGGCCTTCACTTCGTCATCTTCCAGCAGCAGATCGGTCAATGGGTCTTCAATCTTATCCTGGATGACGCGGCGGAGCGGACGGGCCCCGAACCGTTTGTCATAACCGAGGGAAACGAGTGCCTGTTTGGCCTCTTCGGTGATCGAAATGTCGAGGTCGTGCTCTTCGATCGCAACTTCCAGATCGACCAGCATCAGGTCGACGATATCCTTCAGGTTTTCTTCGCTCAGTTCGTTGAATGGTACGATCGCGTCGAACCGGTTCAGGAACTCAGGCTTGAAATAGTCGCCGAGCATGTCGAGTGTCGTGACGGATTCGTGCGTTGTCTTATTGAAACCGACGCCTGATTTCTTCACCATGCTCGTTCCCGCATTGCTCGTCATGATGAGGACGGTGTCTTTGAAGCTGACCGTACGGCCGTGCGAGTCGGTGAGCCGTCCGTCTTCCATGATCTGCAGGAAAATGTTCTGCACATCGGGATGCGCTTTTTCGATTTCGTCGAGCAGCACGATGGAATACGGATTGCGGCGGATCTGTTCCGTCAGCTGCCCCGCTTCTTCGTGGCCGACATATCCAGGAGGCGAACCGATCAGTTTGGATACCGCGTGTTTTTCCATGTATTCACTCATGTCGAGCCGGATGTAGGCGTCACGCGTACCGAACAATTCTTCTGCCAGTACCTTTGTCAGTTCCGTCTTCCCGACACCTGTCGGCCCGACGAACAGGAACGAACCGATCGGCCGTTCTTTCGCCTTCAGTCCGGCACGGCTGCGGCGGATCGCTTTGGCGATCTTGTCGACCGCTTCCGCCTGGCCGATCACTTTGCTGCTAAGGTTTCCGGCAAGGCCTTTCATCTTCGTCTGTTCGGCTGCCTGAAGTTTCGATACCGGAATCCCTGTCTTCTCCTCGACGATCCGCTCGATATCGGCGACTGTCACGACGATGTCCAGCTTGTTTTCCGAGCTGCCTGCAGCCTTCAGTTTTTCCTGGATGCTCATTTCTTCAGCGCGCAAGGCAGCCGCGGTTTCATAATCTTCCTGTTCCGCAGCCTGCCCTTTCTGCCAGAGGACTTCTTCGAGACGGGCTGTGAGCGTTGTAACATCGGCCGGCTCGTGTTCGAGATTCAAACGGGCGCCGACTTCATCCATCAGATCGATCGCTTTGTCCGGCAGATAACGGTCTTGGATGTACCGCTGTGACAGCGTCACGAACGCCTTGACCGCTTCACCCGGATAGTTCACTTCATGGAACTGTTCGTAGCGGTCTTTTATGCCGTTCAGAATATTGATGCTGTCCTCCGCAGACGGTTCCTTCACGAGGATCGGCTGGAACCGCCGTTCGAGGGCTGCATCCTTCTCGATCTGGCGATATTCTTTCAGCGTAGTAGCACCGATCAGCTGCATCGCACCCCGTGCAAGTGCTGGCTTCAGAATATTGCCGGCGTCCATTTTCGATCCTTCTGCAGTCCCCGCACCGACGAGCAGATGGATTTCATCGACGAACAGCAGGACATCCTCGCGGGATTCGAGTTCACCGATAAGTTCTTTCATTCGTTCTTCGAACTGGCCGCGGATTCCCGTGTTGCTGACGAGGGATGCGACGTCCAGCACATACACTTGTTTGTTCAGAAGTTTGCTCGGCACGTCACCTTCGTAGATTTTCCGTGCAAGTCCTTCAGCGATCGCCGTTTTCCCGACCCCCGGCTCCCCAATCAGGACCGGATTGTTTTTGTTGCGGCGGTTCAGCGTCTCGATAACACGTTTCAATTCCCGGTCACGGCCGATCACCGGATCAATCTTGCCGTTTTTGGCATCATCGGAAAGGTTGCGTCCGAGTTCATCCAGCAAGCTCGGCTGCTGCTGTTCCGGCTCCAGCACTTGCGCCTGAGCCTGTTTTCCGCCGTTCGCCTGGAACGAGCCGCCCGCATTACTTGCGAATGACTGCATGTTCCCTGCGGTCAGCTGCCCTTTCAGTTCCTGGAAACACGACTGACATAAGTTCATCTGCATCGCCTTGTTGTTCACTTGCAGGCGAAGGCTCATCGTAGCGTCGTTATGTCCGCAATGTTGACATTTCATAGGTTGGTTCCTCCCATTCTAGGTTATATTATTATTTTGACTTTAACTATCTTTGACCTTTAATAGTAGTATACTCTGTCTTTAGTTGACTTTCAAGAAGTCTGCTCGTAAATCAGCAAAGCTTCATTGTACATGGACCGCTATGTGAAACGGCAGCCACCTTTCAGGCGTTGGGATATCTGACCTTCCCTCACCTATTCTTATTATAGACTGACCTTCTTTGACTTTCAACAATTATGCTTATGACGTATGAGGACTGGAGACTGAAAACAATGTCTTTTGCACTCCGCTGCCGTCTGTTCCTATAATAAAAGAGGCGTTTCATACGCGTAGTACGGATACCAGGAAAGGATCTTCTCTCATGAACTATTTCGTCCGGCTTCTTCAAATAGCCGTATTATATTTGTTTTACGTGATCGGTACTTGGCTGCAAACGGCACTTCACCTGCCGCTGTCCGGCAGCATTGTCGGTCTCCTGCTCGTCTTGACTGCGTTGTGGACCGGTGTGCTGAAACTCTCATGGGTTGAAATGGGCGCGCATTCGATGCTGTCCGTCCTGCCAATATTTTTCATCCCAGCAACGGTCGCCGTCATGAAATATGGTCATTTCTTTTCCGGGAAAGGAAGCCTACTCATCCCCATAACGATCGCCAGCACAGTGCTGACGATGGCTGCCGCTAGTTACGCCAGTGTCGCCGTTTCGAAGAGGACAGGCCGGCGGAAGGAGGAATCGGAATGCAGATGATCGGGCTTGCGCTGCTGTTCATCATCCTGACGGTAGCTGTCTATTTCGCGATGGATGTCATCTATGTACGATTCCATTATCCATTTTTTGTACCGATCATCACGACGACTGTGGTGCTGATCGTTCTCTTGGTTTTGTTTGATATTCCCTACGAAACGTACATGATCGGAGGGCAATGGATTGACAAATTGCTCGGTCCAGCGGTTGTGTCACTTGCGATTCCACTTTACAAACAGCGTAATCTGCTGCGTCGCTATGCGTTTCCGATTGCCGCAGGCGTCGTTGCTGGCGGAGTGACCGGCATGGTGAGCGGCGTGCTGTTCTCACGTCTCGCCGGTTTTCCGAAAGAGCTGGTTCTTTCGTTATTGCCGAAGTCGATAACCACACCGATCGCCATGCAGATCGCCGGAGAAATCGGCGGTGTTCCGGCACTTGCTGCGGTTTTCGTGATCATTGCCGGGATCTCCGGTGTCCTGATCAGCAACTTTCTGTTGCGGATGCTGCGCATCGACAGCCCGCTCGGCCGCGGGATCGGTCTCGGTGCGGCGACGCATGCGATCGGAACGTCTAAAGCGATCGAATACGGTGAACAGGAAGCGTCACTCAGTTCCGTGGCGATGACGTTATCGGCCATCATCGGCTCGCTGCTCGGCCCGGTTATTGCCTGGCTGTTTTATTGAGAAGGCATACCGATACAGAGCATGCGGCGTTTCGGACAGCTAAGGCCGCATTATTTGGCCGCGGCGCGCGTTTCGTCTGCTGCTTGGGCAGTTAAACGACTCTTATTTGACCGTTGTGCAGGATTTCGTGACTGCTCGGGCAGTTAAGTGACTCTTATTTGACCGCTGCGCGCGATTTCCCGGCTGCTCGGGCAGTTAAGACACCCTTATTTGACCGCGAGACACGGTTTCCCCGCTGCACGGGCAGTTAAGCGACTCTTATTTGACCACTGCGCACGATTTCCCGGCTGTACGGGCAGTTAAGACACCCTTATTTGACCGCGGGACACGATTTCCCATCAGCACGGGCGGTTAAGCGACTCTTATTTGACCGCTCCGCACGATTTTCAGGCTGAACGGGCAGTTAAGCGGCTCTTATTTGACCGCGAGACACGATTTCCCGACTGCGCAAGCAGTTAATCGCAAGGAATCCTGTCGAAACCGAAAAATATTTCGTCTTTCGAAGTTGTGCGACAACATAGAACGCGCTAGACTGGAAGAGGAATAATTTTCAGGAGGCGACCAATGATGACTTACCAGCCCGACACTGCAAAAACGAAAGAACTCATCCGGCAGCTTGTGCAGATTCCGAGCCCGTCCGGTTTCACAGATGACGTAATCACGTTCGTGGAGGACTATTTGAAACCGAGCGGCGCAGAGATGACACGCAACCGGAAAGGCGGCCTGATCGTCACACTGCCTGGCACCAATTCAGACAAACATCGGATGCTGACAGCTCACGTCGATACGCTCGGCGCCATGGTAAAAGAAGTGAAATCGAACGGCCGTCTGCGTCTGGATCTGATCGGCGGCTATCAGTTCAATTCGATTGAAGGAGAATACTGCACCATCCATACAGCGTCCGGTGAAACGTTCACCGGCACCATCCTGATGCATCAGACATCGGTCCACGTGTACCGGAACGCCGGGACTGCAGAACGCAACCAGGTCAACATGGAAGTGCGGGTTGACGCGAGAGTTAAAAATGCAGAAGACGTGCGTGCGCTCGGTATTGAAGTCGGTGATTTCGTATCGCTCGATCCGCGCGTGGAGATTTGTGACAATGGGTTCATCAAATCCCGACACCTCGATGACAAAGCGAGCGTTGCGATTTTGCTGCAGCTCATTGAAGAAACTCAGTCGGGACAGATCGAACTGCCGTATACGACCCACTTCCTCATCTCGAACAACGAAGAGATCGGTTATGGCGGCAACTCGAACATCCCGCCGGAGACGGTCGAATACTTGGCGGTCGACATGGGGGCGATGGGCGACGGCCAGTCTACCGATGAATTCACGGTCTCCATTTGTGTAAAAGACGCGAGCGGCCCGTATCACCTCGGCTTGCGGAATGCGTTGACTAATCTTGCCAAACAGCATGACATCCCTTATCAGCTCGATATTTATCCGTATTACGGATCGGACGCATCCGCCGCCATCAAAGCCGGACATGATATCGTCCACGGCCTGATCGGTCCGGGAATCGACTCATCGCACGCGTTCGAGCGGACACACGAAGATTCCCTGAAATGCACGCTCCAGCTGCTGTATCAGTATATTCAATCGGATATGGTGCGAATTTAAAAACGGTGCCTGTGCAGCAAACAAACGTGAATGTTTGAACATTCATGAATGTTTCGCGCACAGGCACCGTTCTTTTCTTTTTTCATAATACCAAATAGAGTCCGACGAGGGTTACAAACAAAATCGGGACTGTCAGCACGATTCCCGTTTTGAAATACGTACCCCAGGAGATTTTGATCCCTTTCTGGCTCAGGACATGCAGCCAGACGAGAGTAGCGAGCGAGCCGATCGGGGTAATCTTCGGACCAAGATCCGAACCGATGACGTTGGCATAGATAAGGGCGTCCTGCATCGTTCCAGACGTCCCGGTTTCTGCAATTGCAAGAGCATTTACCATGACCGTCGGCAAGTTGTTCATAACAGATGACAGCAGCGCGGCCAGGAATCCCATGGAAATCGTGGCAGTGAATAGGCCTTGGCCCGCCGTCCATTGGATCACAGAGGCGAGCCCTTCTGTAAGTCCTGCGTTGCCCAATCCATACACCACAACGTACATCCCGACAGAGAAGAACACAATGTTCCATGGTGCACCTTTCACAATTTCCGCCGTCCCGACAGCAGGACTTTTTCGGGCAATCGCTAAAAACAGGAGAGCGACGGTCCCGGCAATAAATGATACAGGAATGCTGGTCCACTCGCTCGTGAAATAACCGAGCACCAGGATGGCGAGGACTGCCCAGGAGAGCTTGAACAGTTTCCCATCTTTTATGGCCGATGACGGCTCCGACAGCTTTCCAACATCATATGTACGTGGGATGGATTTCCGGAAAAAGAGCAGCAGTACTGCCACGGTGGCGACCAGGGAGAACAGATTCGGGACAATCATATGGACGGCGTATTCTACAAAACCGATACCGAAGAAATCAGCGGAAACAATATTGACTAAGTTGCTGATGACAAACGGCAGACTTGTAGTATCTGCAATGAAACCGCTCGCCATGATGAATGGAAAAATCATCGCATCCGTAAACCGCAGATTACGCACCATCGCGAGGACAATCGGCGTCAGGATCAGCGCAGCTCCGTCGTTCGCAAACAGTGCCGCCACGACAGCACCGAGGAGGCTGACATAGACAAACATCCTGCGGCCGCTCCCCTTCGCCAATCGGGCCATATGGAGGGCAGCCCATTCGAACAGACCGATTTCGTCCAAAACCAGGGAAATCAGGATGATTGCAACGAAGGTGATGGTTGCATTCCAGGTGATGCCGATTACAGCAGTAACATCACCCAGATCGACCACACCTGCCAGCAGTGCGATCAATGCCCCCGTACAGGCCGACCATCCGATATTCAGTCCTCGCGGCTGCCAAATGACAAACAATAAGGTGATAACAAAAATACAACTAGCGGTGATCAGCATGAAGATTTCTCCTTACATTATGTAGTTCGAGTGCGTAAAACAAACGTGAGTGGTCGTCCATTCACGTCTGTTCGCATCCTGGAAGCGTTCATTCCGCAGTGACTGCCAGTTTCTTCATCAGTCTCTCGCTCGACGTATTGAGGCCTCGGATTGACACGGTATTGCCGTGTGACTTGAACTTCAACACGGCTTTATCCACTGCACCGACTGCTGAATCATCCCACACTTGGGCGCCTGCAAAGTCTAAAATGACCTTTTTGTTGGTCACTGTGAAGTCGAATGCATCTAAAAAGCTTTCCACCGACGCAAAAAAGAGCTGGCCCTTCACTTCGAATAGGAGGGTATCGTCCTGTTCCTGCTGCCTGACTTCAATCCGGGAAAGTTTCGCGGCGAAAAAGATGGCACTCAGGATGACACCCGCAATCACACCTTTCGATAGGTCATGCGTCCAGACGACGATGATCACTGTGATGACCATGACGGCAGCGTCCGGCCTCGGTGCTTTTCGTATGTAAGAAAACGATGACCAGTCGAACGTTCCGATGCACACCATGATCATGATACCTGCAAGAACAGCCATCGGAATCCGGACAACTACATCGCCTAAGACAATAATCAGGAATATTAAGAACACCCCTGCTGTCAGCGTGGACAATCTGCCGCGGCCGCCCGATCTGACGTTAATGACGGACTGGCCGATCATCGCACAGCCTGCCATACCGCCGAAAAATCCAGTGACAATGTTGGCAATCCCCTGCCCTCTCGCCTCTCTATTTTTGTCGCTGCCCGTATCCGTCATATCATCTACAATGGAAGCAGTCAGCAATGTTTCCAACAGCCCGACTACTGCCATTGCGAGTGAGTACGGAAAAACGATGGCGAGCGTTTCAAACGTAAACGGCACGTGCGGGATGAAAAACTCAGGCAGCGAACTTTTGATCGTGCCCATGTCTCCGACTGTGCGTAAATCGAGGTTTGCAAAAAGGGCTATCGCCGTCAATGCAACGATCGCGATCAACGGTGCTGGAATCGTCTTGACGAACTTCGGCACGATATAGACGATCAGCAGCGTAACTGCGGCAAATATGTATGTTTCAACTGAGGCACCTAAAAAGTGGGGGACTTGCGCTAAGAAGATCAGTATAGCGAGTGCATTGACAAACCCCATCCTGACTGCCCGCGGCACAAATTTCATCACTTTGGCGATCTTACATAGACCGAACACGATCTGGATAACGCCGGTCAACAATGTGGCTGCCAGTAAATAGTCATGGCCATACTCCCGAACAAGGGGAACCATAAGGAGTGCCATCGCACCGGTCGCTGCCGATATCATTCCGGGCCGCCCGCCGAAAAAAGCAATCGTGACTGCTATGCAGAAGGAAGCATACAGACCGACCATCGGGTCCACTCCCGCAATAATCGAAAAGGCGATCGCTTCCGGGATAAGTGCCAACGCCACGACTATCCCGCCGAGGATGTCTCCTCTTATATTGGAAAACCATTCTCTCTTGACTTTTTCTTTCACGCGAAACTGCTCCTTCACCTTTCAAATTTCAGGTCTTACGCTATCCTGAGAACCGGCTGACGCCAGAATAGAATTATCTTATCACTTTATGGATGCCTGTGCGGGTAAAATCGTGAAATGATGGACCATCCGAGGTTCTTCCGTTCAACCGCATTGTTCATCGGCTCTCATATCCTCCTCTTTGCATGAATAAAATCATATGTGAGTATGAGAACGGAGGGTTGCAGCCATGAATACGATGCTTTTGTATTTCGTCTTGGGCGTTTCGTTAGCAGCGCCCGTCGGTCCGGTGAAGACTGTCTTGCTGAACACCGGCATTAAAAACGGTTTTTTCCATGCTTGGTTCTTCAGCCTCGGTTCAATCGCCACCGACGTGCTGTACATGGGCATGGTCTATTTCGGAATCGGGAAATTCATCCATTCCCCACTGCTTCAAATTATTTTGTGGGCATTCGGCTGTTTCGTTCTGCTCTATACCGGAACAGAAAATCTGCTGAAACTGAACCGCGCGGGCTTGGATCCGAAAGCAGTCAAACGGAATCGCCTGCGAAAGTCAATTCTTTCCGGCTTCTTCATGTCGATGTTCAACCCGATCACAATTTTGTTTTGGCTCGGGATCTACGGCTCGATGCTTGCCAGAACTGCCGGCATTGCCACTGGCACACAGATCCTGCTGAACAGTTTCGCTATTCTGGCCGGTATCATGGTAGTGGATTTTATCTTGTCGTTCCTGTCGAACGGTGCCCGCCGATTATTATCGGCGCCGCTTCTAACCTTCGTGTCCCTGCTCTCCTCGTTTTCCATGATCGGTTTTGGACTGTACTTCGGCTTCCAGGCATATCAGGCATTATTTTCATGACTCGCGGCAATCCCTCCCCGTACTCGGGCAGCCTGCACAGATTCGAATCCAGCAATACATAATCCGCTCGACTTCGGGGATCCTACCTTTACTAATAAAACGAACAGTAGAGGTGCCGCATGAAGAATAACATGAACCCTGTAAGTATCTGGTGCGTGATCAGCATGGCTTCCATACCTCTCGTCATGACGCTCGGGAACTCCATGCTCATCCCGGTGCTGCCGATTTTGGAAGACAAAGTCGGCATCACATCGTTCCAATCCAGTATGATCATCACCAGCTACTCGGTAGCCGCTATTTTCCTCATCCCGATTGCGGGCTATTTATCTGACCGGTTCGGCCGCAAGATGGTGATCCTGCCGAGCTTGGTCCTTGCACTGATTGGAGGGCTCGTCGCCGGATTCGCATCCTGGAAGATGGACGACCCCTTCACTATCATCATCATCGGACGGATCCTTCAAGGGATCGGTGCAGCCGGTGCGATGCCGATCGTACTGCCGCTCGTCGGCGACCTGTATCAGGATGACGAGGAAAAGACGAGCTCAACCTTAGGGATCATTGAAACGTCAAACACGTTCGGCAAAGTGCTGAGCCCCATTTTAGGATCGCTGTTCGCTGCTGCTCTTTGGTTTCTTCCGTTCTTCTCCATTTCAGCGCTCAGTCTCATCTCCATTGTCCTCATTTTCTTCTGCGTAAAGGTTCCGAAAGAGAAGGACGAGCCAATCACGTTAAAGAAATTCATCAGCAGTACGAAAGAAGTGTTCAAAAGCGAAGGCAAATGGCTGTACACCGTCTTTCTGAATGGGGTCCTGGTCATGCTGATCCTGTTCAGCATGCTCTTTTTCCTGTCGGAGAACCTGGAGAAAGCACATGACATTAAAGGCATCAAAAAAGGGGTCGTCCTGGCAATCCCGCTGCTGCTTCTCTGTATCGCTTCATTCGTCTCCGGCCGCCGCATTAAAGGAAACATCAAAACCATCAAGACACTCATGGTCGCGTCCCTCATCATGATGTCCATCAGCGTCGTCTTCGTCGGATTCACGAGCAAAAAACTCTACCTGCTGCTGACCGTCACAAGTCTTGTTAGTATCGCAATCGGCGCCATGCTCCCTGCCCTAGACGCAATCATAACGGAAAATATCGAGAAATCGCTGCGCGGTACAGTGTCCTCCTTTTACAGCTCCGCCCGTTTCATCGGTGTTGCTGCGGGTCCCCCGGTCATGTCTTTGGTGATGAAGAACATGTTGAATGTCAGTTATATAACAGCCGGCATTCTCGGTCTCATCCTCCTTTTTGTCGTCTGGAAATTTATCAAGACTGATGACTTCCAAAAGACCGAAAAGAGCACCTGACTGCTGGAAGGGCGGGTTCTACCGCGTTTTCCGCCCCTCGGCAAAAAAAGACCCGGCAAGCATCCGCCGGGTCAATCCATACATATGTACACGTCGGAATGCGTGCAGATCACTTTGATTTCAAACTGAATATGATCAGCACAATCCCTGCAAACAGGCAGATGATCCGTGTGAGCGAGATTTTTTCCGTCAGTCCGCTCAGCGCGAGTCCTGTCGTGACTACCAAAATGACAGGGCCGACAAGCGCAAGCATGCTGTTAATGTAAAATGCCTTTTCCAGATCATTGAACTTAAACATCAATGCAGCCGCCGAAATCTCTATGCTCCCCGACAACACCCGCAGCACAATGATCAGCAGCAGTGCACGTTCAATCACAATTACCACATCCTCCATCAGCCTTACAAACACTCTATGCAGGACAAGAGGAAAATATTTTATGAGGTGCCTGTGCGTGAAACAATCATGAATGTTTAAACATTCATGATTGTTTGCTGCACAGGCACCTGTTTTACTCTACGGTAACGGACAAACTGCCCACTTTTATGGAGGGTGAGCCGCAGCCGCCCGGGGCGAATTTCAAATCGGAACCGACTGTATCGATCGATTTCAAGTAATCGAAAAAGTTGCCGGCAATCGTCATCTGTTTCACCGGTACCGAAACCTTTCCTTTCTGGATGAAAAATCCCGAGGCGGCCAGCGAGAATTCACCCGAGATGGAATTTGTGCCCGAATGGAGACCGGACAGTCCCGTGACCAGGATCCCTTCCTCCACCCCGGCAATCATCTCCTCTTCGTTCTTCACTCCAGGCGCAACGTACAGGTTATGCGGGGAGACGGTCAATGTCCCTTTGTATGATGACTTGCTTGCATGCCCTGTCGATGTCATGCCTTCTTTCTTGGCGGTTTTCCGGTTGTGCAGGAGTGTTTCCAGGACACCTCCCCCGATGAGGACTGTCTCGCGTGTGGCAACCCCTTCTCCGTCGAACGTACCGCCTAACAGCGAATCCTTGTGGAATGGGTCGTCAATCAGCGTGACATATTCAGCGCCGATCACATCACCGACTTTGTCTTTCAGCAGCGACTGCCCTTTTTGCGCTTCTTCGGCAGAGAAGATCGGGGTGAACGCCCCGAGGAGTGACGCGGCGGCGTCGTGCCGCAGGATGACCGGATATTGCTTGGACGGTACCGTCGTCTCACCGAGCTGTGACAAGGCTTCCTCAGCCGCTTCTTTCGCAATTTCGTCTGCATCGAGTATACTGAAGTCGCGTGTCAGCCTGACAGCGGAACCCGTTTTCATCTCCTCCCCGTCTTTTGCGACTGCGGAAACAAAGACGATTAGTCCGTTAGAACGGTCATGCAGCGACAGACCTTTCGAATTGGTCAGTGCCTTTTCACTCGAAAAGTCTTGCAGGACACAATAATTCAGCGCGGCGATCCGCGGGTCATATTCCCTCGTATTCCGTTCGACCCTTTTCAGGAATTCAATCTTGTCAGGAATCGGGACTGCGGCAAGCGTTTCATTATAGGAGGAATGTTCCGCATACCGGTCGCTGCCTTCAAAAATATCCGTCCCATCGTCTTCGTCGAGCACTTCCGCATTTGCTTTCGCGCTGTCGATCAAAAATGGGATCGAGTCGTCCTCGATCTTTTCCGTATATGCATAACCCATTTTGCCATCGTACCGACCGCGCAGCCCGACGCCGCCCTCTTCGGACGTCTCATAACTGTCGATCTCACCTTCAAAAACCATTACTTGGAACGAAGAGGATTTTTCAAAGTACACTTCTGCCTCGTCAAACCCTGCATTCCGTGCGCTGTGCAGCACGTTTTCCTGAAACTGCCGGATGTCCATCATGACTCCCCCTTTGTCCCGCCGACGGTAATTTCACTGACACGAAGCATCGGCTGCCCGACGTTGACATGCAGACTGCCGCTGAGCGACCCGCACATTCCCGCACCATGGGCAAGATTATTGCCGACCATGTCGACTTTCTGCAGTGTCTTCGCTCCGTTTCCGATCAAGGTCGCCCCCCGTACGGGATGATCGATCTTTCCATCTTTGACGACATACGCTTCCTCCACTGCAAAGTTGTAGTCACCCGTGGCCGGATTCACTTGCCCGCCGCCCATGTATTTCGCGTAGATGCCGTTCTCGGTTGCCGCGATGATCTCTTCTGGCGTCGAATTGCCTGGTGCAATATACGTGTTTGTCATCCTGGACGTCGGATTGAACCGGTACGACTCCCTCCGTGAGGATCCCGTGGCTTCAGCGTTCATCCGCCGTGCATTGAATTTATCGATAAGATAGCCAGTCAAGATCCCGTCTTCAATAAGTACGTTCTTTCGCGTTTTTTCACCTTCATCGTCGACAGTCAGCGAACCCCATTCGTTCGGCAAGGTCCCATCATCGATATACGTCACGATGTCGGGTGCCACTTTCTCACCAATCCGATTTGCGAACACCGAGTTATGTTTCGCCACCGAGGTCGCTTCGAGTCCGTGTCCGCACGCCTCATGGAAAATGACACCGCCAAACTCGTTATCGATAATAACCGGAAACTTGCCGCTCGGACAAGGCGCCGCACCGAGCTTTGTCACGGCGATGCGCGCAGCCTCGCCTGCATAGTGGTCCAAGTCCAGATTTTCAATGAATTCAAAACCGGAATGTGCTCCGGGACCGTAGAAACCGCTCTGCATCTCATTTCCTTCAGCAGCAGTTGCCTGGATCACGAGCCGCGAATGCACACGCTGATCCTCCACAAACGTCCCTTCCGAGTTGGCAATGAGCACGTTCTGCACCTCATCCAAATACCGGACACCGACTTGCTGGATCTGCGGATCAAAGGCTCTGGCAATTTCATTCGCTTTCCGCATAATTGCCGCTTTCCGCGCATGCTCCACTGTATTCGGCAGCTGGGCAATCGTGTGTATCGGTGTGATCCGTTCCCGCTGAAGCGGCTGGATGATTCCGCTGCCGCCTCCCTGAATGGCAAGTGCAGCCCGTTTCGCCGCTTCGATCAGAGCAGCCTCACTGAAGTCAGACGTATACGTATAAACGCACTGCAGGCCAGAAAAAATCCGGATTCCGATGCCGAAATC
This sequence comes from Sporosarcina sp., assembly GCA_032099885.1. GTDB lineage: Bacteria > Bacillota > Bacilli > Bacillales_A > Planococcaceae > Sporosarcina. The sequence continues at coordinate 137,795 of DAMDKL010000003.1, forward strand.
CCGACCTGATATGCTTTTTTCAATCTTGCTGCTTTGCAGATCGATCGAATTGATGAACTTGTCTTCCACGAACACTTCTGAGAAATCTCCGCCTGTCGACAGAGCGGCTTCCAGCACATTCTCGATCGTCGATTGCTTTAACATGTCACCCTCCCCCTTCAATATAAGTATACCGAAAATTCATTTTAATTGGTAGATTTACCTGGATTGTGCACGGTTGCATATCCGGTTCTGCGATGTCCCGCGCTTTCAGATATACTAGGTAGAAATATGAACACAGCGGAGGTTTTAGTATGAAATTCAAGAATCTAGACGAACAAGTCATTCAGAAGTACAAAGACGACGAAACACTTATGATCCGCCTGTTCGTTCAGTGGTGCGCCAATCATGACCTGGATGCACAAGCTCTCTACCAGCACGCCTATCCCGGCCAGCCGCCGAATGATGCACTTCAGAAAGTGCTCGAAGAAGACGATGGGATGGATGAATTGTTCATCGACAACGAAACGATGCTCGACGTTTTGCAGCTGTTCGGCAACGACGACCTGGCATTTGCCGTCGCAAACGAAATATCCAGACTGTCCAAGTGAAAGTTAGGTACCTGTGCGCCAAACAATCACGACATTACAAACAATCATGAATCTTTAAACATTCACGATTGTTTCACGCACAGGCACCCAAAATGAAAAAAATTGTGTATGCTGCAGGAAAGACGGGAAAATACTCTATGGAAATCTTGAAGACAGGAGGCTGAATTCCATGAGACGACAAGCAGCATTGGCCGCTGTCCTCCTTGCAGGATGTCTGACTGCCTGCTCCTCTGCAGCAGAAAATGATTCCGGTGAGGACAGCACTGAACATAGCCCGACAAACGAAACGAAGCCGGGAAGTGAGGAGAACAGCCATGGATCAGGGGCGGAAGATGGCATTTCTACAGGTACCGGCACCGTTGAACAGAAGCCAAGCGATTCATCCGATTCCGGAACACAGTCAAACGGAGAGACCGATGGAGCCGCGGATTCCGCCCCGGACAGCCAGTCCTCCGAAAACGGTACAGCGTCCGGCCAAGATTCCAGTTCAACAGATGCCGATCAGGCACAAAAACAAATGGCGCTCGATACGCTGACTGGTCTTGTCGAGGATGCAAAAAAAGGGAAAGTCTACCGACTGACCGACAGCTTTTATGTCGGTAAAACGACCCAGACTGATGTTCACAACGAAATCGGAAAGCCGGAACGCCAGGATACGTTCGACCGCTATACCGGCTCGATGGGACAAGCTTCCTATGACTTGCGGTATGACAAGAATGGAGTGCTTGCCGAAGCCCGCTACCTCGGCACAAATGTCGAACGCCAGACGAACCTCGGCGGGATCACGAGTGCGGATATTGTCAAGCAGCTCGGACAGCCCGCCACGAAACGTCCGCTTCCCGAAACCAAACAGACAAGTTACATCTTTGACATCGGCAACTTTCAGCTCCAGTTTGTCATGAGCGAAAAAGACACCGCAGACCACGTCAACCTTCTCGTACGATGAAAAAAGGGTGCCTGTGCAGCAAACAATCGTGAATGTTTAAACATTCATGATTGTTTCACGCACAGGCACCTTATTTAACGTTGCTTGCGTTCCGCAAATGCATAATCCCCTTCGTGCACAGTGAGGGATCCGTTCTCTATCCAGGCGATTCTTGTAAACAGTTTTTGCAGGAAGTAGCGGTCATGGCTCACCGCCATGATCGTCCCCTCAAACTGTTCCAGTGTTTCTTCCAGCACTTCCCTGCTCTCGATGTCAAGATGGTTCGTCGGTTCATCCAATACGAGCAAGTTCAGGTCCTGCTGCATGAGCTGGGCAAGCCGCAGGCGCATCTTCTCCCCACCGCTCAAGGATTTCACTTTCTTATAGACATCATATCCGTAAAACAAGAACTGAGCGAGCACATGGCGTGCGTCGAATTCAGTCATGGACACGTCCTCACGGAAAGCATCGATCAGTCGCTGTTCCCCATCCAGCGTGTCGAATTGCTGGGCAAGATAACCGATTTTCACATTTGATCCGACATGTACGCGTCCTAGCGAAGGGGTCAGCTGTCCCAAAATCAATTTCAGCAGTGTCGATTTCCCAGTACCGTTCTCCCCGATAATCGCGAGCCGATCCTGCCAGTGGACTGCAAACGTACAATTCTCCAAAATTGCCGATCCGGCAGATGAAAACCGGTGGCCGGCATTCTCGAAGCGGACGACTTCCTTCCCGCTCCTGTCCGCTGCCTCGAGCCGGAGACGCATCGCCTTCTCCGTTTTCGGCTTTTTCACAAGTTCCATGCGGGCAAGCATTTTCTCCATCGTCTTCGCTTTCCGGTAAAGATCCGGGTTCGGCGGGGACGCCTCATTCGCCCATTGCCGGAGTCGGCGAATCGCTTCTTTAATTTTTTTAATCTTTTTCTGTTGTTCTTTGTATTCCGAGAACTGCTGGGCAATCCGGGCATCCCGGTTCTGCAGGTACGCATCGTAATTCCCATGGCTCACCCAGCATTCACCGTCGTCGAGTTCGATCACTTTCCCGACCGTCCGGTTCATAAATTCCCGGTCATGGGAGACGAGGATCACAGTGCCCGTAAACTGCTGCAAATGCTGTTCCAGCCATTCGATCGCCGCAATGTCCAAATGGTTCGTCGGTTCGTCCAGCAGCAAAATATCCGGCTGCTGCAGCAAGATTCGGCCGAGCATCACTTTCGTCTTCTCTCCGCCGCTCAGCGAGTCAAATGCCTGCTCGAGAAAGCGCGTGATTCCGAGACCATTCGCAATGCTCGCAAGGCGGGAATCGATTTCGTATCCTCCGCGCTCCATGAACGTCTCCTGCAGCTCCCCGTATTGGGCGAGGATCCGCTCTGTGACCTCTGTAGCCATCTTCACTTCCAGTTCTTTCATCCTGCGTTCTGTTCCTAACAGATCGCTGAACGCTTCCAGCAGGACCTCCTTCACGCTCAATTCCGGGTAAGACGGAATTTGGTGCAAGAACCCGACCGTACTGTCTTTCGTGCGGATGATGCGACCGCTGTCCGGTACATCCTCTTCCGCGAGAAGACGCAGCAATGTCGTCTTGCCGCAACCGTTCCGACCGACTAACGCTGCGTGCTCGCCCGCTTTGACCTCCATGGTCAAGTTTTCAAAAATGGTAGTTCCGCCAAGTGTTTTGGCGATGGTTTCTGCTTTGATCTGCATAGTAGTGCCTCCTGGTGAGCGCACTGAATGACGGCAAACAAAAAAGACCGCCTGAAAACAGACAGTCTCTCCGTGGAAAGAATGGCGTTAATCAGCTGCGCAACGATTTTTTGGTTTTCTAAAAATGGGCAGACGTATCCCGTTTGCCAAAAAATCGTAAGTAATGACACGTGCATAATACATGGACGTATCCAGTTGTACACCTGTCTGCGCTGCTGTTTTTTCCATCCTTCCCACCTCCGTTCGACTAAGATACCGATAGTATATCATAGCGACGGTGACTATGCACCAAGTAAATTCATTTGTGTAAACATTCATGAATGTTTGACGCACAGTCACCTTACACGCAGGTCCCCTACACGAGACGGAATCGCTGCGCCTGCTCCTCCAGGTTCGCATCCAGCAGCGCCTGCAGTTCCACTTTGCCGAACAAGTCAAAGTGCGGGAAGCCCTCTTTGTAATCAATCCACTCGGGCTTCAGCGCATATTTTCTGCCCCATTCCTTCAGCTTTTCAACGTCGGCACACCCTGCTTTTGTGACGGTTTTGCATCCCGGGAACCGGTCGTCCAGCCAGTAATGCGTGAGAAAAGCAATTTCGCCTGCAGCCACTCTCTGTTTCCAAGCCTTCAATTCTTTCCGATCTATCCCGAACGCCATCAGTCAGCGACTTCCGATCGGTTATGTCTAGTTTGCATGTTCCCTTCACCTCATCCCTTCATTATACTTCACCTGCATCAATCGTCATACTATTTTCGACTTCAATTGCCATCATTCCCCTTTTTTATAGTATACTTGATGCAACTATTTGAAAAAGGAGGTTCTCCAATGGCGTATACCATTCCGGAAACCATCCGCACGTCATCGACTGCCGGCGAACGGCAGCTGTTCCAGACGCTGAAGACCTATTTACCCGATGACTACATCGTCTACTACGAGCCGGAGATACACGGAAAGCGGCCGGATTTCGTCATTATCGGACCGGATCTCGGCCTTGTCGTTCTGGAGGTGAAAGATTATACGAAAAATACACTGTTCCAGTTGAATGCTGATGAATGGACGATCGTCAATACGGCTGGTGAGCAGGTGACAGTCAAAAGTCCTCATCTGCAGGCACGGGACAACGCCTTCCATATCGTAAATGCATTGAAAAAAGACCGCAGCCTCGTTCAGCTGGAAGGCAAGTATCAGTTCCAGCTGAAATTTCCGTATGGTTTCGGCAGCGTGTATACACGACTCTATCAGAAGGATTTCATCCAGCATGATCTGTACAGCATCGTCTCCCCGGACCTTTGCCTGACTCGCGATGAAATCGATCCGGATCACGACGCCTTTTCCGAGGAGAACCTCATCGAGAAGATCATGAATATGTTCGTAGTGCCCTACCGGCTGCGGGAACCGCTCACAAAAGAGGAGATTGACGCCATCCGCTATCATCTATTCCCTGAAGTGAGGATTAGTGCGGAATTTAGACCACCCTCGCCATATCAAGATCAGCTGCTGCTGTCGCTCCACGATATCAAGGCGATGGATCTTCATCAGGAAAAGCTCGCCAAACAGATCGGCGATAAGAACCGGCTGATCCGCGGGGTTGCCGGCAGCGGGAAGACCCTCATCCTTGTGAGCCGCGCCAAGCTGCTCGCCAAGGAACATCCGGATTGGAAGATCCTGATTCTCTGCTACAATATTTCGCTGTCCCGATCCATCGATCACATGGTCCGACAGATGATGCAGGAACCAGACTCACTGTTTGACTTCGACTTCTCACAACCATCCGACACGCCGGCAGCCGAGCATTCGATCCAAGTCCGCAACTTTCATGAATGGCTGAAACAGGATTTGCGGATATCGGAAGCCCGCTTACCTGGAATTCTAGATAAGCTCGGGAAAGGGGAAGGCATCCTGCCGACCTATGACGCTATCCTGATCGATGAAGGGCAAGACTTTGAAGCGAATTGGTTCAAGCTGGTGAGCCATCTCCTCAATCCGGAAACGAAATCGCTGCTGCTCGTTGAAGACCGTGCACAGTCGATCTACAAACGTTCCCGCTCCTATGTCCAGGACACGGGACTCGACTTCCGCGGCCGCTCGAAAGTGCTGAGCATCAACTACCGGAACACCGCCCAGATCGTCGCTTTCGCTTGGAAATTCTACCAGGAGAACTCTGCGCTGCGCAACAAAGTCGTCAGCAAGGATTTTGAAAACGAAATCATCTCCCCACAGAGCACCCGCCGGAGAGGGTACGAACCAGCGCTCTACAAAGCGGCCTCTTTCAAGCAGGAAGCGGTGATGGTCGCCAAACAGATCGTCAAGCTCCATGACCGATATAAGGTCCCGTTCTCTGAAATGCTCATTCTGTACCGGGTCCGGAAAACGTTCAAGATGGATTACGTAGCGATCCTCATCAGCGAATTTGAAAAGGCTGATATCCCCCACTACTGGCTGACGGAAAATACAGACGCCAAACGCAGCTTCACGAAGGACGGGGACCGCGTCACCATAAGCACCATCGACAGCAGCAAAGGGCTCGACTTCCAGGCCGTCTTCGTCATCAACGTCGACAACATGCCGTTCGCTCTCGAGGCGGACACCGAACGTGAAGCTTCCCTGCTTTACATCGCCATGACACGGGCTAAGGATTTCCTCTGCCTGTCCTACTCCGGCGAGTCGGCCTACACGAAATACTTCGATAACCTATCAGCGATCAGAGCTGAAGAGAGCAAAGGACACAAGAGCGTCCACTGACAAACAGAATCTACAAATCGGTGCCTGTGCACCAAACAATCGTGTTTGTTCCAACAATCATGTTTGTTCAAACATTCACGTTTTTTCGCTGTACAGGCACCCGACGATGAAAAAGGACTGCCCCGGCGAGTTGCCGCGGGCAGTCCTTTTATTGTCTAAACCGTTACGATTTCACCGCAGCGGCTTTACCAACTTTGCTTTCCTTGTATTCTTTTGAATACTCAGCCGCCGCTGTGAACAGGACGTCTGTTGAAGAGTTGAGTGCTGTTTCGCAAGAATCCTGGACGACGCCGATGATGAAACCAACCGCGACAACCTGCATGGCGACGTCGTTCGGGACACCGAACAGACTGCACGCAAGCGGAATTAGCAGGAGCGATCCGCCAGCGACACCTGATGCGCCTGCTGCGGATACGGCTGCGACGACTGAAAGCAGGAGTGCTGTCAGGAAATCGACCTGGATGCCGAGCGTATGCACAGCGGACAGTGTCAGAACAGCGATCGTTACAGCAGCTCCCGCCATGTTGATCGTCGCGCCGAGCGGGATTGAAACAGCGTATGTGTCCTCATCCAGACCGAGCTCTTCACAGAGTTTCATGTTGACGGGGATGTTTGCCGCCGAACTGCGGGTGAAGAATGCCGTCAGTCCGCTGTCCCGAAGCACTCGGAAAACGAGCGGATACGGATTGCGGCGGATGTACACATAAACGATCAGCGGATTCACCACAAGTGCGATGAACAGCATGCAGCCGACCAGTACGAGCAGCAGTTTGCCGTAGTCGAGAAGTGCCGAAATTCCTGTAGTTGCGACAGCATCGAAGACAAGCCCCATGATGCCGAACGGTGCCAGGCTGATGACCCATTGGACAACTTTCGTAATGGCGTCCGACACATTGCCGAGGACATCTTTCGTTGTTTGGCTTGCGCTCTTCAAAGCGAGACCAAGCACGACCGCCCATAGGAGAATGCCGAGATAATTCGCACTTAGCAGGGCATCCACCGGGTTCGATACGAGATTGAACAGCAGCTTCTGCAGCACCTCGACGATCCCTTCAGGCGGCTCAAGCCCTTCCGCCCCGGCCGTCAATTTCAGCGTAATCGGGAAGACGAAGCTCACCGCGACCGCCACCACTCCTGCGAGCAATGTGCCGATACCATACAGTGAAAGTACCGTCTTCATATTCGTTTTCGTGCCGCGCTTATGGGAAGCAAGCGCATACATAACTAAGAATAAGACCAGAACCGGTGCGACCGCCTTTAGTGCACCGACGAACAGCGAACCAAAAATCGTGACCCAGGCTGCCGCTTTCGGCAGTGCCAACGCCAGCACCACACCCGCCACGATACCAAGGATAATGCGTTTCACCAAACTGATGCTGTTCCACTTCGTGAACACTTGTGCCATTCGAGTTCCCCCCTTGATAACTATATGAATAAAAACTTGTCTACCATGCCACGGTCTTCCGTGTACAGGTTTGATATAGTGTACCAACGTTTTTGGAATTGGACAATAGTTTTTTTCTTTCAGTTTATTCCATTTAAAATAGGTGCCTGTGCACCAAACAATCGTGTTTGTTTTATCAATTACGACTATTCACCGTTCAGGCACCCGATTCAGCGGTCTTCGATCTCCAATTCGGTATTGTCATACATCGTCAACACCCAGATTCCCCGCCCCGCATCATAGCGTGTATTACGGATCTCCAGAAATCCTAAGAGGCCGGATACTTTGCCGTCAATAGCTTTATTAACAGCTTGTGACTCGGAAAGCGCTGCGCCGGGCGGCCTGTAATCCGACAGAATTTCGACGAACTTCGCTTCCCCCTGTGCCGGATAGGACTCCGCAATGCTGCCGGTATTTTCCACTTTCACCCGGCTCCCGACTGACAGCCGATCCGATTCAGGAAATACATAATATACCGCACCTTCCGTACCGCCTGACACGAGGAATTCCTCAGCTGATGCTTTCATGACAAATCCGCCTTCTTCCACAGGCGTTTCCGTAACAGCTTTGTCGGGTTCGATGACAGCCGACTGTCCGGGCTCTGCGACCATGCGGCCGTTCTGTTCAAACTTCAGATGATAGCCCGGAAACTGCCGTTTGAGCCCATCTCTTTGACTGTCTTTCAAGAAATCATGGGAAACGGTGATTTCTCCGGAAATGATATTGGCCGACACAGCAGAAGACCCGCGTTCCATCTTCAGTGCCTCCACTGCCTTCGCTACTTCGTCTTGCTGACCGTATAATTCGCGCTGCGTATGTGCACTGCGGAAGATATAGATCGGACCAGCCAGCAGCTCACCGGCATCGACTTTCGGCTGGAGACGGTCGAGCACTTGCTGCACACGGTCATCGGGCTTTTTCACTCCGATCCAGATACCGGACTGCGCTGCCCCGGACGCCTGGTTTTCAAAAAACAAGACCCCTTCCTTTTCGAAACCATCATAGCCGCCGTACACAGCCTCGACGGCTTCGATGGCAGCCGGCCCTTCGATCTCCTGCACGGCACTATCCGCAGCCAGCTCCTCGGACGGTTCACCGAGATACCCTTCCACATAGTCCGTTCTCGCCAGAATCTCCTTCACAGCTTCGTTCCGCTTCGTGGAATCGGCAACCGACTGCTTCAGCGCAGCAATGATCTCACGCCCATCGACCGTCTCTATCGTTTTCCAGCCATCCTGTTCCGCCGCAGTTCCTCCATCAATCCCATCTTTGCCGGGTGCCGCCGTTCCGCAGCCGCCCACTGTAAACATAAGGCTGACAAGTGCCGCTCCCACAAGTTTCTTCACAAACAACCGCCTCCTCTTGACAAGTTAGACGGAGCAGACAGAAAAACGTTACAATAGAAAAAACGGTGCCTGTGCGGCAAACAAACATGTTTGTTCAAACAATCGAGTTAATTGGAACAAACACGATTGTTCCCTGCACAGGCACCGAGACGGGGGGGCACCAGCATGGAAAAAATGAAGGAATTTGCCGGAATGGCGGCCGTTACGGTATTGTTCAGTCTCTTCACCTGGGCTCTCATTTCCTCCTATTTAGAAGAATACCCTTTGCTCTCATATGAGACTGCTACTGTGACGAGCGTTGAAAAAACCGGGGAGAAGGGACTGTTCACCCCGCCTTCCTACTACGTACGCGTGACTTTGCCGAATGGAAAAGAAGCCCCCTACATGAATCGGATATCCAAGAAGCAGGTCAGGGAACTCAAACCGGGTGATCCGGTGGAAGGATATTCATCCGGTCCCTCCGACTTTTCCACCGTCCGGGACATTGTTCATGACAGTGTATTTTACTTGATCGGAATCGGTGTGCTCGGCTTCCTCGCTCTCTGCTGCCTAGTCGCCACATTATTATCAATTCCCCTGCTCGAACGAGTTGAACAGACATCCGGCCGCAAACGGGCAGTGAAAAAGAAGCGGAAAAAGAGGAAAACACGCAAGACAAAAAATACGCAAAGCGGATGGGGAATTGCCGGTTTCTTCGTCCTGCTGTTCCTCGCCATTGCGAGCCGGTTTCTCCTGAACCTTTCCCGGAAACTTCTCCCGTTCGGTAAGACGGAAACCGAAGCAATAATCTTTGACACGTTTTCGCACGTTTCGTACAGGAAGCATGAAGACTCGGCATACGAATTTACGATTGCCTTTCAAGACAGCGCCGGCCAGACGGTGCAGGCAGTCAAAAATGTCACACGCCATACGTATCAGCAGTACGTCCTTGGCGACAAGCTGCCGATCGCCTACCGCACTGAAAACCCCTATGACCTTTTCGTTCGCGGCAGCTCGGTGCAGGACATATTCCAGGCAGCGATCACCGCTGAATTCTTCATGTATGCAGCGCTCTTGGCAGTCAGCGCGTTTGTCGGATGGGCTTTCTATGACAGCCGCCTGAGGAAAAAATAACTTCATTGGCGGCTACATATTTTAAAATGGCAATATAGGATAGTATGAGAAAAGGAGTGAGAGATATGGCAGATGTAACAGCGATTATGGCATGGACATTCACAGAAGAAGTTCCGGTACCGGAGGCGATTAAGGACCTGTTGATTGAAGGGGAAACCGCAGCAGTTGCTTACAAAACAATCCGCGATGTCGCGGTCATCACAAACAAACGTCTCATCATTGCAGATAAACAGGGTATTACCGGTAAAAAAGTGGAGATCTACACGATTCCGTTCAGCTCTGTCCTCATGTATTCTACTGAGAATGCCGGCAAGATCGACGTCAACTCGGAGATCGAACTATGGACAAAGGCCGGGAAGATGAAACTGAATCTGAACCGCAAAGTGGATGTCCGCAAACTGGATAAGCTGATTGCCCAGGCCATCCTTTGACAGTCAGGAAATGCTATGTGCAGCAGTGCGCCTGGCGTTCTGTTTGCTGTCCAACTAGTTCCATTCCTCATTGAAGGTGCCTGTGCGCCAAACAATCGTGTTAGTTCAAACAATCATGTTTGTTCCAACTATCACGTTTGTTTCCTGCACAGGCACCGTTCTTTCAGGCACCGTTCTTTTTCATTCTTTTCTCTCTTGTTTGCTTGCTTTCTCGCCCGGGAATAGAAAAGCAAAGCGAGGGATCATCTATGAAATCACATAAAAACAAGCCATTTACCATCATCACCACCCTCCTGCTGTGCGGGATGACCGGGCTCGTCTCCGGTCGGCATGCGTCAGCCGAAACAGGCGGCACCATCAGCGTCGTCTCTTTTGACGGCCTCGGATACCAGGACTCACAACGCTACATGGAAAAAGGAATCATGCCGAGTTTAAAACGATTCCAGGACCATGCTGCCGCCGCCACCCATTTCACGACTGTCATGCCATCACTGACTGCCCCATCCCATGCAGCGATGGCCACCGGCGCATCACCGTCGCAAACCGGTATCGTCAGTAATGAGTTTCATACATACGGAGAACAAGTGAAAGACGATACGAGCGGGTTTTCCCAGTCAATTGGCGTCACTCCGATCTGGAAGGAAGCACAGGACCAAGGAAAAGTCACCGCCACTGTCGCCTTTCCGGACTCCAACCCGGAAAACACCTCTGCTGCCTCATATGCGGTCTATTCAGGCGGCACGTTAGCGGAGTCAAAACTGCACGACTTGAACTTCAAAGCAGCCGACGACGAGCGGCTCGACCAGCTGCCCAAGGGTTCAAAGGACATGGAGGAGGCTGTCCTGACGCTAGATATCAAAGATGCCCCGTCCCAGCAGCTGTTCATCGTGAAAGCTGAAAACGGCGGACCCGTCTTTTATTTATCACAGAACCGCTCCACAATCGGACAAGAGCTGTCCAAGGATGGCTGGACAGCTGTTTCACTCGATCTGCCCTCAGATGACAGCGCCGGGTTCTATGTCATACTGAAAGGGGATTCCGAGAAGGATGGGGATCTCCAGTTGTTCCAAGGCACCATCATGGGAAGCATCTACCAGGGCCCGGACGGTTTTACCGAAGAGATGAATGCGAAATTCGGGTTCTACCCCGCTCCTGATGAAATGCGGGCTTTCAAAGCAGGCGACATCACTCGGAAGGAATATGAACAGGCAGGTAAACGGTTCACCGACTGGGTGACCGACGTCAGCCTGTACATGAAAGACACCTACCACCCGGATCTGCTGTTCTACTACTATCCCGTCGTCGATACGGAACTGCACGAATTTCTCTTGAGGGACCCTGCGCAGCCCGGCTATACTGAAAACGTGCAAACAAACGAGAAATACGTCAGCTGGGCGTTCGGCCAAGCTGACAACGCTATCGGACGGATCACCGACGATCTTACACGGACCGATCATCTGCTGCTTATCTCCGATCATGGGCTGGAGCCCATCCATACACGCCTTTCCCCGAACCGGGAACTTGAAAAAGCAGGGCTTTTAGTGAAAGATGAAAATGGCAAGATCGACTCGTCCAAAACGAGAGCGTATGCGGAAGCAAGCGGGACAATCGCCCATGTGTACGTCAACTTGAAGGGCCGGGAGAAAAAAGGGATCGTCGACCCGGCGGAGTTCGAACAAGTGAAACAAGAGGTCGTCTCCCTATTCACGAACGATGCCGGCTTCTCCCCTCGCTATCGGGACCCCCGGAAAGTCGATCAGCCCGTCTTCCGCTGGTTGACCGGATATGCGGATACGTCCTATCCTGCGAACCCGTACCCATTCGTCCTGCTGGGGTCAAAAAAAACCGACCAGGAAACTCCATACGAAAAGGTTTGGACAGACAGCGACGAAGCATACGCTTCCATTTCCAACAACAACAGCGGCGATGTCTTCCTTTCCGCAGAACCCGGTTTCCTCATGGGCAAAGACGCGGAAATCGCCATGGAACCGACCTTGGAACTCGGCAGCCACGGCGGCAGCCCGATGCGCCCCGCCTTGCATCCGATGCTCTATGCAGCCGGGCCGAAAATTCCTGCCGGACAACTGAATAAACCGATCACCATGACCGACATTTCGCCGAGCCTCTACAAATTGCTCGGACTCGAAGCCCCCGACTTCGTCGAAGGCCGGCCGATCTGGAACTGATACTTAAAAGTGCCTGCGCAAAAACGTAACTGTTTTTGCGCAGGCACTTTCTATCTTCAATCCAATATCCTTTATTCTGCCTTCGTCCCCGGAGAGAGATCATACGCTTTTTGCACTTTCTCATCACGTTTCCCGAGACTTTCGTCTGTTTTCTGCTGCCATACTTGTTCCATCTGCTGCCTGATTTGCGGCACCATTTTTCCAGGGATTACATTTCGATAGCTCTTTGTCTCTCCCAGCAGCACGCGGACTGACGGCTCGATGACTTCCGCCGGATCGAACTGTTCATGCGGGAAGGCAATCTTTTCATAGTTAAACACACGATCCGCCAGGTCATCCTGCCAATTCTTCCACGTTTCAAATTCACGGTCGTTGAAGCCGGTGAGGTAAGGTCCCGGATTGATGGTCGCCACTTCAACATTGAACTCTTTCAGTTCCGTACTTAATGATTGGGCAAAGGCTTCAAGCGTGTGCTTTGTTCCGCAGTATGGGCCCATGAACGGATCCGCCGTCAGTCCCGAGATAGAGGACAGGAACACGATCCGTCCTTTCCTCTTCTTCACCATCTGTCTCGCAAACCCTTTTGTCAGCAAAATCGGACCGAACACGTTCACTTCAAATTGCCGGCGAAGGTTCTCTTCCGGTATGTCCGCTAGCGATCCCCCTTCCGCGACTCCGGCATTATTCAGCAGGACATCGATCTCCCAATTCCACGCCTTCTCCCGATCTTTCGGTTCGGTGACATCCAGTTTCTCCACCTGCAGGGCAATCCCCTGCTCCTCGGCTTCCTGTTTCAACTGGGACACTTGTGACATGATTTCTACCCCGGCAATCACGTCGGCACCTTTCCTTGCCAATTCAAAAACAATCCCCTTGCCGAACCCCGTACCTGCACCAGTGACCAGAATCGTTTCCTTCATGATGTTTCTCCTCCTTAAAGTCCATGCTGCCAATCCTGCTATCACTATTTCTCCAAGCAGATTTGGTTCATTTTGCGAAACCTCTATTACGTCTTCTCTGCTTTTCTCCCCTTTTTTTCATAAAGTTACACATTCACAATTTACGAAAACAGGCCCAACGTGATAAAATATATTCAATTAAATTCCAGTCAGGAAGTGTGAAACTCAAAAGAAGTCCGATATTAGCTGTACACTCATACGGAATACTGTAGGTGATTTATGGAAAAATCAAACCACAATAGAGGTGTTCAACGTTGATAGCGGAAAATAAAGAACAAACGATATTTGACCATATGGGAAAGAAAATACACACTGACCGGGAAATCGAAATCATTGCGAAAGTCGAAGAACCGCTCGTCGTCATCCTTGGCAATATGCTGAGCGATGAAGAATGCGACGAACTGATCCGGCTGTCGACGGATAAGGTGAAACGCTCCAAAATCGGCACAACCCGAGAAGAAAACGACATTCGGACAAGCAGCAGCATGTTCATCGATGATACCGAAAACCTGATTGTAGCGAGAATCGAAAAACGGATTGAAGCCGTCATGAATATCCCGATCGCACACGGCGAAGGTCTGCAGATCCTCAGGTACCAACCGGGCCAGCAATACAAAGCCCACCATGACTTCTTCTCAGCGAAAAGCAACGTCACCAACAACCGGATCAGCACGCTTATCATGTACTTGAATGATGTCGAGCAGGGCGGCGAAACGTTCTTCCCCCACTTGAAACTGTCCGTCACTCCGCAAAAAGGGATGGCCGTCTACTTCGAGTACTTCTACAATGACCCGGCCCTGAACGACATGACCCTGCACGGCGGCGCCCCTGTCGAACTCGGCGAGAAGTGGGTCGCGACGCAGTGGATGCGGAAACAGCAGGTGCGGTGACCAACAGTTCTATGAATTAAAACCCAATCGTTCACCCGTCTACTTTCGAATTATCAAAGGAACATATTATGTAAAAAGCATCTTACGCCTTTTCAATTGGCGAAGATGCTTTTTTTGATTCCCTCATTCCCCTCAGTTTTCCAGCGGTGCCTGGTCAATGAAGTCGGCTGCACCCGAATTTCAGGCAGTGTTCAACAGGCACTTTCTATCCACTTCCCCCTCCTTTCAATTCATACAAATCTTCTTTTTCGCCTGCTTGTTATAAAACAACCGAAATCTGCGTATGCTGTCCTCAGATTACACAACATAGACAAATAGCCTTAGGTATCGATAGGAGGCATATATATGGTGAAAATAGGAGTGGCCGCAGTTCTGCTGATCTGTTTGACAATCTTCCTGTCAGCCAGGCTGTCTGATTCCCAAGGCCCCGTAGAGGGCGAATCAGCAGGTTTTTCGGAGTCCGCCAGTCCGACTGCGACGGGTAACTTCCAGTCGTGTGCGGATAAGCCCCCTCTAGCAATGCTGCAATCCCGCTCTCTCCACTCCGATACGTCTGAATGGCAGCTTGTCTGGTCGGATGAGTTTTCCGGCGACTGTCTGGATCCCTTGAAATGGACACCGGAAGACTGGGCGGCAGAAAAGAACAACGAGCTGCAGTACTACACCCCGTCCAATGTACAGGTGAGTGACGGCCGGTTGATCCTTACGAGCAAACGGGAAAAACTCGGCGGCCGGTCTTACACGTCAGGGGCTGTGCATACAAAGGAGCAGTACAGTTTTCTTTATGGAAAGGTGGAAATGCGTGCGAAACTCCCCGCGGGGCAAGGGGTGTTTCCGGCGTTTTGGATGATGACGGACAGGAAGGATACGTGGCTTCCTGAAGTGGATATCATGGAGATGCTCGGACATCAGCCGGACGAAATCTGGATGGTTTCCCACTGGCTGAACTCGGCTGGCACTCTGTCCAGTGCTTCCCAAGCCTACAAAGGACCTGATTTTTCGGAGGATTTCCACCTGTTTGGATTGGAGTGGACACCGGATTCCCTTGTATGGCTCGTCGACGGCAAAGAAAAATTCAGGATCACAGACCCGATTCCCCGCGAGCCCATGTATCTCTACTTGAATACAGCCATCGGTGGGGACTGGCCGGGTTCCCCGGATGCCTCAACCCGTCTCCCGGCTGCATTCGAAATCGACTATGTAAGGGTATTCCAGACACCCGAATAACAAATCCTGGTCATCAATCTATTTGGCGAACATATACTGACAGGTTGCTATGTCCACTGCCGGACCAAACTACTGACAGAATCGGGGAATAATAATGCTGCTGACCATCACGTTAGGATTTTATTGTTGTTTTGTCTTCTTTCATCTTCTTTATATTTTCATTCCTCTGTATACGAGCCGGCGGACGGATGCAGTTCTTCCGGACGAGGAGAAAGGGATCAGTATCGTCGTACCGGCCTTCAACGAAGAAGCGGTCATCGGTCACTGCCTTGATGGGGTGCTCAATGTACGATATGGCGACAGCGAGGTTCTCTTTGTAAATGATGGCTCGACAGACGGCACCTTCACAGTACTCCACAGCCGGCTGGAGCTGACACTCTGCAGCAGAAAAACGAGTGGCCGCCTCCCATACGAACCGGTGACAGCCATCTACCGCTCCGGTCTATATCCGCATATCTGGGTCATTGACAAACAAAATGGCGGGAAAGCGGATGCGCTGAATGCAGGAATCGACCTTTCGAAAAAAGAGCTGGTGATCACCTTGGATGCCGACAGCATTCTGGATCCGGATTCCCTGATCGAAATGAACCGTGCATTCGCAGACAGCTCGGTTGTGGCTGCCGGCGGGATGGTGAATATCGCACAGGGATTCAAACAGCGCGGCCGTTCCTTCCTCCCCTCCTTCCGGCTGTCAGCTATCATTCGGTGTCAGGTGATCCAGTATTTGACGACATTCTATCTTTATAAGGCGACACAATCGAAAGTCGGTTCCATCAATGTCATTGCCGGAGCGTTCGGGGCTTTTCGTCGGAGTGTGCTGCTCGAGGCGGACGGATACCGGAGAACGGTCGGTGAAGATATGGACATCACACTGCGCATCCAGCAGCTGATCGGCACTGTACAGAAGAAGAAGCGGATTGTCTTCGTGCCGGAAGCTGTCTGCTATACGGAATGTCCTGCCAGTCTGCAAAGTCTGTTCAAGCAGCGGATCCGCTGGCAGAAAGGATTCCTGGACTGCATCGTCACATACAGACGCGCCTTATTCAAGAGGCTGAACAGCAGGGTATCCGCCTATCTGCTGCTGGACTCCCTGATTCTCGGCACCCTGTCCGCATTTCCGACCCTCCTCATACCCATCCTGCTTCTTGTAACAATGAGTCACTTGAAGCTGACCTTACTGATGTTTTTGATCTCGATTTTACTGGCAGTCATGCAGAACATTGCCGCCCTGCTCGTCTCCAGACGGTATGGACACCAGTACACGCTGAAGGAGTACATTTCAATCGTCCTGTTCCTTCCCGTGGAGACCATAGGATTCCGGCTGACCAACCTGATCTTCGTCACGACCGGCAGTATCGTCTATCTGTTCAACAGGGATGGCTGGAGCAATTCGGACCGGGTCGGCAGCGGGTTCAGTTCCGTCGCAGACACGCGGCCAGAACCCCGACAACTTGAAAACAGGAGGATCGCATGAAAAAGTATGCTCGTTCCAACATCATTTTCACCGTATCGTTTGCAGTGCTCTTTCTGCCGCTCTGCTTTCTGATTGTCAATCATCTGCAGGGATATGGCGGGGCACGCACCGCAGCTGCAAAAGAATCGCTGAGCAGCCATCAAACAGCAAGACAGCCGGTCAACCGCGAGTTTTCCGGCCTGGGGACTTCCGCCGGGCAAGTGCCGGTTCTCATGTATCATCAGATCATTCCGGAACGCAAATTGAAAAACCACCATTTCGGCAAGGACGGCAGCCTTACAGATATGGTGGTCACACTGGAACAGTTCACCGAACAGATGGACGTCCTCAAGGCAGGCGGCTATACCACCTTGTCATTGGAAGAATTCGGCGGATTCCTGAACAGCGGAAAGAAAATCCCAGAGAAAAGCGTGCTGCTGACATTCGACGACGGCTACAAAAACGTCTTCGAGTTCGCATATCCCGTTTTGAAAGACAGAGGGTTCCATGCCGTCCAATTCCTGATCACCGGCCTCGTGACAGACGAAGAGACAGACTATAATCCATCCCTGCTTCAATATGCGAGTATCGGAGAACTGAAAAAAGCGGCAGATGTCTTCGATTATGGCAGCCATACGCACAACTTCCATCAGAAGGATGAAGCTGGCACCGCTTTCCTGAATGCCTCCAGCCCGAGTGACGTGAAAGACGATCTGGAACAAGCGGCCGCCTGGATAGGATCGAGACAAGCATTTGCCGCCCCGTATGGAGAGTACAACACCGGGACACTCGAAATCCTTCGCAGCATGGGAGTGGAGCTTTCCTTCACGCTGACACCGGGTTATGCGGTGCCTGGCCGGAACTCGCTTGAAATTCCAAGAGAAGGGATTTACCCGTCCTATACGCTGAACGACTTCAACTATATTCTTGAGAGGAAAGACGGCGGGCCGCAAAATAACAGCTCAGACCGTAAGTAAAGCGGTCCTTGGCGGGTCGCCCTGGGCAGCCAATGGGCAAATGCACTACAGCCCGCCAATCTGATTCGATAAACCGGTATACACGAGCAACGCAATCCAGACGATCACTGTTCCGATCCAGTTGGCCCGCCGCCGATCTGCAGCTGCCAGCAGTTCTTCTGGCGCCGTCCGGGTTTCCAGCCTCTGCAGCCGGCGCGTCACAGACCACCGATAGACGGCCGTCCCGTTAAATCCGAGGAAGATGGCGAGCACAATAACGAGGACATTCACAACCAGGTCAGCATCGTAGTGAAACATAACCCCACCCACGTCAATCAGCAGACAGACAACCAATATCGCAGCCACCAACCCATACATTTTGCGGTAGCCCATCCACAAAAAGCTGAACAGGAAGGCAGGCCAGTTAAAGGTGAATTTGTCACGCCGGCTCCAGCGGGTCAAATAGTATTGATCTTTCGGACCGACGAGGAGGCGCAGGGCGTCTGAAAACACATCTGACGGAATTTCATTTCGGTGCTTAGTCATAGGCCACATCCTTTATTTGAAAATGCGTATATCTCAGACCGGGAATAGGTCTTACTGTTTTTCCCCATACTTGCTTCTCGTTAAAATCTCCGCAGCAGGCAGGTCCGTCCATACGGCAATGGAGATATCCGGGTTCCGCTCAATGAAGCTATCCATGATCTTATTCCCCATTCTGTAATTCGTCCATCGCGGCAAGCCTCTCGTGCCGTCTCCCATAAAGAAGAGCTGTTGCAGCTGCGGGTCAGTCGACTCAGCCTGATCCCGGAGGACGTTCCATGTATCCGATTCGTTCGCTTCATTTGAAAAATCACTATATGCCGTCTCAACATCCGGATAAAGGAGCCGCGCGAACGTATCGGCTTTCCCTTCTATCATTACATAATCCAGTAAGGAGTCACCCGCTGCCATTTCAGGATTCTCCATCAAGACCGTATGCTGATATTCATGTGCCACGGTATGCTGCAAATGACCTTCTTCGAGGAAGGGAGGCGCAATCTGGATGTACAGCGTATTCTCGTTCCAGGCAACTCCTGCAACTCCCTTCATCTTCTTCATAATAAAGGCATCATCCGGATTGGCGGGAAGGACAACAATATGTTTCGAAGCACCCGGCGGCAGATGATCAGCTGACTCTTTCAACGCGTCCATAATCAGTGTGTGGATGGTTTCCTGATCGTCCGACAGGTACTGAAGATACCCCTTTAACAATGCTGGACGCGTCGGTGTGGTCAGATTGTATTGCTCCAGCAGCAATTGGCCATCTCCGCCCGCCAGAGGATTCACGACAGTCTCCATGAAGAGTTCATCCAGTTGATCCGGCTGCTCTTCCGCCTTCTCTAAATAGTCCAGGAATTCCTGATAGAAATAGGTGATCTGGAAAGCCTGCCCTTCGTATAAAAAGGTCTCCCCACTAGATATTTTCAAGGCGCCCGTATTGGTGTTGGCGTCTGTCGTAGAAACGGTCTGCTTTGGAGCCTCCTGTTTTTCAGCATGCGGCTCTTTAGTTTCTGCAGGATCGGAGCTGCAGCCGAAAAGCATCACGAGTGATAAGGCTGAAATGAATGCAACTTGTCTTTTCATGATACACCTCCACGTAATAGGTGCCTGTGCGCCAAACAATCATGTTTGTTTGAACAAACATGATTGTTTTCTAAATTGAAACACTTCCACCTTACAGTTCTCTGCTCTTGCCATTTACAGTAATCTTGACATCCACATCCATCACTTCGCCGTTGTCTATATGGGAGTCCGTACGGGAAACATCGATATCCGCCTCAAACTCTTCGCGTCGCTGCTCTTTCCCTTGTAATGTTACGTCAAAGGGACCCTTCTGATTCATGAGCGAAGCCATCGGCAGCTCCATAGGAAACATCCGGTCTTCCTGGAAATCGACAGAAAAGGTGACAGGCGTGTAGCTGTGATTCTGGAACGTCAAACTGCACGTCCTCTGCAGCGTGTCCTCATCTTTCATTTCGAATCGGCAACTCCCTGAGCTCTCGTCATACGAGATTGCATTGATTCCACGGGCGAATGTATTTTGATACGAATTCACCAGCTGACCTGGAACAAGCAACAAAAGCGCAATTGCGGTAACTGCGGCCAACCCCCGATGAGTTTCCAACGATTTCATCAAGCATGTCATCCCGGCGATCAGCAACCCCAGGCAGAAGATCCCCGGCAGCTCCAGCCCGCCAGCCATCAGGACCGGCAAGCCTACCGCTCTGAACATCGTCTCTCCAAGCGACCATTGGTTGGGGAAAGGAATAACGAAAAGGATAGTCAGCAAAAAAAAGAAGATTGAAAGAGAGAACAGCCTTTTGTCGTTGATCATGCAAATCCTCCTCCAATTAAGTTTTTCGGGTGCCTGTTTTTCGGGTGCCTGTGCGTCACACAACTTAGGAACAATTCAGAACAGCGTCTAAATTGTATGGCGCACAGGCACCATTCAACACGTGTCACAGCAGCATCCTTAAATACGTTTCAAAGTTCACCCCGGCGACTGTAGGTATCTGCTCTTCTGATGTTGCTTGGATGGCAGCGGATAGGAATTTCTCCGCGAGACCCATTGTCTCGGCCACTTCCTGACCGCGCATCATTCCGCCCATCATGACTGAGGCAAACAGATCACCGGTTCCGGAATAACTCTTGCCGTTATATTCCTGAAGGCTGTGAAACGAGCGGGCACCGTCGATGTACAGATTGCCGACAAGCCTGGTTCCTTCAAGGGCCGACGGATTCAATCCGGTAATGATGACCTTGGCGCCGGTTTCTTCCTGAAGCTTCCGGCCCGCCTCCTCGACGGCAGCCAAATAATCCTCTTTCGTCCGATACGTCTGCAGCTTGTCATACGGCAGCCCCGTCAGCAAACAACATTCGGTGACGTTCGGTGTAACTAAATCAGCGCGCGACACCAATTCTTTCATGCAGCCGATCAATTCAGAAGTGAACACGTCATACATCTCTCCCCTGTCCCCCATGACCGGGTCCACAAGAAGCATCGTCTCTTCCTTATAGAACATATGTAAAAACGTAAAAATATTTTCAATCTGCTCTTTTCCCGTCACAAAACCTGTGTGGATACCATCGAAGGATGCACCCAGCTTACTCCACTCGTCCATAAAACGGGTCATCTTCGCCGTTAAATCTTCGCAGTAATAGCTGGGATACTCCGTCTGCGACGTCAAAATGGCCGTCGGCAGCGGGACGGCCTGCACTCCCATGACAGATAAAACCGGGATGGCCGCCGTAAGCGAGCACTTCCCGAAGGAAGACATATCTTGGATGACCGCAACTTTTTTCAATTGAACTCCCACCTAACTTATCGGTACTTTCCTTGTTCCCATCGTACCATAACAAAGCAAAAGCAAGAATACTGAAAATCACAATTTCTTCCTCCCGCAACTGACCACTGAAATTCGAACCAAACTGGCACTTTGATAATGGTCAGCCATTGAGTAAACTAATAACTACTAACAATCGATAACGTCAGGGGATGAAAGCACAAATGCAAACGGTTCACCACCAAACACCGAGTGAGGTACGGACAAAAACGATGGATCTTGTACTCACAGCCATTTTGTCAGCCATCGTATTAGTGTCCACCATCTTCATAAACATCAAACTTCCGATCGGACAAGGCGGCCTCATCCATCTCGGAACCGGGGCACTCTTCATCTCAGCTATTCTGTTCGGCCCGAAAAAGGGAGCACTCGCCGGCGCGATCGGCATGGGCCTGTTCGACATCTTCGGCGGCTGGATCATCTGGGCGCCAACAACAATTATCGCCCGTTTCCTGCAAGGCTATATCGTCGGAAAAATTGCCTGGTCGAACGGCCGCCGCGGTGACAGTGTGAAACTCAACATTCTGGCAGCCGTCGCCTCCACACCGGTCATGCTCGCTGTGTACTACATCGGGCAGGCCATCATGTACAACAACTGGGCGGCGCCGCTTGCTTCCATCCCGGGAGATCTGATCCAGAGTGTGGTCGGCTTGCTGATTGCGATTCCGCTTTGTCTGACCTTGAAGAAGACTCCATTCTTCAAAAATCGGTTCTAAACAAAAGCAGCGAAGAGAAGCCAAATCGGCTCGTCTTCGCTGCTTTTTCGCATGGTGTCTTAACGGATCGTAATGACAATCTTACCTTTCGCATGGTGTGTTGCACTCAAATCATGTGCTTCCCGCAACCCTTTTTCTGTTAACGGGAAGGTATGACCGATGTGCGGTTTCACTTTTCCTTCATCCATCAGCTGTCCGAGTTCTGCAAGTTGTTTTCCATTCGGATTCAGCCACAATGATTCCGCGGTGACCCCTTTCGCTTTCGCTTTTTCTGCATTCGGCTCACCTGCAATGGAAACGAGACGGCCGCCTTTCTTCACGACGTCCAAGCTCTTCTCCAGAATGTCGCCGCCCATCGTGTCCACGACCAAGTCAACGTCCTTCGCAACATCCGCAAAATCAGTGGTCTTGTAATCGATGAATTCATCCACACCGAGCTCTTTCAGAAACGCCTCATTCCTACTGCTTGCCGTAGACAACACGCAGGCTCCGAAGCTTTTGGCAATTTGGATGGCAAAACTGCCGACACCGCCAGCCCCCGCCTGGATAAGAACCTTGTCCCCTTTTTTCACGTGTCCAAAGTCGACCACGCACTGCCAGGCCGTCAACCCGGCCAGCGGGACGGAGGCAGCCTCTTCAAAGCTGAGATGATCCGGCTTCAGCGCCACCAAGTCTTCATCGACCGCCACATACTCACTGTACGTGCCGTTTTCCATAGCTGGACGCGCGAAGACAGCATCCCCCTTTTTGAACCGGGTGACCTGTCTTCCGACCTCACTGACGACGCCCGCTGCATCCCAGCCCAGAATCAACGGAAAGTCAAAAGGCATCGCGTCTTTCATATAGCCCTCCCGCACTTTCCAGTCGATCGGATTAATGGAAGTCGCATGCATTTCGATTAATACTTGATCATCTTTGATCTCTGGGATAGGAAGGTCTTTCTCGACCAACTGGTCCGATCCGCCATATTGCTCAATCACAATTGCTTTCATGTCAGACACTCTCCTTTAGATGATGGCTCGCACATAATCATGTTGAATCGATATCCAATCATCTATACCCTGAATGAGTGGTTTGACACAAAGGCCTAACAACTAGCGCCGTCTCCCCGATCTGCCACGGAGACACGAAGCCCCCACTTCGCTTCCGCCTCCGAGGATCGTCACTTTCATTTCGCATTCTCCCGATTTCTCTCTTTTCTTTAGATTAAACCAAGAAGGAGACAGGTTGTAAGATTGAGCTGCGGCGGATGACTGAGCTTTTCTGTTCGCTAATAGTACTTCCCATAACGATCATTTGAAAAAAGCAGCAAAGAAAAGCCGATCGGCTGTTCTCTGCTGCTCTTTGTGATGACTAGTCAATTCACACTGGAAGTCGGATCATTGCTGGAAGGATTCCAGAAGAACCGTTTCTTCTTCCGCACCTTCATATTTGAATTTGGTGATTGCGTACAGTTCCCTTGTATCTTCTAAAAAGAACAGCCGATCCACTTTCCCATACGCCTGCAATGACGCATGGGCGTCCAGCGCACGGTTCGCATACACGGAGATCGTCTCAGTCTGATCCGCAAGGTAGAAATCGTTTCCTGCTTCGCTGAATGCCATCGTTGTAAATGGCTGAGACAGTTTGCCGAGTGGTGCTAAATCCTCAGATGCGTTCCCGCTCAAGGCATATACCGTGCCATCCCCGTTATACAGCAAGTTACCGTCCGGCGTCATTTGAGCATAACCTCTCAGCTTCATCGTATCAAAGAATCTCTTGTCCACCGGCGCGGGTTCGAGTTTGCCGTCGGTAAGCGTGAACGGCCGGATGGTGCCGGTGTAATGGTACGTTGTGACCGCATATACACGATCCTGTGCAGGTGTCAATTCAATCAGCTGCTGCGTAGGGACATTGACGAACGATAACTTTTCACCTGTCTGCCAGTTGTATGTTTGGATTTCTGCATCACTTCCCTGGTCGGAACCTGAAGAAAGGATGAGTGTGTCCCCATCAGCAACTGCGATGTCAAATGGATCGATTGAGACGTTCACTTCTTTTAGCAGCGTCAAGTCCTCTGCCTGGTACACATTGACAATCCCTTTTTGCGTCTTCATGAAGTTGTATGGACTTCTTTCCTGGGTCAGCTGGGTGACAAAGAGCTTGCCGTCTTTTTCGACAACCTTTTCAGCCGGGTGTTTCAAGCCGACCACTTGTTTGTCACCGGTCACCAAGTTCAGACGGACGAGTGATTTAGGAGTGCCGACCAAGTAGTAGACAACCGGCTCATCAGGTGCTTTCACTGCGTCAATAATGGATGATTCCATTGCCACATCCATCACGACATGAGAAGACACGCCGGTCGACGGACGGAACACCGGCTTCATGATACGTGCGAGGAATGCGGAAAACTGGGCACGATCGATGGGCTGAGTAGGTTTGAAGGTGCCATCGTTATAACCGACCGTAATATTGTTCGCCGCTAATGCATAAATCGAAGGAGCTGCCCAAGACTTCGCAGAGACGTCAAGGAATCCTGGCGCATACTCGCCTTTCAAATGAAACGCACTCCCAAGAATTTTCGCCATCTCTGCCCGTGTGATATCACCGTTAGGATCGAAACGGGTGCTCGTTTTTCCGTTGATGATCCCGGCAGCAGTCGCATATTTAATTTCACGATAACCGAATGTGGTAGGCTTTACATCCTGGAACCCCGGGTCTTTAATGAAACGATCCGAGTCCGGCATGCGGACAGCACGCATAATCATGACGACTGCCTGCGCCCTTGAAAGTTCAGTGGACGGCCGGAATGTGCCATCTTTATAGCCGCTGATGACCCCCGCCTCCGTCAAATACTCAATTTCTTTCTTAAAGCTGGAAACATCCTTAAAACCAGCAGCTTCGGCGGATCCAGCAGGCACTGTAACGACCGCGAGACTGAAGACCACGGCGATCAGAGCATATACGATTTTTTTCACTTTATTCTTCCTCTCTCTTAAACTAGATTCATTATATTGGGAAGAACAACCCACCGCTTGTGTCCAAAGGCTTATTTACTTGTATGTATATGTAACTGATTTTACAAGTTATGTACTTCGGATTGCCGTCAAACAAGTCCTGCTTGTCGCTACCTCCTTACACATACAACCTAGAGGGATTGGCTCACCTCTCCATGCGAAAAAATAGATAATGTTATGTATAATAAAGTTAGAAGTTCAGTCCATGAATATGGTAAATCAGCGAATCAAAAGTTATATAAACATGGAGGCTCAATGCAAATCAGAAATCTACCAACCGAAAGGATGAATCACCCCATGCTAAACAAAACCATCGATCAGCTGGAACTGACAGGATCCGTGTTAGAACAGATCAGCCAAATCCAACAATGGTTCGCCCGGCAATTCGAGTTCGAGAACCTCGACGTCCTGCTGGGCAACGAAGAACCGGTCACCGAACAGTGCCTGCGCGACAAAATGATGAAAAAAGGACGCGGCGGTCTGTGCTATGAACTGAACGGCCTTCTGTATCTCGTGCTCCGGAATCTCGGCATTCCCGTCCAGCTCGCCGCAGCAACCATCTGGGTGCAGCCGCGCGAAAGCTATGCCCTTGACCGCACGCACGTCATCAACCTGCTCAACCACAACAGTACCCTCTACCTCATCGACAGCGGCTTCGGCAGCAACCTCGTCATGCAGCCGGTCGCACTGGACGGCGAAGCCGTCACCTCGCCCGCCGGCACCTTCCGTTTCCGCAGCGAAACGACCGAGAAAGGGACGATGGTGTTCGAACAACAGACGAAAGATGGCTGGGAACGCAGATACGGCCTGTATCCTGACGAAATCGATTGGTCGCATCTCGACACCGTCAAACAGCAGATCCACCACAGTCCGGAGTCATCGTTCAACAAAGCGCTGCTCATCGCGAAAGTGACGGAGGTTGGCACGTTTTCGATCAATGATGAACGGTATCATCGGAAGGACAAGGATGGCGAAGAGACATTGTGGTTCAGCGATAAAGACGAGCTGCTGGAGCAGGTCAGGCAGCATGCAGCGCCTGCTGTTTACAGGGCGGTTGAACGCTATATAGATACAAAGTGATCTGAACTGTGTCAGGATTGTTGGATGTTCAGATCCGTACACAATAAACCCTCGCCATTGTTCCCCAGACAACGTACAATGAGTGAGGCAGAAGACGAAGCCGTTTCCAACTATTACAAAAGAGGTGCAATCACTTGAAAATATTTGAAACAACATTACCCGAGCAGTACGAGACATTGAAAAAACAGGCCAATTATACGTCCAGTTGGCGCGAACGCTTACACGCAGTCGAGGAATTATCTGCGTATCAGCATGAAAAAGTCATTGATCTGCTGAAAAACCGGATGCAGCATGATACTGTGTACACCGTACAGTCAGCAGCCTACGAAGCACTGGCAGCGTTTGGCGAGGACATGGAAAAGCCGTCCCCTGCACGTTTTGATATTATCAAAAACACAGACAAGATTTTTCTGCGAGTGAAAAAAAGCTTACCGAAGGACCATACAGTGGCAGACTTTGCAGATAAACTGAAGCGGATGCGGTTGGATGTCTACGATGCGTATGAAGGCGACAAAGGCGACCAATTCATGACCTGGTTAGAAGAACGCTGGGCAAAACTGTAACGAAGAGTTCCGCGATTCATAAGGGAAAGCCATTCGCTCCGTTTTTATGGAGTGAATGGCTTTTTCTTATCGTATGGAACTGTCGGCTGTGCTTTGAATGCGTATTTACAACCTGCTGATCCGTTCACGATCGTTTTCAGTGAGGGCAAAGTCAAAAATAGCTAAACTTTGTGCTTGGCGCTCTTTATTATGAGACTTCGGAATGACGATCACATTGCGCTCAATGTTATACCGCAATACAACTTGTGCGAACGTTTTCCCGTACTGGTTTCCGATTTCCTCTAACGTCTGCTTCGCCTGTTCATCGATACCGCCAAGTGGCGACCATGCGACAGTGGCAATATCATTTTTCTTATTATAGGCAATCAATGCTTCATTCCAAGTGCCGACTTGGGATTTTATTTGATTCACAGCCGGTCGTACAGCGGCACCATCAAGAAGTGCATCGAGGTGTTCTCTCGTAAAGTTTGACACTCCAATCGCCTTAAATACACCGCGCTTATAATAGTCTTCTAAAATCCGCCACGCTTCGAGCATTTCAGCCGGATTATCCCACGGATTGTGAAGTAGGAACAGATCGATGGTATCGGTTTGCAGTTTCTCCATACTCTTTTCAATTTCAGCATGTGCCCAATCCGCACCAGCAAACCCTTCGAATGTATTCAGCTTCGTCGTAATAAAGAAATCTTCCCGAGGCAGGGACGAGTTTGCAATTGCCTGTCCAAGCACTTCTTCATTGTTATACACTTGGGCTGTGTCAAAATGACGGTACCCGTTTTCAATCGCCCAGTCGACTTCCTGCGTATCTCCCCGTAACGCACCCCGATACTCGTTTCCTTCTTTTCCGTACGTATTGGTGCCACTGCCGATGATCGGAATTTTGATGTCATTATTTAATGTAATAGTCTCCAAGGGAACCCCTCCTATACTGTAATTCTAATCTAACGCATTCCGAAGTGCCGCGGCAATTTATTTGTCCGATAATTCGAATTAAAATCCTTTCGAGGCCTTGCACAACTGGAGCTCTCCAGGACGTTTGGCAGTTCCCATAAAGGGAAAATGAGAGAAAGGAGTATCAGATGAATTAATTTGTAAAGGAGCATGATAAAAATGGATACGATGCATTCACACCGATTAAACGACGGGACGAGCCTTCCGTCCATCGGCTTCGGAACGGTGAACATCAATGGAGCACAAGGCGTCACGTCTGTGTTATCCGCCATCGAAGCGGGTTACCGGCTCATTGACACGTCGACGAACTACAATAACGAAGGGATGGTCGGTGAAGCGATCCGGCGGTCATCCGTCCCGAGAGAAGAACTGATGATCAGCTCAAAACTCCCCGGCCATTCCCATGAGTACGACAAAGCGATCCTCATGATCCAGGAATCCCTGTACCGTCTCGGACTCGACTACTTTGACAAATACTTGATCCATTGGCCGCTTCCGAAGCAAGGGCACTATGATGAGGCGTGGCAGGCGTTAGTCGACGCACAGAAATTCGGACTGATCAAGACGATCGGCGTGTCGAATTTCTTACCGGAACACTTGGAACGCATCATCGAAAAAACCGGTGTGACGCCGGCAACGAACCAAATCGAGCGCCATCCCTATTTCAATAACAACGAATTGGTCGCGTACAATAAAAGCCAGGGCATTCTGACCGAAGCCTGGAGTCCTTTAGGCCGTGAGATCAATGATGTGCTGACAAACGACACCATTGTCTCGATCGCCGAGAAATATGACAGAGAGCCCGCGCAGATCATCATTCGATGGAACCAGCAAAACGGTGTCCTGCCGATTGTAAAAGCATCGTCCTACAACCATCAGAAAGACAATCTCGAGACCTTCGACTTTAAACTCAGTGAAGAAGATATCCAAACGATCGATTCCCTGGATAAAGGCGAAGCGGGACGAGTCGAGGGGCAGCACCCGAACGAGTATGAAGAATTTGAGTAATAAAATGGTAAAGACGTCTTCCTTCCGCCAATATCAGCGGCGAACGGAAGACGTCTTTTCAGGCATTATATTTTTTAAGATTCAGGCTCAAAGGTCGCGCTAGATCACTCATTGAACCACTTCTGCCCCCACTCTTCGATGCTCTCCCAGAACCCTTTCCCCTTCTCGTCCTTCTCTTTCTTCTTCTCTTCCTTTTTCTTTTCCTTCTTCGACTTCTTCTCCTGCTTCTTCAGGTCTTTGATGTCATTGTCAATCAACGACAGATCGAACTCCTTCACAGACAATTCACCGGCGGATCGGGAAACGACCTTTGCGAAGATAGGCGGCGCCGTCGTGCTGCTCGTCGAGGTCAGATAATGGTCGGCGTCTGTCTTATCATAGCCGAGCCAGACCGCACCGGCGATGTCAGGCGTATAGCCGACGAACCAGTGATCTTTTGACCCTGTCACGCCTTCCAGCGGCAGCTGCGTCGTGCCTGTCTTCCCCGCTACATCCATCCCTGAGATCCGGGCGTTCTTTCCAGTCCCTTCCTCGACAGCGCCCTGCAGCATATACGTCATCTGCTCGGCAACTTCCGCATCCGTCACCTGCACGGACTCGCCCTGCCACTTCCCGAGTACGTTCCCTTCCGAGTCTTTGATCTCCGTGATCGCATGGGCTTCCTCCATCACGCCGCCATTCGCAAACGTGGAAAAGGCCTGCGCCATCCGTAACGGGGATGTCCCTTTGTCCAGCCCGCCAAGCGCCAGGCCAAGCACACGGTCATTTTTCGTCAGCGGGATTCCGAACCGCTCCACCGCATCGACGCCGGCCTGGATGCCGATCTGATCCAGCAGCCAGACGGGAGGAACGTTATACGAATTTACAAGCGCATTGTACAGGGTCACGTGCCCCCGATACTGCTGATCGATATTGGTCGGGGCATACCCGCCTATATCGATCGGTTCATCCGTAAGCAGATCCGACATGTGATAGCCGTCCTCAAGCGCCGGCGTATAGACGGCAAGCGGCTTCAAAGCAGATCCGGGCTGCCGCAGGAGCTCGGTCGCATTATTGAAGCGCCCCGGCGTATACTCCCCCCTCCCGCCGACCAGCGCGAGGATCCCGCCCGTTTTCGGACTCACGAAAACAGACGCACTCTGCAACAGCTGATCCTTGGGGCTTTGCGGGAAATTCCCGTCATCCGCATACACGTCTTCGAGCGCATCCTGGACGACCGGATTGATGGCCGTTGTAATATGCAGCCCGCCCGACAGCACATCCTCCTTCGGCAGATCGTACAGAGTCACCGCCTCATCGATGACACGGTCGATATAATACGGATAGTTCCCATTATCCTTCGGCACGGTCGACTCAGCCAGTTCCAGCTTCTGGCCAACCGCTGCGTCATATTCTTCCTGGCTGATGTGCTGTTCGCTCAGCATCAGCGACAGCACCAGATTGCGCCGTGCCACCGACTTTTCCAAGTTTTTCTTAGGCGATAAATGCGACGGCGCCTTGATGACCCCGGCAAGCGTCGCCGATTCGCTCAGCGTCAGCTCGCTCACATCTTTCCCGAAATACGTCTGGGCCGCACGCTGCACACCCCACGCCCCGTCACCGAAATAAATATAGTTCAAATACCGTTCCAGGATCTCCTCTTTCGAATACGTTCGCTCGATCTTCTTGGCAAGGATCAGCTCTTTCAGCTTCCGGGAAAACGTCCGGTCCTGCGTCAAAAACACATTCTTCGCAAGCTGCTGCGTAATCGTACTGCCGCCGGACACGATCTTCCCTTTCAACGCATTCCCGGCCAACGCACGCCCCATACTGAAATAATTCAGACCATGATGCTTGTAGAACCGCTGATCTTCCACGGAAACGACAGCGTCACGCAGCGCCTGTGGAATCTGATCTATTGAGACCCCTTCTATTTTTGAATTCGAAACCTTGCGAATCACGTTGCCGTCCGGATCGTAAATGACCGTCGACCGCGGTGCGGGCTTGTCGAGTTCGCTGACATCGCTGAAGGCAATGAACAGATTCAGGACAAGCACCGCACAAAGGGCGGCGAGCACCACACCGATAATTGTGGAACGGATCACCCGTTTCTTCAGGCTGCTTTTCTGTTTAACTGCTTTCATCTATTTCTTATATTGTTTGTATTCAGATCTTCTCATAATAGGGTACCTGCTTTTTTACTGTGGAGTTTTGTCGTACTGTGGAGCATAGTATTGACGAGGATGGCTGTTTGAAAGTTGCGGGATTATCTTTTAGGGGGATTTTGGAAAAGTGTACGAATAAAAATACCTGCCTGAGAAAAATACGAATGTCTCTTGACTAAGTGGTTAAGTACTAATGAGACGCCGATTAGTCTGTTTTAACGCACGCTATGTTTGACTCTCAAGTTGCGGTACAATGATGGAAGAGAATTACTGGATATAGGGAGGAATACAATTCAATGACTCAGAAACTGCATAAAAGATTCATGGCCGTCGCGGCGACGGCTGCACTGGCCGCAACTGCAATCGGACCAGTTGCATCTGCCAGCGAAAAGACTGATGCTTTCACGGATGTGCCGCCATCTTATAAGGATGCTGTCGAATTCGTCGTCTCAAACAACGTTTCTGCAGGCCTGAGTACGACGCAATATGGCGTCAACCAGCAGATCAAACGTGTTGACGCAGCAGTCATGATCGCTGCAGCAGCCGGTCTTACCAATCCAGATGCGCCTGCTTCCGGATTCACAGATGTACCTGAACGGGCAGCAACAGCAGTCAACTCGCTTAAATTCTTTGGAGTTGTAAACGGGAAATCAACAACAACATTCGGCGCACAGGATAACATCACCCGTGGTGAAGCGGCAATCATGCTGACGAAAGCATTCGATCTGAAAGCCGGAAACAAAACGCATTCATTCACTGACGTACCTTCCCGTTATGAAACAGCGGTCGATGCACTAGTCGGTAATTATATAACGAACGGGATCAATGCCACTCAGTTCGGTACACAGAACCCCGTCAAACGCGGCGACTTTGCGAAATTCTTGTCTGCTTTTACTATCCATCCCACTACTCAGTAAATGGCAATGGAAACAGTGATTTTTTGATGGTAAAACAACGAAGGAATTTAGTGATAAAGCTCTTTTACAGTATAATCGCTCCGTCCGCAACGTTGACTTTGCTATAAAGCGATCGACCACTATTCAGCGATATTAATCTGAATAGTGGTCGATTTGTTTTACTCACAGTGCGCAGCATAAGGGATATCGTAAAGTGCCTATTGAAGAAATGGCGCCATTAATACTTTGCCTGTTCCACGGTAGACATTCACCAATCCCTCGCCGGAAGCCGCGGAACCCAAAAGTGTTTTGCCAGAGCGCTCGACAGTAAAATCTAAACTGCCGGACCAAGCAATCGCCATATTCCCATCAATTTTCAACTCATCATTATCTAACTCGATTTCGATAAGTTCCTCTCTTGAAATGGAAGATTCCAGCGCAACAGTTCCTTGTCCGGTCAAGCCAAGATTGAAAAGACCTTCACCGCCTAATGTGGCAGAAGAAAGAGTGGAACGCACCACAGCCTTATGCTTGAGTCCTGAATCGCAAGCTAAAAAGAGTCCATCCTCTATGACGAGTGACTGATTCCACTCCCCAACATCCAATAGCAAAATATGCTTAAACGTCGGTTCCAAAACAAGTGTGCCAGTTCCCGTATATTCAGGTTTGATGGCCGATTCTTTAGTCATTTTGCCCCGAATCGTTTTTCCGATAAAGTCTCCTACCCCTTTAAGCCCCGTCGTCGCTTTTACATCCCCTGCCATCCATTGCATCGCCCCTGCCTGAATCGTAATATTGGACTGACCGACATCGCAAACCAGCTGCCGTCGTCTCACATTCATCTCAGACGCAAAATAGGCGGATTGAGCACTCGCGCGATCGGTGCTTAATTCTTTTTGAAATTCTACAACTTTGAATGGGCCGAGCGCCTCTTTGACTTTCACATTTGGATTGTCTTCAAAATTCCGGATTGTAAATATAATGATCGCCCGCTTTCTGATTTATCTTACTAGAATCATACCATTGAAAAGCTTTAAAACAATATGCGGTTGTTTGGACTTTTACAATTTGTTTTCATGCATCTATCAAATTTAATAATCCCCTACTCCTACCCGCATATCCTGTATAGTGAAATTACATCTATTACCCCACAAAATACAAACTGGAGGCGACACACAGTGAAGAAAATCATCCTAACAACCGAAAGCGGTGACGATCTGCCCGAATTTCTGGCGAAGAAACACAACATTCACGTAGTACCGATGCACGTCATTATGGATGGAACGGACTACCTAGACGGTCAGTTGCCTGTTGAGGACATCTTTCATTTCTATGAGCGCACGAAAAAGATTCCTTCCACCGCTGCGACGAATACGCACGAGTACCAGGAGTTTTTCAAAATGATCCGGATGGAGTTTCCTGATAGTGTCGTCGTTCATGTAGGCTATACATCCAAAGCGTCTGTTTCCTATCAGAATGCGTTGACGGCTGCGGAAGATGTGGAGGATATATATTTACTTGATGCGTTGAATGTCACGGGCGGATTGGCTGCGGTTGTTATGTATTCGGCTGCCCTGCTCGAGGAAGAGCCTGACATCGATCCTGTACGTCTGGTGGAGATGGTCGAGGCAAAGGTTCAAAAGTCACGACTGGCATTCCTTCCCGGCAGCCTGGACTTTCTGCGGGCCGGCGGACGGGTCAGTAATATGGCGTATCTTGGCGGTGCGTTGCTGAAGATCAAGCCGTGTATTGAATTGGTGGACGGTAAGCTTATGTCGACGAGAAAATACCGCGGGAAAATGGAAAAGGTCGCTGAAAGCTTGTTTCATGATTATCTACAGCAATACAATATCGACAGACAGCAGATCTATTTCATCTATTCACTCGGGCTGAGTGAGACGATCAAACAACGGATTGACGAGATTGCGTTGCAACAAGGATTCGAGAACAGTTTGTGGATCGAAGCGGGCGCGATGATCTCGACGCATTCCGGTCCTGGTGGATTTGGTATTGCGGGGCTGGAAGTGTAATAAACTGCTTCAGCACTAAATCTAATTTCCGACCTGCCTGTGCACGAAACTATTCTGTTTGTTTAAACATTAATGATTTTTTCATACAAAAGAACTCAAAATATTATTTATGAATATATCGCAATCGGTAACACTAATAACGAAGGTGATGATACCTTAGGCTCGATATCAGGAAATTCTATTTGCTCATCGTTATAATTGCTCATTTGATCAAATAATTCCTCAAGAGCTTCTTGCTTAAATAACTTAAAACCAGTATTCCTAAATAAATTGATAGACTCACCTTGTTCTTTCACAATTTTAATAACTTTACCAACTACCGAATAATCACCATCAATAATCTCACTCATATTGTTATGTACAAAGTATTCTAAATAAACTGGTATAACCGTTTTCAAGTTATCTTTTTCATTAATCGTACAAATAAGATCGTAGGTATGGTTTTCGGTTAAGCTTTGTTTCATCGTCTTGATTTCTTTTAACATGCTATCATCGTCGCTACCCTTACCTTTTTTCCCTTTGGTTTGCATCCTTATCGCTAAGACTCCCATTTGCTCTAATGATTCCAATAATGAAATTAAAAGTTTTTTTTCCAATCTGCTATCAAATCTTACAAAACTATCGGTCTTTAGATTAGATAAATCACTCTTGTTATTTATGTCCACAATTAAGCTATTTTCTTCCAAGTAGGATACCAACTTTGAAAATAGAGAAGTAGGAGTGTGGACACGTTCCTCGTTCGAACTCTTCTCGTCAGTATTATTTGATTGTTTAGCAAAAGCTGCTTTAATCTTCGTTTTAACTCCATAGAGGCCAAAACCACTCTCAGCTTCGACTGAACCGCTTGTGCTCTGGTCTCTAGAGCTAGATATATTAAGATTAGTAACCTGGACAAAACCATCTTCAATGACTGCTAATAAATCAAAAACAATTTTTTGATTTAAATACTTGGTTATAGGTAAAACTAAGCTAGGTATATTTTCCGTCATTATTAATGCCTCCTGTTAATTTATACTTAGTTGCACTATACATATGGCCATTCTATTCTGAATAGCTCTGAAGTGGTAGTATCTTACACATGCAATATACTTTATTTTCAGTTTTTTAATTTAATTGATTAGCGCACAGGTCACGACACAATGAGTTGTGTGACGCATAGGTCGCCACACAATGACTTTTTGACGCATTGGCTCCGCCGCTAAGTTAATGCAATGATTTTTTAACGACTTTTGCCAATCCCTCAAGATGTCTATCGACCTCTTTATTCAATTCATGCACTTTTACTTGATCACTTGTATGGCCAATTTGATTTCTTAAATAAGTATATATTGTTTCAGTGAAATGCATTTTTGGCAACGTTGTTTTTCTCTCTAACACTTCAGGATATACTCGTCTGATAAAGGTATCTACCTCCTTCTGGTTTCCCAAAAGGGCAGTCAACATACTGTATAACATTACATATTTACCTATATTATCTTTCAACCCGGTAATACTCATAAATAAGTCAATATAAGGTTTTTTATAATCACTAGTTGATATAAGACTCGGAACAAATCGATCGGCATTTTTATAAACAGGAATAATTTCAACACTAGAACTAATGACAATATTATCATGAAAAATTATTTCTTTTTTCTTTTCATTTATAATCTGTTCTAAATTCCATTTTTTAATAAGAACATTTTCCTCGAAATAAAAAACTCTTTTTACATGAGAAATAAAGTTTTCTGAAATTATTTCGGCCTTTTCTTCTTCGATATCAAGAAAGTAAAATTCAATGATGATTCCTTCTTTAATATCTTTAAGTTTGTTCTCTCTACCTCTTATGATTACTTTTTCAAGTAGTGCCTCATCATCCAAATTAATTGTTGTAGGTTCTTTTAATATTAAAAGAACTTCAATATTATAAATTAATTGCAAATATTTCCCCCACCTATCTAGAAATTTTAAGTTTTCTCGTTTGACAATATAAGTTAGACAACTCTACTCCATTCAAATGACTCAAAAATGCCTCCAGTGGTGTCTGGTAATTCAGCGACTTCCTCGGGATGTTATTCAGCTTGTCAGTAACACTACTGAAGAGATGAACGCCTGATCCACCTTGTTGAAGTCCATGTCCTTGGCCAATCCGTTTTTTCGTAGGAGACCATTCAAATTTTCATTCATGGTTAAAACATTCTTTTACCACATGTTACCATCAAACATACGTTTTCACAAGACCCAGTTTTCCGACAAATCGTTATATAGATTAGACTACAATAAAAAGCCAACCCGATAGACGGATTGACTCTTGTTACAAATCACTTATTAAGCTGCCTTACCTCAACTCCTCCCCATAAGGAACAATCTCGTCATTCAGCACATGCAGCCATTCCCGTTTCATCTGCGGGCCGTATTTGAGCGGCTTGGCGTCGGGGTTGGCTTGTTTGTATTTGTCGAATTGCTTGCTGCCAAGGATGCCGGTGATGTTCGGGATGGTTTCCGAGCCGGGTACGTATTGGATGGCGGACAAGTGCAGTTCATCTTCGTTGACGAACCATGTGCTGGACAGGGCTTCGATTGCCTGTTTGGACGCGTCGGTGAAGTAGCGGCGTTTGACAGCGAGGATGTCCTCGTTCGGATCAATGAGCCGCGTATCGATACCGTTCAGGATGTGGGCATAGATTTCTTTTACTGCTGCCGGTTTGTTCATCTTCTGCAGTGCTTTTTCGATTTCCGCGCGGGTGTCCTCGCTGTTGGCTGTGTATTCTTCCAGCAGCTTATCGATATACGTGGAGTCGATATCGTACAGCTTGGCCGTGTTGTCACTGTAAAATTCGATTTCCGAGAAGTCCGGTTCGGGCTCTCCATCGTCCCCCGTCTCTTCCATCAGTGAGCCTTTCACCGTGTTGTAGACGCCGATATAGTCTTCCAGCGTTTTCACTTGTTCCTGCATGACAGACGAGTTTTCCATATCGTCGTTGTAATCATCATATGTCACGAGAGCTTCATAGGCGTTGTTCAGTTCCTGGAATGCCTTGACGAATTCAACACGTTGCTCAAGCGGTGAGTTTTCATCTATTTTACGAATATCCGGAACAGCCTTCACCAGCTCATGGTGAGCGGTATCGAACCGTATCTTCGACTTACTGTAAGAAGGATAGACAAGCGTACTTTCCTCTTGTGCCTGTGAGTACAGCTTCGTAGCCGTCTCGACATTCCGCTCCATGTTCGCCGGCTTGCGGTAAGTGACGATGAGCCCCTTCGTCTTGCCGGGATAGGTCCGGTTTGTCCTGGAAAACGCCTGAATCAAGTTGGCGTAGCTCAGATTGCGGTCGACGAACAGTGTCTGGATAGTCGGCGCATCGAAACCTGTGAGGAGACGGTCGACAACGATAACGAGGTCGACCTGCTTGCCGAACTCTTTGAACTCTGCACGTTTGCGAGCAAGTCGGTTGTTGATGTCCCCGTTATAGCGCTCGGTGTCTTCAATCGACCAAGCTGTCCCATAGTAGCTGTTGTAGTCTTGGATAATGCCCGCCATCTCTTGCTGCGTTTCCTTCGCATTCTCCTCATTCTCCTGCATGGAATACGTAATGGCGATTCGCGGGAAGTCAGGGTCGTCCATCGTCCTTCCGGTCCGGATCGGATGTCCTACAAAATGCTTCGTCATCCAATCGGGATCAGCTGTCATTTCCTTAATGGCACGGTAATACCGTTTCGCCATGGCGATTGAACTTGTCGTCAGGATGGCAGATTTCTGCGGACGGCCGTTAACAAAGTCAAATTTCGTATAGGCGTTATCCGGACGGAACATCTTATGGAGCACTTTCTCAATATGGTCTTCGGTTTCGTACGTGGAATTCTCGATATACGATTCTTTCTGGATTTCATCCATCTCGTCGATCTGTGCATTCAGTTCGTCAGTTGTCTTGTCGGCAAACTTCGCTTGCTGGCGCAGCTGGTCATAGATGTAGTTATCAACCGATGTTTTTTCAATTGTATCTTCGTGTTCCACCTGGAAGCCGAGCACGGCGCCGTCTTCGAGTGCGTTCTTGATCGTATACGTATGCAGGACGTCGCCGTATTGATCGTGTGTCGTCCGAGCGAGACGCCCTTTCGCCTGCTTTTTGTTTTCTTCGAAGATTGGCGTCCCTGTAAACCCGAACCACGTGGAATTCGGGAAGAACTGTTTGATCGCTTCCATCCCCTCTGCGCTTAGGGCCCGGTGGCATTCATCGACAACGAAGACGATGTGCTGGCTCACGAGTTTCTTGAACCGCTGTGATCCTGTCCGTTCTTCCTGTTTCTCCGCATAGCGCAAGGCCGCTTCAAGTTTTTGCCGGGTCGTAATGATGACGGTATTCGAGTTTTCAGTCGCAAGCAGCGTCTCACTCAGCTCCCGGGAACTGCCTGTGCCGACAATCAAACTATTCGACTTGGCGGTGCCGGATGAAATGCCTGTATTGAACTCCGACGCGAACTTCGTGAATTCACTCGTCGTCTGGTTGTCCAAGTCCTTGCGGTCGATCAGCATGATCGTCCGATCGACGCCCGGTTTGCGCGCCAACAGTTTCGTCGAAACAAAACTTGTCAGCGTCTTCCCTGAACCTGTCGCATGCCAGACATAACCGGACTCATGCCGCATTGCTGCCGCAAACAGTGCCTGGATGGCATGGATCTGATACGGGTGAAGGACCATTAACACTTTGTTGTCCTGGTCTTCACTGACAATCGTGTAATTTGCGACAAGCTTATGGGCATCCGGGATATTTAGCACTTGTTTGACGAATTCATACAAGTTGTCCACTTTCCTGTTGTCCTTCGTCCGCCAGCTGAACAAGAACTTTTTATGCAAATTCTTCGGCATCGCGTTCGCAAAGTAACGCGTCGTTTGCTCATTGGAGACGACAAAAAGCTGCAAGGTGGAAAAGATGTTGTTGCGGCACATCCCTTCCTCAGCATACTTCTTGATCTGATTGAATGCCTGGTATACACCGTCTTTCGCCGTCACTTGCTTCAGTTCAATCTGGACGATCGGCAGGCCGTTGATGAGCAAGGTAACATCGAATCGGCGATCCCGGCCAAGTTCTTCCGTCTTCTGCTTGGCAATCTGATGAACCACTTCGTAGGATGAAATCCCTCCGCCAATATCGTGATTGGAATACAGTACGAGCGACATCGTGCCGAGCGAAGAGTCTTCCCGCTCGATCGTGATACGGGCGATGCCATTCTCGCCTTTCAGCCACTTCGCCGCGTCAAACGGCGTCTTCGTCTTCTGCAGCAGTTCCGTACGGATCGTCTCAAATTCATGGTCAGTGAGCGGTGTCTCCCCGATCTCCGCCAAGTTGTTCTGCGTGATCTTTGTCCGCAGATTGAGCCACAGGTCATCTTCCGACTTCAAGTCAGGCCGATAATTCCACTGGTTGTGGCCTTCCCCCAGCACCTCAATCAGCCGGCGTTCCACTTCCGCTTCGTCGTTCACTTGCAATTTCCCCATCGCCGGTTCCTCCTTTCCAGCCGCTTACACAAACATTTTTTGTAGGAATGCTTTTTTCGTTTGCTGGAGGGCTTGTAGTTCTTGTTCTTTAAGGGTGATTGAGTCATCTAGACTTTTAAAAAAACTTCCAATCTTTGATTGTTCAAGTACAGATGAGGGAATACTGACTTGAATTTCTGCTAACTGCTTAGAATTTATTGCGGGATAACTTGTACCTGTACATTTATCAAGGACTTTGTTAACAAAGGATTCTTTTTGTAAAATACTAAGCAAAAAGTAGCTGTCAACATGAGGTCTCATTTGCGCATAACCTGTTGAAAATACGTAATTGTCATCATTTAGGTTGAAAAGGTAATTGTTTCTTTGGTTTGGCCTAACAGTTTGATAAAAAACATCTCCCTTTCTAGCTAATCTCTGAGCTCTAGAAGGAGCGGTATTAAACTGTTCTATTCTATATCCCAACAATTTTGTTCCTTTAACAGATTCTAAGTCAACGTAATTAAATTTATCAGGTAGAATACATTTGGGATTAAACTCAGCTAAATTTTTTAATTCGTTCCATTCCCAGTCTTTATTAAACCCTGGAAACCGAACATCCGGCACAGACTCGCCTTCTTTTGGAAACATCTTTTGCAAGAACCCTTGTTTTGTTTGTTTTAGGGTGGTTAGTTGTTGTTGAAGAAGAGCAATTGTTTTGTCAAGCTCTTCTATTAAGTTCACAATCTCTTTTTGTTCATGGACCTTCGGTAAATAAACATCCATATTTGCTATCATTTCCATACGCACAGAATCAACAGACGTTTTGGCAGTCATCGCCATAACTCTTCGATAAAAGTTTTTGGAAAAGAAATAATAAAAGTATTTGGGTATGATAATATTAATGAAATCGTACATCCTATACACTCTTTGATGTAAATTATATTTTCCATTTACATAATGAAATACCTTCCCTGTTCCAACTCCATCTCCAACTGTCAATACTGCTTCCTGATCATAGAGAAAATCGTTACTTCTCTCAATAGTTGCTGAACGAACGTAAAATGGATATTTACCATCTTCAACTTTATCTTGTGTATTTCCTTTTCCGGTAGAAATTGTGCACAATTTATAAACCTTCTGCTGTTCCCAATCTCCCGTATATCCAGGAAACCTAATTTCTGGTACATTTTTATTCAACACGTTTAAACACCTCTAATGCCCCTTGAATCCACTTTTCATTCTCCTCGCCAGATTGCAGCGAAGAAATCATTTCATACAGACTCGCTTCCAATTCGGCTTGTTCTTTGCGTATGTCTTTCACCGTTGCGCCGATGGCTGCCATATCCACCGGCTCTTCTTCTTCAAACGTATCGACGTAGCGAGGGATGTTCAGGTTGAACTCATTTTCTTTGATTTCTTCGAAGCTTGCGACGTGGGCGTATTTCTCGACGTCTTCGCGCTTCCGATAGGTTTCCACTACTTTATCGATGTTTTCATTAGACAGCTTATTCTGGTTCTTGCCCTTGATGAATTCATGACTAGCATCGATAAACAGAACATCCCGAGTGGTCCGATTCTTTTTTAAGATAATAACCGTTGTCGGAATGGACGTGCCGAAGAACAGGTTCGCCGGCATGCCGATGACAGCGTCGATGCTGCCGTCTTCGAGCAGTTTTTTCCGAATAACGCCTTCCGCTGCTCCGCGGAACAGGACGCCGTGCGGGAGTACGATCGCCATCGTGCCGGAGTCTTTCAAGTGATAGAGACCGTGCAGCAGGAACGAGAAATCCGCTTTCGACTTCGGTGCGAGCCGGCCGTATCGGTTGAACCGCGAGTCATCAAGGAACGTATCGTCCGATGACCACTTCGCCGAGTAGGGAGGATTCATCAGTACTGCGTCGAACGTATACGGTTCATCGGTCGGCCAGTCTTTGTTCAGCGTGTCGCCGTTGCTGAGACGGATGTCCTCTTTGTCGACACCATGAAGGATCAAGTTCATCTTCGCCAGATTGAACGTAGTTGTGTTCAGTTCCTGACCGTGGTATTTGACGCTGTCCGGGTAGTTGATGTAGTTCCGGATGTTGAGCATGAGCGAGCCGGAGCCCATCGTTGGGTCATAGACGCTGAACAGCCGCTTGTCTTCCTGCCCCATCGCCGCGATGCGCGCCATCATGACAGAGACTTCGTGGGGAGTATAGAACTCTCCTGCTTTCTTGCCGGCTTCCGATGCGAATTGGCTGATGAGGAATTCGTATGAATCGCCTACTACATCGCCGCCATGTCCGAGAAGGTCGATCGGGTCGAGCTTCTTGATGACTTCGGTGATCGTGATGTTGCGCTGCTGGGCGTCCGAGCCGAGTTTCTTGGACGTCAGGTCGACGTCATCGAATAGCCCGGTGAACTGATCATATTTGGATGACAGGTCGTTGAACGCTTTTGCCAGATCGTTTAACTGGAATGTGTTCTGCTTCGCCTGGTCGGTGAGGACGTTGAACAAGTATTGCGGTTCGATGTCGTAGCCGAGCGTATCGACAAGCGTTTCGATGAGGTCGTCTTTGACATCGTCGTCCTTTAATAGTTCTGTGTAAAGTTGCGTCTGTTTGGCCGCTGTATCGTATTCCTCCAGCGATTCGTCAGCGATTCCAACGACGTTGACGAGCAGCCGGTCGGATAGGTATTTATAGAAGATGAGCCCGAGCAAGTAGTTCTTGTATTCGGACGCATCCATTTTCGAGCGCAGGTTGTCCGCTGCGCTGAAGAGCCGTTTGTTCAGTTCTGCCATTTCAATTCCCCGCTTTTCTGTAATGGTGACATTTTGTAATATGTACTGCTTTTATTATAGCATAGTAGCATTTTTGCGAAAGCGAACAGGGAGCATTTTGCAGGGATATTCCATGGCTGCTTGCGCTTCATATGCTATACTGGACGTAACTATTATCGGAAACACTCGGTCAGATACCCAGGGCAAAGCAGCCGTCTCAAGGGGCTGTATCATTCAGGAGAGGAGGGGCTCGCATGAGTGAGGAATTGGCGGTCATGCTGAAGACGGTGCTGGACAGTTCGCTGCAGCCGATCCATGAGCGGTTTGACGTCATCGAGAAGGATCTTGCTGAGGTGAAGAAAGATGTTGCTGGATTGAAGACAGATATGGCTGCTGTGAAAGAGGATATTACTCTTATGAAGGTAGATATCTCCAAGCTGCAAACTGACATGTCAGGCGTGAAGG
The DNA here is from genome assembly GCA_032099885.1 of Sporosarcina sp. Lineage (GTDB taxonomy): Bacteria > Bacillota > Bacilli > Bacillales_A > Planococcaceae > Sporosarcina. The sequence goes on from DAMDKL010000003.1 coordinate 180,215, forward strand.
AAGATATTGCCTGTCTGCAAACCGATATGTCCAGTGTGAAGAAAGATATTGCCGGTCTGCAAACCGACATGTCCAGTGTGAAGAAAGATATTGCTGGTCTGCAAACCGACATGACGGACGTGAAGACGTCCATCAAGATCCTGTTGGACGGACAGCGGGGAATGCGAAAGGAAGTTACACAACGGTTCAATGAGCAGCGGAACGTGACGAAGCGTATGACATTGGACATCAATTATTTGGTTCATAAGGTGACGGATCACGATTTGCTTTTCCATGACATGCAGATAGATGCTCGAGGTCAGCAGGGATAACCACAAATAAAAACCGGATTCACCGCCGCTAACACGGTAGTGTAATCCGGTTTTACTCTTTGTAATAGACCAGCTGGCTCGTGGTCGCGAGCAATTTGCCGTCCGGCGTCCACAGTTCCGCTGTCTGGTCGAAGAATCCGCTGCGGAATTGAAGCGCGCGTGCATGACCGAGCACTTCCCGGTCGCCGTGTTCAGCAAGTGTGTGCGAATCGGCGTGGAAGTAGATCGTGAGTGACACGGTGCCGATGGGGACCATTGGTTCGCGCCGCACGTAAATCCGCGGGAAAAACGCATCGCACATGGCCGCCAGTGACAAAAAGTCGAGGGGTCTCCGGGGCGCGTCCTGCATCCACTGGAGGGTGACGGAATCGGCAGCTGCTGGGGCAGCCGGCTCGGACAGCGCGAGCGGGGCGCCTTCTATCATCTTCATGTCATAGCTGCGAACCCAAGGGGGCAAGCCTGCAGCTGGCAAGCTCTCCACCTCTTTTGCAGGGGGCACCTTCGGAAACTTTGCTTCTGTGGCAGACCAAGTTTCCCGGCGATTGGCAAAAACCGCTGTCCCTGTAATGACCGTCCTCTCCTCTTGGCGGAGTTCCATGATCCAATGCTGCGTGGAGCGATTCGTCCTGGCCGGTGTCACGCTGATTCGGAAGGCTCCGACTGCAACCGGCGCGGCATAGTTGATCGTCAAGGCGACGGGCTCCCCTATCCTTTCCGGGTGCTCCATTATCGCGCCAAGTAGCACCGCCGCCGTGATGCCGCCGAAGGGGCCGACCATATTGGCATAGTGTTCTGATGTGTGTCCATAGGAAATCCCGTCTTCCTCCGTCAGCTGCGTGGCTGTGTCGAATGGATGGGTTTGTTCCTTACGTTCCATCACAGTTCCTCCCTGTCCGCTATAGTTGCGAAACCGTAATAACTTCGTCCTGTTTACATTGGGTCCGCGGATACAGCCCCCTTCTTTTCGTCAATCCACTTCAGCCAATACGAAAATTCACACGCCAGATGCAGCTGATGCGAGGCTAGGAGGAACGTGGGCGTACGGACAGGAAATTCCACGGAAAGCTTCACTTTCATCCCTGTTTCCGTGTCTTTGAGCTGATGGCGGACGCCGCCGATCACAGTACCATCCTTCAAACGGGCGACACCTGCTGATTGATAGGCATACGAAGGATCCCTCGGTGTCTGCAGTCCGGTCTCATCGTCAAACGTTATGAAAAACTGGACAGGGAGCGGGGAATTCCCCGTTGTCTCAATGACTTCGAGCTGGTCTCCCCCTAACGGCCGCAGTGCATAATGATCCGGGCACGCCGACAAGTTCACCCGTTGGTTCCGGTCCGATTGGTGCAGCATCAGATTGTCGATGCCCTGTATCGCTTCTTTTGCGGTCATGCCGTCCAGATGGATTTCGGTCCTTGAAAACTTCCGCCTGTTCCCTGATAAGGAAGCCCCTAGACGCATTACCCTCTCACTCAGCTTCAATTTCGATTCTAATTTGTTATACATGTCTTGATAGGAAAAGCGCATTTTAATCTCCGCCAACTTTTCAATCATCCTGTCGGGGTTGTTGATATCTGCACTTTCATACCCTAATACGTTAAAGACTTTTTTGACACGTTTTCTTTTCCATTGTGTCAATTGATCGTTTGATATGCGTTTCCCGTCGATATAAATCTTCATAGTCGTTCTCCCCTATCTTGTATTACATTTCTTCCTGATCGTATTTCAGTGTGGTGAATACCAAGACCATCATTTCTTTCTTACTATCCTCATCCAGGACGACCTTCTTTGAATGGGCGATGCTGCTGAGCCCGTATAAAATAAATCCCGAGGCTAACAGCGGATTCCCAGCATGGAAAACCTTCGTTTTGATTCCTTTTTCAATCACCTGCTGGATGAGTGGCTGCAGTTGCCTGAACACTTTCTGTTCAATCTGGAAGTGCTGTTCCGTTTGAAAGGTATCCGCGTTTTTGTAAGGCTCCATTTTTTTGATGAAAGTCCAAAACGTCTCCAACGCTTCTGTCATTTTTTGCATGACGGTCAACTTGTCAGAAACCAGAACTTGCTGAATTTCTTCCATATTGTTTACGATGAACCCGTTTAGAACTTCATCCACGAACTCTTCTTTCGATTTGAAGTAATAGTAAAACAGGCCAGTCGCGACACCCGCGCGATTGACGATATCTTTAATGCTGAAACCGTTGGTCCCGCCTTTCATGTACAACTCGAAGCCAATGTCCACCAACTCCTGGCGCCTGACGTCCGGTTCTTTAGATACTCTTTTCATTTCCCGTCCCCCTCATCGTCCTTGCCACTGAATATAGTTCAATCATAACTCACTGAATACTATTCAGTCAACCACGATCATTAAACACTCACCCACAATTTGATGTGTGCGCTCCCCTTCACCGCAGTTCCAACGTCGGTTTGTCCTCTTGCTGACAAATAAAAACCGGCCCTCCGTCTTGCAGAGGGTCCGGTTGTTCGTTCGACTTTATTTTTCGGATTGCTTACGCCGCCAGCTTCCGGCAGGCTTCTGCACACTTCTTGCAAGCTTCCGCACAGCGCTTGCAGTGGTCGTGGTCGTGCTGGCCGCATTCGCTGCCGCACTGCTCACAGACATCCGCGCACAGCTGCAGGATCTGCTTGGTGAACGGGCTGTTGCGGGTGATCGCCTGGACGGCATAGGCGCAGATATCAGCGCATTCCCGGTCGAGGCGGATGCAGCCGGCCATCATCTTGACGTCTTCTTCGTTGAGGCAGGCGTCGAAGCAGTGGTTGCACGCAGAGATGCATTCGTTGAGGGCGGTCAGGGCTTCTTTGTAGTTGGTGTTCATGAAATCTCCTCCTGTTTTGGTTCATTCTCATCAGTAGTCTCTTCCCGTCCCAACTGTATTAAAACGTCGGGAAACCATTTCGACTGATTCGCTGAGCGCAATTCCTATGGAGTCCATCACGATGATTCCGACTACATTCAGCAGGAACGCCAAAAACTGCAGGCCACTCCGATGTCGGGAGTGGCCTGCAGTCGGAAGCCGCCGAGTTTCAGCAGCTCTCACCTTATTGTTGACTGTCCATTTGATGATGGTGTTTCCAATATTCGTCAACCAGCTCTTTCTCATAGGTAAAATGCTTCTCGTAGAAATACATATGCCACCTCGGGTCGATGTGCTCGTAGTACTTCGCCAATGTTCCGTACAAACTCGTCAGTTGAAGAAGGTCTGCCAAACGCGGATTCATCCAGTCTCCCCTTTTTCCTGTACTCAGATTAGGGTATGCGTCCGTTTCCTCCACGACTGGGCAGTTCTCATCCTCATTTTATTTCTGCATGACTTAGCTTCATCCAACGTTCCCGTCATCCGCAGCATTCCATAGAAAGACAGTGCGAAATCCTCACTTCGGCTTCCCTTCGATGAATCCACGGTCAATCGCCACATACAGCAGCCCGATGGCATCCGAAAGCGTCAGTTCCCCTTTCAGTAACTTCTGGCGCCATTGGGGATCCAGCGGCTGGTCCTCCTTTTGTTCCAGTCGTTTGAAGACGGTTGCGGTTGAATTGACGATGGCTGACGCAGAGGGTTTATAAAGTGTTTCCTCTTTTTGAGGGATGACAATGACTGAGGGAGGGGCTGGGGGCGGGGTTGGAATGGGAAGTGTCGGCTTAGGAACAACCGGCGTAACAGGACCGCCTGCATATGCTTTAATCCCGTCTGCTGTCCACTGGGCCAGCTGCTCAACTTTCCCAGTTAAAATCGTTTCATCCACCGTGTTGGAAATGAACGCATACTCGATTAGCACGGCCGGCATGACCGTTTCCCGAAGTACAGCGTAGTTTGCCTTCTTTTTCCCGCGGTCCTTGATACCGATCTTTCCGGCAATCGCCTTGTGGATGGCTGATTGGAACGCTAATGTGGCGTTCTGCGTCGTCCCTTCATGCACAAATGTCTCAAAGCCGGAAGTCGTCGCGGAACCTGAATTGTTATGCAGGCTGACGAAATAATGAGCACCCCAGCTGTTCGCCATACGTGCCCGTTCTGTCAGCTCAATAAAGACGTCCGTAGTACGGGACATCTTGACGGTGTGCCCTGCGGCTTCCAGCAGTTTTTTCAGACGGAGTCCGATTTTCAGCACATTATCTTTCTCTTTGGATCGTTTTCCACTCGCTCCTGCGTCATGACCCCCATGCCCGGGATCCAGAAAGATTTTAGCCATTGACGTCCACCTCAGTTTCTAAATAGATGAAGCGCTTATGTGAAACGTAAATGACGCTCTTGCCATTTATCTGCCTCTCCATCCCCTTGTCCTCGCTTGCAAATTCGTTTCTATACTTCATTGCTTATCCTCCTTTTCTTTATATGTACGTTCCCTGCCGAGGATGGAACAGGCTCAGTCCATGCTTTTTGGTGAATAGATTACTTGTTTTCCTTTCCTGGCAGCTGCAGGCGGACCGGCGTTGACCAGTCCAGTGTTTCATAGTGCGGTTTTTCTACATCCAACTCAAATAGTTGACATCCTATACTAAATCGCTATACCCTAGTTAGAGTACTCTCGAGTACTACTAGAACTGATGGGTCATTAAAGTCGCAGAATATCAGCAGACTGTTACGGAAAAAGGAGAATCTATGACTAGAGAAGAGGAAATCATCGAAAAGGCGATCGATTTGTTTGTGGAAAAGGGGTTTGCGGCTACGGCGATGCAGGAAGTGGCGGAGAGCTGCGCCATGTCAAAAGGGACGCTGTACAATTTCTTCAAATCGAAAGATCAGCTGCTCGTTCGTGCGACGGCTTACAGTTATGAGCAGAATTTAGCGATGGTTGACCGGGTGGACTTGGACAGTTCGCTTTCCGCCGAAGAGAAACTGATTAAGAAAATCGTGATCCAGTTTGACTTGATCGTCAGTAACAAGAATTTTGTCATGATGCTCGTCCAGAAGCTCGATTACGGGAACAACCAGGACGTCGCAGAGCTTGCGAACACGATCTATATCTCGATACTCAATTGGTTCAGGAAATCGTTACTGGAAACGTTCGGAGAAAGAGCGGAGGCGTCCATCTGGGACTACACGTTCATCATGCAGGGGATGATCAAGGAGTTTGTCGTGCTTGCGATCCGCGGTGTCCCGATCGGGGATGCTGAAACGGTGGCACGGTTCATCGTCTCGCGTATCAGCGTGCTGATTGCGCATTCAGAAGGTGTTCAGCCGCTGCTGGAGTCCGGTGATCTCGCATCGTATACGATTTTCGATGAGGAGCCTGCTCCCCTGTCCCCTGGCGATCAGATCCACAGCTTGCTGGCGGAGCTGGAGAAAGAGCTAGATCGTCAGTCGCTTCCGGCTGCCGCTTATGAGGATGCCTTGCTTGCCGTCCGCTCCCTCCGTGATGAGTTCGCCGCAGATCCGCCGCGTCCGTTCATGGTGAAGGCGATGCTGCTCTATTTAGAGGAATTCAAGAAATGCGAACCGCTCACGGGACAGATCCGCTCGCTGGCCGAGATGCTGTATACATAACCGGTCAGGCAGCTGAAAGGATACACCCATCAAGTTTTCGTCATACAGAAGGAGGAACTATTTTGGCTAAGCTTCTTTACAGACTCGGCTCATTCATTGCAAGAAACAAATGGTGGGCGGTCGTCATCTGGCTCGTCCTTTTAGCGGCGATCGTCACCCCGCTCGCTTCGAATGGACCTGAGTTCAGCAGTGATATCAAGATGAACGGACTAAAGTCGATCGATACGAACGACAAAATCCGGGAAGAATTCCAGTTTGACAGCGAACGGGCGTCGATCCGGATCGTGTTCCATACGAATGCCAATGAAGGCATCACGGACCCGTCGCTCATGCAGGACATCCAACAGACGCTTGCAGACATTAAGAAAAACGATGATTACGTCGCAAGCATCACGGATCCGTACCAGAACCGTCAGATCAATGCCGACCAGAATACGGCATTCGCGGATATCAGCTACGTCGTGTCGCAGACATCCTTGAAAGACGCTTCGTTGACGAACGTGAAGAAGGAACTGGCGGACCTGAAGGATAAGCACAATGTGGAGACCGAACTGACAGGCAATGCCATGACGGATATCGAATTCGGCGGTGCATCGGAAGCGATCGGGATCGTCATTGCATTCGTCATCCTGCTCATCACATTCGGCTCCCTCATCGCGGCCGGCCTTCCGATCGTCAGCGCCATCCTCGGGCTCGGCACGAGTATCGGCATCATCGCCCTGCTCACCCATGTGTTCACCGTACCGAACGTGACACTGACGCTTGCTGTCATGATCGGACTCGCTGTCGGCATCGACTATGCCCTGTTCATCCTGTCGCGGTACCGTGAAATCATCCGGACCGAACAGGATCATGTCAAAGCGATCGGGCTTGCCGTCGGGACAGCCGGCAGTGCCATCATCTTTGCCGGCGTGACCGTGATCATCGCTGTGTGCGGACTCGCACTCATCGGCATCGATTTCCTCGCGGTGATGGGCTTCATGTCCGCGATCAGTGTGTTCCTGGCCGTCGTCAGCGCCCTGACGCTGCTGCCGGCGCTGATCAGCATCTTCCATATGCGGGTCCGTCCGAAAGCGGACAAATCGGGCAGTACCCGTAAGCTCGATACACCATGGTCGAAATTCGTCATCGGCAAGCCGTGGCTCGCGGTCATCCTCGGCATCGTGATCCTCGGTGCGACGAGCATCCCGATGGCCAACATGCGTCTCGGTATTCCGGACGACGGCATGAAGCCGAATGATTCTACTCAAAAGAAAGCTTACGACCTCATGTCAGATGAATTCGGCGAAGGCTTCAACGGCCAGATCCCGATGCTTGTGAATGTGAAAGGCAAGAGCGATCCGGAAGTGCTCCAGCGCGATCTGAAGCGTCTGGCAGATGACCTGAAGGATATCAGCAACGTCGATATCGTGACGCCGCCTCAGTTGAATGAAGCGCAGACATACGCGATGCTGAGCATCATCCCGAAGGAAGGTCCGAATGCCCAGTCGACGCAGACACTCGTGCATGACCTGCGCGACTATGATGCCCAGGCAGAGGACAAATACGATTTCCAGACCGAGATCTCCGGACAGAGTGTCATCAACATCGACATGTCGAAGAAACTGAATGATGCCATCCCTGTCTTTGCAGGCATCATCATCATCCTGGCATTCGTCCTCCTGATGATCGTATTCCGTTCGATAATCATCCCGCTGAAGGCGGTGCTCGGTTTCGTGCTGTCACTGACCGCTACACTCGGTTTCACGACGCTCGTCATGCAGGAAGGCTTCCTCGGCGGCCTCTTCGGTGTGGAGACGACCGGACCGCTGCTCGCATTCCTGCCGGTCATCGTCATCGGCCTGCTGTTCGGACTCGCAATCGACTATGAGATCTTCCTCATGTCGCGCGTTTATGAGGAGTACAGCAAGACGAAAGACAATGTCCGCTCCCTCAAGATCGGATTGAAGGAAAGCGGCTCCGTCATCATTGCCGCGGCGCTCATCATGTTCAGCGTCTTCCTGTCCTTCGTCTTCCAGGACGACGTGATGATCAAGTCTCTCGGAATCTCGCTCGCATTCGGTGTCCTGTTCGATGCGTTCATTGTACGGCTGACACTGATCCCCGCACTGACGAAACTGTTCGGACCGGTATCGTGGTACATGCCGAAGTGGCTGGATCGCCTGCTTCCGAAAGTGGACATCGAAGGGCACGCGCTGCAGGGCGAACGTACGCCGCAGACTGAAGATGTTCCGTCAGCCGACAGCAGCCCGCTCCCGTTACTTGCGGTGACAGCGGATGCTGCGCTGGATGACTGCACACAGAAGCTCTATGATGACTTGCTGCTGACGGAGCCTGAGCGGCCTGTGCTGTTCGAGGCCCTGCTCTTGTACGCGAAAGAGCATGCACCGGAGATCTACAGCACCTACAGTCCGTATATCGCGGAAGAACTGCCGGAGCGCACACCAGACGGCCGTGACCGAGAGATCGCCGAGCTGCTCGGCGAACAGACGTATCTCCTGCAGGATATCCGGGATGCACTCGCGGAGATGGCCGACAGGAAGACGGATGACAAGTAAGGCGCGATAATTCAACAGGCAGCAGGCCGTTGCGGATTGTACCGGACGGCCTGCCGCTCCAGCAAAGCAAGGAGGAACCCATATATGGTAAGGAAGATAGGTAAGCGCGCAGGCATGGCCGCGGCTGCTCTTGCGCTCGGTCTCACACTGACTGCCTGCAGCAGCAGCGGCAGCGGCGACGAGGACTTGCTGCTCGGCGGAAAGGACATTAACATCCCCTACAACGACTCCGGGTCCGCTGTCCGTTCCTTCGTCATGGCCGAAGTGTTGAAGAATGTCGGCTACGAGGTGACACTGACACCGCTCGAAGCTTCCGGAACGGTGTATGCAAGCGCCTCGGAGGACGCGAATACGTTCCATGCATCGGGCTGGTTCCCGAATACGGATAAAGCATATTTGGATGAATACGGGAAGAATCTTGACGTGTATACGAAGACGAACCTGATCGATCAGGCGGCCGTCTCTCTCGCTGTTCCGGAATACATGAAAGACGTCAATTCAATCGGTGATCTGGAGAAGGACGCAGAGCTCGCCAAGGCGCTGAACCGGACGATCATCGGCATCGATCCGCGCAGCAGTGTCATGAAACAGACGGACAAAGCGATCGAGGACAATACGTACAAACTCGGCAGCTGGACGCTGCAGGAAGGTTCCGAGCGCACCATGATCGCCGGGCTGCAGGAAGCATACAAGAACGAGCAGCCGATCGTCATCACTGGCTGGAAACCGCATTGGATTTTCAGTGAGATGAAGCTGAAGCTGCTGAAGGACCCGGACGATGTATATAACAGCAGTGAGGAGCACATCAATCTCGTCTTCAACAAAAGTTTCAAGGACGACCACCCGGCCGCCTACAAAATCGTGACAGCGATCGGCGATGACTGGAGCGAAGCCGACGAAGCCTCGCTCATGAAACAGATTTTCGTCGAAGGAAAAGATCGACAGGCGGTCATCGATGCATATATGACCAGCCATTCAAACAAAGTCGATAAGTGGGAGGAAGGGATCGAGAAGGAGTAAGAGGAGCAGTATCCTCCCCCCCTTTTCCGATCATCAGCTGCAGGCCGCAGGATGGCCTGCAGCTTTTTTATATGTCGGGATACACAGGCGCACAGCAAAAAACCGGAACTGCCGAGGTGGCGGTTCCGGTTTTTATAGTATGTATGACGTCCCAGGAGGGATTCGAACCCCCGACCGACGCCTTAGAAGGGCGTTGCTCTATCCAGCTGAGCTACTGAGACAACTGCGTCCAGTCAGGATTGATTGGAACGACAGGTTTTATTATAGGCAATGGCGTGCGCTAAGTCAATAGCGAATTAACTGATTGTGAAGTTCGCGTCTTCGATGAGGCTGCCGGTGAGCGGATCCTTGAATGTGACGGTGATCGACTCCCCAGTTTCGATGACGGCGTACGTCGCTGCACGGTGGCCCCTCGGCAGTTTCGTGCTGCCCGGGTTGACGTACAATACGCCGTCCTGCAGCTCCGCGCCGTACAGGTGGGAGTGGCCGAACAGCACGATCTTGGCGCCTGTCTCTTCGGCTGCGTATTTCAGCTGCATGAGCGACTGCTTGACGCCGTGCTGGTGGCCGTGGACCATGAGGATACGCGTATCTTTGACGTCGGTGAGGATACGCTCGTCGAATGCGGCACCCCAGTCGCAGTTGCCCTGGACGGTGCGGATGCCTGCCAGGTGTTTATCACCCGGCGACAGTTCGCTGTCGCCGCAGTGGAATATGGCGTCCGCCCCGGTTTCCCGGCTGCAGATCGCGTCGATCGTGTCCGTGTCGCCGTGCGAGTCGCTCAGGACAATCAGTTTCACTGGCGACCGCCCGCTTCCCCGACTAAATTCGGGAGTTCTTCTTCGAATTTGCGCATCGCTTCTCCGCGGTGGGAGTACTCGGCTTTTTGAGCCGGTGTCAGTTCGCCCATCGATTTACGGGCAGCGGGTACATAGAAAATCGGGTCGTAGCCGAAGCCGTTGCTGCCGCGGCGTTCGAATAGGATGCTGCCTTCACAGCTGCCGGAGAAGGTCTTCGTTTCCATGTTCGGTCCGGCAATCGCAAGGACACAGCGGAACCGGGCTTGGCGTGAGCCTTCCGGGACGCCTGTAAGACCATCGAGCGCTTTGTCGATGTTGGCCTCGTCGTCCTTCTGTTCGCCTGCGTAGCGGGCCGAATAGACGCCTGGTTCGCCGTTCAGCGCATCGATCTCGAGGCCGCTGTCGTCAGAGATGACCCAAGTGTTCAAGAGTTTGGCGGTTTCTTCCGCTTTCAGGATCGCATTCTCTTCGAATGTCGTGCCGGTCTCCTCGACATCGATCGGCTCGTCCAGGTCCTGCAGTGAACGGACGCGGATACCGTGCGGCTTGAACAGTTCTTCGAAGTCCCGTACTTTCCCTTTATTGTTTGTGGCGATCAGTACTTCTTTCATTTGGCTGCCTCCTCGTGTGATCCAATTTTTTCGCTGATTGCGCCGAGCGCTTCCTTCTGCAGGCCGATCAGCTGATGGATGCCGGCTTCTGCGAGGTCGAGCAGGCCATTCATCTCGGCCCGTGTGAATGTCGACTCCTCACCTGTCCCCTGCAATTCCACGAATTCTCCTGCGCTTGTCATAACGACGTTCATGTCGACAGCGGCAGAGGAATCTTCGACGTAATCGAGGTCGAGAATCAGCTCGCCCTCTTCCGCTTTCCCGACACTCGTTGCGGCGAGGAATTGCTTGATCGGGAATTTCGTTAGTTTTTTCGTTTCTGCAATGCCTGCTGTGGCGAGTGTCATGGCAACGAACGCGCCAGTGATCGACGCGGTACGAGTGCCTCCGTCCGCCTGGATGACGTCACAGTCGATCCAGATCGTGCGCTCACCTAACGCTTCCAGGTCGATGACGGAGCGCAGTGCCCGTCCGATGAGTCGCTGGATTTCCATCGTGCGGCCGCCAATCTTGCCTCGTGACGCTTCCCGCTGTGTCCGCTGGCCGGTTGCGCGCGGCAGCATGGAGTACTCCGCGGTCACCCAGCCTTTGCCGGATCCCCGTAAGAATGGTGGCACACGGTCCTCTACTGACGCTGTACAGATCACTTTCGTATTGCCGACCGTAATCAGCACCGAGCCTTCCGGGTGCAGTAGATAATCTGTTTCAATGCGCACTTGGCGCAGTGTATTGTGTTCTCGTCCATCATGTCTCACAGTGCATTCCCTCTTTCTGTTCATCCATCCATCTTATCATAACCATTCAGACACACGCAAAAACCCGGCAAATGGTGCACCGGGGCGTATGGATTCATTCAGCTGTATAAGGCAGTATGAGCTGTTCGACGTGCGCATGCGGCAGCTCGAGCCAATCTTCGGTGATGTGCCGGAAATGCTCCGGGTTGCCCGTCGTATAGAACCGGGAGACCGGCGGCGATCCAGCAGGCCGCAGTGCATTTTTACTTGCGAGCAGCCCCGTGACGGTGTCGGCGGTCGCCGATCCGGAGGTGATCAGTTTAGTGCCCGGCGGCAAATGCTTCGCAATGAACGACGCCAGCAGCGGAAAATGTGTGCAGCCGAGGATGACGGCATCGAAAGACACACCGGCAATCGGCTGGAGCGCCTGTTTGACGGCTTCATCGGCTTCCGGAGTCTTATAGACGCCGCGTTCGACGATCGGAACGAATGTCGGGCAGGCGAGCGCTGTGACGACGGCATTCGGGCTGAGTTCCTTGATCGCCCTGCTGTACGCCCCGCTTTTGACGGTGCCGCTCGTGCCGAGGACGACAATCTGTTTCGTTTCGGACTTGGCGACGGCTGTTTGTGCACCAGGCTCGATGACGCCGATGATCGGGAAATCAAAGAGCGGTCGGACGTGTTCAAGGGCGAACGCAGTTGCAGTGTTGCACGCAATGACTGCGAGCTTCACTCCGAAAGCATCGAGCGCATGGAGCATTTCTCTAGTGAAGGTGATCACTTCTTCGGGGGGACGGCTGCCGTATGGACAGCGCGCGTCGTCCCCTATGTAGATGAATGGTTCGTTCGGCATCCTGTCCAAAAGCTCTTTCATGACGGTCAGGCCGCCCACTCCTGAATCGATGATGCCGATGGGTAAGTCGGCTGTGTCGGTCATTAGTTCTCTGTGCTCATTTCTATATGGAGTTTGGCCAGCAGTTTGGTGAATGTCGAAAGTTCGTCTTCGCTGAAGTCACGGACGACGTCTTCAAGGTAATTGCGGCGTTTGTCGATCACTTCCTGGATGACCCGCTCGCCTTCCTTCAGCAGATGAATGCGCACGACACGGCGGTCTTTTTCATCGCGGACACGTTTGACGAGTTCATTCTTTTCCATCCGATCGACGAGGTCGGTCGTCGTGCTGAAAGCCAAGTACATTTTGTTCGACAGGTCGCCGATCGTCATGTCCCCGTGCTCAAAAAGCCACTGCAGGGCGATGAACTGCGGCGGTGTGATTGTATAGTTGCTGAGGATTTTGCGCCCCTGCTGCTTGATGATGCTGGCGATGTAGCGCAAGTCCTTCTCCATATGATGGATTTCTTCAAGCTTTCCTGTGACGTTTTCTGTCATCGGTACCAGCTCCAAATCAATGAATTTGTTTATTATTTTCCTCTTAACTGACTGAAATTGCAATAGTTATGTGCGGGTCAGGGGATTGCCGGCTTTAAAAAAGGACTGCAGACAAGTCTGCAGTCGGATGATCCGGATACTCCTGCTCAGTCGATGCTCAGTTCGCCGAGCCGTATGAGCTCGAGCATAGCCTGAGCCCGGCCGGAAACCCCGAGCTTCTGGATTGTATTCGAGATATGGTTGCGTACGGTTTTTTCACTTATGCCTAATTCGCCGGCTATCTCTTTCGTTGTATGATCGGCAATGAGCAATGTAAAAATCTCGCGTTCCCTGCCTGTCAGCACGGAACGGCTGCTGAAATCCTCCATCAAGACGCGCCCCTCCTATCGGTTTCTCTTTACAGTATTCCGACTTGGAGGAAGCTGTGCCGGCTCAGCTCCGGGTTTTCGCGCAGAACAGCTCTTTTTCGTGATCGGTCCAAGCAACACCGGTACCTGTTTTCTTCGATATCTGAACCATTGCGCCGCGGCCGGTAAAAACAATGTCGCCTTTTTCGTTTTTCGCCATATAGTGGATGTCGACGGAACTCTTGCCAACCGAAGCCGCTTTGACGTAGATATCGACGGTTTCGTTGAAAAAGACTTGCTTGACGTAATCGCACTGCAAGTCTGCGACAACCGGGATGCATTCGCCATTCGGGTCGAGCCAGTCGTTCATCAGCCCGATCTCTTTCAGGTAATCAATCCGCGCCTGCTCGAAGTACGTGAACGTCACCGTATTATTCAGGTGCCCATACATATCCGTCTCGGAAAACCGGACACGGACCGGCACGGAAAAACGGAATTCATTCTCCCATTCTTCAAAGTCCTCAATATACGTTTGTTTCATGCTATTCTCCCCCAGTCTTCTTTGTGAATGAACATTCATTCTCTTATTGTAACAAAGTTATCTGAAAATAAGAAGGGAAGTGTTGGTATTTAGAGTGTTCTGGATGGTGAAGTGCATGCTGCGCGGCCTGGGGTGGTGATGGGAGAAGGATTGGGGCGCGAATTGGAGGTGGCTGAGGGCGTGGGTTATGAGCGGTTTCTGTGATTTATGAGCGATTCTCCAGTTTTATGAGCGGTTTTCGTGATTTATGAGCGGTTCTCCGCTTTTATGAGCGTTTTCTGCGATTTATGATCGCTTCTCAGTCTCCGCAGTAAAAAAACCCCCGGAACGCCAGCGTGTGCTGGCGTTCCGGGGGTGGAATAGAATCAGTCTACCATGTGATCGCTTCCGAAGAAGTTCTTGAACATCTGGACAGTGGTCGCGCGGTTCATGGCCGCAATGGACGTTGTCAACGGGATGCCTTTCGGGCAGGCGACGACACAGTTCTGGGAGTTCCCGCACTCGGCGAGGCCTCCGTCTGTCATGAGGGCTGCGAGACGTTCGTCTTTGTTCTTCGCTCCGGTTGGGTGCGTGTTGAACAGGCGGACTTGCGAGATGGCGAATGGTCCCATGAAGTTTGTGGAGTCGTTGACGTTCGGGCATGCTTCGAGGCAGACACCGCACGTCATACATTTCGATAGTTCGTATGCCCATTGGCGCTTGCGTTCCGGCATGCGCGGACCTTCACCGAGGTCATACGTTCCGTCGATCGGAATCCAGGCTTTGATTTTCTTCAGGGAGTCGAACATGCCTTCGCGGTCGACGAGCAAGTCGCGGACGACCGGGAAAGTGCGCATCGGCTCGAGTTTAATCGGCTGGGGGAGCTGATCGACGAGGGCAGTACACGATTGGCGCGGACGGCCGTTGATGACCATTGAGCAGGCACCGCATACTTCCTCGAGACAGTTCATGTCCCAGTTGACCGGCGTCGTTTTCTCGCCTTTTGCATTGACCGGGTTCCGCCGGATTTCCATCAAGGCGGAAATGACGTTCATGTTAGGCTTATAAGGAATTTCGAAAGACTCCATGTACGGCGCAGATTCTGGTGTATCCTGCCGCTGGATTTCGAAAAGGATCGTCTTACCAGGTGCTGTCGGTTCTGCAACAGCGGTTTGTTGTTCACTCACTTCCGTCAGTCTCCTTTCGATGCGGAATATTCGTGTTGCTGCACTTCCGGCTTAGTGCGCGGAAGTGTAATCGCGCTTACGAGGCGGGATCAGCGATACATCGACTTCTTCATAAGACAGGATCGGAGCGGACTTGCCGTCGAACTCAGCGATCGTTGTTTTGAGGAAGTTTTCGTCGTCACGTTCCGGGAAGTCCGGCTTATAGTGCGCACCGCGGCTTTCGTCACGTTTAAGCGCACCAAGTGTGATGACACGTGCTAAGTATAGCATGTTCTTCAGCTGGCGCGTGAACGTGGCGCCTTGGTTCGACCATTGCTGTGTATCGGTCATATCGATATTTTCCCAGCGCTCCAAAAGCTCCTGGATTTTTTTATCAGTTTCTTCCAACCGATCATTATATCGAACAACTGTTACGTTGTCTGTCATGATTTCACCGAGTTCACGGTGCAGCACATATGCATTCTCTGTGCCTCTCATGTTAATGATTTTATCCCACTTCTCCTGCTCTTCTTTCACCGCATTGTCGAAGATAGTGGAAGGCAGATCGTCCGCGGACGTTTTCAGGCCTTTCATGTACTTCACGGCTTCCGGTCCTGCCAGCATACCGCCGTATACCGCAGAAAGCAGCGAGTTCGCGCCGAGGCGGTTTCCGCCGTGCTGCGAATAGTCGCATTCGCCCGCAGCGAACAGACCAGGGATGGATGTGTGCTGATTGTAATCGACCCATAGGCCGCCCATCGAATAGTGGACCGCCGGGAAGATCTTCATCGGCACTTTGCGCGGGTCTTCACCCGTGAATTTCTCGTAGATCTCGATGATGCCGCCGAGCTTGACGTCCAGCTCATGCGGATCTTTATGGGACAGGTCGAGGTAGACCATGTTTTCGCCGTTAATGCCGAGTTTCTGGTTTACGCAGACGTCGAAGATTTCACGAGTCGCGATATCACGCGGCACGAGGTTTCCGTATGCCGGATATTTCTCTTCGAGGAAGTACCAAGGCTTCCCGTCTTTGTATGTCCAGATCCGTCCGCCTTCCCCACGGGCAGATTCACTCATGAGACGCAGTTTATCGTCTCCCGGAATCGCTGTCGGGTGGATTTGGATGAATTCACCGTTGGCATACTTCGCGCCTTGCTGATACACGATTGACGCCGCTGAACCGGTGTTGATGACCGAATTCGTTGACTTGCCGAAGATGATCCCAGGGCCGCCTGTTGCCATGATGACCGCGTCGCCAGGGAATGCTTTGATCTCCATCGTTCTGAGGTTCTGCGCACGGATGCCGCGGCAGACGCCTTCTTCATCTAAAATGACTCCGAGGAATTCCCAGTGCTCATACTTTTGTACGAGTCCTGCGACTTCCTGTGCACGGACCTGCTCGTCCAATGCGTACAGCAGCTGCTGTCCAGTTGTTGCGCCGGCATACGCTGTCCGGTGGTGCATCGTGCCTCCGAAACGGCGGAAATCAAGAAGACCTTCCGGTGTCCGGTTGAACATTACGCCCATACGGTCGAACAAGTGGATGATGCCTGGTGCTGCGTCCGCCATCGCTTTTACCGGCGGCTGGTTGGCAAGGAAGTCCCCGCCGTATACGGTGTCATCGAAGTGGATCCACGGAGAATCCCCTTCCCCTTTCGTGTTCACCGCGCCGTTGATGCCGCCCTGGGCACAGACAGAGTGCGAACGCTTTACAGGTACGAGGGAAAACAGGTCGACTCCGACGCCTTGTTCTGATGCCTTGATGGTTGCCATGAGGCCGGCGAGACCGCCGCCTACGACAATCACTCTACCTTTTGACATAGTTGTTTCACTCCTCAATGAATACAATAGGTTGCTGAGTGGTTCTTAAACGAATGCGAACAGTGCACGCAATCCGATGATTGTCAGTACAACGAAAACGATAAGTGTCACGTACGTCACGATACGCTGTGAACGTGCGGACTGCGCGAGACCCCAAGTGACGAGGAATGACCAGAGGCCGTTCGCCAAGTGGAATGTTGCAGCGATGATACCGAGCGCATAGAACACGATCATGAACGGATTCGACAGGATGTCAGCCATCATATCGAAGTTGACTTCGGTGCCGAACATCTTCTGGATACGTGTTTCATAAATGTGCCAAGCGATGAAGATCACCAGGAACACGCCTGTGACGCGCTGCAGGAAGAACATCCAGTTGCGGAACGTGCCGTAGCGCTGAACGTTGTTTTTCGACGTGAACGCGAGGTATACCCCGTAGAACGCGTGGAACATCAGCGGTATGTAGATGACGAACCATTCGAGGAAGTAGATGAACGGCAGGTTTTCAATGAAATGCGCCGCCGTGTTAAATGATTCGGCCCCTCGTGTTGCGAAATGGTTGATGATCAAGTGCTGCGTCACGAACAGACCGATTGGAATGATCCCGAGCAGTGAGTGCAGGCGTCGCCAGTAGAACTCATTTTCTCTCACCAAGTGATTTACCCTCCCTTATTTCTGAGCCGGAATGTGTCCATCTCCGCACTTTGGCAGACGAATGATTGACGGTCCGTCTCTTCGTGTTACAATATAATAACATGTACATTGTACTCCTCCGTATTGGGAAGGTCAAGGTGACCTGCTTAATTGGCATGGCATTGTTCCGAGCTTCTTCCTATGCGGCAGGCGACACGACGAAGGGGATGCTTGCGTTTTGGGACACGATTCAACTGGAGGGCCGACGCGTTTCGGCTATGAGCTATTGAGAGACCATGTGATCCCTGACATTCTCGGGAAGCATGAGGACGATATCCTGTACTGGGCCGGCAAAGAGATCGCCCGCAAGTTCCCCGTGTTTTCGGTGGATGAAGTCCCGGCATTCTTCAAGGAAGCCGGCTGGGGCACGCTCGTGCGCGTGGCATCCGGCAAAGAAGAAACGGATTATGAACTGACGGACCGGCTCGAATCGCCGGCATCCCGCACTTCCTTCCCGCTCGAGGCAGGATTCCTCGCTGAGCAGTATCAGATTGCGAACGGCTGTCTGACGGAATGCTATGGTGCGCGCGATGAGAAGACGGAACAGATCACGCTGAAAGTCCGGTGGGATGAGACGTTTGAGATGAATGAGTGAATTAACTGGAGTGGCTTGTGGCCTCTCCGGTTTTTTTGTGTTTTGGCGGGTGATGGGAGTTTGGCTTGAGCGTTTTGGGTGGGGCTTGAGCGGTTCGGCTCGCTGCTTGAGCTTTTCCCGTCGCGCTTGAGCGCTTCCGCGTTTTGCATGAGCGGTTTCCCGCCGTGCTTGAGCGTTTTGGCACCGTGCTTGATCGGTCGGCGGCCAGGCAAATCGCAAACCGCTCATTTATCCCCGCTACCCGCTCCATTCCCTTCGCTACCCGCTCGTTTCTCCTGCCTACCCGCTCCATTCCCTCGCCTACCCGCTCGTTTCTCCTGCCTATCCGCTCCATTCCC
>DAMDKL010000003.1:198724-255036 GCA_032099885.1 Sporosarcina sp.
CCGCTCCATTCCCTCGCCTACCCGCTCGTTTCTCCTGCCTATCCGCTCCATTCCCGCCTTCGCGCCCGAACCATTAAAAAACGGACCCGCCACGGGTCCGTTTTTCCTTCATTCAATCCGCAGACTCCTCTGCCGGCTTCCGTTGCTCCGCAAAATACTCAGCGACGGACTCCGCAACGTTCTTCGGCAGACCGGCTTCCACGAGCTGGTCGGCGCTGGCGGCTTTGATCTTCTTGACGGAACCGAAATGCTTGAGCAGGTTCTGTTTCCGTTTCGGCCCTACGCCCGGCAGTCCGTCGAGCGAGGAGGCGAGCGATCCGGCCTGCCGCCGCTGCCGGTGGAACATGATGGCGAACCGGTGGACTTCATCCTGGATGCGCTGGAGCAGGTAGAACGCTTCGCTCGACCGCTGCAGCGGAATCAGTTCAGGCGGCGAACCGTACAGCAAGTTCGCCGTATTGTGTTTTTCATCTTTGGCGAGCCCGGCAATCGGAATCGACAAGCCGAGTTCATCCTCGATCACTTCGCGGGCAATGTTCATCTGCCCTTTTCCGCCGTCGATGACGATCAGGTCGGGCAGCGGGAGATCGTCGCGCAGCACACGCGTGTACCGGCGCCGGATCACTTCACGCATCGCGCCGTAGTCGTCATGCGCGGCGGCGGTCTTCGTTTTGTATTTCCGGTAGTCTTTGCGATTCGGCTTGCCGTCGACGAACGACACCATCGCGGAGACCGGCTCGACGCCGTGCGTGTGTGAGTTATCGAACGCTTCGATGCGCAGCGGGATGGAAATGTTCATCGCATCGCCAAGCTCCTCACAAGCGCCGACCGTCCGCTCTTCCTGTCTGTCGAGCAGCTGGAATTTCTGACGGAGCGAAATGGCGGCGTTCTTCGTCGCGAGCTGGACGAGGTCCTTCTTTTTGCCGCGCTGCGGGATGTATGCATGCACTTCCAGCAGCTGTTCAACGAGTTCACGGTCAATGCCCGCCGGCAGCAGCACTTCGCTTGGCTTGATATGCGCGGATTTGCTGTAGAACTGGCCGATGAACGTCAGCAGCTCCTCTTCCGGATCCTGATAGACCGGAAACAGCGACACATCGCGTTCGATCAGCTTGCCCTGCCGGACGAAGAACACTTGGACACACATCCAGCCCTTCTCGACCGCGTAACCGAAAATGTCGCGGTCCTTGAAGTCGTGCATCGTCATCGTCTGTTTTTCCATGACGGTTTCGATGTTGGAGATCTGGTCGCGGTATTCCGTCGCGCGTTCGAATTCGAGTTCCTCCGCCGCGGCATTCATCTTCTCGGTGAGCTCTTTCTTCATCTCTTTGTAGCCGCCGTTCAGGAAACGCGCGATATCATCGGTCATTTCCTTGTACGTCTCTTTCGGGATGTCATTCACACACGGCGCAAGACACTGGCCCATATGGTAGTAGAGACAGACCCGATCCGGCAGCGTGTGGCACTTGCGGTACGGATACAGCCGGTCGAGCAGTTTTTTCGTTTCCGTCGCCGCCGTGACGTTCGGATACGGGCCGAAGTAGCGCCCTTTGTCCTTCTTCACGATACGGGTGACGATGAGTTTCGGATGCCGTTCGGCGGTCAGTTTCAAGTATGGATACGTCTTGTCGTCCTTCAGCATGATATTGTATTTCGGATCATACTGCTTGATGAGATTCAGCTCGAGGATGAGCGCTTCGATGTTGGACGACGTGACGATGAATTCGAAGTCTTCGATTTCCGTGACAAGCCGCTGTGTTTTCGCGTCATGGGAGCCTGTGAAATAGCTGCGCACCCGGTTTTTCAGCACTTTCGCCTTCCCGACGTAGATGACGGTGCCCTGCCTGTCTTTCATGAGGTAGCAGCCGGGTTCATCGGGGAGGATGGCGAGCTTCTGCTGGATCAGTTCATTCATCTAGTATCACCTGCCAAAAAAACCGGGTTCCTCTGAGAAAAAGGACCCGGTCTTGAGATAGTAAGCTTATGCGTGCTGGTCAACCAATTTCGCAAGTTCTTCTTTCGGACGGAAGCCGACCACTTTGTCCACTGTTTCGCCGTCTTTCATGACGAGAAGAGTCGGGATCGACATGATGCCGAATTTGCTAGCAGTCCCTTGGTTGTCGTCCACGTTCACTTTAACGATCTTCGCTTTGCCTTCGATTTCGCCGTCCAATTCTTCAAGGACCGGAGCGATCATTTTACAAGGCCCGCACCAAGGTGCCCAGAAGTCGACGAGAACTACGCCATCACTTGTTTTTTCGGTAAAATCTGCATCTGTCGCATTAAGAATAGCCATTGGAAATATCCTCCTTTGTAGGTAACAACTCTGAACCCAGTATACCATGCACGGCCTTTTCAGGCGAAATATCTGCTTGCCCCGCTTCCAGTGACAAATAAAAAGCAGAGACGGCTGTAACGAGCCTCTCTGCTTGTGAACCATTTAGACGGTCTGAGTCGTTTTCAATTTCTTTACTTCGTCGATCAGGATCGGCATAACTTCGAACAAGTCTCCGACAATGCCGTAGTCCGCCACTTTGAAGATGTTTGCTTCCGGATCTTTGTTAATAGCAACGATGATCTTGGAGTTCGACATGCCTGCCATATGCTGGATGGCCCCTGAAATACCGACTGCGATGTACAGATCTGGTGTGACAACTTTCCCTGTCTGGCCGATCTGCAGCGAGTAGTCACAGTAGTCTGCGTCACATGCACCGCGGGATGCGCCGACCGCACCGCCGAGAAGTTCCGCCAGTTCTTCGAGCGGCTTGAACCCATCTTCGCTTTTCACGCCGCGACCGCCCGCTACAATTACTTTCGCTTCGGACAAGTCGACGCCTTCCGATGCTTTCCGTACGACGTCCGCAATAACGGAACGGAGGTTGGTAATGTCAACGGATACTGAAGAGACATCGCCTGAGCGGCTGCCGTCTTTTTCAAGCGGCTCGATGTTGTTCGGACGAATCGTGAAGAACAGGAGACCTTCTTTGTTCTTTACTTTTTCGAATGCTTTTCCTGAATAGATCGGGCGGATGAACTCTGCGTCCTCCCCTTCCCCTTCGATTGCAGTCACGTCCGAAATGAGGCCGGATTCGAGTTTACTTGCAATCTTCGGAGACAGGTCCTTGCCGAGCGCCGTATGTCCCATGACGACAGCATCCGGTTTTTCCTGCTCGTACACTGCCATGAACGCCTGGCTGAAACCGTCAGACGTGTATTGTTTCAAGTCTGCATGCTCAACTGTGATAACACGGTCTGCACCATGTTGGATCATTTCCTGTGCAAGGTTTTCCACTGAGTCGCCGATCAGCAGCCCGGTAATCGTGCCGCCCCCTGCAATCTGCTTTGCTGCTGCGATCGCTTCAAACGAAACGTTACGCAGTTCGCCTTCACGGGATTCGCCTAGTACTAACACATTTTTTGACATGTTTTGTCCC
This sequence comes from Sporosarcina sp., assembly GCA_032099885.1. Classification (GTDB taxonomy): domain Bacteria; phylum Bacillota; class Bacilli; order Bacillales_A; family Planococcaceae; genus Sporosarcina. The sequence continues at coordinate 202,159 of DAMDKL010000003.1, forward strand.
TCCTAGTACGGTTTGAGTCGTGCTCGATCAGATAACTTTCGCTTCTTTGTTCAACAGGCCGACCAGTTCGCTCACCTGATCCGCGATGTCGCCTTCGAGAATACGGCCCGCCGCTTTTGCAGGCGGCATGAAGATGTCAACCGTCTCTGTTTTTGGTTCCACATCGTCCTCGTCGAGATCCAGATCGTCAAGCTCCAATTCTTCAAGCGGCTTTTTCTTCGCTTTCATGATGCCCGGCAGAGACGGATAGCGCGGTTCGTTCAAGCCCTGTTGTGCCGTTACAAGCAATGGCAGTGCTGTCTTGATCGTCTCCGAATCGCCTTCCACGTCGCGCACAAGTGTTGCATCTGTGCCATCCAGTTTCAGATCTGTGATTGTCGTGACGCAGTTGATGCCGAGAAGTTCTGCGACGCGCGGTCCGACCTGGCCAGAACCTCCGTCGATCGCGACGTTTCCTGCGATGATGAGATCCGCGTCTTTGTCTTTCAAGTATTCTGCGATGATTTTGGCTGCTGAGAACTCATCCATTTCATCCAGATCGTCTTCTGTGTTGATGAGCACGGCTTTGTCCGCACCCATTGCGAGCGCTGTACGCAGCTGCTTTTCCGCGTCTTCTCCGCCGAGAGAAAGGACTGTTACTTCCCCGCCGTGTTCGTCGCGCACTTGGATCGCTTCTTCGACCGCGTACTCGTCATATGGGTTGATGATGAATTCTGCGCCGTCCTCCTGGATTGCCCCGTTCTTAACAACGATTTTTTCCTCTGTGTCAAACGTACGTTTTACCAAAGCATAGATATTCATGCTGCTGACCTCCTCAACGTATTATCGTCCAATGAATTTCGGTTTGCGTTTTTCGATGAAAGCCTGAATGCCTTCTTTCGCGTCTTCGGAGACGAAGACGTCACCGAAGGATTCAGCTTCCGCGCCGACACCTTTGTAATAAGCATCGTCTTTCGTGTACTGCAGCATCCGGAGCGCAGCCGCAACAGCAATTGGGCTCTTTTCAGCGATCTTGCGTGCGATGGAGAGCGTCTCCGGCAGCAGGTCCTCTTCCGTAAATGCACGGTTCGCGAGGCCCCACTCGACCGCTTCACGGCCGGTGATCGGCTCGCTCGTAAGCAGCATTTCAGCCGCTTTCGCTTTACCGACATAGCCCGGCAGCCGCTGCGTCCCTGCGAATCCGGGAATAAGCCCAAGCTGCAGTTCAGGCAGGCCGAGTTTCGCTGATTCTGTGACGAAGCGCATGTGGCATGCCATTGCGAGCTCCAGTCCGCCGCCGAGTGCGGCACCATGGATTGCAGCGATGACCGGTTTCGGATACGTCTCCAATTTCTCGAAGATTGCCTGCCCGTCGCTAGAAAGTTTTGAGAATTCCTCACCTGACGAAACGGTCGTGAATTCCTTGATGTCCGCACCGGCAGAGAAGAATTTCCCCTCACCGTGGAGGACGATCGCACGGACGTCATCGTTGCCCTGCAGCTGGTCGAGAAGTTCACCGACTTCGAGGATCAGTGCGCGGGCCAGGGCATTGGCTGGCGGCCGGTTGATAGAGACCGCTGCAACGCCCTGGTCAATCATTACTGTTAGAAACTCCATGTCATCCCATCCTTTTTCAGTACGCATTACCAGTCTGTTAAATTATAAATGGAAGCGCCTTCAATGATAGCATATCCGTTTCTTAAAAATAAAGATTTACTGCTTTGTTGTGACAATTTACCGGACTGGCGTTCAGCCTTTCATGCCCGACAGCAGCAGTTTGTGCACTTTCGGCGCCAGTTCAGGGAGACCGTATTTCTGATCGTTCATGACCCAGGAGGTGCATGTTTCGTCGATGGTGCCGAAGACCATCTGCCGGGCGAGCCGGGTGTCCAGATCCTGCGAGAACTCTCCTGACTGGACCCCTTCTTTTAAAAGCGAATCGAGAAGCGCCAAGTACTCTTTCAGCACTTCGTTGATGCGGAAGCGCAGTTCCTTGCTCGACTGCCGGAGTTCCAGCTGCGTGACGATGGCCAGATTGCGGTCTTCGTGCAGCACACTGAAGTGGTTCTGGATCATTTTGAACAGCTTGTCGGAAGCCGAACAGTCCATTTCCAAAATTTCTTTTACGTAGTCGGCGAACACCGCCATCTTCTCCCGGAAGACGGAAACGAGGATGTCTTCCTTGTTTTTAAAGTACAGATAGATTGTACCGTCTGCTACGCCTGCTTCTTTAGCGATTTTCGATACTTGTGCCTGGTGGTAGCCGTTCTGTGCGATCACTGCCACGGCGGCATCGACGATTTTTTTGTATTTCGGTTTTTCACGCTTCAGCATCTCTCACCACCATCCCTGGAAATAAAAAAGAAAATATGAATGATGGTTCATTCATATTTTCATAGTACGCGCTATTCAGTTTACAGTCAAGTATTATTCCGTCAAGACGTCAGTTTCTGTTCGTGTTTCTTTTTCTCTTCATCGACAAGCGCCCTTCTGAGGATCTTGCCGACCGCCGTTTTCGGCAGTTCGTCACGGAAGTCATAGATACGGGGCACTTTGAACGAAGCGAGGTGCTTCCGGCAGAAGGCATCGAGCTCCTCTTCCGTCACCGACTTCCCTTCCTTAAGGACGACATACGCTTTGACAGTCTCCCCTCGGTATGGGTCCGGCACACCGGCAACGACGCATTCCTGGACGGCATCGTGTTCGTAGAGTACCTCCTCGATCTCCCGGGGCGAAATATTGAATCCGCTCGCGATGATCATATCTTTCTTCCGGTCGACGACGTAGAAGAAACCGTCTTCATCCATATACCCGAGGTCCCCAGTCAAAAACCAGCCGTCACGGAAACTTTCCTTCGTCTCTTCCGGACGGTTCCAGTAGCCGCTCATCACTTGCGGGCCTTTTACCGCGATTTCGCCGACTTCGCCCGGTTTCAGCCGTTCCGCGGAGTCCGGCGGCAGGATGGCGACGTCCGTGTTCGGCCATGGCACGCCGATCGAACCGCGTCTGCGCTCCCCTTCCCATACGAAATTCGCGATGGCAACCGGCGATGTTTCGGTCAATCCGTACCCCTCGACGAGCTTCCCGCCGGTCACTTGCTCGAATTTCTCCTGGATGTCGACCGGCAATGCGGCCGATCCGCTGATGCAGGCCTTGATGGAGGAAAGGTCATATTTGCCGAGGTCCGGATGGTTCAGGAGACCGATATAGATCGTCGGCGCACCCGGGAACAGCGTCGGTTTCTGCTTGTCGATTTCCTTCAGCGCTGTCTTGAAATCGAACTTCGGAAGCAGCACCATTTTGTTCCCCGCCATGACGGATACGATGAGGACGGTCGTCATGCCGTACACGTGGAAGAACGGCAGGATGCCCATCGTCACTTCTTCCCCGTCGACTGTTTTATACAGCCACGCACGGCACATCTCCGCATTCGCGATCAGATTCTTGTGCGTCAGCATGACTCCTTTCGGAGGACCCGTCGTCCCGCCCGTATACTGCAGCAGGGCGATGTCGCGCTCGAAATCAAAGTCGAGCGGAATCGGTTCAGCCGGTGCGGTCTTCATGATTTCGGCGAACAGGTGATTCACGCCTCGATGTTCCACTTTAACCGTAATGCCATTCTCTTTTTTCTGGATGAACGGATAAATGAGGTTCTTCGGAAACGGCAAGTAGTCTTTGATACCCGTTATGATAATGTTCTCCAAGCCAGTCTCTTTCAGCACAGACAAGACGCGCGGGTACAGCATGTCGAGCGTGATGATCGCCTTCGCACCCGAGTCGCTCATCAAGTATGCGATCTCCCGTTCCTTGTAGAGCGGGTTCGTCTGGACGACGATCGCGCCGGCATACAGGATGCCGTAATAGGCAATCGCGTTTTGCGGACAGTTCGGCAGCATGATTGCCACACGGTCGCCTTTCTGGATACCGAGCTTACGCAAATAGCCCGCAAACTTCAGCGCGGACGTGTAGAACTCTTCGAACGAAACATCTTTTCCGAGGAAGTGCATTGCCGTCTTGCCCGGAAATTTCGCCGCAGACCTCGTGAGGTAGTCCTGAAGCGGAATCGGGGCGTACTCCACGGTTTCCGGAATTTCATGCGGATACTGAGCCAGCCAAGGTTTGTTCGTCATCGGAAAGCCTCCTTTTCGCCAGTATATTCAGAGAATAGTATTTCTTTCCTCAGTATAGCGGACTATGAGAGCGTTTACAATGAACATCAAAAAGAAAAGCAGACACCGGGACGTATAGGTCACGGTGTCTGCCTGATCATCCAGATGATGCCGATGGCGATGAAGACAACACATAAGATGAGCAGAATCTTTGATAGCTTTTCCATTTGGAACATCGTCTCCTGAACAGAAGTGGTGTTACGAGATGCTTGCACCGATGACGAACGACAGACCGATCGAGAGTATCATCGAGATGAATCCGACAGAGCGGTTGTCCTTTTCGATTTCGTCGTCCACATGGAACATCGGCGTCAGAAATTCGAATAATACGTAAGCAAAGATGAGAAGCATGAAGCCATAGAGCCCCCAGCCTATCATTTGCGGCAGTGTGTTGTGCTCCTCGATGGAGTATCGGAAAATGTTGGCAACGCCAAATATTTTCCCACCGGTTGCAAACGCTACGGCCAAATTTCCTTTTTTGATCTCTTCCCAGTTACGATACTTCGTCACAATTTCAAAGATGACCATCGCGACGACGAGACAGAGGACGACTGTGCTGAAGTAGCCGGCTGTCTCGACGAGCGGATTGCTCCAGAACCCGTTGTTTGTCATGTATGTGCTTACCCCTTTACGGTTATGTCCTCTCGTCTACGGACAGAGATGTAAAAAGGTTTCATTTTGGTCTGAAGTTATTTTAATTCAACGACTGTTACGCCGTGGCCGCCTTCACCTGCATCCCCGAAGCGGTAATTTTTGACTCTCGAATGTTTCTTGAGCATCTGCTGGATCCCTTGGCGGAGGGCACCGGTCCCTTTGCCGTGGATGATGGACACTTGGTGGTAGTTCGACAGCAGTGCATCGTCCAAATACTTTTCGGTCCTGCGGATGGCGTCTTCGTACCGCTCTCCCCGCAAATCGAGTTCAAGTTTCACATTTTCCGTACGCCCACGCACAGCAGAGGATGCTTTCGTCTGTTTCTCTTTTTCCGGCTTAACGTATTCTAGCCCCGATTCTTCCAGTTTCATCTTCAAGATGCCGATTTGCACGATCCACTCATGATCGGACACTTTTTCCATGAGCGTCCCTTTTTGACCGTAGCTGAGCACTTTCACTTCGTCGCCAACAGCGAGCGGACGCGGTGCAGCTTTTGCTTGCGGTGCCTTCTTCTTCGTCGCGGCCGGAGCTGCCCCTTCTAACCGTTTGCGGGCTTCGATGAGTTCGTGTTCTTTCACGTTGGCGCCGGCCGTCATGCGGAGCGCGCGCAAGTCTGCGATGATGTCGTCGGATTCGCGGCGTGCGTCATCGACGATCTTCTTCGCTTTCTCCTTCGCCTTTTCCGTCAGCCGCGCTTTCAGCTCTTCATGTTCCGCCAGCTTTTCGGCAAGTTCTCGTTTCAACGTTTCCGTCTCTTCCAGCAGCCGGTGCGTCTCTTCGGCGTCTTTCTCAGCTTGGACACGGCTTGATTCGAGTGATGCGATCATCGAATCGACTTCTCCTCGATCGGTGCCGGTGAACGTCTTCGCCCGTTTGATCAGGTGTTCTCCGAGTCCTAGGCGTTTCGAGATTTCGAACGCGTTACTGCGTCCCGGCACGCCGATCAGCAGCCGGTACGTCGGACTCAGTGTGTCGACATCGAATTCGACGCTTGCATTCGCGACGCCCTTCCGGTTGTAGCTGTACGCCTTCAGTTCAGGGTAATGGGTCGTCGCCATGACGCGTGCGCCGGTGCCGTGGACTTCATCCAAAATGGAGATGGCGAGCGCTGCCCCTTCCTGGGGGTCGGTACCAGATCCAAGTTCGTCGAAGATGATAAGCGAATCATGATCGAACTTCTTCAGGATATCGACGATGTTGACCATATGAGACGAAAACGTACTGAGGCTCTGCTCGATCGACTGTTCGTCGCCGATATCAGCAAAAACAGAACCAAAAACAGCGATTTCCGAGCCGTCGAGAACAGGGATCGGCAGCCCGGCCTGCGCCATGAGGACACAGAGACCGACCGTTTTCAGCGTGACGGTCTTTCCGCCGGTATTCGGCCCGGTGATGACGATTGTCGTGATCTCATGACCGAATTCGATCGTGTTGGCGACCGCTTCATCCATCGGCAGCAGCGGATGACGGGCTTTCGTCAGTTTTAAATAGCCTTCGTTGTTCACGCGCGGCTTCGTGCAGCGGTTTGCCTGACCGTATTTCGCTTTTGCGAGGATGACGTCGACCGCGATGAGCTGGTCAACGAGCAGGAACAGCTCATGGGCGTGCACTTGGACGCTTGCGGACAGTTCACGAAGGATTTTATCGATCTCTTCCTTCTCTTTCGACTTCAGTGTACGTATTTCGTTGTTCGCCTGCACGACGGCATCCGGTTCGATGAACAGCGTCTGCCCCGAAGCGGAAGAATCATGGATGACCCCACCGTAATGGCTGCGGTATTCCGATTTGACCGGGATGACGAAGCGGTCGTTGCGAATCGTAATGATACTGTCCGACAGCATGGTTGCTGCGTTCTTGCCGCGCGTGATACTTTCGAGCTTTTCGCGCACGCGGCCTTCCTGGATCCGGAGGCTCTGGCGGACTGCACGCAGCGCACTCGACGCGCTGTCGAGCACACGGCCGTTTTCATCGATGGCGCTGTTGATCTCATGCTCAAGGCCAGTGATGATCGGCATGGCGTCTTTGATGGCCACGAAATGCGTGAGCTCCAGTTCTTCTTCCTGCAGCACACCTTCGATGAACTGCCGGAAAATCCGGCTCGCGCGAATCGTCGAGGACGTCTCCATCAATTCCTGCGCGCTCAGCACGCCGCCGATTTGCGCGCGGCGGGCATGCGGGCGGATATCTGTGATGCCGCCCATCGGGACATTGCCGCGCACGCGCAGGATAGCGAGCCCTTCATCCGTCTCTTCCAGCAGCCGTTCGACGGTGCTGAAGTCATTGCTCGGCGTCAGTTTCTCGAGTGCTGCGCGTCCTGCCGGAAACGTGCTGTATTGGGCAGTCTGGGCAAGCACTTTGTCAAATTCGAGTGTTCGTAATACACGTGAATCCATCAATGGATCCCTTCCTTTCACTTATCGACGATTTCCCGTTTGAACCGCTCCAGCGGCCATGTGTTCACGATGGTGTCTTTTTTCAGCCATGCTTTCTGTGCATAGGCGACACCGATCGTCATGAGGTCGAGCTGGCCGGTTGCGTGGGCGTCTGTATTGATAGCAATCGGAACGCCCTTTGACTGGGCCAGTTCCAAGTAGTCTTTGTTTAAATCAAGCCGATGCGGGCTCGCATTCAGTTCGAGGATCTTCCCGTATTCGGCCGCCCATTCGATGAGCTGCGGCACGTCCGGCTCGTAGCCCGGCCGTTTGCCGATGAGCCGTCCCGTCGGGTGGGCAATCATGTCCACGTGCGGGTTTTTCATGGCCGCATGCAGCCGTTCCATGATCTTCTCCTGCGGCTGGCTGAAACTCGAGTGGATCGAGGCGATGACGAAGTCAAGCTGCGACAGGACTTCATCGTCAAAATCGAGCGTCCCGTCAGGCAGGATGTCCATTTCCGTTCCGCTGAAAATTTCGATGTCCGGGTATTCTTCGTTGACCTCCCGGATTTCTTTCAGCTGATTGAGCAATCGCTCCGGTGTCAGGCCGTTCGCCACTCTTAAATAGTGCGAGTGGTCCGTGATCACCATATGCGTATAGCCTTTCGCCCGGCAGGCGTCCGCCATCTCGTGGATCGAATAGCCGCCGTCCGATGCTGTCGTATGCATATGGAAATCGCCGCGGATATCGCCGAGTGACACCAGTCCGCTCAGTTCATCCGTACGTTCGATTTCCCGGCCGTCCTGGCGCATGTTCGGCGGGATGAACGGCAAATCGAAGTGAGCAAAGAAATCGTCTTCCGACTCGAACGTCACCACTGTGCCGTCCGCCTGCTCGACGCCGTATTCACTGATCTTCTCCCCGCGCGATTTGGCGAGCTGCCGCATGGCGACGTTATGCTCCTTGGACCCAGTGAAATGATGGAGTGCACTCGCATACTGTGCATCCGTCACGAAACGGAAATCGGCATCGATCACTTCTTCCAGTTCGAGCGTCACGGACAGCTTGGCGTCACCCGCAGCGATTGTCTCTCGGACCGGGAGCTTTTCGAGCAGCTGCTCCCGGACAGGCTGCGGCGTGTCCGTTACGATGATGAAGTCCATGTCGCTGCTCTGTTCCGCGGTTCGCCGGTAGCTTCCGGCGACGGAGTATTTGCTGATTTCCTCAATATCGTCCAGCACCGGCTCGACAGCTGCGACGAGACCCGCCATCTGCCAGAGCGGGAAGGAGGTCTTCCGTTCAGACAGCTGCTCTATTTCGTGCAGCAGCTTCTCTTCAGTTTTCTTGCCGAATCCAGGCAGCGAGCTCACCTGGTTCGTTTCACACGCTTCCTTCAGCGCTTCAATGGAGTCGATACCGAGCGCTTCATGCAGCTTCGCGATCCGTTTCCCTCCGAGTCCCGGAATATCGAGCAATGGAATCATCCCTGCCGGCACGGTCTCCTGCAGTTCATCCAACAGATCGGACCGCCCTTTTTCAAGCAAATCCTCGATGACAGCGCCTGTCCCTTTTCCGATCCCTTTCAGCGATAGGATGTCGTCCATCTCGGCAAGGCTCCGGGGATCGGTTTCGAGTACGCCCGCTGCCTTGCGAAAGGCGCCGACCTTGAACGGATTCTCCCCGAGCAGTTCCATATAGAGTGCAATTTTTTCAAGTGTCTGGATGATGAGTTTCTTGTTCACAATAAGTCCCCCTTCAGCAGTCTGTTCCCTGACTGAACAAAAGCTTCCCGCCACACGGGAGGGAAGCTGTTCGTCTTACTTCGTATAGACGTACCACCAGTTCTTCACAGCGTCGGACAGGAACGGCGTATGCTCAAACATCGTTTTCGACAGCAACGAAGAGCCGATCATGTTCTGGATGAAATCGACCGGCAGCAGCGCCAGCACACTGATTAGCAGCATGATAATGATGTAAAATTCGACGAACCCGAGTGCCGCGCCGAAAAAGCGGGAGATGAACCCGAGCACCGGCAAGTATTTCAGGAAGTCGAACATCGAGACGATCAGCTGCAGCAGGAATTTCACCGCAAAGAAGATGAGGATGAACGCGAGCAGCCGATAGAACGTCTGGTCAAGATCGAGCGCCCCGAACGCCCACGTCAGTTTCGACTCCGCTGTCACGCCCGGATATGGGATCCAGAGAACAAACTTCTCCGCAAGCTGTTTGTAGTAAGCAAATGCGACAATAAACGAGATGATGAACCCGGTCATATGAAGGACTTGTACGAGCAGTCCTCTGCGGAACCCGGTGATGAGCCCACCGAGCAGTAAAAATAAGATCAGTATATCTAACATGAGCAGCCGTCAACCCTTCAACTTTTTCAATTCTTGTTCCAGCAGTTCTTTTTCTGTTTGCAGTTTTAAATAGTCATGTACACTGTTGACAGCTGTCAGCACCGCCACTTTCGTCGTATCCAAGTAAGGATTACGCGCACGGAGTTCACGCATGCGGTCGTCGACCATCGTCGCGACCTGCCGTACGTGGGCAGACGAGTCCGTGCCGACGATCGTGTATGTCTGGCCGTAGATGTCAACCGTGATACGCGTCTTTTCTACTTCTTCCACTGTCATAACCTCCTGCCCAAAAACTATGAAGTCCATCATACCATGAAAGTGGAAGTATTGTGAACAAACGGCGCGCCGAAGCTCACTTTTTTGCTTGCGTTATGAGGCGTGTTGCTGAAGAATGGAAGTCTGATGTTTGTTACGGAAAAGGAGTCCGTGGAGGCGAAGTTGATCTCCGTTCCGGGTGGACGCTTTCCGGGGGGCGAGCATTGAGCCTCCTCGCTCGCTTCGCTCCCTGCGGGGTCTCAATTAGCTCGCTGATCCCCCAGGAGTCGCCACCCTGCACTCCGATCAACTGGCATCGTAAGTTAAATTAGTTTAGTTTCAACAGCGGTGAGAGGAGAGTATAAATATGTCGAATAATGTGGTGGTGCTGGATGCGGCTCGGATGAAGGAGCTGCAAGCGTATTATCAATCCGATAAGGTGACGCGAAAGGCGCCGGGTGTGGTGTTTGCGGCGAAGACGGCGGATGCGTCGATCACGGCGTATAAATCGGGCAAGGTGCTGTTCCAGGGCGGCGGGGCTTCGATGGAAGCGGCGAAGTGGGAAAGTGCGGCAGCGCCCGCTCCAGGACAGCCGAAAAAAGCGGTTCGTCATGCGGATGCGCTGCCGGAACAGCTCGGTTCCCTCTCCGTCATCGGGTCGGATGAAACGGGTACGGGTGATTTCTTCGGCCCGGTGACCGTCTGCGCCTGCTTCGTGCGCGCCGACCAGATCGCCCTCGTCGAAGAGCTCGGCGTCAAGGACTCCAAACAGCTGACCGATTCGTACATGCGCTCGATCGCACCGGATCTGAAACGGGCGCTGACGTACAGCGTGCTCACCTTGAAGAACGAGAAATACAACACCGTCCAGCAAAAAGGCTGGTCCCAAGGGAAGATCAAAGCCCTCCTCCACAACCAGGCGATCCGCCATGTGCTGCTCAAACTGGACGGCGAGCACCCGGACTGTATCCTCATCGACCAATTCGCTGAGCGCGGGGTGTATTACAACCACTTGAAAGCCGAGCCGGAAATCGTGCGGGAGAACGTGCTGTTCGCGACGAAAGCGGAAGGCCTGCATGTTGCGGTTGCTGCTGCATCGATCATCGCACGGGTTGCATTCCTCGACGAAATGGACCGGTTGAGCGGTCTAGCTGGACGGACGCTGCCGAAAGGCGCCGGTAAGAAGGTTGATGAAACCGCGGCGGCGATTTTGCTGGCGAAAGGTGAGCCTTTCTTGAAGTCGATCACGAAGTGGCACTTCGCGAATGCGAAGAAAGCGGCTGCGCTGGCGGCGAAGAAGCGCGGGTGACGGGGGGGATGTTGGGGGCTTGAGCGGTTTTGGGGTGTGCTTGAGCGCTTAGAAGGCTTGCTTGATCGTTAAAGGGGCCACTTGAGCGCTTTGCTGCTTGCTTGAGCGTTTCGGCCTAACCTTGAGCGCCTCCCCGCTGCCATGTGCGATTTCCAAGAGAATTCCTCTCACTACCAGAAAAAGGCGACGCGCAGCGGAGCCCACATTTCCATCTTGGTTTATATGGTTAAGATCCATTAAGCGCGATTCGAATAGAGTCCGGCATGGCTGAACTGTCGCGGGAATGGGACGGTTATGCAGCATAATTGAGCGATCATCCGTGACAATTGAGCGCTTCTCCAGTGGAATCGATCGCTTAGCCGGCCGAATCGAGCGGTTAGCGAGGTGAATTGATCGCTTAACGAGAAGAAACGAGCGGTTCGCCAGGCGAATTGATCGGTTAGCCCAAAGAATTGAGCGGTTCACCAGCGCTTCACCAATTAAAAAAGCGGAACGGGATCTTTTCCCATTCCGCTTTTCCTATTCACTAATTCAGCCGCGCAAAACAGCGCCGGTTTTTGTTTTCAATGCTTCGAGTACTTGGTCGTGACGAGCGACGACTTCTTCGTCGGTCAGGGTGCGTTCCGGGTCGAAGTAGGTGAGCGAGAACGCGAGCGACTTGTGGCCGGCTTCGACGTTGTCGCCTTCGTACAGGTCGAATACGGAGACGTCTTTCAGCAGAGCGCCGCCGGCTTCTTGGATGACGGTGATCAGGCTGCCGGCCGATTCTTCTGCCGACACGACGAGTGCGATGTCGCGGGAGATCGATGGGTAGCGCGGTACCTGTGTGTACACGAGCGGTTCGGTCTGTTCCGCGAGCAGCGCGGACAGGTTGATCTCCATAACATACGTTTCTTTCAGGTCGCGTTTCTTCTGTTCGGACGGGTGCAGCTGGCCGAGCATGCCGATCCGGCTGCCGTCGAGTACAATGTCTGCGGTCCGGCCCGGGTGCATGCCGTCATGCGCCGCTTGTTCGTACGTCACACGGTCGGTCAGGCCGAGGACGTCCATGAGGCCTTCGAAAATGCCTTTCATGACGAAGAAATCGACTGTTTTCGTTTCCTGTTGCCATTTGTGATCGACCCACTTGCCAGTGATGACGGCAGCGGCATGGTTCACTTCTTTCGGCAGGCCGTCCTCTTTAGTGCCGAGGAAGACAGATCCCGTTTCGTACAGCGAAACGGTGTCAATCCGACGCGCGACGTTGTAAGTGGCTGCTTCGAGCAGATGCGGGAGAAGGCTCTGGCGCAGCACGCTGCGGTCTTCGCTCATCGGCATGAGCAGTTCCGTCACCGGTGCTGTTTCCAATGCGAACGCCTGCGATTCTTCGCGGGACGTCAGCGAGTACGTGATCGCCTGATACAAACCTGCGCTCTCAAGGTAACGGCGGACGAGACGGCGTTTTTGCTGATCACTGTTGAGACCGCCTGGCGCGCTTTCGCCGACCGGAAGCGTTGCCGGGATTTCATCGTAACCGTGCAGCCGTGCAATCTCTTCGATCAAGTCTTCCTTAATGCGCAGATCTTGGCGGCGGGTCGGTGCGTCCACGACGAGCTGGCCGTTGACCGCTTCCACGGGGATCTGCAGGCGTTCGAGGATGGACACCATTTCGTCCATCGGGATCTTCATGCCGAGACGGTGGTTGACGTAGTCCGGAGACAGCACGATGCGTACAGGTGTCTTATCGAGCTCGTCGAACACGACTGAGCCAGCGAGCACAGTGCCGCCCGCGAGTTCCGCCATGAGCTGTGCCGCCCGTTCTGCGGCTTCAGCGACACGGTTCGGGTCGACGCCTTTTTCGAAACGGGTGCTTGCGTCACTGCGCAGGCCGACTTCCTTCGATGTCTGGCGGACGGATGCCGGTGCAAAGTATGCGGATTCGATGACGACAGTCGTTGTGCCTTCGTGGACTTCAGAGTTCGCGCCGCCCATGACACCTGCGAGCGCGACCGGTTCTTTCCCGTTCGTGATGACGAGCTGGTTCGCTTTCAATGTGCGTTCCGCGTCGTCGAGTGTCGTCATCTTCTCGCCTTCTTCTGCACGGCGCACAACAATCTCCTTCGTCGCGAACCGGTCATAGTCGAAGGCATGAAGCGGCTGGCCATATTCAAGCAGTACAAAATTCGTGACGTCGACGACGTTATTGTGCGGACGGACGCCTGCAGCCATTAGATAGTTCTGCAGCCAAAGTGGAGATTCCGCAACTTTGACGTCTTTGACGACTTTCGCGACGTACATCGGGTTGTCTTCTTTCGCGTCCACACGCAGCGACAGCGCGTCAGCTGCCTGCTCGGACGATTCCGTATAGGAGATTTCCGGCAGTTTGACGTCTTCGGAAAGAATCGCACCAACTTCGTATGCGACGCCGAGCATGCTGAGAGCGTCCGAACGGTTCGGGGTCAGGTCGAATTCCAGGATGACATCGTCCAGACCGAGCACTTCAAGTGCATTCGTTCCCGGCACGGCGTCTGCCGGCAGCACGTAGATCCCTTCCGCGTACTGCTTCGGCACGACTTTCCCTTCTAGCCCGAGCTCCTGCAGCGAGCAGATCATGCCGTTCGATACTTCACCGCGCAGTTTTGCTTTTTTGATCTTCACGCCGCCCGGCAGTCGTGCGCCCGGTAATGCTGCGACGATGTTCTGTCCTGCTGCTACGTTCGGCGCGCCGCAGATGATCTGCAGCGTCTCTTCGCCGACGTTCACTTGGCAGATGTTCAGTTTGTCGGCCTCGGGGTGCTTTTCGCAAGACTCGACGTGCCCGACGACGAGATTTTTCAGTCCTTCCGCGCGGTCGATGATCGAATCGACTTCGATGCCCGCACGCGTAATCTTCTCGGCAAGTTCCGCTTTGGAAATCCCGCTGATATCTATATAGTCTTTCAGCCAGTTCGTTGATACGTACATGGTGTCTCCTCCTTACGCTTCTGTGCGGTGAAATTGTGATATGAATCGCATGTCGTTCGTGAAGAAATGACGGATGTCTTCCACGCCGTATTTCAGCATCGCAATCCGTTCCGGCCCCATGCCGAACGCGAATCCGGTATAGATGGCGGGATCATAGCCGGCCATTTCGAGCACGTTTGGATGCACCATACCAGCACCGAGGATCTCGATCCAGCCCGTCTTTTTGCAGACGTTACAGCCTGAGCCGCCGCACTTGAAGCATGAAATGTCCATCTCGACAGATGGTTCAGTGAATGGGAAGAAACTCGGGCGCAGACGGATTTCCCGCTCCTCGCCGAACATCTTTTTCGCAAATAGCGCAAGTGTCCCTTTCAGGTCGCTCATGCGGATGTCCTCGCCGACGACGAGCCCTTCGATCTGCGTGAACTGGTGGGAGTGTGTCGCGTCGTCATTGTCGCGGCGGTACACTTTACCCGGGCAGATGATCTTGATCGGCTCGCCTTGTTTTGCGGCCATTGTGCGTGCCTGCACCGGTGATGTATGCGTCCGCAGCAGCACGTCTTCCGAAATGTAGAACGAATCCTGCATGTCGCGCGCCGGGTGGCCTTTCGGCAAGTTCAGCGCTTCGAAGTTGTAGTAGTCCTTCTCGACTTCCGGACCTTCCGCAATTTCGTAGCCCATGCTGATGAAGAAGTCTTCGATCTCCTCGACGACCCGGGTGAGCGGGTGGTGGTTGCCGAGTTTGACGGGACGGCCCGGCAGCGTGATGTCAATCGTTTCCTTCGCGAGCTTTTCATTGACCGCCTGCTCTTCCAGCTGTGCCATTTTGCTTTCGAGCTGCGTCGTCACGGTCTCCCGGACAACGTTCACAAGCGCCCCCATTTTCGGACGTTCTTCTGCTGGGAGTTTCCCCATGCCTTTCAACAGGTCCGTGATCGGCCCCTTCTTCCCTAAATACGCAACACGCACGTCATTCAGCTCTTTCACCGACGACGCCGCATCGATCTTCTGCAATGCCTCTTGCTTTAACTGCTCCAACTGCTGCTCCATAGCAATTCCCCTTTCCTTTTTTACGTTTTTTCATTTGCCGCATTGTACTTTGACTAGCCGTTGATTGGAGTGCAGGGCGGTGACTCCTGAGGGATTAGCGAGCTAATTGAGACCCCGCAGTGAGCGAAGCGAGCGAGGAGGCTCAATGCTCGCCCCTCGGAAAGCATCCGCCCGGAACGCAAATCAACACCGTTCACTCTCTGGATTCATCCCAATAAAAAAACTCGTCCCCTAAAAAAGGGACGAGGACGAATTCGCGGTACCACCCTGATTACCATGCCGGATTGCAGCATGGTCTCTCAACTTCGGAATAACGGTCCGGTGCCGGCGCGCCTTTACAGCCTAAGCTGGTCCAAGCGGCAGCTCGCGGGGTGAACAGTAACAGTAACGGCCGTCCCTACTTCCAGTCACGGTAAGGACTCCCTGGTGCCGAAGATGCTGTTGCCTCTTCCCGGTCAATGCTTTTCTGATGAATGTTGCCTGTATACCCACTCAGTATAGCGGAATCCCGCCGATACTTCAACACCGACCTTCTTCACCGGCGTGCGTACGCATACAGCAGGATGCCAGTCGCGACGGCGACATTCAGCGACTCCGCCTGGCCATACAATGGAATCTTGACGACCGCATCGGCCACAGACAGATAATCGGCCGCCACACCTGCGCCTTCGTTGCCGACAAGCAGTGCGAACGCGTCAGTTGCCGGGACGTCATAATGCTCCTTCGCCTGGTCGAGGCCTGTCCCAATCACCTGTACGCCATTCGCTTGCGCCCGGCCGATCCAGTCGGTGAGATCGCCGCGGACGACCGGGATATGGAAATGCGATCCTTGCGCGGAGCGGACAGTCTTCGGATTGAACGGGTCGGCGCAGCCTTTGCCGAGGATGACGGCGTCCATACCGGCTGCGTCCGCGGTACGGATCATCGTGCCGATATTGCCCGGGTCCTGCACTGCATCAATGAGAAGGAGCCGTTTCCAGCTGTCGTACGATTCTTCAGAAGGAATTGGCTGACGGCAGTGGGCGAAGATGCCCTGCGGGTGTTCCGTCTCAGAAATCTCCGCGGCCACCGCTTTTGTAATCTCAATGTGCTGGACAGAAGACAGATCCAGCCCTGCAGGCAGTTCAAGGTCTTCCCGCACCATGACATGCAGAACCGCTCCCTCCTGCTTCATCGCTTCTTCGACAAGATGGAACCCCTCGACAATGAATTCTTCCGAGCGGTCGCGCTCCTTGCGGGTGGTGATGAGTTTCTTCCAGTGCTTGACGAGTGCGTTTTGTACCGATTCAATCCGTTTAGCCATGAGTGAAAACTTCCTTTTTACTTTTCAGTGTATCAAAGACCGGAACGCTTGGCGATACTATTCACAAGGACAAGGGAAAGGAGGTCAAATGCATGAATTTTCAAATCAGGGATGCCATCACGGCGAATATGACCGATAACAAAGCACAGGATATCCGCGGAGTTGTCGAAGATGCGCTGCAGCGCGGCGAAGAGCACTTGCTTCCGGGCCTCGGCGTGTTTTTCGAGAAATTGTGGCAGCGCGCAGATGACCAGGAAAAGATGAAGATCACCAGTGAACTCGAGCAGGCCTTCGCCGCTCACGCATGACCTAAAAGACTGCCCCGCATTTCGCGGAGCAGTCTTTTTTAATGGTTTTACATCAGTGATGCAAGAAGTGCTTTCTGTGCATGCATACGGTTTCCTGCCTGCTGGAACACGACGGAATGGTCGCCGTCGATGACGTCCGCTGACACTTCCAGCCCGCGGTGTGCAGGGAGACAATGCATGAATGTATAATCGGCTTTCGCGTTTGCTGCGAGCTGGTCATTGATCTCGAACCCTTCGAAATCATGCAGACGCTGCTCTTTCTCCTCGTCCTCCCCCATGCTGACCCAGACGTCCGTATACAGGAAATCCGCCTGTTCGGCAGCTTCAGCCGGGTCGTTCGTCTGGATGAGCTGTGCACCGTTCTGTTTCGCTTCTGTCTGGATAAGGGATACAACGTCCTGGTCCATCTCATAGCCGACAGGTGTCGCAATTGCTGTCGTGATCCCCATCTTCGCGCACGCCAGCAGCAGGGAGTGCGCTACGTTGTTGCCGTCTCCGATATAGGCCACTTTCAGTCCGTCGAACGCTCCCTTGACTTCCAAGATCGTCAGCAGGTCTGCGAGCGCCTGACACGGATGGAACTTGTCGGTCAGTCCGTTGATGACTGGGATACTGGCGTTTGCCGCAAACTCTTCGACCATGTCATGTGAATTGGCACGGATCATGACCCCATCCAAGTACTCCGAGAAGACTTTCGCCGTATCGCTGATCGTTTCTCCGCGGCCGATCTGCAGCTCATCCGGGTTCATGATGAGGGCATTTCCTCCGAGCTGGTTCATGCCGACGCTGAATGAAATGCGGGTACGGGTCGAATTCTTCTCGAACACCATACCGAGCGTTTTGCCTGCGAGCGGCTCGAAGTCTTTTCCGGCAAGGAAATCCTTTTTGATCTTCACAGCCCGGTTCAGCAAGTACTCGATATCATCCGCTGTGAAATCCGCAACCGTCAAAAAGTTCTTCCCTTTCAGCTTCTTCTCTGTGTACTTCATCTCTAATGGGCTTGTCATAAGATCATCCTCCATTGCGATTTGGTTGTTCTCAGTATACTAATGTATAATTATAAAGTCAACTGTATATTTATACTTCAAATTAAATGAAAAAGGCAGATCATCGCTCATGATCTGCCTCTTCCCTCTTTATTCGGAAATAATCTTTTCGACGTTCTTTTTGTCAAGTTTCTTGATGACCGCTGTCAGCAATTTGACGGCATTCTCGTAGTCGTCCCGATGCAGCATGGCCGCATGCGAGTGAATATAACGAGTTGCCACCGTGATAGCGATCGACGGAACGCCATTGTTGCTCAAGTGGATTGAGCCGGCATCTGTGCCGCCGCCTGCGATCGCGTCGAACTGATATGGAATCCCGTTTTCTTCCGCCACGTCGACGACGAAATCACGAAGCCCTTTGTGTGCGATCATCGATGCGTCATACAAGATGATTTGCGGTCCGTCGCCCATTTTGGACGCCGATTCCTTCGCTGTTACGCCTGGTGTGTCACCAGCAACGCCGACATCCACCGCGAATCCGATGTCCGGTTTGATCTTCGTAGCGGCTGTGCCTGCACCGCGGAGTCCGACTTCTTCTTGTACCGCGCCGACGCTGAATAGTGTGTTCGGGTGACCTTCTTCTTTCAATGCTTTCATAACGTCGATTGCAATCGCGCAGCCGATCCGGTTGTCCCATGCTTTAGCAAGCAGGTATTTCTCGTTATTCATCACCGTGAATTCGAAATACGGGACGACCATATCCCCCGGTGCGACGCCCCACTCCGCCGCTTCTTCGCGGGAGGATGCACCGATGTCGATGAACATGTCTTTGATGTCCACTGGTTTCTTACGTGCTTCCGCCGTCAAAATATGCGGCGGTTTCGAACCGATGACGCCTGTGATGGAATCACCTTTTCTCGTCACGATTGTCACGCGCTGGGCAAGCATGACTTGCGACCACCAGCCCCCGATCGTCTGGAAACTCAGGAACCCTTTGTCGTCAATCCGAGTGATCATGAAGCCGACTTCGTCCAAGTGTCCGGCCACCATGATTTTCGGGCCGTCTGCGTCACCTGTATGCTTTGCAATCAGCGAACCGAGACCGTCCTGGTCGAGCTCGTCCGCATGTGGTTCGATGTAGCGTTTCATAACATCGCGCGGTTCCCGCTCATTGCCGCCGATCCCTTTTGCATCTGTCAGTTTTTTAAGCATCGTCAATGTCTCATCTAGTTTCACCAAGTCCTTCGTCCCCCTAAATAAAAGATACTGCTAGTATAAACTAACTTTTCATATTCTCAAAGTTTCCAGTGCATTCTTACAGTAATTCTTTCCGTAACTGCGCAGGGTCTTTCGGCGACAGCAGGCCTGGCGCAATGTCAAACACTGTTTTCGCACCGTGCTGGCCCGCCGCTGCGAGCTTGTAGGCGGCCCGTGCATAGGCTGTCAGTACGCTCGATGTGAACTCCGGATTGCTGTCGAGGGTGAGCGAATACTCCATCACTTGGCGGCTGCCTTCTCCCGTCTTTCCGCTTCGGATGACGAATCCGCCGTGCGGCATGGCGCTATGATCCCGAGCAAGTTCATCGGATGAAATGAAATGAACAGTCGTCGAATAGTCCGCAAAGTAGTCCGGCATCGTACAAATCGCTGTCCGGATTTCTTCTTCATCCGCACCTTCCTCCAGGACGACGTAACATTCACGGGTATGCTTTTCACCGGTTGAGAGCTCCGGTTCTTCTCCCGCGCGCACTTTTGCAATCGCCTCTTCGGAAGGAATCGTGTACTGGACCGCCTGAGCGACACCAGGCACGCGGCGGACCGCATCGGAATGCCCCTGGCTCAGCCCCTTGCCCCAGAATGTATAGGTCGCACCGTCTGCGAGCACCGTTTCGCCGTACAGACGGTTCAGCGAGAACAGACCCGGGTCCCAGCCGACAGACAGCACAGCCGTCGTACCGGCAGCTTCAGCTATTTCGTTGAGCGCATCATAATATTCGGGAATCTTCGCATGCGTATCGAAGCTGTCGACTGTCGTGAACCATTTGGCAAGCTGCGGCCCCTGTTCAGGCAGATCCGAACGCGATCCGCCGCAGAGGATCATGACATCGACCTTGTCCGCATACTCTGGAATTGTATCCATTGGGAATACAGGCACCCCTGAACTGACTGGGCGAATGTCTTCCGGTTTTCTCCGGGTGAAGATGCCGGCACAGCGCATATCCGGCTGCTGTTGGATCGCGTATTCCACACCTTTTCCTAAATTACCGTATCCCGCAATACCCACTCGAATTACATTCTCC
Source organism: Sporosarcina sp. (assembly GCA_032099885.1). Classification (GTDB taxonomy): domain Bacteria; phylum Bacillota; class Bacilli; order Bacillales_A; family Planococcaceae; genus Sporosarcina. The sequence goes on from DAMDKL010000003.1 coordinate 222,147, forward strand.
ATAATCCCATCCCTCTCTCATTTGACTATTCGTTATTTTACATCTTCTCATGTGAGATTGCTATTTTTTCTGCAGGTTCGGCCATCTCTCGTTTTTCTGTCACAACTGTCTTCGCTTCGTGCGGCATATACACCGGGTCCGTTGATTTACCCGTCATGCATGGTAAAATGGGCATGATAGCTGATTATTTGAAACGAGGCGTCTGTATGCGATTTTTTGTGTATCTGATTGTGTTTTTCTCTTTCTTTGACTTGTTTTCCCAGTTGCCGATCATGAGTCCTTTTGCGCTCTCACTCGGCGCCACCACATTTTTAGCCGGATTGGTCGTCGGAACGTATTCACTGGCCAATGTGTTCGGCAACGTCATTTCAGGATTTGTGACAGATCGAAGAGGTCCCTTCGTAATATTGCTGGTCGGACTTTTTACCAACGCTGCATCGCTAAGCTTGTATTCAGCAGTGGATGCTGCCTGGATCCTAGTCGGTGTCCGATTTGTCCACGGGTTCACGAATGGTCTCATCATACCGGCCGCTTTCACATTTCTCGCCAATCGAGCAGAGCCTAAGAAACGCGGAAGAAGTACTGCGATTTCGGGTGCCTTTGTCGGCTTGGCCGCGATCACCGGGCCGGCGTACAGCGGTATCATAGCCTCCCGGATCAGCACACCCGGGATCATGCTCATCAACGGTGGCATTATGGTGCTGCTGACCGTTTTCGCCTTCGCGTTCCTGCGGTCATTTCAGCGATCGCAGAAAAAGAGTACCAAGCCATCAGGAAACGAAGTCCGCGGACTATTTCGTCACCCTGGGATCCAGCGGGCGTTTGCAGGGGCATTCTTCCTCATGTTTTCCCAAGGGGTCCTTGCACTGATCCTGCCGCTGAAAGTGGAGGCACTCGGGTTTGAAACGAAGACGACGGGTATGCTCTTGAGCACATTTGGTGTCGTCGCGATACTCGTCTTCCTGCTGCCGATCAACCGGGTGTTCGACCGTGTCAAGCCGATGATCACCCTCGCATTCGGCATTTCCCTCATGGGGGCGAGCATGCTGCTGCTGAGCCGGGCGGATGAACTCGTCAGCCTGTTTACGACGATGTCCGTGTACGGGATCGGTTTTGCGTTCCTGTTCCCGTCCATAAACTCCCTGCTCATCGACTCGTCGAGCACCGCTTCCCGCGGCCGGGCCTACGGCTATTTCTATGCATTCTTCTCGATGGGCGTCGTCGCAGGATCGTACGTCATCGGTGCACTCGACCTGGAATACCGTTCCGCGTTCGCGCTGACCGGTGTCATCCTGCTCGTGGTCGCTGCGTATACGATTTACGGCCTGTTCAAAAAGCGCCTGTCCCCTGTGAATTCTTGACAACGTAAAAAAGCGGAGCGCTTGACGCCTCCGCTTTTTTTGATGGTTCATATTTCCTGAAGCTCGTAGTTCTGGATCTCTTCGATGAACGCTTCGCCGTATGTCTCCAGTTTGTTCTGTCCAACTCCGTTGACTTCGAGGAATTCCGCAGATGTGGCCGGTTTTTTCATCGCCATATCTTTCAGCGTCTTGTCCGAGAAGACGACGAACGGCGGGACACCCGCTTCCTGGGCGAGCGTCCGGCGCAATTGACGGAGCCGTTCGAACAGCGGATCGTCTTCGGTCAGCTGTTTCGTGACGAATGAGCCTTTGCGCCACACTTTGTCGTTCCCGAGAAGGACTTCTTTTCCCCGTTCCGCGACCCGGATCGTCGGAAACTGGCCGTTTTCGACCGCCAGGCAGTTCGCAGAGATCAGGAATTCGATGAAGTCGGATACTTCTTTTGCGTTCTTGTCCTTCATGAGCCCGTACGTCGTCAGCTCGTCGAACCGGAATTCAAGCAGCTTCTTGTTGCGCGAGCCGGTCAGTACTTGGGCGATCATCGTCTTGCCGAAGCGCTGCCCCATCCTTATGACGCACGACAGCACTTTTTGCGCGTCCAGCGTCACGTCCATCTGCTCCCGCGTGTCCGTACAGTTCGCGCAGCGGCCGCACGGGACAGACCCCGGATCTCCGAAGTACGTGATGATATGCTGCTGGAGGCAGTCTTCGGTGTGGCAATAATCGATCATGCCCTGGAGTTTCTCGGTTTCAGACCGCATCCGTGACGGATCCTGCGACTGTTCGATCAGGAACCGCTGTGTCTGGATATCCTGGGAGGCGAAGAGCAGGATGCACTCACTGTCGAGTCCGTCCCGTCCTGCTCGTCCGGCTTCCTGGTAATAGCTTTCCATGTTTTTCGGCATCTGATAATGGATGACATAACGGATGTTCGACTTGTCGATACCCATTCCGAAGGCATTCGTCGCGACCATGACGGACGCTTCGTCGTTCAGGAACCGATCCTGTTCCTGCTGGCGTTCCAAGTCGCCCATTCCGCCGTGATACTTCGCAACCGCCATACCAGCTCGGCGCAGCATCTCATGCACGCTTTCGACCGCTTTTCGGGTCGCCGCATAGATGATGCCCGCCTCGTCTTTGTTCTTATTGACATAGTCCTTGATGAACTTCTCGCGGTTCTCGCCTTTCACGACGGTGAAGGTCAGGTTGCCCCGCTCGAAGCCGGTCAGTACAGTCTGTTCTTCCGGGATACCGAGCTGTGCGCGGATATCTTCCCGCACTGTCGGTGTCGCCGTCGCGGTCAGCGCGAGCAGCACCGGCTTGTCATCGAAACAGTTGAGGACCCGGCTGATACTGCGGTAGCTCGGCCGGAAATCGTGTCCCCATTGGGAAATACAGTGCGCTTCGTCGATTGCGATCATCGGTACGCGCATGCGGCCGAGCTCACGCATGAACGATTCGGACTCGAGGCGTTCGGGTGCAATGTACAGCAGTTTATACTGACCTTCCCGCGCATTTTCGAGAGTGCCGAAGTATTCTTCCGTAGATAGAGTGCTGTTGATATACGCTGCGGGGATGCCGAGCTGCCATAGAGCGTCCACCTGATCTTTCATGAGGGAGATGAGCGGGGAGATGACAAGGACCGTTCCGTCCATCAGCATGGCCGGGACTTGGTAGCACAGCGACTTCCCGCCTCCTGTCGGCATGACGCACAGGGTGTCGTCGCCGTCCATGACGTGCTGGATCACCTGTTCCTGACCTGTCCGGAAAGACGGGTAGCCGAATTTCTCAGCGAGTACGCCGAGTGCTTGCTGCATCATGCAATGGCCTCCTTTCGTTTGAAACACGTCATCCATCAGAAGGATGACGTGTCGGATTTTTGTTCATCGTCAGTTGTCAGCGGGCTGTTCAAACAGCAGACGCTCTTCTTCCCGGCTGTGCAGTTCGTTGACTGTGATCAATGCGTAAAATTTCTGAAGGACGGCAGGGCTGATCCCTTCCTGTACCTTCAGCTTTTCAATATCAGCGACGATAAGCCGCATGAGATCATGGTCTCGTGTCAGCTGGATGACCGCTGTTTCAAGCGAAGGGTTTTCCGCTGCGATTTCCTGATAGAACCCTTCCTCTTCCGCATCGGCATGACTGATCACCCGCGTCTTCCAGTAATCGATCAGATCATCCGCCGCCCGGGCAGCATTCTTTTCGTCTCCCTGCTGCAGGAAGTCAATGAGCATTTCGGTTTTCCCGATCGCGCCGGACAATCCGCCTTCATGGATTGCCCGGTGGGAGTGGAGCTGTTTCAGTGCAGGACCTGCCATTTCCATCATCCTTTCAGCTAGTAAGTCGTTATAGTAAGAATAGCAGATTACTGGAGAGAAAGAAACGAACGTGCCGGCTGCAGACATCAGAAGATGACAAAAACCGCCAGCAGCTCGGAAGCACTGGCGGTTTTCATCACTATGTATGGCGGAGACGAGAGGATTTGAACCCCCGCGGCGCTTGCACGCCCTAGCTGATTTCGAGTCAGCCCCCTTCAGCCTCTTGGGTACGTCTCCATCGGAACGAAAAATAGTATACCACAGACAAAAAGCAGCCGTAAAGTAAAAAAACCGCCCGCCCCGATAATTTCACGGAACGGACGGCAGACATGCTCACACTTTGGCGATCTTGAAATTGCTTACCATCGCATACGACAGGAACAGCATCGCGAGTACGAGATAAGGAGCCGCCACATAGGGAATCGCGAAATACAGGACTGTCAGGATGACGCCTGCTGCGGTGATCGGCATGCCGCGGAACGATCCGTCGAATTCTTCAACATTATAACGGGCAAGCCGGACAGCGCCTGAAGCGATATACGTAATAGTTGCTGCGATGCCGACCCACAGCATTCCGGACAGGGCTGAATGATAGATGAGCAGGGCAGGCGCGATTCCGAACGAAATGATATCGCTCAGCGAATCGAGTTCTTTGCCGAACGACGATTCTGTATGGAAGTGACGCGCGGTCATCCCGTCGAACCTGTCGAATAATGCCGCCAGGAAGATGAACACCAGACTCATATGGGACAGGTCTTTCGAGATAAGAAGAATGGCGATCACCCCGAAACTCAGGTTGATAAGAGTGATTGCATTCGCCAATTGCGCCTTCACTTTAGTATAATCAAAATAGCGGAATGAAAACATATTGTACCTCCTTGTATTCTATACTGGCTAAAGATGGTGAATCAGATGAAAAAACAATTGCTGAAACGATTTGTCGAATTGACGGGCAACCGGTATGCGTCCGCCCTGCTCCGCCGTATCTCTTCCTCGCGCCTTAGCAGGACGCTGATCCCTGTCTATTCGAAAACCTATAAGATCGACGAGTCGGAAATCGAACATCCTCAAGAGTCTTACGGGAGCCTGCAAGCGTATTTCACGCGCCGCCTGCACCCGGACGCGCGGCCGTTCGACGCTGCTCCGGATGTTCTAGTATCGCCCGCTGACGGCTGTGTCAGCTCATTCGGCCGTGTGAAAGATGGGCATGAATTTACAATAAAAGGCCACACGTACAGTATAAATCAAATATTCATGGATGAAAAGAGGGCATCTGCATATAAAGACGGCTGTTATTTCGTTTTCTACCTGTCCCCAGCAGACTATCATCACTTCCACTATCCGGCAGACGGCACAGTGACATGCCGGTACGCACTCGGAACGGCTTCCTACCCGGTGAACGACCTCGGGCTGACGCACGGAGACCGGCCGTTCGAGACGAATTACCGTCTCATTACAGAGCTGACCGCACAATACGATAAAGTGGCACTTGTCAAAGTCGGTGCACTTAATGTAAACTCCGTACAGCTCTATTCTTCTGACAAAACAGCAAAAAAAGGGGAGGATTTCGGTTACTTCTCCTTCGGCTCGACGATTTTGCTGTTCGTTGCGGGCGATACGCCATTCGCCCCTTCCCTTGTTTCTCCCGGCGCTGTCCGGACAGGCGAAACGATCGGCAGATGGCATGTACAGGAGGATTCATCAAAGAACTGACAAAAGAGGGATATCATGATTTTGCTCCAAGATTATATTACCCATTACGGGTATTTCGCTGTGTTCCTGTTCCTGTCACTTGGTATTTTCGGCCTGCCGATGCCGGATGAACTGGTAATCATCTTCACCGGGTACCTCTCTTCCCATGGTTTCCTCAGTCTCGCCAGTGCCCTGCTGATCGCCATATTCGGAGTGTTCATCGGCACGCTCGTTACGTACACGATCGGCAAGAAGATCGGCCGGCCGCTCGTTGAACGGTTCGGCAAGTGGGTTGGTCTTTCCGAGAAGAGGGTGGACCGGGTGGAACGCTGGTTTGGCCGATATGGTCCCTGGACGGTGACACTCGGATTTTTCATCCCCGGTATGCGCCACTTCGTCTGCTGTTTTTCCGGCATGAGCGGCATGGCTGTTAAGCGGTATATGCTGTTTTCCTCACTAGGGACGACGGTTTCCGGGATTATCTGTGTTACACTCGGCTATTTGTTCGGCTGGCCGTTCCACTAAACTTCTATTCGAAAAAGCTGCCTGCGCGTTCCATTTAACGGACCGTGCAGGCAGCTTTTTTCGTCCTCACAGCAGGCCAAACGCTTCCCCGGGCGGTACCGGCCGGCTGAAGTAGTAGCCCTGGATGCGGTCGGCACCGAGTTCTCTCAGGATATTCAGCTGTTCCTCGGTCTCCACACCTTCGATGATCGTTACCTGACGCAGTCCGGCAGCGATGGAAATGATCCCTTTCACGACGGATGCCGCCTGTGAATCACTCGACGTCATATCATCCAGAAACGATTTGTCCACTTTCAAATACTGGAACGGCAGCTGACGGAGGATGGACAACGACGAATAGCCGGTTCCGAAGTCGTCGAGTGCCGTACTGATGCCGAGTTCGTTCAGTGCCGTCACCGTTTCCAGTGCCTTTTCACTGTCTTCGACAACGACGGATTCTGTAATTTCGAAGACGAGACTATCCGGCGTGGCACCTGTTATTTCAAGGATGTTCTTCACACGGCAGAGGAACGTGTCGTCAAGCAGCTGTTTGACGGAAACATTGACCGTCACGTACAGTTCCGGGAATCCGGCCGCCCGCCAGCCCTTCACTTGGAGGGCCGCCTGCTCGATGATCCAGTCGCCTGCCTGGAGGATCATGCCGCTCTCTTCCAGCAGCGGGATGAACTGATCCGGCCGTACCATTCCGAATTTGGCGGACTGCCAACGGAGCAGTGTCTCGAAACTGACAATCCGGTCTTCCTGCACACAGTAGATCGGCTGATACACGAGTCGGAATTCACCGAGCGCCAGCGCCTCCGCCAGCTCTTTCGAGAACAGTTTCCGGTCGTTGTTCAATTCGGCGAGATCCTCCGTGAAATAGGCGTAAGGGCGGTCCGGCTGCTGCCGGGCTTCCTGGCACGCAAACACCGCTTCACTGACGACGTGCAGGGCTGGTCCTTCTTCTTTCACGTAATGTCTAATGCCGGCATAGGCATCGAGACGGATCGGTTCCATGCTATCCAATGCAATCGGCTGTCTCACCAGATCGATCAGTTCCCCAGCTGCCGTTTCCGCTTCCTGGCGGGTCCGGCTGCCGGTCAGGACGACGGCGAATTCCCCGCCGCTGATCCGGTACACGTCATGCTTGCCGGATATATGCGCTTTGAGCCGTTTCGCCACTTCGGCCAGGACTTCATTCCCCGTTTCATACCCTGCCCAGTTATTTACTTTCCTGAACTCGCGCAAGTTGAGCAGGATTGTAGTGTAATCCTGTTTACGGCTGCGCTGGAGAGCGAGGCCATCCTCTTCGATCTGCATGGCATTACCGATACCGGTCAATTCGTCGATACGCGTCTCCCGCAGCTGCCGTTTGACGAGGCGTTCATAATACACATACAGACCGGCGAGCAGCAGCAGGATGGCGAGTCCGGCCATGGTCATCTGCACCCGTTTCCTACCAAGGGAATCCATCGCCGGATTGCCGGATGAATCGACTGCGGCTGTCCAGTCGTTCCATGGCATCTTGTACATAATAAAGTGCGCCTGCTGCCGGTCTTCCGTTATGATGCCGGTCTGCGCTTTCTTTTTCTCGCGGATGATCAGATTCTGTTTGCTCAGCAAGTCATCTTTCGGCATACTGTCGTCCGATGTATAGATGATTTCATCATGTTTCAGCAGATAGACCGTGCCGTCCAGCGACGTCTCACTGATGAGTCCGTGGATGATGTCCGACAGGCTGATTGCCCCCGACAGTACTCCGACCACGTCACCGCTCTGCCGGACCGGCACGGAGATGGCTGAAACGCGGACGCCCGGTCTTTCATGTAAGGTGAATAAATCACTCATCGTCATCTCCCCGGACATGGCTCGTTCAAACGATTCCTTCTCCTGGATGTCATACCAAGAACCGTCCGCAGTCAAAATTTCCCTGTCCGGATAGATGAACCCGAGTCCTGCGAGGAATGGCATCTTATCATCCTGCTCTTTCAGGAATCGCTGCAGTTTCACCGGATCTCCGGCAAAAGTTTCTATGTATTTCGCCATCAGTTCCAGTTCACCGAGCCGTTCATCGGCGAACCGGTTCATTTCTTTCGTAATGTCGTCCAGGAGCTCGCCTGTCTCCTTATAGACGGCATCCGCCGTTTCCTGGCGGTCGTTTTTGTAAGCGGCAAGCAGTAAAAAAACACTTCCTGCAAAAACGGCTGCCAGCACTGCGAGGACGAGAAGTTTTCTGGACATTTTCATGGCGGTCCCCTCCTTGATAACCTGACTTTCGGCACCCGTTCCAGAACGTTTTTCCCATCTCCCTTTCTATCGGCCTTTTCAAGTTGATTAATAGAGTACGGGCAAAAAAGACAGCAGGCGGACCGATTGCGTCCGGCCGCCTGCAATATTTCCTGTATCCATCTGTTGTCATGCGCCAGGCCGCATCCCCCTGTCCAGTTCGACGAGGCGGCGGTACCGGCCGGATTGTTCCATCAGTTCCTGGTGTGTCCCCTGCTGGATAATCCTCCCGTCCTCCAAAAAGACAATCCGGTCCATCAGTTCCATTCCCATGAGGTGATGGGTGATCCAGATGACCGTCTTGCCCGCCAGACTGTCCATCATCGTCCGGATGAGATCGCGTTCCGTTTCCGGATCGAGCCCGACCGCCGGTTCGTCGGCAATGACGACCGGGGCGTCATCCAGCAGGATCCGCGCAAGTGCAATCCGCTGCTGTTCCCCACCAGAAAATCGGCGGCCGGCTTCCTCGGTCTGCGTCTGCAGGCCGTCTGGCAGATGCCGGACGTAGTCTTCGAGACCGACCTGCCGGATGACCGCATCGAGTTCCGCATGCGAGGCACCCGGTTTGCCGAGCCGCAAATTGTTTTCAATCGACGTACCGAACAAGTACGGCTTCTGATTCAGCACACTGACCATCTGATGAATGCCTTCCCCGTATGCACCAGGCCGGTGCCCAGCGAGCGCGATCGTCCCGCTGTCCGGTTCCAGCGCACCGAGGATCAGGTTCAGCAAGGTCGACTTGCCCGCACCGCTCTTCCCGAGAATCGCCACCCGCTCCCCCTGCCCGATGGCAAGCGACAGCTCATCGAGTGCTTTCCGTGCATCCGGTGTGTATGCGTAGGTCGCCTGCTCGATCCGGATATCGACGGAACCCGGCAGTGCCGCAGCTGCATCTCTGGAGGGAAGCTGCGTCCCGCCATGGGATTCAGCAGTCCGCAGCCGGGCGAAGGATTCTTCGTAAGCTGGAATACGCTCGACGGCACCTGAAATTGGAATGAGCGCTTCGATGATCGGCATCATCACAAGCGTGAACGCGGCGATATAGACCGGCGCAATCCGGCCGTCCGCCGCCTGCAATCCGGCCCAGACGCCTACCAAGATCGTCAGGACGCCCGCTAGAAGCTGCAGTATCAGTGTACGCGCCCGGTCGCGCCTGGCCAGGTCGGATGCTGTTGCGTAACTTGCATCCCTCTCGGCGCTGAATTTGGCAAGGAAATCCTCGGAACGGCTGCTGATGAGCCAGTCGCGGATGCCGTATACCGCATCGCCGAGCGTATGGTAAAGCCTTGTATGCTGACGTTTCGACTGCTGATAAAACTTCTTCTTCAGGTGCAGGGAAAACCACGGGTAGATGAATACGAAAATACTGAGACACAGGCCGATGAACAAGCCGAATTTCCAATCGAATACCGACAGGGAGATCGTTGCGGCCAGGAACAGGAGCAAGCCGCTGACAGTCGGGAAGATCGTTCGGATATAGACGTCCTGCAGCTGTTCGATGTCATCGGCAAGCGTTCCGAGCAGATCTCCACGCTTGAAACGGGAACGGATGAACAGAGCCTGCGGTTCAAGTGCCCTGTACAGCCGGATTCTCATTTCAGAGAGCACTTTCAAGACGGCATTATGGCCTGTCAGCCGCTCTGCATAGCTGAATGCAGCGCGGGACAGACCGAACGCACGGACGAGGACGATGGGCACGTAGACGAGTAGGATTGTCTCCGGCCGCTCCGAAGCCCGGGAGATCAAATACCCCGAAACGAAGATGAGCAGTGTGGCCGACAGCAGAGACAGAAACGCGAGCAGCACGGCCGAGGACATGAGCTTGCGATATTTCTTCACGTATGGCATGACAAAAAGTCTGATGTCGTTCATCGTTCCATCCCTTCCCGCTGTGCAGAAACGAGCCGGTGATAGACGCCGTCCCTGGCTGCCAGCTGTTCGTGTGTCCCCTGTTCCGTGATGCGTCCGTTTTCCATGACAAGGATCCAATCCATTTCGTTCATCCAATGCAGTCGGTGTGTGGCGAAAAAGACGAGCCGGTTCTCGAGAAGCGGCAAAAGCAGCTGCTTAACCTCGTATTCCGTCTCGATGTCCAGATGGGCGGTCGGTTCGTCCAGCAGCAGGACATCCGTCGTTTCGAGCATAGCGCGTGCAATGGCGACCCGCTGCTCTTCCCCGCCGGATAACGGCCTGCCGCCTTGACCGATCAGTTCATCATAACCATGTGGAAGTTCCGCGGCGAGCTCTTCCAGGCCGGCTGCCCGGGCTGCCGCTTTTACAGAGTCATCACTTGCTGTCGGATGGTAGAACCGGATGTTTTCGGCAAGTGTTTCCGAGAAGATCGCCGGATGCTGCGGAATATAGGTCACCTGGTTCCGCCATGACGGATTGGCGAGCGTTCCCAATATCTCACCGCCGATATTGAAGCCCCCACTGTCCGGGGAGGTAAAGCCGGCAAGCAGATCGATCAGCGTCGATTTACCGGCTCCGGAAGCTCCGATGATCCCAATCTTTTTCGCCCCGGAGACCGCAAAACGGATATCATGGAGGATTTCCAGCCCATGATCGCCGCGTCTGCCGATCCCCTCGGCCGTGAACTGCCATTTGGGTGCAAGCGCAGGCACCGGTATGGCGGCTGTCCGGGATTTCTGTACTGTTTCCGCCAGCAGCCTTCGGATCTCAGCCGCCGCATCCTTGCCGTCCATCGTCGCATGGAAATCGCTGCCTAGATCACGCACCGGCATGAAATATTCCGGCGCTAAAATCAGGATGAACAGTGCCGCTTCCAGTCCGATGCCTCCATTTATGAGACGGAGGCCGAGTTCGACCGCGACGAGCGCAACCGACAGGCTCGAGAAAAAATCGAGCGCGAACGACGACAGGAACGCATAGCGGAGCGACCGGTTCGTTGCGATTCGGTATTTCTCACTCACTTCGGCAATCGCCTTTTCGTGTGACTTGCTCCGTCCCAGGAATTTCAATGTCTCGATGCCCTGTATCGAGTCGGCAAAATGCCGTGACAGCTGCCGGTATGTCCCCATCTGATCGTCGACTTTCTTTTGAGTCAGCATGCCGATCAGAACTATGAAGACAATGAGGATCGGCATGACGAGGGCCAACGTCACTCCTGACATGACATCCGTAAAGATGATGAAGATCAGGATGGCGAACGGAATGATCCCCATCGCAACAGAACGGGGTACAAACAGTTCAACATATTTACGGAATTTCGGTACGCCTTCCAACGCAAGCGTCATCAGGGAGCCGGAGCCTTGTCTGGCAACCATTCCGGTACCGTCCTGCAGCAGCGCGCCCGCCAGCTGATCCTGATAGTCGCGCGCAATCTTATCAGCAAATGTGTATGCAGTCCGCTCCTTGGCCCATTGCAATAAATGGCGGACCGCATGTCCAGCGAGAAACACGGCGAACGATATAGCGGTCCCCTTCCATTCAAGCCCTTGGAACATCCGGGTTATGGCCGAAGACAGGGAGAGGGCCTGCAGGATGATGGCAGCCGCTTGGATGACTGTCAGCACTCCGACAAGCGCAAAGACTTTTTTACTGCCGCTATACCGCAAAAGTTCCCGATCCATCAGTACTCCAAATGTTCCGCGTCTTCAGTAATGCGTTTCCGGAATACATAATAGCTCCAAATCGTATATGCAATGACGATCGGCACCATTGTCAGTGCCACGAACGTCATCAGTTTCAGGGAATACTGGCCGGACGCCGCCTCCCGGATCGTCATATTGAAAGCGGAATCGATCGTACTGATCATGACATTCGGGAACAGCCCGATGAAGAAAGATGCCATGATGGCGATCAGGGTAATGCCTGTAACCGTGAAACTGAATCCCTCACGTCCTTTGGCGATCAGCCGATGGAGCAGTGCATACAGCACCAGCACGACAGCAAACAGCGGAACAAGAATAGCGCCCCGATCTGTGAACGCATCTGTATACACAGCCGTCAAGCCGACAAACAGGAGGATACTTGCACCTGCTGCCCAATAGATCTTCAAAGCCGCCTCTTTTGCACGCTTCCGCATGGAACCATCTGTTTTCAATGTAACGAACAGCAGTCCGTGCAAGTATGACAGCAAGACGAACGCAATGCCGCCGATCACCGTATAGACGTTCACGAAGTCGAGGAACCCGGCATGCAGGTTCATCTCTCCGTCGACCGGCATCCCTTTCAGCATGCTCGTGAACAGGACGCCAAGGAGGAAAGGCGGAAGTGTACTGCCGGCAAAGATCGCCCAGTCCCAAACGTTGACCCACTTCTGCGAATCGACTCTCTCCCGGAACTCGAACGCTACACCGCGGGCGATGAGCGCCATCAGCAGGACGACGAACGGCAGGTAATAACCGCTGAACACCGTTGCATACCAATGAGGGAACGCTGCAAACATTGCACCACCTGCCGTGATGAGCCAAACTTCGTTCGCATCCCAGACCGGTCCGATCGTATGGATGAGCACACGTTTGTCTCTTTCGTCTTTTGCGAGGAACTTCAGGCTCATTCCGACCCCGAAGTCGAACCCTTCCAGGAAGATGAACCCGACAAACAAAACAGCGATCAACACGAACCACAAATCACTTAGTGCCATCTGCCAAACCTCCCGTATTAAACGGATCCGTCACGGATACGTCTTGTTTCTTGCGTTCTTCCGGTCCGCGCTGAATCACTTTCACGAACAGCACGACCATGATGATGCCAAGGATCGTATAGATCGTTGAAAACGAAATCAGGGAGAACAGGATGCTGCCTGCCGACACGTTCGGTGAAACGGCATCAGCCGTCTTCATAAGCCCGTTGACGACCCATGGCTGGCGGCCCATCTCGGACATGATCCAGCCGAACGAGTTGCCGATGAACGGCAGGAAGATGACCGGTATCATCAGTTTCAGGTAGAGCGTCGAGGTAGCGATCTTTTTGCGGAACAGCAGCAGCAGTCCGAGGAGACTTGCCGCGATAAGCACGCCGCCGGTTCCCGCCATGATCCGGAAGCTCCAGAATGTCGTTTTGACAGGCGGAATATAATCCCCTTCGCCATATTTTTGGATCATCTGCTCATTCAGTGTGTTCATGCCCAATACTTTGCCGGAGAATTCATTGTAAGTCAGATAACTGAGAAGATATGGGATCTCAATCCGGCCGGTTGTAATCCGGTCCTTTGAATCGATGTTCGCGATGACCGTCCAGGCAGCCGGATCACCGCTGTCTTCCCAAAGCCCTTCTGCGGCCGCCATCTTCATCGGCTGGGCATGCATGAGGTACTGTGCCTGCGAGTGTCCCGTGAAGGCAAGCCCCATGCCCCCGACGAGGCCGACGAGCAAGCCGATCGTCATCGACTTTTTGAAGAAGTCGACTTGGCGTTTCTTTAATAGATAGAACGCACTGACGCCGATCACGAAGAAGGCGCCCGTTGCGATACTGCCGAAGATCGTATGCGGGAATGCCACCCACAATTTTTCGTTCGTCAGCAGCGCGATAATATCATTCATCTCCGCACGGCCGTTCTGCAATACATAGCCGACCGGATTCTGCATGAATGAGTTCGCTGCCAGAATCCAGAAAGCAGACAGAATCGTGCCGATTGACACGAGCCAGATCGACGCTAAATGGAGTTTCTTCGATAACTTTTCAGCCCCGAAAATCCAAATCCCGATGAATGTGGACTCCAGGAAGAACGCGAGCAGCGCTTCCACAGCGAGCGGTGCACCGAAGATATCTCCGACGAATCGGGAATACGCGGACCAGTTCATGCCGAATTGGAACTCCTGGAAAATCCCCGTTACAACTCCGATTGCAAAGTTAATGAGGAAAAATACGCTCCAGAACTTGGTCATTTTCATATAGATCTCTTTTTTCTTCACTACGTAAAGTGTTTGCATGATCGCGATGATCAGCGCCAGTCCGATCGACAACGGAACGAATATGAAGTGAAACAACGTCGTCGAAGCGAATTGGATTCTAGACAGCAAAACCTCTTCCATCTCTATCTCTCCCCCTCAATCTCGATCTGCCTCCATTATAGATTAGAAGCTAAATTACTTTGTGAGCAATCCGCGGACGATCTGTTACAAAGCTCAAAACTTCCGGCGGTTTTTGAGGGGGTTTGTTGAAATGTTGTCACAAGCCGCATTATCACCGTTCCCACGATCAACAAATTAGAAATACTCTCATCCAAAACCTTCATTAACGATAATAGGTACTTAACAATAATAATTCTAAACAAATTGCTGGCTAACTAGTAATCTGTCTGCTATATTGGGTTCATAGCATTACAAATGACTAAATAGGAGGAATTGGGATGAATAGAAATGAGAATGATACTAACCGGAAATTGACGACGGCTGCAGGGGCTCCTGTAGTTGATAATCAGAACTCGATGTCAGCAGGACCGCGGGGACCGCTTCTTCTGCAAGATGTATGGCTCATCGAGAAACTCGCCCACTTCGACCGTGAAGTGATTCCGGAGCGCCGCATGCACGCGAAAGGGTCTGCTGCGTATGGCACGTTCACCGTGACGAACGACATTACGAAGTATACGAAAGCGAAGCTGTTCTCGGAAATCGGCAAGCAGACGGACATGTTCGCCCGGTTCTCGACAGTGGCTGGCGAACGGGGGGCTGCGGACGCAGAGCGTGATATCCGAGGCTTCGCATTGAAGTTCTATACTGAGGAAGGCAACTGGGACTTGGTCGGCAATAACACACCGGTTTTCTTCTTCCGTGATCCGCTTCAATTCCCGGATTTGAACCATGCTGTTAAACGCGATCCACGCACGAATCTAAGAAGTCCGAAAAACAACTGGGATTTCTGGACGTCTCTACCTGAGGCGCTCCACCAGATTACTATCGTCATGAGTGACCGCGGCATCCCGCGCACATATCGCCATATGCACGGTTTCGGCAGCCACACGTACAGTATGATCAATGCTGATAACGAGCGGCACTACGTGAAGTTCCACTTCCGTTCCCAGCAGGGCATCGAGAACCTGACGGATGAACAAGCCGCAGCAACGATTGCAACAGACCGTGAGAGCCACCAGCGTGATCTGCTGGAGAGTATTGACAACGGGGACTTCCCGAAATGGAAGATGTACATCCAGGTCATGACTGAAGAAGAAGCGGCAAACATGCCGTACAACCCGTTCGATCTGACGAAGGTCTGGTACAAAGGCGACTTCCCTCTCATTGAAGTCGGAGAGTTCGAACTGAACCGCAACCCGGAAAATTATTTTGCAGAAGTCGAACAGGCTGCGTTTACGCCTGCCGCCATCGTACCGGGCATCAGTTTTTCTCCGGACAAAATGCTGCAAGCCCGCCTGTTCTCTTATGGCGATGCCCAACGCTATCGTCTTGGCGTCAACCATCATCAGATTCTGGTAAATGCACCGAAATGTCCGTTCCACAGCTTCCACCGCGACGGTCAGATGCGGGTGGACGGCAACCACGGCAGCCGGACTTCGTATGAGCCGAACAGCGTCGGCGAGTGGCAGGAACAGCCGGACTACCGGGAACCGCCATTGAAACTGCATGGGGCAGCGGACCACTGGAACTTCAGGGAAGACGATGACGACTATTTCACTCAGCCGGGCAAATTATTCAACTTGATGGACGATGGAGAGAAAGAGCGCCTCTTCCGCAACACAGCGGACAATATGGGCGACGCACCGAAGGAGATCAAACTCCGTCATATCAAACACTGCTATCTCGCGGATCCAGCCTATGGCGAAGGCGTAGCAGCCGCGCTCGGTATTCCGATGAGCGATGTCCTCGTCAACTGACAGATGAATCATAAAAAAGCAGTCCCGCATGACCTGAACCGGTCGCGCGGGACTGCTTTTTCCGTTCACTTCATCTCTGAAACTGTGACAAATGTGTACCCTTCACCCTGCAGATAAGCCATCACACTGTCCAGGCCGTCCGCTGTTGACTGATGGATATCATGCATGAGAATTGTACTGCCGTCCTGCGCCGACTTCTTCACTTCTTCGAGCAGCTTGGCGGCATCGCGGTATTTCCAGTCCTGCGTGTCAACGGTCCACAGTTTAATAGGCGGGATCGTCTGTTTGCTCAGCTGCTCGGTGTACGCTCCGTACGGCGGGCGGAAGACGGTCGGCTTTTCACCGGTCACTTTCAGGATGATATCCCTCGTCCGGTTGATCTCTTCCAGCGCTTTTGGCAGCGGCATCTTACTCAGGTCGGGATGGTTCCATGAATGGTTGCCGATCTCATGCCCTGCTGCTTTCACAGCTCGTGCCATATCCGGATAGTATTCCACCCGGCTGCCGAGCATGAAAAATGTCGCTTTGGCATCGTATTTCTTCAGGATATCCAAGATCTGGGCAGTCGATTTCGGATCCGGTCCGTCATCGAATGTGAGCGCCACCCGTTTGGCCCGGGGCTGTCCGGGCTGATCGCCTGCACCGCTGTCAGGCTCCGCGCCGTCTTCCCCGCCTGCCGTTTTCCCGGGTTCCGGCGGCTGTTTCCCATCGTTCGGCTGCTTGCTGCCGGCAGGAGCGGCCGGCTCGGCCGGTTGTGAAGCAGCCACCTGAAACTCGGGTTTCAGCAGGTCGTTCATGTCTGCGATCGGTATCCTTGCAGCCTGGGTTCCGGCGGCTGCGTCTTTCAGCGACCCGCTCTCGAAATAGAAGATGATCTCCTTATCCGTAAGCGCGAAGTTTTTATAGTTCCGCCAATCGGGTTCTGTCCGGATCTGCGCCTTATCGGCGATGAGGCCGTCCTGCAGCTGATCCGTCGATGAGAGTGTCTTGCGCACCCGCTTTGTCACTTCCTGCACGACTGGAGCCTCTTCCTTGAAGACCGTCTCGATCTCCATGACGGAGCCGGTCTTCGGATTCAGATGGAATGTCTCAATCTCGGCAGGTTTCTTCGTTCCCCGGAGCGTTTCATTGTTTTTTAATACGAATGAATAGTTCCCCTTCCTGTCAAGGTGGGTGTCAAACGAAATATTCAGCTCGCTTCGTTTCTTATTATCGGTTTTGGTCAGCTCGCCCATTGCCGCCAAATACGAGTCTTTCGCTTGCTTGATGAATTCATTCACCTGTCCGTTGAATTCCGCGCTGTCACTTTGAGGGTACTGGATGGCATATTTCGCCAGAGGATCATTGGACGTTTCCGTAATGATCCGGATGCCCTCGAAGTTTGAATCGGCTTTGTCGACTTTGACTTCGTCCGGAACTACTCCCGGACTCTTCGCCGACTTCAATTGCTGCCCGCCCTTATTATCCGCAAAGATGATCAGCAGTGCTGTCATCGCCAAAAAAACGATAATCGTTGTCAACAAAACATCGATCAACTTGAACCTTCCGCCGCCAACCCTTTTTTTCATTGCTCAAATGACTCCTTCTTCTGCTTACTTTCCGTGAAATCGCGCCTTATGCCAACTGGATATGTATACGTTAAATACTAGTACAATTGTTACTAGAATACAATTGTTTTCCGGTCAGTAATTCTTCACTTTTTCGGACAGGTGTTTTGTGATATACTAATGGAGACCCGGATCTTGCATATGCGGGCAGCTTTTTCGTGGAAAAAAACTGTAAATAGCACCGGGCCGACTGTTTTACCCTATTGCAAAGTGAAAAAACAGAAGGTGGTTAACAAAATGGAAAACGGAAATTACCGAGTACTCCTTTTTTACAAGTACGTCACAATCGAAGACCCCGAGACACTGGCTGCTGAACATCTGCAGTTTTGTAAGGACCTTGGGCTGAAAGGCCGGATCCTGATCGGGAAAGAAGGCATTAACGGCACTTGCTCCGGTACAGTCGAGCAGACGGATGCCTATATGGAACATATGCACCAGGACGAGCGGTTTGCGGACCTCTGGTTTAAAATCGACGAAGCGGACGGCCACGCATTCAAAAAGATGCACGTGCGCCCGCGCAATGAAATCGTCAATTTGAGCTTGAGTGAAGATGTCGATCCGCTGGAATTGACAGGCACGTATTTAAGCCCTGAACAGTTTTTTGAGCAAATGCAGCAAGAAGATACAGTTGTCATCGATGCGCGGAATGATTACGAGTATGATCTCGGACACTTCCGCGGCGCAATCCGTCCCGATATTGAAAATTTCCGGGATCTCCCTGACTGGGTTCGTGACAACAAAGAACAGCTGGAAGGAAAGAAAGTGCTGGCGTACTGCACTGGCGGCATCCGCTGCGAGAAATTCACAGGCTGGCTGAAGCGGGAAGGGTTCGAAGACGTTGGTCAGCTGCACGGCGGGATTGTCACATACGGAAAAGACCCTGTCGCAAAAGGACAGCTGTGGGATGGACAATGCTATGTATTCGACGAGCGGATTGCGGTTCCCGTCAACCAAGTGGAGCACGTTGTTGTCGGCCGTGATCATTTCGACGGCACGCCTTGCGAACGCTATGTGAACTGCGCAAATCCAGAATGCAACGCCAAGATCCTCGCTTCCGAAGAGAATGAGTATATGTACATGCGCAGCTGTTCGGATGAATGCCGGATCCATCCGCGCAACCGCTATGCCGCTGAAAACAATCTGTCAAAAGAGGAATTCAACGAACGTCTGGCACAGCTCGATGCTCATCGTTCTGCATCACACGTATAATTCAATTGGTTTATGGCGCATGGACGGCTCCAACCGGCTATGCGCTTTTCCATGTCTGTCAGCGTTCCTGCCCTGACGACTCTCGGGAACATTTCAAAGACTTGCAGCGTCGACTGTTTAGTATGCTATTGGAGGCATTTTGAATGGAATGGAAGAATATTTACAAAGGTTTCTTAATGGGAATCAGTGATCTGATTCCCGGAGTGAGCGGAGGGACGATCGCGTTCATGCTCGGCATATACGATCGACTCCTTACCTCGATCAGCGGTATTTTCAGCAAGGACTGGCGCAGCCATATCGGATTCCTGCTGCCGCTCGGTGCCGGGATGGCAGCAGCCCTGCTGCTGTTCAGCCGGGTCATCAGCTATTTGCTGAAAAACTACCATGCCCCGACACAGTTCTTCTTCATGGGGCTGATCATCGGCATTTTGCCGTTCATGTTCCGCCAGGCGGACGTCAGGACATCGTTCGGATTCCGTCATGTTGCCGTGCTTCTTATTGTCGGCGTACTGCTTGCGGCGACCGGCTTCATCTCCCCTGCTGACCGTGCTGCTATCACGTCACTGACGCCGTCTCGGACGATTCTCCTGTTCTTAGCGGGCTGGGCAGCGAGTACGGCGATGCTGCTGCCGGGTATCAGCGGATCTTTCGTCCTGCTGCTGCTCGGATTCTATTCAACGGCGATCGGCGCACTGTCCGACTTCAATATACCCGTGATGATCGTGATCGGTCTCGGTGTGATCACCGGGTTCATCATCAGCAGTAAAGTGATCCACTTTTTGCTAAGCCGGTATGCGACGCTGACGTTTGCAGTCATTATCGGGCTGATCATCGGTTCGATTTTCGTCATCTATCCCGGTGTGCCTGAGAGCGGGACGCCATTTGTCATGAGTGGTGTCGCGCTCATCATGGGCCTTCTGGTCTCGAACCTGTTCAGCCCTCAAAAAGAAACGGAACAATAGTAAAAAGCTGCTGCCCGGCCGTTTGGTCGGGCAGCAGCTTTTCTGATTTCACGCTTATGAGAAGACGCTTGTGCTGTGAAGCGGCTGGACACGTGCTTTCGGGTCAAGATAAGCTTTTGCGTTGTTGACTGCAATCGGCGCTTCGCCGAGACCAACCGCGATCAGCTTCACTTTTCCGTCATAGTTCGTAATATCCCCGGCGGCATAGATTCCTTCGATGTTCGTTTCCATTCGGGTATTGACGACGATGGAGTTTTTATCCATCTCGAGCCCCCATTCTTTGATAGGCCCGAGTGAGGAGATGTTACCGTAGTTGACGACGACATGGTCCATCGGCAGGATTTCTTCCGTGCCGTCTTTGTGGACGATTTGAACTTCATGCAGCTTGCCGTCTTCCCCTTTGATCGATTTCACCGAGCGGGATGTCAAGACATTCACTTTCGATTCCATCAGCTGATTGACACTTGTTTCATGTGCCGTGAACCGTTCACGACGGTGAACGAGCGTGACATTCTCGGCGATGTCTTCGAGCATGAGTGCCCAGTCGACTGCCGAGTCACCGCCGCCACAAACGAGGACCCGCTCATCCTTGAACAGTGCCAAGTCTTTAATGCCGTAGTGGAGGGTGCTGTCTTCGAAGTGCGATTCTTCTTCGATCCCGATCTTGCGCGGCTGGAATGCTCCGATGCCTGCAGTCAGCAGGATTGTGCGCGTCAAGTGTTCACCTTTGTCCGTCTTCAGAACGAAGTGGTCGCCATCGCGTGTAACGGACAGCGCCGCTTCACCGAGGAGGATCTCGGGGTTCGAATGGTGCGCTTGCGTCACGAGGTTCGCGACGAGGTCTTTCGCCAGTATTTTCGGGAACCCGCCGACGTCATAGATATACTTGTCCGGGTAGAGCTCAATCAGCTGTCCCCCCAATTGCGGCAGGCTGTCTATGATTTTCACCGACATTTCCCGCATGCCTGCATAGAAAGAAGCGAACAGACCGGTTGGCCCCCCGCCTATTATTGTTATGTCTACGATTTCTTTATCCATTGCAAACACTCCATTACTAAAAGATTTTGCAGAACGTCCGGACATTGCCCGTACGGTGCTGTCCAAGCATTCGGTTCTGACTTCATTATCCACTATTTACAGCAGAATATCACGTGATTTGTCCGTGGATTCCGCTCTTTATGCGTCTGGCTGTGATCGTTCGGCACTGTCGTCTGCATGGTTTCCGCAAAATGCCAGTACAGCTGCTTCTTCCTCCTCCTCAAGCTCGAAATCCAGCGGTTCCTCGGTCCCTTTCCGGAAGAAATACGTACCGGTAATCCGGCTGCGGCTATCTTCTTCTATATACACGGTACGGATGCCGCCTGCTTCTTCCTCCGCTAATTCGTCCTCTTCATCGAAGTCGATATAGAGTAAGAACTCATATCGTCTGCCGTCCAGGATGCCTGTCGGGTCCATCAGTTCTGTTTTCGTATATTGTGTAATCTCCATAAGTTTCTCAGTTCCCCTTACTGTTCGATTTTGCAGTTCCTTCTTCTGTTTTCATCATACCACGATGGCTGGATGCTGGACACTTATACACTCCGATGAAAAGATGGCAGTTCGCAGGGCTGTCTTTTGCTTTTTTCCGCAATTTCGTCAACAATAGAAGAGGTTATCTATTTTACAGAGCGGAGGTATACGATGATTCCATTTGAAGACTATCAATACGCCCGTCCTGAAATGGACGAGATCAAGACCGATTTTACTGAATTGCTGGAAAGTCTCAGGAATGCGAAGACTTTCGAAGCGCAGAACGAGGCAATCCGGGAGATCAATGTCATCCGGAATGATTACTCGACGCAGCTGAATCTTGCGTATATCCGCTCGTCCATCGATACGAACGATGAGTTCTATCAAAAGGAAAGGGATTATTTTGATGAGGTGAGCCCCGAATTTCAAGGGCTGACGACTGAGTTCTACAAAGCCCTTCTGTCATCCGGTTTCCGCAAGGAGCTGGAAGAACAGTGGGGAGCGCAGCTGTTCGCCCTTGCCGAAAACGAAATCCGGGCGTTTTCTCCGGAAGTCATGCCCCTGCTCCAGCAGGAGAACAAATTGACATCGGAGTATGCAAAGCTCGTTGCTTCCGCCCAAATCGATTTCGACGGCAAGACACTGACACTTGCGCAGCTCGGTCCCTACACGGAGTCGACCAACCGCGATATCCGGAAGAACGCGATGACCGCACAGTATAGTTTTTACGAGCAGCATGAAGAAAAATTCGATGGTATCTATGACCAGCTCGTCAAGCTGCGGGACGAAATCGCCAAGAAGCTCGGGTTCTCTTCTTTCACGGAACTTGGGTATGTGCGCATGTCCCGGATCGGTTATGATGCGCCGATGGTGAAGAAATTCCGGGATCAGGTGCGCGATTATATCGTCCCTGTCGTAAACAAACTATACGAGCGGCAGGCGGCCCGGATCGGTGTCGATTCCCTGAAATTCTACGATCAATCCCTGGATTACTTGACGGGGAACGCAGTACCGAAAGGGTCTCCGGAGTGGATAATCGAGCAGGGTAAAGAAATGTACCGGGAACTGTCTCCGGAAACCGATGAGTTCTTTACGTACATGACCGAGAAGAACCTGCTCGACCTGGTTGCAAAGAAAGGCAAGGAAGCCGGCGGGTACTGTACGTTCATCGACAATTATGATTCGCCGTTCATCTTTTCGAATTTCAATGGGACATCGGGCGATATCGATGTGCTGACACACGAAGCAGGACATGCGTTCCAAGTATACTCGAGCCGTAATATCGGTATACCGGAATACGTCTGGCCGACGAGCGAAGGAGCGGAAATCCATTCGATGAGCATGGAGTTCTTCACATGGCCGTGGATGGAACTGTTCTTCCGTGAAGAGACGGAGAAGTACAAGTTCTCCCACCTGAGCAGCGGTCTGCTGTTCCTGCCATACGGCGTGGCGGTCGATGAATTCCAGCACGAAGTGTACGACAACCCGGAAATGTCACCCGCAGAACGAAAAGCAGCATGGAAACGGATCGAACAGATCTATTTGCCGAACCGCGATTACGGCGGAATTTGGCAGCGGCAAGCGCACATTTACGATGTCCCGTTCTATTACATCGATTATACCCTTGCACAGATCTGCGCGTTCCAATTCTGGAAAAAGGACCAGGAGGATCACGAAGCGGCATGGAATGATTACATCCGTTTGTGCAGACTCGGCGGCTCAAAGTCCTTTACAGAACTAGTGGAAGCCGCAAACCTGATCTCCCCGTTCGATGACGGCTGTGTCGAATCCGTCGTCGGAACGATCGAGAAATGGCTCGATGCAGTCGACGATAAGTCCCTCTAATGACAACAGCCCGCTCCCTCTCGAACTGCAGAGGAAGCGGGCTGTTGTTATATGGTAAAGACGATCTTACCGAACTGGCTGCTGTTTTCAAGCATCTTGAATCCCTCGAGAGCTTCGGCGAACGGAAAAACTTTGTCAATGACGGGCCGAATGCCGTGCTGTTCAGAGAAGGCGAGCATCTCGCGCAGTTCTTCGCGGCTGCCCATCATGGAACCGATGATTTCCTGCTGTTTGTTGAACAGCGAGCGCAAGTCTAGATCAACCGTGTCCTCTGTCGTTGCGCCGAAGACAACGAGGCGCCCCCCGCTCTTCAGCAGATCGAGCGACCTGTTGAATGTTGCCCGTCCGACACTCTCGATGACGAGGTCAACCGTCTCGTCTTTCAGTTCCTCCCGCCAATCGGCATTCGTATCGATTGCCCGGTCGGCACCGAGCTCGACTGCCGCCCTGCGCTTCGCTTCACTGCGCGATGTCACGATCACCCGTGCCCCTTTCGCTTTTGCGAATTGGATGATGAATGTCGCGACCCCGCTTCCAGCTCCAGGCAGGAAAATCGTGTCGCCTACCTGCACCCGGCCCCGTGTCACGAGTGCCCGGTATCCCGTCAGGCCGGCGAGCCCGATACACGCCGACTCCTCCCACGTCAAATAACGCGGCCGCGGCTCCAGCTGTTCCGCAGAGATAGCAATTTTCTCCGCGAAGGTACCGTCGTCCGGCATGCCGAGCGGGCTGAATCCGTCAGGCGAGGCGGCTGTATTCTTGAACCAGCCTATGGACGGGTTGATGAGCACTTCGTCACCCACTTTCCAGCCGGTCACTCCATCCCCGATCTGTTCGATGACTCCAGCCCCGTCGGATCCGAGCGCCAAGTCATCCCCTTTGTGGTTCCGCCGTGCCGGTATGTAGAGATCCCGCCGATTCAACCCTGCCGTTTTTAACGTAACGACAACTTCCCCGCTGTCCGCTTCGGGATCTGACATTTTGCCCGTGCGGAGTCCTGCGTCCCCATGGATAATAGCTTTCATCTTGTTAACGACCATCCTTCCTGTATGCATCTATAATTTGTGAGAATCTTCTTCACTCTCCACATCATAGCGCATCTCCGTCTAACTCCAAAACAAAACACAACAGACGGGATCATCTGTTGTGTTTGTGTCAGCAGCTTGCAATTCAGTTTCCGGCTGGCTTTTGGCAGCGGCATTTCAGCTTAGCGAGCTCCAGAAGCTCCAAGACATCTTTTTTCGGCAGCTGCGTCATCAGGTGCAGCATTTCACGTTCTGCAAGACGGCGGCCTTTTCCGCTGCGGTAGCGGGCTTTGTTGGCTGCGTCCAATTGTCCATACAGCTCATCTGTTTCTTCGTCCGCTTCGTCTGAGAAGCCGTCGACAACCAGTGTTTCACGCAAGCGTTCATACAGCGGTTCCGCTGTCGCACTGTTGGACTGGTTGAACGCAGGTGATTTTTTGGAGTCTCCCATGATCAGCTCATCCGTCGATATATTGAAGCGCTCTGAAATCTTAGCAACCCAGGCTGCTGACGGCGCGTTTTTGCCTTTTTCCCAGTCTTTGATCCGGCTGGCGGATGTACCGATCGCGGCTCCGAATGCCATCATCGAAAGTCCGCGTTGTTCCCGCAGTTCTTTTAACCTATTTCCAAATGCTTCCTTACTCCACTCGTTCACGAAAAATCCTCCTCTTCAACTCTCTCATTCTATTATTTTTCATTTTTCTCAGTTTGTCAATCTATTATTTTTTCAATAAATCTATTTTACCGGAAGATGTCAATAGCCCGATTTTTGACGCTCGTAGTTCTTCTCATTCTTCTCCAGATAAGAGGCAATGATTTCGTCTGGAGTGAATCCCAGTTTGCCAGCCAGCTGCCCGTAGAGTATCCAAAGATCCACATAGCTGTCCATGTCAGGCTGTTCTCCAAACGCAAGTACTGCGCCATTGGTCCGGATAAACAGCGCCGTCAGCGTTTCACTCGTCTCGGTGATCGTCCAGTCATTGAATGACGTCAGGTCTTTCACAATGCCGAGCGACAGGAGGAAATGGATGGAATCGACATATTCCTCGAGAATGACCGCCCGCTCGGACGGTCCTTTCGTGCTCCAGAATTTGAAGCAGCGGGTCTCGTTCGCCAACTCCGATAGCTCCACGAGAAGCGCGAGCAATTTGTCTTCGAATAGTTGTTCCGCCGCCAATCCGTGCTGGTCTTGGATGTATGTATCGAGTGATTTCTGCATAGTGAAAAGTTTCGTCAGTTCCACGGAATCTCCTCCTCCAGTTGAATAAGCCAGTGCACGGCAAGGACTCCGTCGAAAGACGGCATGCGTACACCGAATAAGCAAAGCAGCAGCACTGCATCGATTAGCGCAAGGAGCAGGAAGCCGATGCGGAACGCCGTATGCCGGGTCTTGTGCCGAAATGTCTGCATACCGAAGTATGCGCCAATCCCTCCGCCGGCCGCCGCCAGCAGCCACAGCCGTTTCTCGGGCACTCTCCACCCGCGGCGGGCTGCCTGCCGTTTGTCGTAGCCCATGACCGCAAATGCCGCAACAGACAGGAGGACGATCCAGCCGATTGCAATCTCTTTCATGCGCTCACTCCTTCTAGTTACTTGTCGGTCGGAATGTTTGAATCTTTACGTCAATTCAAGAATATATATATAAAAATGCCGTGACCGGAAAGTTCCGGAATCACGGCATCGTCAAGGTCTATTATTTAGACAATGATTGTTTTGCTGTTTCTGCAAATTGTGCAAATGCAGCTGCATCGGATACAGCCAGGTCTGCAAGCATTTTACGGTTCACGTCAACGCCAGCCACTTTCAGGCCGTGCATCAAAGTGCTGTAAGACATACCGTTCGTGCGTGCAGCCGCATTGATACGTGTGATCCAGAGTTTGCGGAAGTCCCGCTTTTTCTGGCGGCGGTCCCGGTATGCATAGTTCAATGATTTCATCACTTGCTGGTTGGCTACTCGGTATAGACGGTGTTTCGAACCGAAATACCCTTTTGCTAATTTCAATACTCGTTTATGGCGCTTGCGCGTCACTGTTCCACCTTTTACGCGTGGCATAGTAATTACCTCCTGCTATTCAATAAGAATAAATTTAGTTTAGTATCGGGTCAGCCGGAATCTCCGGCCGGGTCGTACGGGATTACTTCATGTACGTGATCATTTCACGGATACGCTTGTAGTCTCCAGATGAAATGAGGGAGCCTTTACGCAAGTGACGCTTTGCTTTTGTCGACTTGTTGGCGAAAAGGTGGCTTGTGTACGCACGGCCGCGTTTCACTTTACCAGTTCCTGTTTTTTTGAAACGTTTCGCGGATCCGCGGTGAGTCTTCATTTTTGGCATGATCTGTTCCTCCTAAATCGTTTGTTCAGCTTACTTTTTTTCATTGATCGGCGCAAGCATCAGGAACATGCTGCGGCCTTCCATTTTCGGACGGACTTCCACGGTTCCGACCTCTTTACAAGCTTCTGCGAACTTGTCGAGGACGCGCTGGCCGATTTCTTTGTGTGTGATAGCACGTCCGCGGAAACGGATAGATGCTTTCACTTTGTCGCCTGCTTCAAGGAACTTGATCCCGTTGCGAAGCTTTGTTTGGAAGTCGTGCTCATCAATTGTCGGGCTGAGCCGGACTTCTTTGACCTGGATGATCTTTTGGTTCTTGCGGACTTCCCGCTCTTTTTTCTGCTGCTCGAACTTGAATTTACCGTAGTCCATGACGCGGGCTACAGGCGGTTTCGCTGTAGGAGCGACGAGGACGAGGTCCAAGTTGGCACGGGCAGCAATGTCAAGTGCTTCGTTGCGGGATTTAATGCCGAGCTGATCACCATTGTGGTCGATGAGTCGAAGTTCACGGGCACGAATTCCTTCGTTCACATACATGTCTTTGCTAATCGTAATCCACCTCCGAATAATATCTCGCGAATACACTGTTTGAGCAGGCTGCGCCGTCCGGCACAGCATGCAGAACCGTCGGGCGTGAGCCGCAGCGGTAATGAGGCAATAAAAAAAGCAGACAAATGGTCATTTGTCCACCCGCGTATGCGCACGTGCGTATTTCGGCACGAGGCTTCACTACTGTGCTGACCTCAGCAACTGCCGGATGGCGTCGATGGGGTGAGAAGCGGGCAGCTCCTTCTTGTATCACAAACTGTATTCATTTACCTTAACTACTTTACCACAAGAACAGCAGACATGTCAACAAATAAAATTCATCGTGAGAATGCCTGCTATAATCTCACATCACCACTGCGTTCCAGACGGACGCTTTCCGGGGGGCGAGCGTTGAGCCTCCTCAGTCGCTTTGCTCCTTGCGGGGTCTCAACCTGCTCGCTGATCCCCCAGGAGTCGCCGTCTTCCACTCCGTTAAGATAGTATGCATCATTGCAGAAGAACAATCAAAAAGGAGGACCGCCATCGACAGGCAGCCCTCCTACATTTAGTTTACTTCTTTAAAACAGTTATAGCTCAGTTGCGATTGGTGTCTTGTTTTAATAGGTTCAGGAAGTCTTCGTAGGACATGGATTCGGATTTTTGTTCGCCGTATTTGCGGACGTTGACGGTGCCGGATTCGATTTCCTGATCGCCGAGGACGAGCATGTACGGGACTTTCTGGACTTGGGCTTCACGGATCTTGTAGCCGATCTTTTCGTCACGGCTGTCAAGATCGACGCGGAAGCCGGCTGCTGTGAGCTGTTCCCGGACGCTGTCGGCATAGTCGAAGTGGGCTTCCGGCGAGACCGGGATGACTTCGACTTGGACCGGTGCGAGCCATGTCGGGAAGGCGCCCTTGTATTCTTCGATGAGGAATGCGACAAAGCGTTCCATCGTCGAGACGACACCCCGGTGGATGACGACCGGGCGGTGCTGCTTGCCGTCTTCCCCGACGTATGTCAGGTCGAAGCGTTCCGGCAGCAGGAAGTCGAGCTGGACGGTCGAGAGCGTCTCTTCCATACCGATTGCTGTTTTCACTTGGACGTCCAGTTTCGGACCGTAGAAGGCAGCTTCACCGATCGCTTCCGTATAGTCGAGACCCATGCCGTCCATCGCGTCTTTCAGCATGCCTTCTGCGCGTTCCCACATCGCGTCATCATCAAAGTATTTCTCTGTATCCGCCGGGTCGCGGTACGAGAGGCGGAACGAATAGTCTGTGATGTTGAAGTCTTTGTAGACGTCGATGATGAGTTGTACAGTACGCTGGAATTCTTCTTTGATCTGATCCGGACGGACGAAGATGTGCGCGTCGTTCAGTGTCATCCCGCGGACACGCTGCAGACCGGAGAGTGCGCCGGACATTTCGTAGCGGTGCATCGTGCCGAGTTCCGCGATGCGGATCGGCAGTTCGCGGTAACTGTGGATGCCGTTCTTGTAGATCATCATATGGTGCGGGCAGTTCATCGGGCGGAGCACGAGGTCTTCGTTATCCATGCTCATGACCGGGAACATGCCGTCCTGGTAATGATCCCAGTGTCCGGATGTCTTGTACAATTCAACGCTGCCGAGTACCGGTGTGTAGACGTGGTCATAGCCGAGACGTTCTTCTTTATCGACGATGTAGCGCTCGATGACGCGGCGGATCGTTGCGCCTTTCGGCAGCCAGAGCGGAAGGCCCTGTCCGACTTTTTGGGAGTTCATGAACAGATCGAGTTCTTTGCCGATTTTACGGTGATCCCGTTCTTTCGCCTCTTCGAGCATTTTCAAATGGGCTGCCAGGTCTTCTTTCTTGAAGAACGCAGTCCCGTAGATCCGCTGCAGCATTTTGTTGCTGGAATCGCCGCGCCAGTAGGCTCCTGCGATGCTCAGCAGTTTGAATTCCTTCAGTTTGCCCGTGTACGGGACGTGGACGCCGCGGCACAGGTCGAAAAATTCGCCTTGTTCGTAGATTGTCACTTCTTCGTTTTCAGGGATCGCTTCTAGCAGTTCCTGTTTGTATTCGTCGTTGATCTCTTTAAAGCGTTTCTGTGCTTCTGCACGTGTGACGACGTGGCGGACGACAGGCAGGTTTTCCCCGATGATCCGCTTCATTTCCTTCTCGAGTTCCGGCAGGTCGTCGGCTGTGATCGGAGTCGGCGAGTCGATATCATAATAGAAGCCGCTTTCAATAGCCGGTCCTACTCCGAGTTTCGCATCCGGGAATTTGCGTTTGACTGCCTGGGCGAGTAAGTGCGCTGTACTGTGACGCAGGATTTCGAGCGCTTCCGGCGACTGGGCTGTGATGATCGCGATGTCCCCGTCGTGGTCGATCGGTGTTTTCAAGTCGATAAGCTGGTCTCCGAGTTTTCCTGCAAGTGCATTCTTCCGAAGTCCCGGGCTGATCGATGCGGCGACGTCTTCTGTCGTTGTGCCTGCCGGAAACTCCTTTACGGCTCCGTCCGGAAATTTCAACTGTACTGATTTTGGCATGTCGATGCACTCCTTTTTAATTTTTGAAAACAAAAAAAGACCCATCCCATAAAGGGACGAGACTTGTTCTCGCGGTTCCACCCTTCTTCCTTCCATCCGGGCACAGCCGGAAAGATGAAGCTTCAAACGGCTAACGGGCCGGGTCCGTCAGCAGGTACTGCAAGTTCCCTGCTGCTGCTCCAAGGGGGTCGATCGGTGTCGGTTCCTGCAAGGGTCTCAGCTATTCCCCCGCTCTCTGTCGGCCGTCCAGACGATCGCTGTCCTTTTCTGCGCATTTGTTTCATGTATGGTGATTAGTATAGGGAAGTCACCCGCAAAAAGCAAGTGTTCCGTAAAAAATCTGTCAACTTCACTCACCGCGGCGGTTTTCGCCGGAGAGGCGGACGGGTGTGCTCGTCGTGCGGATGCGTTCCATGATGCGGGCTGCTTTGATCGGTTCCTTTTCGCCGCGCTGCGTGTACGTCAGATGATGCTCGAGTTCGGACATCGTGAAGTTGGAGGTGAAGAAGGTCGGGAGCTGTTCGGCCATCCGGTATTGCAGGATCGTGCCGAGCACTTCGTCCCGTGTCCAGGCCGACATCGATTCAGCGCCGATGTCGTCAAGCATGAGGACGGACGCCTTTTTGACGAAATCGATCTTCTCGTTCAGCGATTGGTCCTGGATCGATTGTTTGATCTCCCTCAGGAATTCAGGCAAATAGACGGCGACGGTGCGGATCTGGCGGTTTGCCAGTTCGTTCGCCAGGGCTCCGAGAATGTAGGACTTCCCGGTTCCGAACGGTCCGTGGATGTAGAGCCCTTTTTCCGGCAATCTGCCCGTCGATTCGTATTCGGTGATGAACCTGCCGGCCTGGTCGACGATATCCAGCCGGCTGTTATCGTGGTACAGATCGATATCCGGCAGCTTTGCAGACATGACGTCACGAGGCATGTACAGGCTGTCGAGCATTTTGCTGACTGCGCGCTTTTCGTCGTCGAGTTCCTTCCGCGGACAACGAATGTATGTCACGTCGATCATCCCCTGGTTCATGACGAGTTTTGGTTCAAACCCTTTCATGACGTTGATGCAGCCGTCAAGGCTCGGACAGTCGGCGCATTGGTGGGACGCCGTCGTATACTCGTACAATTTGTTGAGGCTCCGATCGATGACCTGTTTGTCGATTTCCCCGGAATGCGTCTCGATGAATCGCTGGATCTGTTCATCGGCCAGCACTTCGTTCCGCAATTGTTCGTAGCGTGCAGCGAGAGCCGGCGCGTTAATGACCCGTTTCATGGCATCTCCTATCCGTTCCATCAGTTCACCTCATTCCGCATCGATTCAAGTCTTGCCATCAATGCTTTCCGTTTGTTTTCAATTTCTTCATCATCTTGCGCAGGTCCAGATTTCTCCGGTTCTGAAGTGCCGTCTTTCTTACGGAACCAGTCAGGCACTTGTTCTTCTCGTGCCGGCTTCTGGTTTCTGCCGTTCGGCCGGCTGCCTTCTTTTTTCCGCTGTTCAGACTCATCCAGGCCCTTCCGCGACAGTTCTATCGCTTTTTCGGCGGTGTCGACCTTCTTCACTGCCCAGTGAGAGGCGATCCGTTCCGCGAAACCACTGGTGATCTTGCCATCATTGTTCAATACGATGTAGTGCAGGAGGACATTCACGACTTCAAATGGCAGTTTGTGGACGTTCATGAGACGTTCGGCCAGTTTAACATCCACCGAAAACGGTTCGGAGCCGATGAGATCGTACAGCAATTCCCGGGGGGATACCCGTTTGAAATAAGCGAGAAGTTCCTGCTGTTTCGACATTGCCGGCTGACTGCCTGCCGGCTCAGGCGTGTCTTCCGGTATATAGGACCTGTTCAGTTTCGGCGCCGTATTTGAGATGTTCATCTTATAAAAATCGGTTGCCGCCCGGCGCAGCCGGTCTTCAGGCACTTCCAGCTTGTCATCGAGCGCCATCATGATCACCTTCTGCATGTCGAGAGGGCTCAGCGAGTAGAGAAAGGCCAATTTCGCTATGAGTTGCTGCGGAATTCCCGCAACCGCACTGCGCGGCACCATCTGTTCGGACAGGCCGCTCATCATCAGGCTGAAATCGAAAAAGCTGTCGTCGAACGGCACACCCTCCGACCCGGTTTTTTGGCGGAGCGGCTGGTCGTTCAGCAGCTCGTGTGCATTGCCGTTGACGGGTGTATAGACGTCAAGGAAGTTCCGGGACACTTCTTTATATTTTGTCATGTCCAGCTTGTCGACCGCAAAACGGGCACGGAGCTCCCGGTAGGAAGTCTCCCCGATTTTGCTGAACAGGAACGTCGCGAGCAGCGGGTCATGGAAGAACTGATCGGCGTCAAGCGGCGGCAGCAGCTCATAGACGAACGTGCGGCTGTCCCCTTCCATTCCCATATACGATCGCAGAAGTCCGATCGCTTCGAGAGAAATCCGCGCCTGGAAGACAGCTGGCAGCGACATGCTCAGGTGATTCATCAGATGATAATGGTTGAATGCGCGCGGTGTGTTCGTCTCTGCATCGGCCCAGAGCGTCAGGAACAGGCTGATCGGTTCCGGTCCGGTCAGCGGCTGGTAGAACAGCGAGAGGAGCTGCCGGTCATACTCCGAAAACGAAGCGGCCTGCTTCAGCGTATACGTATCGACAGGCTGTAATTCTTGGTAAAGCATACGTTCTCACCTTCCTGCTAGTTGGACTCTTCCATCGGCCTGTTCTTCTCGCGCAGCGGTCCTTTCTGCAAGTTCTTCAATTCGTCGATGAACATCGTGATGTTCTGGTAATCCCGGTAGACGGAAGAAAACCGGACATAGGCCACTTCGTCGACGTCGGCCAGCCGCTCCATGACCATTTCTCCGACATCATGGGAGGCGATTTCCGTAATGCCTCGGCTTTTCAATTCTTTTTCGATCGAGCGGACGATGTTCTGCAAGTCTTCCAGTGCTACAGGGCGTTTCTCACAGGCACGGACAAGTCCGCGCAGCAGTTTTTCCCCCGTGAACTCTTCCCGTGTCCCTTCTTTTTTCACGACGATGAGCGGGGCTTCCTCCACTTTTTCGAATGTCGTAAACCGGTACGTGCAGCGTTCGCATTCACGCCGTCTCCGTATTGAACTGTTCTCTTCAGCGGGCCTTGAGTCGATGACACGCGTTCCGTTATAATGGCATGCTGGACATTTCATGATTCGTTCCTCCGGTTTTCGTTAGTTCATCTAGTATAACAGACAGCGGGCTCCGGGAACACCCGTGAACTAGTGACACGAGTAACGGTTCCCAATCATGAACTCATTCATTCTCCCGGACTTTAACGGAAAAAAGGAGCCTGTCATATAGGCTCCCCAGACTGTAGACAAACTCTAAAGATTTGGAGTTTGCCTGCAGTCTTTTTTCTTT